>CAYGYT010000014.1:16831-51829 GCA_964354215.1 uncultured Eubacteriales bacterium | reverse complement strand
TCATCTCAGTTCTGAGCTCGATCTTGCTGCTCAGACCAACGCAGGCGAGTGCCTAGCAAGCGCATCCGGCAGAACGCCGCGAGGTAGACTGCGGAAGTGAGGCGCTCGGCGTCTGCTGATGCGCCACACGTTCGACGCACGCGAGCGCGATTGGGCAGCCAATTCCGAAGGGTGGACGGAGCAGAACGTGGCGTTCAGCGAGATCGAGCTCAAGCGCATCGACGAGACTGTGGGTGACCTCTGTCGGCGCTGCTCTCCTCCCGAACACGCGAATCAGCTTCGCTGCACGTACGACATCGACGGACACGCGGTCCCCATCTTCGAGGAACGCCCGCCTTGGGACGACAGTCCGGGTGAATGGATCAGACTAGGCGTCGCACGCCTCAGGTACTACCGCTCGCGGAACGAGTGGCAGTTGTATTGGATGCGAGCTGACCTCCAGTGGCATCTCTACGAGCCCGCTGACCCATCGCCTGATCTCGCGAAGCTCGTGAGTATCGTTGATGAGGACGAGTTCTGCTGCTTCTTCGGGTAGGCGGGCGGCGTCTAACAACGGCGTCAACCACGACAGACCTCGCCAAGGAAGCTACGCTTCCTTCGAGGCGCGGCGCGCCTCGGTTTGCGGGTTACGCCGTACAGCGTTCGAACGAAGCCCGTAGTCATCGCAGTCAACAGTTGCGCTTCCCGGAAAGACCGCAACGCGGCGCCATGCACGCATGATCGTCTCGCACCTTGACTCGGACACCCAACGCGGCGAACCGCGTGAGCCGATATGCCTTGCTCGGCGTGGTCTGGTCGTCGCTGGGGCTCGGCGCCCCGGGGCTGGTGCCTTTCGTCCTACCCACCAGGCCCTTCGTCCTGCTCGCGGCCGCAAGCTTCCTGCGTAGTTCGGAGCGTCTCCACGGCTGGTTCGTCATACACCGGTGGAGCATCTGCCTGCTCCGGTTGCCGACGTGTCCCTCCAGCCCTCGGCACGTTCAGGCTAGACTCTGAAGCGCTGCGTCCGCGCGGCAGGCGACATATCCACTCGGGCAGGGACGGTCCGCCATCGCCAGCGACACACGTTCTCGCACGCCCTTCGTGCTCCTCGAGGCGAGTGTGATCGTCTCGGGGGCCGGCAACGGCGTCGCGGCGGTCGCGATCCCGTGGCTCGTGCTTGAGCGCACGGGGGATCCGGCCGCAGCGGGCATCGTGGGCGCGGCGACCGCGCTGCCCCTGCTTGTGAGTTCGGTCTTCTCCGGTGCGGTCGTCGATACACTGGGGCGACGCCGCACGTCCATCTTGGCTGACTCGCTGTCGGCCTTATCCGTGGCGTCCATACCCCTGGTCGACTCTCTCTTCGGTCTCGACCTCGCGCTCATCGTGCTGCTCGCCGCCGTCGGCGCGCTCTTCGATCCAGCGGGTGCCACTTCACGCGAGACCATGCTTCCCGAGGTGGCCAAGCGCGGCGGCATCCCGCTCGAGCGGGCGAACGGCATCCACGAGGCTGCATGGGGAACCGCGTACCTCGTCGGCCCCGGGATCGGCGGGCTCCTCATCGCCTGGGCGGGCGCGGCCGAAGCGCTCTGGGCCACCGCCGGTGCGTTCCTGCTCTCAATCCTGTCCATCTCGCTCGTGCGCGCCCCTGGCGTGGGAACTCCCGAAGCGCACGAGAAGCCGGAGAGTCTCATCGCGGGCAGCAAGGAGGGGCTCTCGTTCGTCTGGCACCACCGCCTGCTCCGCACGATGGTGTTCATCACCATGGTCGTGGTGGCGGTATACATGCCCATCGAGGGGGTACTGCTCCCCGTCATCTTCGAGGCGCAGAATGACCCCGCGCGTCTGGGCGTGGTGCTAGCTGCGCTCAGCGCCGGAGGCGTCGTGGGCTCGCTCGCCTACACGGTGCTCGCGAAGCGGATACCCCGCTACCACCTGCACAACGCGGGTCTTATGCTCGCCGCGGCGTCGATACTCTGGCTTTCGTTCATGCCGTCGTTCGGCCAGATGATCATCGCCGGCGCGCTGGCCGGCTTCTTCTGGGGACCGATGGGTCCGCTTATGAACCTGGTGATGCAGGTCTACACGCCACCCGCCAAGCGCGGGCGCGTCATGGGCGTGGTCATGGCCTCGTACTACGCCGCCGGGCCGCTCGGGTATCTGCTCGTAGGCTGGCTGGTCAAGCAGTACGGTGCCGAGGAGGTCTTCCTAGGCGTCGGCATCGCGATGACGATCGCGGCGGTGGTCGGCGCGCTCATGCCCGCCCTGCACGCACTCGACGACGAGGGGCCCTACGAGGCCGAGCTGCGGTCGACCGACGCGAAACCCACGGTCTAGCCCAGGCGACGGCACGACGCTAGCGCCGCCTTCTCGCTACGTTCGGCGAACGACACGGAAGTGGCGCACGAGAAGTGCGCGGACGGACTGGAGAAGGTCGAGCGGTGGCACGGGTCGACAGCCTGAGCCGTAGGCTCGTTCGAACCAGCGCATCCGCCCAGACACCGCGGCAAGTGAGCGCTATCCCGGGCTGGAAACTGCGCAGGCCGCGGCGCTGGTGATGCGCCACACGTTAGGTGGAACGCCAGAGGCGGGAACACTCTCTTCAGGAGGTGATCCCTCATGAGTACACTCGGGGTCGTCTCACCGAAACACCCTTCACGGTTCTTCTCGCTGCCCTCGACCAGTCTGGGCAAGTGGTCGGCGCGGCTGCTGGTGCTGGCGATCGCGCTGACCTTCCTGTTCAACCTCGTGGTTCTGCCGGCACAGCTTCCTGAGATGGCTGAGAACGCTGCGGGTCTTACGCTCTTTGTCTGCGTTCTCGCTACCGGCGTCACTGGTCTCGTTGCCATCGTGGGCAAGCACGAACGTTCGTGGACGGCGTTTGCCGCGGTCGTGGTGTTGCTGTTCGTTGTGGCGATGAATCTGGGGCCGCTTGTCTTCGGTGAGTGAGGATCGGCAAATGCAGTTGAAGCGCCCGCCGGGCCTCTGCTCGCTGCCCTCGACTGGTGCAGGCAAATGGTCGGCGAGGCTGCTGGTTCTCTCGTTGGTACTGGTGCTACTGAATTCTCTTGTCATGATGCCCTATACGGAAGCACGGACGGGTCTTCAGCCCGTACAGAACGTGTCTAACTTGCTGGTCGGCCTGTGCGTTGTCTCGAGCGGGGTCAGCGGCCTGTTCGCCGTGGTGGCGAGGGGCGAGCGCTCTTGGGTCGCTTGGGCGGCGATCCTCGTGCTCGTGGCAGTCGTGATTCTCATGGTGCAGGACCTCACGACACCGGGGTAGGTGCGGCCCGTCGTCCACCTAGCAGGCGCATCCAGCAGTACGCCGCGAGGTAGACTGCGGAAGTGAGACGCTCGGCGTCTGCTGATGCGCAACACGCTAGGCACAACGGAGGTACCCATGGCGGAGATCAAGACGCATCGCACCGGCGCCGGTGTCGACACCATGATCCGCGAGATTGCCGACGACTCCCGGCGTGAAGACTGTCTGGCCCTGCTCGGCCTTATGCAGAGAGCCACCGGGGTTGATCCCGAGGTCTGGAGCTCAGGCCTCATCGGGTTCGGCACCTACCACTACAAGTCCGCGAGCGGGCAAGAGGGCGACTGGTTCCCCGTAGGGTTTGCCTCTCGGAAGGCCGCCATCACCGTCTACCTGGGAGTGAGTCTCGAGGGATCGGTGGGGCTGCTCGCCAAGTTGGGCAAGCACAAGACCGGCAAGGGCTGCATCTACATCAAACGACTCGCGGACGTCGATCTCGCAGTTCTAGAGGAACTGGTAGCCGATTCCTACGCGGGCATCAAGCGGACGTATGGCTAGCGTGTGCCTAACAAGGGCATCGAGCAGATGGTGCGCCCAGCAAGGCATCCTCGGCAGCGAAGCGCGCTGGGCGCACTACAGCTCATGCGCACATCGTCGGGCAGACGGGACCGGGGCGGGCCTGGAGGCGGTGCCGGACTCACGCAGGAAGGGTTCTTCGATGAAGTCAAGTAGACGTCTCATTGGCGTGGCGTTCATGTTCTTGGCGTTTGCCGTGGCCCTCTCGGTCGTATTCTGGCAAGACACCTCATTGGCAGCGATGGTAGGTCTGTTCGCACTGGGCTTCGGGTGCGGCATGGCCACCGGAGTATGGTTCGCCAGGCGCAGCGGATAGGATTGGAGAGCCAGCTGCCCAACAGGCGCATCGAGCCGACGCCTGCAGTCCGCGGCTACCATGTGACTCAAACGGGCGCGGCTCTTGCGCACACCGATGGCACCATCAGCGATGAAGCTCAGGGGGCCGCGCCTACGCCGAACAGCGTTGGACGGACGGATTCGGACCACTGCTAGCGCACGAATCGGAGACCCGTGAGGGCAGTAGTGTGCACGGCCTACGGACCACCGGATGTCCTTCAACTCAGGGACGTGGTGAAGCCCGTTCCGAAGGACGATGAAGTGCTGGTCCGGATCCGCGCCACGACGGTCAGCGCGGCCGACTGCGAGCTGCGGAGATTCGACTTCGCCCCCTGGATCTGGCTGCCGATACGGCTGGCGTTCGGTATCCGCAGACCACGACAACCCGTGCTCGGGCAGGAGCTTGCCGGTGACGTCGACTCGGTAGGCAAAGATGTCAGGTCGCTCGAGAAGGGCGACCGGGTCTTCTCGGCAACGGGCACTGGTTTGGGAGCCTACGCGGAGTACATCTGCCTGCGCGAGAACCCCGAAGGCGGGGCGATCACAACGATGCCGGCGAACCTGAGCTACCAGGAGGCTGCGGCCGTACCCTACGGGGGAGGCGAGGCCTTGCAGTTCCTGCGGAAGGCGAACGTCCGGAGCGGACAGAGGGTCCTGGTCAACGGAGCTGGAGGGAGCTTCGGCACGTTCGCGGTCCAACTCGCCAAGGTTCTCGGGGCGCACGTAACCGCCGTGGACAGTGCAGCGAAGCTGGAGATGCTTCGCGCGATCGGCGCGGATCGCTTCATCGACTACTCCCGGGAGGACTTCACCGACGGATCTGAGACCTACGACGTCATCTTCGACGTAGTCCGCAACACACCGTCTGGTCGCATGGTGAGGTCACTCAACGAGAACGGATACCTGCTCATGGCCAATCCGGGCTTCTTGCAGATCGTTCGCGCCAGGTGGGCGGCGAGGGGGAGCAAGAAGCGGGTGGCGTTCGCGGCATCGGGGCCAACGAGCGAGGACTTGGCCTACCTGCGAGGCCTGGTCGAAGCGGGACGGCTGCACCCGGTCATCGATCGGCGCTTCCCGCTCGAGCAGATGGTCGAGGCTCACCGGTACGCCGAGACCGGGCAGAAGTTGGGGAACATCGTTGTCATCGTCGAATAGTCGCAGCCGCGATTGCCAGCCTCCTCGGGGGTGCTGGGCGGGCACTCAACCCAAGGAGACGCCATGAGGGCAGTAATCCAAACCGGCTACGGTTCAGCGGACGTGATGGAGCTCAGGGAGATCGAGAAGCCCACGCCGGGGGACGGTGAGGTGCTCGTCCGCGTACTGGCTGCCTCGCTTGCCGCCGGCGAGTACTACGGGATGAGGGGCAAGCCGTTCCCGATACGGATGTACATGGGGCTCTTCAAGCCCAAGAAGGACTTCGTCGTCGGGCTCGATTGCGCGGGAGTCGTCGAATCGGTCGGCAAGGATGTGACCCGTTTCCAGCCTGGTGACGAGGTGTACGGCGAATGCCGCGGCTCGTGCGCCGAGTATGCTGTCGCCAAAGAGAGCAGTCTCGCGCACAAGCCGCGCAACCTGACGTTCGAGCAGGCCGCCGCGGTACCGACGTCCGCTTGCACTGCACTTCAGGGCCTCCGCGACCACGGCAAGGTCCAGCCCGGCCATAAGGTGCTCATCAACGGTGCGTCGGGGGGCGTGGGACCGTTCGCTGTGCAGATCGCCAAGGCGCTCGGCGCCGAAGTGACCGGTGTGTGCGGCACAAGGAACGTGGAGATGGTCCGCTCGATCGGCGCAGATCACGTCATCGACTACACGCGCGAGGACTTCACGCAGGGCGGGCCGCGCTACGACGTGATCATGGACAACGTCGCCAGCCACTCGCTGTCGGACACCAGGCGCGCGCTCACGCCGGACGGGGTCCTCATCCCGAGCAGCGGTCACGCCGGCATGGGCTGGATCATCGCCGCGGGCCTTACGGCGCCCTTCGTTCGTCAGCAGGGCAGCCCCTTCGTCGCCTCCACGAACGGCAAGGAGCTGGCCGCCCTCAACGAGCTCATCTTGGCCGGCAAGGTCACTCCGGTCATCGATCGGGCATATCCGCTGAGCGAGACTCCAGAGGCCTTCCGGTATCTGGACGAAGGTCATGCTCGCGGAAAGGTCGTCATCGCTGTGGAGCCTGAGCAGGCGTAGTGCCGGTCAGCTTTGGGAGAAGGCGGTCGAATCATGGTGGATGTGAGGATCACGCTGTCGGGACTATGGGTAGCGGTGATGCTGACGTACCTGTTGGGGGATTCGTTGCGAGTGTTCGCCGGCCAGTTCGTGGCCGGCGAGATACAGGGCAAGCCGGTCAGTCAGGGAATGTGGGTCCTGATCGCGGCACTCATGCTGATCCCGATCATCATGCTCGTCCTATCCCTGACGCTTCCGTATCCCGCTATCCGCTGGGTGACCCTCGTCGCGGCCGCGTTCTTGGTGGTCTTCAATCTCGCCGGTTTGCCCTACGAAGGCGCCTTCGACAACTTCCTGATCGTAGTGAGCCTCGTCTTCTGCGGGCTGATCCTCTGGTATGCGTGGACGTGGCCAGCGCCGTCCTAACCCCGAGCGAGAGCGCTGTAGGGTGAACTGCGGACGCAGGCCAGCCCAACAAGAGGATCACGACGGACAACGCTTCGCGTTGCCGCTTATCCTCAGAGCGTTGGGCGGGCCACGGCACAGTCCATAGCGTTCGTGGTGAAGGAATTGACCAGGTGCTGCAACTCAGTTCGTGCAAGTGGACGTTCCGGAGGGCGACGTGAGTCGGATTCGAGAACCGGGCTTCTCCTTGGATCTGCCTGGGACGTGGGAGCGAGCCGAGGGCGGTGAGCCCGGAAGCCTCGTCTATCGAGAGACTGAGGGAATCGGCACCGTCACGGTCATGCTGCTGGCCGTCCGACCCCTATACGCCATCGCTGACAGCAGCCGGTTGCACAGTGACTACATGCAGCATCGCTCAAAGTTCGAGCGAGGCCAGCGGCCGTCGCTTCAACAGTCAGAGCCCGTTGGACGACAGATGGAAGGATCCATCGACGGCTCCTGGAGCGCAGTCGACGTCGAATCGGGTCGGCGCCAACTCCATCGGGTAGTGCTGGTCGGCGGCGTTCTGGCCGACTTCTGCTATGAGGCTTCCGATATCGATGAAGCCCCATTCGGCGAGCGTGCATCGTTGATTCTCGACAGCGCGAAGGTGGCCGTGGAGTCGTCCGATGAAGACTCGGAGGCGTCCGGCCCTTCCTGATCGATCCGTCACGATGGCACGCCCGACAGGCGGATGGAGCAGACGGCCAGACGCTCTAGAGTGAAGAGCACCCTCATCCGCTACGACATCGTGGTGGTTCTCAGGCGGCTCTACGACGAGATCGGGGACACCGCTGTACGCGCGGCGGCGGAGTCGCTGATCGCGACGGAGACCGACGAGAAGCACCGCGAGAAGTACTCTTCGGCTTGGCGATGACATCCGTCTGCTGAGCACCTAGCAAGCGCATCGAGCGGAACCCCACGAGGTAGACTGACCTGGCGGCGCTTGAGCGCCGCTTGGGCGCGAACCGTTCGACACACGGTGACTCGGGATCAGGTGAAGCGGGAACAAGTCCAATCGCATCCCGTTGGGGCGCCGACCACCGGCTCAACGCCAGCCGGTCGGGAGGTCGTCAAGGTCGCCTGCGTCGGCGATAGCATCACCCGGGGGACGTTCGTCTGGCACCGAAGGAAGAACTCGTACCCAACACGGCTGCAGGTGATGCTCGGCGAGCGATTCTGCGTACGCAACTTCGGAGTGAATGGACACGCGGCCCAGACGAAAGCCGACCGCCCCTACAGGAACAGCCGGGCATTTGCGCTGAGCAGTACGTTCGAGCCCGACGTCGTAGGCTCGGTTCGTATCCAGACACTGCGGGTCTTGTCGCGTTCGCTCGTTTCGCGTCCAGCCGGTCTTCGCGGAAGCTGGCAAAGGTATCGAACCGACGGCCACAGGGTAGAATCCACCTGATAGCCGCACGGCCGCGGCCAATACCCGACACGTTCGCCTGGGCGGAATGCCCAGGCAGGTGAGTGGGCGGGGAGGAGGGACACTCCGTGGCGGCTCGCAGGGGGACATCACTCGTGATACTCGGCGCCTTCCTCGCTCTCGCCGTACTCTCCGTCCTCGGAAACCCGATCCTTGGTGCGGTCTTCATCGTCGTGGCGGGCGCGGTCTTGGGGCATCACGCCGTCCGTCTGTGCCCGCGCTGCTCCAATCTCGACTGCGCGTTCAATCCTCGCTCCTCGATGCCGGACGCACTCGCCTACGAGAGCGCCGACGTGGAAGCGTTCTCGGACCTGCCCATCACGCGCACTACCGTGGCACCGCTCCTGCTCTTCGGACCCCTCGCGTTCATCGGCGCATGGCAGTACAGCCCGGTTGCAGCGGTAGCCGTCGGCGCCGTGGCCCTCGGCGCGCACACCGTCTTCAGGAGACTCACGTGCAGCCAGTGCGGCAACGACTGCGCCGGTAACTGCAATCCACACTACCGACAGTGGAAGACCTCGCAGCGCGCGGCAAAGACCTGAGCGGTGGACGCGGCACATCTCAGCGCAGCCGCGCTCTACGTCGTTGGCCTCTCGATTCGCGATGTCTATGAGCTGCAGAAGCGAAGGAACCGTGTCGACACGGCGAGTACCCCCATCTTCGTGGCGGTGTTCACGTCGATGTGTGTCATGTGAATCAGCTGGTTCGCCGTCGGCATGCTCGCGCCAGTGCATCTCGCGCTCCCAGCGATAGTGCGCTGGGCCGGGTTGGGTGCCGTCTTGCTGGGGATCGTCGTCGCCGTGGGTGGGATGTGGCAGCTCGGCGGCGTCGAGAACATCGATCACCTGGTCACAACGGGGCTCTTCTCCAGGATCCGCCACCCGATGTACGTGGGCTTCGCCCTCTGGATCATCGGATGGTGCGCGTACACAGGAGCCGTAACGAATCTGGTTCTCGCCCCTTTCGGCTTCGCGAGCGTACTGTGGTGGCGGCAACTCGAGGAATCGGAGCTCGCGGCGCGATATGGAAGCGAGTACGCACAGTATCGGGCCGTGACGTGGATATGACCGCTCGGCGGCGGTCCGCCCACCCAGGCGAACACGCGCATCGAGCAGACGTGTTTCGAGGGCTAGACCAAATAGCGCTAGCCGAACGCGACGGTGAGGATCACGAAGAGCACGAATGTGACCACGAAGCCCACTATGCCGATCAGCGCACGCCGCCGATAGGCAGAGAACCAGCCAATTACTCCGCACAGCAGTCCGAGTGCTGCAATCAGCACCCCCGGTGAGGTGACGGTCATGAGCACCGCCCAGAATGTCCCTTTCGGGGTGTTGGCGAGGGTATGTCCGGCAAGGACGATCACCGCCTGCGTGAGTGTCATCGCCACGCTCAGGGTGCCTGCGATCGCTGCCACCCAGGAGATCACGTTCCACGCCACGCCGTCTCTCGTGGGCCTGCGCGTGTCCGGCCCGACACTCTGATCGCTCATGTCTTCCACATCCCTCTCGGTGCCGTGGCCGCATGCACGCTCAAGGGGAGAGTATCCTTTCGACCGCGGTCCAGCACGCGGGTTGCACGTGCCATGGGGGCAGGGGCACGAGAGATCTTCGGCGCATGTCGAACGAGCGGGTGGAGCAGGCAAGCCGCAGTGAGAGGTAGACTCGATTCACAGCGGAGGCGGGGCCGGCGGCCTGCTCACCCGCGAATGGGTCCTTCGCGCGGAGAATCGAGGTTGCGGTGAAGATCGGACTTGTCGGCTTCGCCGGCTCGGGCAAGACCACTGTGTTCAACACGATGACCGGGCTCGATGTGCCGGTCGGGTACGGGGGCGGCGTGCGACTCGGGACCGTACGCGTACCCGACGAGCGCATCGACCGGCTCTCCAGCATCTTCCACCCGAAGAAGACGACCTATGCCGAGATGACCTTCTGTGACGTGCCCGGCGAGCATGGGGCGGAACGCAAGGGCCTGTCGACACGGGCGCTCACGACGATTCGCGAGCAGGAGGCGCTCGCGCTCGTGCTCCGCGACTTCGAGGATCCGGCGGTCGAGGGCGACGCGAATCCCCTCCGGGACTTGAACGCCTTCTCGGACGAGTGCATCCTGGCCGATCTCGAGCTTGTCGAGGGGCTGCTGACGCGGGCGCGAAAGGAGAATCTGCCGCCAGCCGACCGCGATCGCTTCGAGCGGATGCGAGGCGTCCTGGAGGATGGCAAGCCGCTGCGGACACTGTCGGCCGACGAACTCGATCGCGACTGCCTCAAGGGCTATCAGCTCCTGACGGACCGACCGCTGCTCGTCGTCGTGAACCGCGACGAGGATCGGGCCGCCGACGCGCTGCCCGACGACCTGGCAGCGCGTATCGACGAACTGGGAGCCGCGGGTCTGGCGCTCTCGGCGAGCGTCGAGGCGGAAATCGCCGCACTCGATACCGACGACCAGGCAGCGTTCCTCCAGGACCTGGGCCTCACGGAGTCGGCGCTCGCGCGCTTCATCCGAACCGCCTACGGGCTCCTGGACCTCATCAGCTTCTTCACGGTTGGTGAGGACGAGGTGCGCGCGTGGACGATCGCGCGCGGGACGCCTGCCCGCAAGGCCGCCGGCAAGATCCACTCCGACCTCGAGCGTGGCTTTATCCGCGCCGAGGTCATGCCGTACGAGGTCTTCGTCGAACACGGCAGCGAGCAGGCCGTGAAGGCGGTGGGACTCTTCCAGACGGAGGGCAAGGAGTACGTCGTCGCCGACGGCGACATCATGCACGTTCGCTTCAACGTGTAGCCGCGCGGAGCTGGGTCGGTTCGACGCCGCCTGTCGAACCTAACCCGCTGGAGGATTCTCGTGACAGACAAGACAGTCGCTCAGAAGGCGCGTCTGAAGCCGGGTACTTCAATCGCCGTCCTGAACCGGGTGCCGGGCATCGTTGAGTCGCTCGGCCTACCTGGCAATGTCACGTTCGTCGACCCCGCCGATGCCGAGCTCGTGTTCCTGTTCGTGAACACGCGTGCCGAGCTCGAGGCGCAGATGCCGTCAGTGGTCGCTTCACTCGCTCCCAAAGCTGCGCTATGGGTCTTCTACCGCAAGGGCTCGAAGACTGCGGGGCTCGATATGAACCGCGACAGCGTCTGGGCAATCGCTGAGAGAATGGACATGCGGCCTCTGGGCCTCGTTGGCATCGATGAGACCTGGTCTGCGTTTCGCCTGCGACCCGCGCGGTAGGTCGCGGCGAGAGAGCGACCTAGGGCATGTCGGCCTGGCAATCGCATCAACCTGACGGCCAGGAGGTATTCTGCGGAAGAGAGGCGCATGCGCTGCAGGTTGTGCGCAACGGGTTCGGCTGGGCGAACGGCAGTGGCGATGAAACGGCCGCCGGCCCCAGGGTGCTGACCGAGCGGCCGAGGCGGTCGGGACGGGAGTAGACCAATGACCTCTGTCCTCGTGGCTTACGCGACGAAGTACGGCTCGACGCAGGAGGTCGCGGACGCGGTAGCCGCGAGACTCCGCGAGCGTGGTCTTGAAACCGAAGTCCGAGCTGCTGGCCGCGTCGATTCGCTCGACGGCTACGACGCCGTGGTCTTCGGCGGCGCACTGTACTTCTTCAGGTTGATACGTGAGGGTCGCCGGTTTCTCTCGCGCCACCGCAAGGCGCTGTCCGCGATGCCGGTGGCCGTCTTCGGCATGGGGCCCATCGAGGACACTGAGGAGCAGTACGTGGACGCGCGCAAGCACCTCGACAAGAGTCTCGACAAGAACGGGAGCATCTCCCCGGTCGCGGTGGCCGTATTCGGAGGCGCGCTCGACCCGACCGGACTGCGCTTTCCAGACGCCAACCCGGCGACAAGAGCCTTGCCCCCGAGCGATCTCCGGGACTGGGGGGCGATCGAGGCGTGGGCGGACTCCCTGCCCGAGGCGCTGGGACTGGTCCGTGACTGAGCCGAGTAGGTCGACCGTCAAACCCATCGACCAGTACGTAGCGGAGTTCCCTCCCGAGACTCAGACGTCGAGTTCAAGGTCGAAGAGAACTCCCGCAAGCCCTCGGAAGTGCTCGGGCGTCCTGAGGTAGGATACGCACGGAGTTCGCTGTCGGCTGATGTGTGGCGCGGTTTTCGTTGCCCGCTCAGAAGCCAAGGCAGGGGATCGGCTCGCGGCAAGGTCTCAGTCGTCTTCAGGAGGTAGATGTGTTGAAGCGGTCGTCGAGATGGTTGATGGTAGGACTTGTAGTGGTCGCACTGATTCCCCTCTCGGGGTGCTCGAGCACGCCCGAGGAGCCAGCACAGGAATCGCCCCAGGAGTCAACGCAACCCGAGCAGCAGCCCGCCCAGGAGGCGACGCCGACCGAATCGCCGAGCCAGACCGGGGACGTCACCGAGCTCAAGATCGAGGAGCTTGTGGTAGGCAAGGGTGCCGTGGCCAAGAGCGGGAACACGGTAACCGTTCACTACACCGGTTGGCTGACCGATGGCACGAAGTTCGACTCCTCGGTGGATTCGGGTCAGCCCTTCGAGTTTCCGCTGGGTCAAGGACAAGTGATCCAGGGGTGGGACCAAGGTGTGGCTGGCATGAAGGTCGGCGGCAAGCGCAAACTGACAATCCCGCCCAGTCTGGGCTATGGCGAACAAGGCGCCGGTGGGGTCATTCCACCTAACGCCACTCTCGTCTTCGAAGTGGAACTGCTGGCGGTCAAGTAGCGTCGAGGCCCAAGGACGACGGGTCACGAGCTCGGCTGCCGGGCAGGACTTCCAGTTCAATCCTGTCCCGGCAGTCCGCCTAGGAGGAATCGCATGAACCTCATCAACCCCGTGATCCATCGCTGGATTCAGGAGAGCCAAGAGGATCCGGAGGGGTTCTGGGAGCGCGCTGCGCGGGAAGTGCCCTGGCTGAGGCCCTGGGACCGCGTGTTCGAGTGGGACTTCCCGACGTTCCGCTGGTTTCTCGGCGCCGAGACCAACCTCGCTTACAACGCCCTCGACTACCACGTCGAGGCCGGTCGGGGCGCGCACACCGCGCTCATCTACTTCAACGAACGCGGCGAGCGCCGGACCTTCACCTACAGTGAACTGCTCGCCGAAGTCGAGCGCGTGGCTGCCGCGCTCAGGGGCATGGGCATTGGGAAGGGCGATCGCCTGACGGTCTACATGCCAACGTGTGCCGAAGCGATCGTGCTGATGCTCGCGACCGTTCGCATCGGGGCGATCCACTCGGTGGTCTTCGCAGGGTTTGGCGAGCACGCGCTGGCCGACCGTGTCCAGGCAAGTGGCTCGCGGCTGGTCTTCACGGCGGACGTCACCTACCGCAGGGGCAACGACGTTCCGTTGAAGGGGATCGTCGACGAGGCCATGGAGAATGCCGGCGACAGCGTGGAGCACGTGATCGTTCTCAAGCGCTCGGCCGAGGACACGCAGATGCGCGAGCGGCGTGATCTCACGTGGGACGAGTTCCTCAGTCGCTCGGAGGGCAACGACGGCCGGCACGTGCCGATGGAGGCCAATGAGCCCGCCTTTATCCTCGCGACGTCGGGTACCACCGCGAAGCCGAAGCTTGCCATCCACACACACGGCGGCTACCAGGTCCACATCACCGCCATGGCTCGTTGGTGCTTCGGGCTGAAGCCGACGGACGTCTGGTGGTCCGGCTCGGACATCGGCTGGATCGTCGGTCACAGCTACATCGTGTACGCGCCGTTGCTCATTGGCTGCACCACCCTGGCCTTCGAAGGGGCGCTTGACTACCCCGGCCCCGATGCGACGTGGCGGACGGCCGTCGAGGAGTTCGGCGTGACGGGTGTCTTCACATCGCCCACCGCCGTGCGCCTCCTGATGCGCTACGGAGAAGAACCGTTCCGCACGGTCGACCACACCCATCTCGAACGGGTCTTCTGCGCAGGAGAAGTGCTCAACGCGCCCGCGTGGGACTGGCTGCAGAATACGGTCCTGAACGGCCGGATCCCGGTCATCGACCATATGTGGCAGACCGAGACCGGCGGTCCGATCTTCGGCAATCCCTACGGGCTCGGAATGCTGCCCGTCAAGCCTGGTTCGGCTACGATCCCGCTCCCCGGCATCGAAGCGGCGGTGTTGACGCTCGAGGGGGAATCGTGCGCACCCGGCGAGAAGGGGATTATGGTCATCAAGCGCCCGTTCCCCGGGCTGATCGCGGCGTTGTGGGGCGAGCCCGAGCGCTACGGCCGGGACTACTGGGAGAAGATCCCTAACGTCTACTACACGGGGGACTCGGCGCACATCGACGAGGACGGCTACGTGTGGTTCGCGGGTCGGGCTGACGAGATCATCAAGATTGCCGACCACCGGATCGGCACGGTCGAGGTGGAAACAGCCTTCCTCACGCACCCGGCGGTGGCCGAGTCGGGCGTGATAGGTCGGCCTGACGAGCTTCGCGGCGAGGTCATCTCGGCGTTCGTCGTGCTCAAGCACGGGGAGCAACCTTCTCCCGAGCTCCGGCAGGAGCTGCTTGACACTGTGCGGCACGAGCTCGGGCCGATCGCTGTGGTGGGCGAGGTCAACTTCGTGAGCATGCTTCCCAAGACGCGCAGCGGGAAGATCATGCGCCGCGTGCTGAAGGCCGTCACGCTCGACCGCGACCCGGGCGACATCACGACGATCGAGGACGAAGGCTCGGTCGAGGATGCCCGGCACGCCTGGCACCAGATGAAAGCCGAGCTCGGATAGGTGCACTGCGCTGACGGGCGGTCACCGAGAAGCATCGGCCGCAGCGAAGGTCGGCTACTCGCCGACGAGGCCATGCGTCGCCGAGCGGGTTCCCCTACAATCGGGGCCACGATTCAAGCTGGCAGAGCCGGCATGCTGTGACGAGGAAGTCCGCGATGAGCGAGCTGCCCAAGGCATACGATCCCAGAGCCGTCGAGCGGCCGGTGTTCGACTCCTGGGTCGCGGGCGGGTACTTCGGCCAGGACATCGTTGAAGGCGAGCGTCCGTTCACCATCTCGATTCCGCCCCCGAACGTCACAGGCTCGCTTCACATGGGGCACGCGCTCAACAACACAATCCAGGATGTGCTCACGCGGCGCATGCGCATGACGGGTCGGCCCACGCGCTGGGTACTCGGCACCGACCACGCCGGCATCGCGACGCAGAACAAGGTCGAACAGAAGCTCGCGCGCGAGGGCCTATCGCGCTACGACGTGGGTCGCGAGAGGTTTGTCGAGCTCTGTTGGGAGTGGCGGCGGGAGCACGGGTCGACGATTATCGGCCAGCTCAAGGCGATGGGTTGCTCGTGCGACTACGAGCACGAGTGGTTCACGATGGATCCCTCGTACCAGCGCGCCGTGCGCCGGGTGTTCGTCGACTGGTACAACGCCGGGCTCGTCTACCGCGGCGAGCGCATCATCAACTGGTGCCCGCGTTGTGCGACGGCGCTCTCGGACATCGAGGTCGAGCACGAGGACGTCGACAGCCACTTGTGGCACATCCGCTACCCGCTGCTCGTGCCTGTCGGCGACGTCGACTCGCTCGTCGTTGCGACCACTCGGCCGGAGACGATGCTCGGCGATACCTGCGTTGCCGTCCACCCCGATGACACGCGCTACACAGCGGTGGTGGGCGCCACCGTGGTCCTGCCGCTCCTCGGCCGTGAGATTCCCGTCGTGGCTGACGCCTACGTTGACCCGTCCTTCGGTACCGGTGCGGTCAAGGTCACCCCGGCGCACGACCCGAACGACTTCGACATCGCCGAGCGCCATGACGTGCCGAAGATCAACATCCTCTACGCCGATGCGACCATCACCGAAGAAGGCGGCCCGTACGTGGGGCTCGACCGCTACGAGGCTCGCAAACGCGTCGTTGCCGATCTCGAGGCGCAGGGCCTGCTTGTCGGCATCGACGACCACGTGCACTCGGTGGGGCACTGCTACCGCTGCCACACGATCATCGAGCCGTGGCTCTCGGACCAGTGGTTCGTCGACATGAAACCGCTTGCCAAGCCGGCGATCCAAGCGGTTCGCGAGGGGCGCACGGTCTTCCACCCGAAGCGCTGGGAGAACGTCTACTACCACTGGATGGAGAACATCCGCGACTGGTGTGTATCTCGCCAGCTGTGGTGGGGCCATCAGATCCCGGTCTTCTACTGCGATGCGTGCGGAGAAACCGTGGCAAGCGAGACTGATCTCACCTCGTGCTCCGCATGCGGCGCGCCGGTTCGCCAAGACGAGGACGTGCTGGACACGTGGTTCTCGTCGCAGCTCTGGCCCTTCGCCACCCTCGGCTGGCCGGAGGAGACCCCCGAGCTTGCGTTCTTCTACCCCACGAGCGTGCTCTCGACCGCGCGAGACATCCTGTTCCTCTGGGTCGCGCGCATGATCATGAGCGGCATGTACTTCAACGACGGGGAGATCCCGTTCGAAGACGTCATCATTCACCCCACGGTCTTCAACGCCGAGGGCAGGCGCATGAGCAAGTCGCTTGGCACCGGTGTGGATCCGCTCGATCTCATGGGGCACTACGGGGCTGACGGCATGCGTTTCGGTCTCATGTTGCAGGTCGCAGGCAACCAGGACATCAAGTTCGCCGAGGACAAGCTCATCTCGAGCCGCAATTTCGCCAACAAGATCTGGAACGCGAGCAGGTTCGTGCTCATGAACGTGGACGACGACTTCGCGCCGGGCCCGCCGAAAGCGGCGACCGTGGCCGACGCGTGGATCCTCTCGCGGCTCGCAGGGTTGGTCGGCGCCGTCTCGGAGGGGCTCGACACCTACGAGTTCGGCGAGGTGGCGCGCTCGCTCTACGACTTCTTCTGGAGCGAGTTCGCCGACTGGTATATCGAGCTCGCGAAGGACCGTCTCGGCGCCGGCGGTGCCGACGGTGCACGCAGCGCGGACCACGCTGCCTCGGCCGAGGAGCGCCTCACCGTGCAGCGCAACCTCGTGTTCGTGCTCGACCAGGCGCTTCGCCTGCTCCACCCGATGATGCCGTTCGTGACCGAGGCGATCTGGCGCCAGCTCCCGCTTGGCGAGGACGAGCGCGCCGCCTCACTCATGGTCGCGGCATGGCCGGACCCGGTGCAGCTCGCGGGCTGGCTCGACGACGGCGCCGAGGCCTCCGTCTCCAAGCTCATCGAACTCGTCGTCGCGGTCCGCGCCGTGCGAGCTCGCTACAAGATCGAGCCCAAGACCAAGGTGCCCCTCTTCGTGCGCGTGTCCGGAGATGCGGACCTGCGGCTGCTCGAAGCGGACTTCGGCTACCTGCAGAAGCTCGCCGGTGTGAGCGAGTTCACGGCCGCGCCGGATCTCGCCAAGCCACCCCATTCTGCGGTGGCGATCGCCGCCGGCATGGAACTCTACGTGCCGCTCGAAGGGCTCGTCGACTTCGATGCCGAGCGGACGCGGCTCGCCCGCGAGCGCGAGAAGGCTTCGGCGGACCTGGAGCGGCTTGAGAAGAAGCTCTCGAACGAAGGCTTCCTCGCCAAGGCCGCTGTCGATGTGATCGACAAGGACCGGGCGAAGGCTGCAGAGCTCGCTGAGTCGGTTGAGGCGCTCGGCGCGCAGCTCGCCGAGCTCGCCTAGGGCCCACTGGAGTCGCCGTGCTCACGTACGCCGAGGCGGTCGCCGCGCTCGAGGCAGCCGAGCGTTTCGGCATCCATCCCTCGCTCGACGGCATTCGCGCGCTTACCGACGCGATGGGACGCCCGCAGGACGCCTTCGGATCCGTACAGGTGACCGGCACGAACGGGAAGTCCTCGACGACCCGCATGACGGCTGCGCTCCTCGAGGCTCATGGCGTGCGCTCGGGCGCATACACGAGTCCGGAGCTCGAGTCGATGACCGAGCGCGTCGAGGTCGCCGGGGCGCCGGTCTCGGAGGACGAGTTCGCCGCGGCTGTGGAGGCGGCGCAGCACGCTGAGGCCGCCGCGCGCGCAGCCGGGCGAATCGCCGCGGATGCCGCCATCACCCAGTTCGAACTGCTTACCGCCGCGGCGCTGTGGCTGTTTTGTGCCCGCGGTGTCGACGTCGCGTGTCTCGAAGTGGGCATGGGCGGGCGCTGGGACGCGACGAGCGTCGTGGACCCGGCGGTTGCCGTGATCACGGGCGTCGGTCTCGACCACGTCGCGCATCTCGGCACGACGCGCGAGACGATCGCCGAGGACAAGAGCCAGATCATCAAGGCGGCCTCAACTGCGGTGCTCGGACCCGGAACCGTGGGCGTTGAGAGTGTCTTGCTGCGCCGTGCCGAGCAGCTGGGCACCCGCCCTCGAGCGGTCAGACCCTTTGAACGTGCCACCCCGGTGCCCGAGGACCTCACGGTGCGCTACGAGGTTCTCGAACACCCGACTGCGCCCGGCGGCGAGACCGTCCTGCGCGTTCGGGGCATCCACGCCGACTACGCGGGACTCACGCTCCGGGCGCCTGTCTACCAGGCCGCGAACGCGGGGACCTCGATCGCTGCTGCCGAGGCGGGTCTGGGGCGCGCATTGGAGCCGGATGCCGTCCGCTCGGCGCTCGGCGGTATGACCTTCCCGGGCCGCTTCGAGCTCGTGCGTGTGACGCCCCCACTCGTCATCGACGGTGCGCACAACCCGCAGGCTGCCGCCGTGCTTGCGGACGCGATCTGCGATGCTTGGCCCGATCCGAGCCAGCGGCCGACGCTCCTGCTCGGTATACTCGCCGACAAGGATGCCGCTGGGATCGTCGAAGCGCTCGGACCTACGGTCGGGCGCATCGCGGCCACTCGCAGCGCCTCTGGCAGGGCCCTCGAACCTGATGCGTTGGCCGAGATCATCTCGAAGGTACGCGGCAGTCGCCCCGAGGTCTTCCCCGACGTGGCGAGCGCTCTCGACGTGCTCGCGGGCGCGAGCCCGGGCGCGCGTGCCGGTATGCCGGGCCTCGTCGTGAGCGGCAGCATCACGACCGCGGGTGAGGCTCGCCGGTGGGCTCGCGAGCGCGGCCTCGGCGCCTAGCGCGAACCCGGCGGGTCGGGGGCTGAGGAGGGGAGGGCACGGCACCCGCCGTCGTTTGCGCCACGCTCGAATGCCGCTTCCTTCTGCTAGAATCCGGCTAGCCCGCCGACGGTCTTGCGGGTCGCCAATCCACATGCGACGCGAGCGGTGAGGAGCGTCAATGGGGGACCTGCTCAATCCCATCATCACGCATCCGCTCTTCACGCTGTCGCGGCAGCTGTGCATCCTCTTCTTCGTTGTACTCACGATCGCGCTCGTGTTCTGGACCTATCGCGACGCGGAGCAACGAGGCGCGATGGGTTGGTTCTGGGCGCTCGTCGTGCTGATCTTCAACATCCCCGGGTGGCTCATCTACCTTGTGGTTCGTCCGCCCGAGTACTCCGCCGACGCCCGCGAGCGGGATCTCGAGATCCGGGCGAAGGAACTGTCGCTACAGCGGGACCTGGAGTCATGCCCCGCCTGCTACAAGCCGGTAGAACGGGACTTCCTGATCTGCCCGTACTGCATGAAGAAGCTCCGCAAACCGTGCATAGAATGCGAGCGAGCACTCAAGCTCAACTGGAACGTCTGCCCGTACTGCAAGACCAAGCAGTAGCCTCCCCGGGGCCCGCTCGTGCGGTACCGGTTTCGCAACGAGGAGTGAGCATGCCCGACATCACCGTGACCCTTCCCGACGGCAGCGAGAAGTGCGTGCCGGAGGGCGCGACCGTGCGCGATGTCGCCGCCTCCATCGGCCCGCGTCTCGCACAGGCCGCGATCGCCGGCAAGGTGGACGGCGACCTCGTCGACGTCAATCGGGTGGTGGCCTCGGGCGATACGGTCGAGATCGTCACGGACAGGTCCCCGGACGCGCTGCACGTGCTCCGGCACTCGGCAGCGCACGTCATGGCCGAAGCGGTCAAAGACCTCTTCCCAATGGCGAAGTTCGGCATCGGGCCTTCGATCGAGGACGGCTTCTACTACGACTTCGACGTCGAGCGCCCGTTCACGCCCGACGATCTCGAGCGCATCGAGGAGCGGATGCGTCAGATCGTCGCCGAGGAGCTCGTGTTCGAGCGCGGCGAGCTCGACCGTCTCGAGGCGTCGGACGAGTTCGAGGGCCAGCCCTACAAGCAGGAACTCATCGAGGAGCTGCCGGAAGACGAAACGATCTCGATCTACAAGCAGGGCTCGTTCACCGACCTCTGCCGAGGGCCGCATGTGCCCGACACTGGGCGCATCGGCGCCTTCAAGCTCACCAAGGTTGCAGGCGCGTACTGGCGAGGCGACTCGGACCGCCCGATGCTGCAGCGGATCTACGGCACGGCGTGGTTCTCCGCTGGTGACCTCGCGGCATACCTCACGCGCGTCGAGGAAGCCGAGAAGCGCGACCATCGCAAGCTCGGCAAGGAACTCGATCTCTTCTCGCTGCACGAGGAAGCCGGCGCCGGCCTGCCGCTCTACCATCCCAAGGGCGCGCGGATCTTGCGTATCATCCAGGAATGGCTGCGCCAAGAGCTCTATCGCCGAGGCTACGTCGAGGTCATCACTCCGCACGTCTACAAGGCGGACGTCTGGAAGATCTCCGGCCACTGGGACAACTACCGCGAGAACATGTACTTCTTCCAGGTCGACGAAGGTGACGGGCGCGTCAACGACTACGGCATCAAGCCGATGAATTGCCCTGGTCACATCATGATCTACAACGACGACATCCGGTCGTACCGCGATCTACCCATGCGCATGTTCGAGTTCGGCACGGTGTATCGCCACGAGCTCTCAGGCGTCGTTCATGGGCTCATGCGCGCGCGTGGCTTCACCCAAGACGACGCGCACATCTTCTGCACGCCCGACCAAGTGACCCCCGAGGTCATGCTCATGCTCGACCTGGTCGACTACGTGAACGGCGTCTTTGGCTTCGAGTACACCGCGGAGGTCTCGACGCGCCCCGAGAAGTCCATCGAGGGGTTCGACGACATGTGGGACCTCGCGACGAAGAGCCTCATGAGCGCCCTGGAGCAGCGGGGGATGGCCTACGACGTCAACGAGGGTGACGGCGCGTTCTACGGTCCCAAGATCGACATCAAGCTCAGGGACGCAATCGGGCGCACGTGGCAGACGGCAACCATCCAGGTCGACTTCAACAATCCCGAGCGCTTCGACATGACGTATCGCACCGCCGAGAACACCGAGGCACGGCCGTTCATGCTGCACCGCACCATCCTTGGCTCCATGGAGCGCTTCCTCGGCATCCTCATCGAGCACTACGCAGGGGCGTTCCCGGTCTGGCTCGCACCCGTGCAGGCGGTGCTGATCCCGATCGCAGACAGGCATCTGGATCACGTTGCGTCGGTGAAGGAGCGCCTTGAGGCGGCTGGTGTGCGGTGCGAGGTGTACGCCGATCAAGAGCCGATGCGCGTGAAGATCGCGAAGGCACAGCAGCAGAAGGTGCCGTACATGCTCATCATCGGCGACAAGGAAGTCGAGGCGGACGCCGTCGCGGTGCGCGAGCGCACGCAGGGGGACATCGGCCAGATGGACGTGCCGGCGTTCGTGTCCCTCGTCGCGGAGCAACTGCCGGCCTAGCATGTCGCCGTGAAACGCCCGCGTATCGAGTCGGGACCACTCGGGTACGTGCTCGCCATCGCATTCACCGGGGCGGCGTGCATCGTGCTCGTGCCGTTCAAACACATCTTGGGCGGCGGGCAGGTAGCACTCGTGTTCGTGCTCGCTGTGTGGGCCACTGCGGCGATCGCCGGCGTGTGGCCGGGCCTCCTCGCCGCAGTGGCCGCGTTCTCGGCGATGATCTACCTGTTCCTGCCACCGTACTACCAGTTCGCCGTGCACAGGCCGTCCGACTGGCTCACGCTCGCCGTGTTCGTTCTCGTGGCGGGCATCGAGGGTCTGCAGACCGGACGCCTGCGCGACCGAGAGAACCGCGCCGTTCAAGGTGAGCGGGAAGCCGAGGCACTCGCGGGCCTTACAGCGCAGCTCGTCACACACTCCTCGGCGACGGTCGTCGGGCAGATCGTCACGCGCGAGGTGTCCCGGGCGACGGGTTCTAAGCGGGTGGCGGTCCTCGTGCCCGAGGAAGATGGTGGCCTCGCGTGTCTCGCGGCTGCGGACGGGTTCAACGTGCTGAGCGACGCGGGCATCGAACGCTTCAGCCGCTGGGTCATCGACAACGGGACGGCCGTCGGCGTGCCACCCCTCACCGATGGAGCCGTGGGCGACGATCGCTCCCAGGTCGCGTGGCCGGAGTCGGTTGCTCATGAGGCGGTAGTCCCCGGAGCGCAGCGAAGTGACATCTTTCTCCCGCTCACGACGCCGACCCATATCGAGGGCGTCCTCTACATCGGTCCGCGTCCCGGTCGACACACACTCGATTCGCGCGATGTGCGTCTTGCGGTGTCGTTGGCGCGACTGCTCGGTGCGTTTCTCGAGCGACACCGTCTGGAGACGCTCGCAAGCGAGGCTGAGACGCTCAAGGAAGCCGAGAAGCTCAAGTCCACGCTGATATCTTCGGTCTCGCACGAGCTCAAGACGCCGCTTGCGGCGATGACGGCCACGGTGAGCGGGCTGATCGCGCCCGATGCCGAGCGGGATGCGGAGCAGATGCGCAGAGACCTCGAGGTTGTCGACGAGGGACTCAAGCGCCTGTCGGCGAGTATCGCCGACTTGCTCGACCTGTCGCGGCTCGAGTCCGATTCGTGGGAGCCGAGGCGCGAGTCGTACGACGTGGGTGAGATCGTCGGCTCTCTGCTCGGCCGGATGTCTGACGAGGACCAGCGACGTACGACACTCGCGATCCCTTCCGGCCTGCCGCCCATCGAGGTGGACTTCGTCCAGTGGAGTCGGGCACTCTCGAATCTCATCGAGAACGCCCTCGCGTATTCGGACCCCCGAGGTGCAGTGCTGATCGGGGCGCGGCAGAACGGTGGTGCGGTGGAGACCTGGGTCGAGGACGACGGGCCTGGCATTCCCGAGGACGAACGTGCTCGTGTGTTCGAGAAGTTCTACCGCGGGAGCGCCGCGGAGCGCGTACCCTCAGGAACCGGACTCGGACTCACGATCGCTCAAGAGATCGTCAGATTCAACGGTGGCACCATCGAGGTGGAGAGCGTGCGACCCCATGGAACTCGCTTCGTCGTGTCGGTGCCGGCGGCACCGCGTCTCCCGAGTGAGAATGGCGAATGACACAGCCCTCGGAACTGCATCGCGGTGCGAGAATCCTCGTAGTCGACGACGAGGCGCAGATTCGGCGCGCGCTCGACTCGGTCCTCGCTGCGCGAGGGTATGAGGTCTCTCTCGCCGAGTCAGGAGAGGAAGGGATCGTCTCCGCGACCCACGTCCCACCCGATCTCGTGGTGCTCGATCTGAGTCTGCCCGGCATGAGTGGCCTCGACGCTTGCCGGGAGCTCCGGCGCTGGTACGCGGGCCCGATCCTCGTCCTGTCCGTGCGCGACTCCGACGCGGACAAGGTCTCCGCGCTCGATCTTGGCGCCGACGACTACCTCACCAAGCCGTTCTCGGCACCTGAGCTGCTCGCGCGCGTGAGGGCGCTCTTGCGTCGCGCAGGGGCTCCGCCAAGTGGGCTCGGCGTAGTCAAGGCAGGTCATCTCTCAGTCGACCTTGCCCAGCGCCGAGTGATCGCGGGCGAGGCCGAACTCCATCTCACGCGGACCGAGTTCGACATCCTCGCGTATCTCGTGACGAACACGGGTCGGGTGCTGACCTCGGGTTCGATCCTCACGCACGTCTGGGGTCCACAGTACGCCGAAGACGCGGCGACCCTGCGCGTGCACGTGAGCCACCTGCGCAAGAAGGTCGAGCCAGATCCGGCGGTGCCACGCTACATCGTCACGGAACCGGGGGTCGGGTTCAGGTTCTCGATCCCTGAGTAGCGCCGCGGGCCTACCTCGGAATGTTCGTGTAGACAGCTCGTATTCTCGGCCGCTATACTGCGGCGGCTAACCGAATACCGCTGCAAGTGGGACCCCACCCCTCGGGGTCGAGATTGGTCCCCACCTTTCGGCGCCGCACGACGGCAGCTGTCTGGTCGAATACGACGCGCGCACCGCGACGCGTCCTTCCTCCCGTCGGCTGTCTGCCGTGGGAGGTTTTTGTTGGATGCGATCGCCATCAGCGGTGCGATCGCAGGCAAACGGAGGTGAGCTGCCTATCAGCAGCGTTGAGCCCAGGATCAACGATCGCATTCGCACGGGCCGGGTGCGCCTCATCGGCGTGGACGGCTCGCAGCTCGGCATCTTCGCCGCCGACGACGCCCTGCGGATCGCCGACGATCAGGGATTGGACTTGGTCGAGATCGCCCCGAGCGCCGACCCGCCTGTCTGCCGGATCATGGACTACGGCAAGTACAAGTACGAGCAGACGCAGAAGGCCAAGCTGGCGCGCAAGCACCAGACGAAGGTGGAGATCAAGGAGATCAAGTTCCGCCCCAAGATCGACACGCACGACTACGAGACCAAGAAGCGTCACGTCGTGCGGTTCCTGGAAGCGGGAGCCAAGGTCAAAGTGACGATCATGTTCCGCGGTCGCGAGATGGTGCACGCCGAGAGAGGGCTGGCCATCCTGGAGCGACTTGCCGAGGACGTCATAGATCTGGCCACCATCGAGAACCAGCCCAAGCTCGAAGGCCGGAACATGCACATGCTCATCCAGCCGATCAAGAAGGTGCCTCCGAAGACGGACAAGGACAGCGAGCCTGAAGCCGCCGAGGAGATCGCCCCTGCCGAGAACGAGACCGCGTAAGGAGCGACCATGCCCAAGATGAAGACGCATAAGGGCACCGCGAAGCGCTTCAAGCTGACCGGTACCGGCAAGATCAAGCGTGCGAACGCGTTCAAGAGCCACATCCTCGAGAAGAAGTCGCCCAAGCGGAAGCGCGCCTTCCGTGCCGATTCGTTCGTGCACAAGAGCGACGAGAACGTCATCAAGAAGGGTCTGGGCATCGGCTAGCGCCCTCACACCCGTTCACCGTCCCATGCCCGATGCCCTTCAAGGAGTGAGCAAGTCATGTCTCGAGTAAAGCGCGCAGTCACTGCGAAGAAGAAGCGCCGCACCGTCCTTACCCGCGCAAAGGGGTACTACGGGGCAAAGAGCCGCAGCTATCGCGCCGCCAAAGAGCAGGTGCAGCATTCTCTGCAGTACGCCTACCGCGATCGCCGCAACAAGAAGCGTGAGATTCGCCGCCTCTGGATCGTTCGCATCAATGCCGGCGCCCGTGCCAATGGTCTGTCGTACTCCGTGTTCATGAACGGCCTCAAGAAGGCCGGTATCACGCTCGACCGCAAGGTCCTCTCCGATCTCGCGATCAACGATCCGGCGGCCTTCGCCAAGCTCGTCGAGCTCGCCAAGGCGCAGCACGTGGCGTAGAGCCACTCCACATCGAGGACTCCGCAAGCCCCGCCCATTCAGCGGGGCTTGTTCTTTCTTCGTGGACTGCAGGCGCTGTGTTCCGAAGGTGAGAACGTGGCAAGACGTCAGTAGGCTCCGAGTGGCACGCTCTTCCCGGTCGGTGAGGCGCCGCCCGGCCACGACATCCACGCCGCTTCCCCTCGGCGGACTGACCGAGGAGGACTCATCCATGTTCAAGAAGCTGCTCTACGCCATGCTCGGGGCCCTGGCCGCGATCTCGATCGGTGCGGCCGGTGCGTACTTCACTACCCAAGTTCAGGTGCCCGACAGCGTCATCAAGTCCGGGACGATCGCGATCTCCACCGAACCCACGTCTGCACCACTGTCGCTGGATTCGCTTGCACCGGGCACCACTAGTATCCGTTCGCTGTCTGTGCACAACTCGGGCTCGCTGCCGGTCGACATCGTGGTCACTGCTGCCAAGAAGGCGGGTATCACCGACTTCTACAACGCGCTCACCTGCCGTGTCAGCAACGCCGAGGACCTGCTCTACGATGGCCCGCTCTCCACGCTGCAGACGGCGCCGCTCGAGCTGAATGCGGGCACGCGTAGCGAACTGCGGTTCGAGGTGGGTCTGCCTGCGGAGACGGGCAACGATCTCGCGGGTGACTATGCGAAGGTCTCGCTCTACGTCGACGCCGAGCAGTCGCACTGATGGCTGCGAGCTGCGCTGGTCGCACCGCAAGCCTTGCGTGCCTCGCGATGCTCGCCCTGGTGGCGCTCGCGATCGTGGCGGGCAGGCTCGCGCTCGTGACAGTGGGCGGGGGCTCGATGGCTCCGGCGCTCTGGCCCGGCGACGTCTGCGTGGTCAGCGCCCTCGAAAGGCCGTCGGTCTCCGACGTCGTACTCTACACACCTCCGGGTCACCGGACCCGAGTGCTGCACAGGGTGTACCGCGAAGAGGGCGACATGTTCGTCACTCGGGGAGATGCGAATCCGATCGCAGACCGCGAACCGGTGCCGCGGAGTGCGGTATTCGGTCGAGTAGCCGCAGTGCTGCCGGTGGGTCGCGTCATCCACAGGTGGCAGGTCGCATCTGGCAGGTGATACACTCCCACACTAATCGCATACAGCACGGCGATGACGGAGAGGTGCTCGGCACAGCGCGTCCAACCAGGGAAGGGCTCCATCGACTGGAAGAGCCCGGGACTGCGGGTCGAGCGGTTCACTCCAGCAGCCGCGAACCGAAAGGCCGGCAGGGTCGAGTAGGGGAGCCGGATCCTCCGATATCGGGACAGCGCGGTGTAATGCCGCCGCACTGCCGGACCTGAGCGTCCGGCGACTGAGAGGACCTGCATGCGGGTCAACCGAGGTGGTAACGCGGGAGCCGGCTCCCGTCCTTGGATACCAAGGATGGAGCCGGCTCCGTTCGTTTCGTCGTCCATACTCGGCCGAGCGGTGCGTCACCGAAGAGGAGAGACATGACGATAGTCGACGAACTCGAGCAGCTGCGCTTCGACGGTCTGCGCGAGATTGCCGAGGCGGCCGATCCGGGTGCGCTCGACACGGTCCGCGTGAGGTACCTCGGCAAGAAAGGCCTGCTCACACCCATCCTTCGCGGTTTGGGATCACTGTCCGCCGACGAACGCCCTGCGGTGGGCAAAGTGTCGAACGAGGTGCGCCAGTCGCTCGAGGAAGCGCTCGCGTCGCGCGGCGCGGAGCTGGGCGACGCCGCTCTCGAGGCGCGAGTCACAGCGGACGCGGTCGACGTGACGCTGCCCGGTCGCGCTCACGTGCCCGGCCGTCGACACCTCATCAACCAGATCGTCGCGCAGATCGTCGACGTGTTCGTCGGTCTTGGCTATAGGGTCGCCGAGGGACCCGAAGTCGAGCTCGACTACTACAACTTCACGGCGCTCAACCACCCGCCTGAGCACCCCGCCCGCGCCGCCACGGACACGTTCTACGTGCGAGATCTCAGCGGTGAGAGCGGCTCCGAGGCGTCGTCGCGCGGGGAATCGGACGTCCTACTCCGGACGCACACGAGTCCCGTGCAGGTGCGCGTGCTCGAACGCCAGCAGCCGCCGATCTACATCATCTGCCCCGGGCAGGTGTATCGGCGTGACATCGCCGACCCAAGCCACCTCCCGCAGTTCACGCAGGTCGAGGGACTCGTTGTCGATGAAGCGATTACCTTCGGCGACCTCAAAGGAACGCTCGACCACTTCGTGCGGGAGATCTTCGGGCCGGACCGACGCACGCGTTTTCGCCCGCACTTCTTCCCGTTTACCGAGCCATCGGCTGAAGTCGACGTGTCGTGCGGCATCTGCGGAGGAAGCGGCTGCCGGTTCTGCAAGCAGACCGGCTGGCTCGAGATCCTCGGCTGCGGGATGGTCGACCCCAACGTGTTCGGCTACGTGGGGGTCGATCCCGAACGCTACACGGGCTTCGCGTTCGGCATGGGTGTCGAGCGCATCGCCGCGCTCAAGTACAACATCCCGGACCTGCGCATGCTGCTCGAGGGCGACATGCGTTTCCTTCGGCAGTTCTAGCGCGCATGTCAGGTCCGAATCGTCCATCCGGGCACCGCCTCCGAGGCGCTGAGAAGAAGGTAGCGAACCGATGCGAGTCTCGCTGAAATGGCTGAACGAGCTGGTGCCCGTCCGACTCGGCGTGGCCGAGCTCGTCGACCGCCTCGACATGACGGGCACCGCGGTCGAGGCCGTGCGCACTACCGGGCAGGCGCTCGAAGGCGTCGTGGTGGGGCAGATCCTCGAGAAGGAGCGGCACCCCGAAGCGGACAAGCTGTGGGTGACGAGGGTGGATGTTGGTATCGCCGAGCCGCTCACCATCGTCTGCGGCGCCCAAAACTTCGAGGCGGGCGACAAGGTGCCTGTCGCGCTCGTCGGCGCGACCTTGCCGAATGGGATGACCATCAAGAAGGCCAAACTGAGAGGCGTTCCGAGCGAAGGCATGAACTGCTCGGCTGCGGAACTCGAGCTCGGTTCGGACCAGAGCGGCCTCATGATCCTGCCAGCCGATGCACCCGTCGGAGTCGCGTTCGCGGAGTACTACGGACTCGCCGACACCGTGCTCGAACTCGAGGTCACACCGAACCGGCCCGACTGCCTGTCGATGGCTGGCGTGGCGCGGGAGGTCGGGGCGATCCTCGGCGAGCCCTCAACAGTTCCGGAGTCACATCCCGACGAGACTGGCGCGTCCGCGGTCGAGAGCGTGAGCGTGTCGATCGAGGACCCCGAGTTGTGCCCCCGCTACACCGCGCGGCTGATCCGCAACGTGAGAACCGGGCCCTCGCCGGACTGGCTTGCCGAGAAGGTCATCGCTGCCGGGTCGAGGCCGATCAGCAACATCGTCGACATCACGAACTACGTCATGTTCGAGCTGGGACAACCGCTGCACGCGTTCGACGCCGATCTGCTCGCGAAGGACGCGAGCGGCACGATAGCGATCGGCGTGCGGTGCGCCCGTGAAGGCGAGACGCTCGTGACCCTGGACGGCCAGGAGCGTGAGCTGGCTAGCGGCACGCTGCTCATCACCGACCCCACGGGACCAGTCGCTCTTGCGGGTGTCATGGGCGGCGAGTCCACCGAGGTGAACGATGCCACCATCAACGTGCTCCTTGAGGCGGCGTGCTTCCAGCCGGCGTCGATCAGCCTTACGAGCCGCGCTCTCGGCCTCGTGTCCGAGGCGTCCATGCGATTCGAGCGGGGTGTGGACCGCACGGCTTGCGATGCCGCCGCCGATCGGGCGGCGCAGCTGATGGCCGAGCTCGCGGGCGGCGAGGTCGCGCCAAGTGTCGTCGACGCGTACCCGCTCCCCCTCGAGCAACGGTCGGTGTCCCTTCGCCCCGAGCGGCTCGCGGCGATTCTTGGGGCTGCGCCACCCGCCGATGAGGTGGAGCGCATTCTCACGGCACTCGGCTGCACGGTCGACGCGAGCGGCACTTCGGCGGTCCTCGTCGCGGTCCCGCCCTTCAGGCCCGACCTCGGCCGCG
Organism: uncultured Eubacteriales bacterium; assembly: GCA_964354215.1. Classification (GTDB taxonomy): domain Bacteria; phylum Actinomycetota; class Coriobacteriia; order Anaerosomatales; family CAVRZR01; genus CAVRZR01. Next base: position 22,345 of record CAYGYT010000014.1, on the reverse strand, counting down.
AGGTCGATCTCATCGAGGAGGTACTGAGGGTCTGGGGCATGGAACGGGTCCCGTCGACCTTGCCTGGCGGGCGCGGACGCGTGGGCGGACTGACCGACGAACAGCGCTGGCGAGAGAAGATCGGTGAGGTGCTGCGCTCGGCCGGACTCAACGAGACCATGACGTACGCGTTCACGGATCCGGGTGACCTCGCTCGCATGGGGTGGGAGCCTCTGGCCGACGAGCGGCAGGTGGAGCTCATCAATCCCATGTCCGGCGAGCAGTCGCTCATGCGCCGGTCGCTCCTGCCGGGCCTCGTTCGCTCCGTCTCCTACAACCAGCGGCGCGGCAACGCGAACGTGCATCTCTACGAGCTCGGACGTGTGTTCTGGACTGCCGAGGGGCGCAAGCAGCCCAAGGAGCGTCGCGTCGTCTCGGGAGTCCTTGCCGGTGCCTGGCACGAGCAAGCGTGGAACGAGGCTGCAACGCCGCTCGACTTCTTCGACGGCAAGGGGGCTATCGGCGTGGTCATGGAGGACCTGGGAATCGAACGCTGGCGCGCGCGTGTCGGCGAGCAGCCCTGGCTCCAGCCCGGGCGTCGGGCCGACGTGCTCATCGGTGGTGAGGTTGTCGGCTGGGTAGGCGAGGTGCATCCGCGCGTGCTCGCCGAATTCGAAGCCGACGCGCCCGTCACAGCGTTCGAGCTCGATGTCCGGATGCTTGCGCGCGCGGCGAGCGAAGCGAGGCCGTACCGCGAGATCCCGCGCTTCCCCGCGGTCACGCTCGATCTTGCTCTCGTTGTCCAGGAAGACGTGTCTGCCGAGCGCGTCGAGCAGGCGCTCACGTCGGCTGGGGGCACGTTCCTCGAATCGGCACGCCTGTTCGATGTCTACAGAGGCAAGGGCGTGCCTTCGGGGAAGAAGTCCATGGCCTATTCTCTGAGCTATCGGGCGCCTGACCGGACACTCACCGCCGAGGAGATCGAACCAGTGCACGAGAGGCTCGTGCGCAAGGTGCTCGGAGCGGTCGGCGGGGAGCTACGCACGTAGCCGCGGTTTCGGCGCGTCGAGCACCCTCAGGAATGTATACGCGCGCTCATTCGATACCCTATTTGCGCATGGATTCCCAATCGAGAGTCGATTCTTGCGTATGAATGTTGACCACTATGCGCAAGTGGGGATATCATCCCTCGAACACGCAGGAATCTGACTCCGCCGAGGAGGAGCTGTGATAGACGTCGCTGTGGTTGGTGCCGCGGGGTACGCGGGCATCGAGGCCGTTCGCCTCGTGCTCGGCCATCCCGGCATGCGTCTGGCTCTTGTGACGTCCGGACAGGAGGCCGGCCGCCGAGTCGACGATGTGTACCCGGCCCTCTCCGGGCTCAGCGACGCGACCTTCTCCGACCCCGATCCCGACGCGATCGCGGCCTCGACCGATCTCGCTCTGCTGGGCGTGCCCCACACGGCCTCGATGGCTCTCACACCACATCTGCTCGAAGCGGGCGTGCGGGTGGTCGACGCGTCGGCCGACTTCCGGCTGAAGGACGCGGCGGTCTACGAGGCGTGGTACGACGTCGCACACACAGCGCCACATCTCCTGCAAGAAGCCGTGTACGGATTGCCCGAGCTCGACCGCTCCGGGCTCGCGGAGGCGCGGCTCGTTGCTGCTCCCGGCTGCTACCCTACGGCATCAATACTGGCCACGCTTCCCGCCCTGGAAGCGGGGACGTCGCGGCCGTCGCGTGTTGTCGTTGACGCGAAATCCGGCGTCTCGGGAGCTGGGCGCAGCCACTCGGCGGAAACTCATTTCCCCTTCGTCAACGAGTCACTCGCGCCCTACAAAGTGACGTCCCATCGGCACACTCCTGAGATAGCGCAAGCCCTATCGGGTGTCGTGGGGTGCCCCGTGCGCGTCGTGTTCACGCCGCATCTCGTGCCGATGACGCGGGGGCTGCTCGCAACCGTCTACCTCGAGCTTTCCGACGACGCGAGCGACCTTACGAGCGAGCGCGCCGTCGAGCTCTACCGCGCTCACTACGAGGGCGAGCCCTTCGTGACGGTCCATCCCGCCGGGCGGATGCCCTCGACGCGCGAGGTCAGCGGGACCAATCGGGCGCATATCGGCGTGGCGGTCGACGAGGAAGCTGGTGTGCTGATTGCGGCTTGTGCCATCGACAACCTCATCAAGGGCACGTCCGGTCAGGCAATCCAGTGCGCGAACCTCATGTTCGGGTTCGAGGAGACGGCCGGGCTTTCAGCTCCCGTGCCCGTGGTCTAGCGGCAGGCGTCCAACGTGGTTGCGCGTACCTTGAGCAGCGGCAGTCGACCTCGCCTCGCGAGGATGGGAGTCAGGGAAGGCGAATGATGAGCGATCCGAAAGGACGGTACTCATATGCCGAGGGCGGCATCGTGGCGCCCGATGGCTTCCTGGCCTCGGGCGTAAGCGCAGGCATCAAACGGAACGGCAAGCGCGACGTCTGCCTCATCTGTGCCGTGGGCGGCCCGGTGCCCGCCGCTTCCGTGTTCACGCAGAGCAGCATGGCCGCGGCGCCCATCGTCGTTTCGAGGTCACATATCGCTAGCGGCTCCGCGCAGGCAATCGTTGTGAACTCCGGCAACGCGAATGCGTGCACTGGGTCTCAGGGGCTCTCGGACGCACAGGCCATGGCCGAGACCGCTTCCGGAGTGCTCGACTGCGACCCGTCCGACGTGCTTGTCGCGTCGACCGGGGTCATCGGCGTTCCTCTGGGAATGGACGCAGTACTGGCGGGTATCGCCGATGCCGCCGAGGAGCTCGACAGCTCTCCGGCGGCGGGGGATGCTGCCGCCGAGGCGATCATGACGACGGACACCTTCGTCAAGCAGATTGCGCTCTCTGTGGGTGTGGCGAACGAACGCTACACGGTGGGCGGCATCGCCAAGGGGAGCGGCATGATCATGCCGAACATGGCCACGATGCTGGCATTCCTCACCACGGACGCCCCGCTCACCTCTGAAGCCTGCGCGGCCGCGCTCGGGTCGGCGGTCACCGCGACGTTCAACCGCATCACGGTCGATTCCGACACCTCGACGAACGATATGTGCGCACTGCTCGCATCGGGAGCCGCGGGTGGAGACGAGATTGGAATCGCCAGCCCGGCCTTCGCGGTCGTCTCGGCGGCCGTCGCCGAGGTGTGCGGCGAGCTCGCGCGGATGATCGTGCGAGACGGCGAGGGAGCGTCGCGGTTTATCACTGTGACCGTACGCGGCGCGGCAGACGAGGCGGATGCTGAGGCTGCGGCGATGTCCATCGCCAACTCACCCTTGTTCAAGACGTCCATCTTCGGCGGCGATGCAAACTGGGGCCGCGTCGTGATGGCGGTGGGGAAGTCCTCGGCGAAGGTCGATCCGGATTGTGTCGAGGTCGTGTTCGCAGGCATCACGGTGTGCAAGGACGGGACGGGATTCCTCTTCGACGAGGAAGCTGCCGCTGCGGCGCTCGCCCGACCCGAGGTCGATGTGCTCGTCGACCTCCACCTGGGCCCGGGTGAAGCGACCGTGTGGACGTGCGACCTGTCCTACGAGTACGTGCGCATCAACGGCGAGTACCGGACCTGATGAAGGAGCCCGTTGTGAAGGACCTTCTAGCGAGAGCCGAGATCCTGACGGAGGCCCTGCCGTGGATCAAACGTGCGTGGGGTCGCACCGTCGTCATCAAGTACGGCGGTGCCGCGATGACCGATCGCGCGTTGCGCGAGCACGTGGCGAGCGACATCGTGCTGATGAAGCTCGTTGGCATCAATCCGGTCATCGTCCACGGCGGCGGGCCGGAGATCACGTCGTACATGGAGCGCCTCGGCATGCCGGTGGCCTTCCATAACGGGTTGCGCATCACATCCGACGAGGCCATGGAAGTCGTGAAGATGGTGCTCGTCGGCAAGGTGAACAAGGAGCTGGTGGCCGACATCAACACCCACGGACGCCTTGCGGTCGGTATCGCCGGCGACGACGCGAATCTCATCCGCGCTCGCCAGAAGGACCCGCAGCTTGGGCGCGTCGGCGAGGTGACGGCTATCGACACGACCGTGGTGTTGAACCTCATCGAGGACGGCTTCATTCCCGTCATCGCGACGGTCGCGGCGGGCGAGAACGGTGGCAGCTACAACATCAACGCCGATTTCGTCGCGGGCGAGATCGCGGCGGCACTCGACGCCGACAAGGTCATCTTCCTCACCGACGTCGACGGGCTCTACGCGGACTTCGAGGACAAGACCTCGCTCATCAGCGCGCTCACGCTCGATGCGGCCGAGGAGATGATCGCGAGCGACGCCTTGTCGAGCGGCATGATCCCCAAGGTCGCTGCGTGTACTCACGCTCTCAAGGGCGGTGTGCGGCGTGCGCACATCCTGAATGGCACGATCCCGCACGCTCTGCTCCTTGAGGTGTATACGGAGGAGGGCGTCGGCACGATGATCCGCCACGCCGACGAACCGTGGCTTGCCGTCGGAGCGAGCGTCCTGGCGGGTGCGTCCTGATGGGTGCGGCGTACGAGCAGGCAGCAGCGCTCGATACGGCCGTCCATATGCACACGTACGCCCGCAAGCCGGTCATGTTCGTCCGCGGAACGGGCATGCGGCTCTACGACGATGCTGGGCGCGAGTACCTCGACTTCGTGTCCGGCATAGGAGCTGTCAACCTCGGCCACGCTCATCCTGCGGTCTCATCCGCGGTGTGCGAGCAGATGTCGAAGCTCGTACATGTCAGCAACCTCTTCTACGTCGAGCATCGCGACGAACTGGCACACGACCTCGTGGGCTTGTTCGGCGGGCAGGCGCGCGTGTTCTTCTGCAACTCGGGCGCAGAAGCAAACGAGGGCGCGATCAAGCTCGCGCGCAAGTGGGCGCACCTCCACAAGCCCGGCGCAACGCGCGTGATCACGGCGCTCAGGTCCTTTCACGGGCGTACGTTGGCCACGCTCGCCGCGACCGGACAACCCTCGAAACAGGATTCCTTCCGGCCGCTTCCTCAAGGGTTCGTCCACGTGCCCCTGAACGACATCGACGCGCTCGAGGCCGTGGTCGACCACGAAACGTGCGCCGTGCTGCTGGAGCCGATTCAGGGCGAGGGCGGGGTGTGGCCGTGCACTCGTGAGTACCTGGTCGCCGCTCGCCGGCTCTGTGACGAGAGGAACGCCCTGCTCATGCTCGACGAGGTCCAAACCGGGTGCTACCGGACAGGGCCAGCATTCGCGTACCAGGGCTACGGCGTGAAGCCCGACGTGATCGCGCTCGCGAAATCCCTAGCCAACGGGCTGCCCGTGGGCGCGATGGTGGCCCGCGCTGAGGTCGCTGACGCATTCGCGCCGGGCGATCACGGGTCCACGTTTGGCGGCGGTCCGGTCATCTGCGCGGCAGCGCGTGCGACCCTCGCGGCACTTGCGGACGAAGACCTGGGCAGCGCAGCCGAAGTGGCGGGCGACACCCTGGCGGCGGGACTCGAGAAGCTCGCGTCGCGAAGCGGTGCGATCACCGACGTGCGCGGCAGAGGACTCATGATC
>CAYGYT010000014.1:0-16731 GCA_964354215.1 uncultured Eubacteriales bacterium | reverse complement strand
GCTCGCGTCGCGAAGCGGTGCGATCACCGACGTGCGCGGCAGAGGACTCATGATCGGCGTGACGCTCTCGCGTCCGGTTGCGCCCGCCGTTGCTACGGAGGCACTTCGGCTCGGCCTCGTTGTCAACAACATCGGGGAGGATATCCTGCGGTTCCTTCCACCGCTCGTATGCACTTCTGGCGAGATTGATACACTCCTTGGAGTCCTAGACGACATCTTCAATGGAGTGATGGCACTGTGACGACTGACGCACTCAAGGGGCGCGACCTGCTCCGGCTCTCCGATTTCTCCCCCGCCGAACTCGCCCTTGTCCTCGACACGGCGACCGAACAGAAACGCGCGTGGGCGTCCGGCGAGCGTGATCGACCGCTCGAGGGCCAAGCCATCGCCCTCATCTTCCAGAAGCCGTCCATGCGCACGCGCGTCTCGTTCGAGGTTGCCTGCACGAGGCTCGGCGCGACGCCGGTCGTGCTCGGAGGCAACGACACCGTCTTCTCGCGTGGGGAGACCGTGTACGACACGACAAAGGTACTCGAGCGCTACTGCGACGCCATCGTCATCCGCACCTTCGACCAGTCGCTGGTGGCCGAGATCGCGGACATCGCGCGCGTCCCGGTTGTGAACGCACTCACCGACGACTACCACCCGTGCCAGGGTCTCGCGGACCTGCTCACGATTCGCGAGCACAAGGGCGATCTTGCCGGTCTGACCTTTGCCTACGTCGGCGATGGCAACAACATGGCAAGCACGTATCTGGAGGCAGGCGCTCTCACGGGCATGCAGGTGCGCATCGCCACCCCCAAGGGATTCGAGCCTGCAGCCGAGGCGGTTGAGAAAGCGCGGGAGATCGCGGTGAGGACGGGAGCGACGATCGATATCGGGCTCGACGCGGCGCATGCCGTGACCGGGGCCGACGTCGTCGCCGCCGACACGTGGGCCTCGATGGGTCAGGAGAGCGAGCGCGACGAGCGCATTCGTATCTTCGAGCCGTACTGCGTCGACGCTTCTCTCATGGGGCTGACCGGGTCGGGCGCGGTCTTCATGCACTGCCTTCCGGCTCATCGGGGCGAGGAAGTCACCGATGCGGTCATCGATTCGGAGGCGTCGATCGTCTTCGATGAGGCCGAGAATCGCCTGCACGCACAGAAGGCGCTGCTCTCATTGCTACTGGGCTAGGATGCGCCGCATGGTGCGCGCCCGCACTGCCCATATGGACAGACAGGAGTCGGACAACCGATGAGAAAGCGACGCGAACGCCAGGAAGCGATCCGAAGGATCGTGCGAGCCGAACGGGTCCGCACGCAGCGCGCGCTCGTGGATCGTCTGCGGGAGCAGGGGTTCGTGTGCACCCAGGCGACGGTCTCTCGAGATATCACGGAGATGGAGCTGAAGAAGCTTCCCGAGGGAGTCTACGTTCTTGCCGAAGACCTGCATCTGCAGCGCATGATCAGCGACCTTGTGTCAAACGTTCAGCGCTCCAGCAACCTCGTCCTGATCAAGGCGGCCGCGGGGACCGCCCCCGGTGTGGCGGCCGCTCTCGACGCGGCGGACCTCGATGACATCCTCGGGTCCGTCGCCGGCGACGACACCATCCTCGTAGTCACCACAACCGAAGAGGCGGGGGCACGGCTCGTCGACACTGTGAACAAATTCCGCGGCGCCTCCTAGGCGCCCAGTCTCCGTTTCGACCAAAAGCAGAGAGAGGCAGACACCGCTCATGTCCCGAGAGAAGGTCGTACTCGCGTACTCCGGCGGTCTGGATACTTCCGTCGCCATTCGCTGGCTCATGGATCACAAGAACGTCGACGTGGTCGCGCTTGCTATCGACGTCGGACAGGAGCGCCAGGATCTCGAGATGGTGCGCAGGAAGGCGCTCGACATCGGCGCCATCGAGTCCACCGTGAAGGACGTGCGCGAGGAGTACGTCGAGGAGTTCCTCGCAAAAGCGCTTCGCTCCAATGCACTGTACGAGAACAAGTACCCGCTGCTCTCGGCGATGAGCCGTCCGATCATCGTCAAGCACCTCGTCGAGGAGGCGCATCGCTGCCGGGCCAAGTACATCGCCCACGGCTGTACGGGCAAAGGTAACGACCAAGTGAGGTTCGAGGTCGGCATCGCGGCTCTCGACCCCGACCTCGAGGTGCTCGCGCCCGTGCGTGAGTGGAATCTGAAGACGCGCGAGCAGGAGATGGACTACGCCCGAGAGCACGGCATCCCGGTGCCCACGACGAAGAAGAGCCCGTATTCTATCGATGACAACCTGTGGGGCCGTGCCATCGAGTGCGGCGTGCTCGAAGACCCATGGGTCGAGCCGCCGGCTGACATCTACACGCTGACCAACGACGCACGCGGCGAGTCGTGCGGCGAGGTCGAGTACGCGGAGCTCTCGTTCGAGCAGGGTCTTCCGGTTGCGCTCAACGGCGAGATCTCCTCGTTCCACGAGATCATCAACGCGATGAACGATCTCGCGGGGCGGCACGGGTTCGGGCGCATCGACATGATCGAGAACCGGCTCATCGGCGTGAAGAGCCGCGAGATCTACGAGGTGCCGGGCGCGCTCACGCTCATCCAGGCCCACAAGGCCCTCGAGGACCTGTGTCTCGAGCGCGAGCTCCTGCACTACAAGCTTGGCGTCGAGCAGAAGTGGGCCGAGCTCGTCTACAACGGCATGTGGTTCTCGCCGCTCAAGGAAGCTCTCGACGGCTTCGTCGACACGACACAGAAGCTCGTCACGGGCGATGTTCGTCTACGGTTCTTCAAAGGCTCGTGTGTCGTGGTGGGTCGCAGGAGTCCGTACTCGCTCTACGACTACAACCTCGCGACGTACGATGAGGCTGACACATTCGACCATGCTGCCGCCAAGGGCTTCATCGATCTGTGGGGCCTGCCCACCAAGGTCTGGGCACGTCAACGCCGCAAGGTCGGCAAGGAAGGCGAGGTCTAGCGTATGGTCGGCGTCGGAGCAGCGGAAGCCGTCATCATCGTCCTGATCGTCCTGGTGCTCTTCGCGCCGACGGTCATCGCATTCTTCGTGGGCTATACGCTTGGCCAACGCAAGGGGGGCGAGTCCGCCGAGAAGGCCGCGCCGGCATCCGCCGAGTCACGGACACCCCCCGAGCCGCCCGCCGCGGCCGGGCCGCTGACCCCCGAGCCAGCTGCGCCGGAGTCTCTAGCCGTCGAGCCGCCCGCGTCGGAGCCTCCAGCCGCGGGACGTACACAAGCTCCTGCCGACGATGGGGATGCCGATGTCTGAGCCGAAGAAACCGTGGGGCGGCCGCTTCGAGAAGTCGCCGAGCCGGTTCCTCGACGAGTTCGGCGCGTCACTGCCTATCGACGGTCGAATGTGGGCGGAGGACATCCGTGGCTCGATCGCCCACGCACGCATGCTGGCTTGTCAGGGCATCATTTCGGAGGCGGACGCCGAGGCGATCGAGAGCGGCCTGTCGGAGATCTACCGCGAGATCCGTGAAGGCCGCTTCGAGTTCGACGTCGCCGACGAGGACGTCCACATGGCCATCGAGCGCGTGCTCACCGAGCGTATCGGGCCTGCCGGCGCGCGGCTGCACACCGCGCGCAGTCGCAACGATCAGGTTGCGACGGACACCCGTTTGTACGCGAAGGGTGCCGCCGCCGCGCTCGCGGAGCGCCTGACGGAGCTGCGGGAGACGCTCGTCCGGCGTGCGGAGGAGCTCGTTGGCGTCGTGATGCCCGGCTATACGCACCTCCAGCGCGCACAGCCGGTGCTCCTGAGCCACCACTTGCTCGCCTACGCGTGGATGCTCACCCGCGACGTGACTCGTCTTCGCCATGCGTGGGAGAGCGCGGATTCGCTGCCGCTCGGCAGCGCGGCGCTTGCCGGCACCACGTTCGATATCGATCGGGGCTACGTGGCCGACCGTCTCGGCTTCTCAGCGGTCGCTCCGAACTCGCTTGATGCGGTCTCTGATCGGGACTTCCTGCTCGATCTTGTCTATGCGTGCACGGTGTCGATGGTTCACCTGTCCCGTCTCGCCGAGGAGCTTATCCTGTGGTCCACCGAGGAGTTCGGCTTCGTCGCGCTCGATGACTCGTACGCGACCGGCTCGTCCATCATGCCGCAGAAGAAGAACCCCGACTTCGCCGAGCTCGTCCGCGGCAAGACCGGACGGGTCATCGGGGACCTCGTCTCGCTGCTGACGGTGCTCAAGGCCCTCCCGCTCGCCTACAACAAGGACATGCAGGAGGATAAACAGGCCGCGTTCGATGCCATCGACACGCTGTCGGATTGCGCGCGCGTGATGGAGGGCATGATCGCGACCGTGCGCGTCTGCGAGGAGCGCATGGCGACTGCCGCACGCGGAGGGTTCATGGCGGCGACCGACCTTGCCGACCATCTTGCCGCGCAGGGCGTTCCGTTCCGAAAGGCCCACGAGATCGTGGGAGCGCTCGTTCTGAAGTGCGAGAAGGAAGGGCGCAGTCTGCAGGACCTGACGCTCGAAGACCTGCGGGCGGCCTCGGACCGCTTCGGTCTCGATGCGCTCGATGCTGTCGACATAGCGAAGGCGGTCGAGCGGCGTACGAGCGAGGGTGGCACCGGGACTGAGCCGGTGCGACAGCAGCTCCAGTTGCTGCGCGACGTACTCGCCGCGGACCGCTCGTGGCTCGAATCTCTGGGTGGATAGAGTGGGAGCGGACGAGAATCCGCGCTCGGCTCGTGCCCCGGGCGATCGAGAGGGGCGACTGCAGCAGATCGACGTGCTCAAAGGGCTCGCGGTGTTGTCTGTCGTCGCGACGCACAGCCTCACGGCAGCGAAGCTCGTCGACTCGTGGGCCGTACTGCACATCTGGCAGGCGGTGCCGCTCTTCGTCGTGATCCTCGCAGCGAATGCGTCGATGTCCTTCGACCGGCGCAGAGCCGAAGGCGCGGGTCGCCTCTTCACCGTGGACTACGTCGTCTCCAGGGCCGTTCGCATCCTCGCGCCCTTTGCACTCATCTGGCTGCTGGCGTGGATCGTCGGCCGTGACAAAGCGGCGCTGCAGTTCGGTGCGGAGTCCTGGCTCCTCCAGCTGCCATACCCCGGTCCTGGCAACTACTACGTGCCGCTCGTGGTGGTTCTGCTTCTGCTCGCGCCGCTACTCTACGTGTCGTATCGCAAGAGCCGGTGGCTCACTCTCGGTGCGCTGATAGCGCTTGACCTCGTATTCGAACTTCTCGCAGCTCGGATTCCGCTGTTCGAGTCGCATCCGTTCGTCTACAGCGTCGCGTTCCCTCGCTATCTTGCTGCGTTCGCCTTGGGGTTCCTTGTCGCCGATTCTCGGCTGCGCTGGCGCGTCCGCGCGACGGTGCTTGGCGCGGGCATGCTCGCCTCGCTCGCCTATCTGTACGTCGGCAACTCGGGGTCCTGGTCTCCGCCGTTCGTCCCCGCGTGGCGCACTCAAAACGTGCTTGCGGCGTTCTACCCGGCTGCGCTCGCCGCGCTCGGCATGCGCCTGCTGCCGCAGCGGAGCACACGAGCACCGCTTGTCGGGCTGGCATGGGTTGGCCGCGCAAGCTATCACGTGTACCTCGTGCAGATGCTCTACTTCATGCTGGTTCCGCGCTCGCGCACCGCTCTGATGATCGTGGTCAACGTGGTGCTGTGCGCCTTCGCGGGTCTCGGCTTCTACTTCTTCGAAAGGTGGCTCGGCGCGCGACGTGCGTCACGGGGCTCTGGAGAGACAGCACCCGCCGGTTCCTCAGAGACACTCGGCGTGTGATCGTCATGCCGGAGTTCGACAACATCGCCATCGCGCAGCTCCTCGACACGATGGGTGATCTGCTCGAGATCTCCGGGGCCGACAAGTTCCGCTTCCTGTCCTACCACAAAGCCGCATCGTCCATTCGAGCCTGGCCCGCGCAGCTCTCCGTGCTCGCCGAGCAAGGCCGCCTCACCGAGGTCCCGGGTGTCGGAAAGAAGCTCGCTGCCTCGATCGAGCAGGTGCTGAGCGCGGGCACTTTCGCCGAGTATGAGGAGCTGCTCGCGAGCTACCCTGCCACGCTTACTGAGGTCATGAAGGTGCCTGGAGTCGGTCCGGTCCGAGCGCGTGCTCTGTACGACACCTTGGGCGTCGCGTCGGTCCCCGACCTCGAACGGGCGCTCGACGAGAAGCGGCTGTCGGAGGTGCCGGGTCTTCGGGAGAAGACCATTGCTAACATCGCGGCGGGGGTTGAGGTCTACCTCAGGCACCACGGTCGGATGCTTCTCATGGACGCCCATCCGCTCGCCGAGCACCTGGTGGCCGCCCTGCGCTTGCTTCCGACGGTGGAGTGCGTCGAGCCGGCGGGATCGCTCCGCCGCATGCAGGAGACGATCGGCGATATCGACATCCTCGTCTCGTCGGCAGATAGCGCCTCTGTCATGGCCGCCGTCCGCGAGCTGCCCGCAGTCGCCCGGGTCATCGCAAGCGGGGAGAGCAAGACGAGCATCCTTACGACGGCTGGCTTGCAGGTCGACGTCCGTGTCGTCCAGCCGGACCAGTTCGGCGCCGCCCTCCAGTACTTCACCGGCAGCAAGGAACACAACGTCGCGCTGCGCGAACTTGCCAAGAAGCGCGGTCTCAAGGTGAACGAATACGGCGTCTTTCGCGTGGATGACGCGGGCGCCGAGATCGAGCGCATCGGCGGAGCGACCGAGGAGGAAGTCTACGCGCTGCTCGGGATGGATGTACCTGCGCCGGAGATCCGCCAGGGAGCGGGGGAGATCCAGGCGGCATTCGAGCATCATCTGCCTCGTCTGCTCGAACTCTCGGACATCCGAGGCGACTTGCACCTGCACACCGACTCGACGGACAGCCGCTCGAGCCTGGAGGACAATAGGGCGAAGGCCGTCGAACTTGGCTACGAGTACCTCGCGGTCACCGACCACGCGTACAACCTGCGCATGGTTGGAGGGCTCGACGTCGACGAGCTCGAGGCCCAGTGGGCGCGTGTCGACGCGCTCAACGCGCAGGATGGCCCGCGCATCCTCAAAGGGATCGAGCTCAACATCGGCGAGGATGGTTCGATCGACTACCCCGACGAAGTCCTCGCGCACTTCGATTTCTGCATCGCGTCTCTGCATGCCGGTTGGGGTGAGCCGCGGGAGCTTGCCACCGAGCGGCTGCTTAGGGCCATGGAGTCGCGGTTCGTGGACGTGATCGGCCACCCGACGGGACGGATCATCGGCCGGCGCGACCCGATCTCGCTCGACATGGACGCGGTGCTCGCCAAGGCGGGTGAGACCGGGACGCTCATGGAGATCAATGCGTATCCGGACAGACTCGACCTCTCGGATGCCCACCTGCGGCTGGCTCGGACCCACGGCGTCCGGTTCACTCTTGGTACGGACGCTCACCACTCTGAGCAGATGACGTACATGCGCTACGGTGTGGCGAATGCCCGGCGGGGATGGGTTACCGCCGAGGAGGTGCTGAACGCTCAGCCGCTGGACGTAGCGCGGACGTGGCTCAGACGGAATCGCGGCGCGTAGGCCGGATGGGCGGCTCTCAGCGCCGACGCCGAGCGTCGGCACCGAGTGCTGGCACCGCGAACCGACACCGACCGGAGGTCTCACGCTAGCCGTTGGGCAAGATGATGCCGAGGCCGATCAGGTGATAGACGATCAGCACGGCATAGGCCGTTGTGACGACGACCGCGAACTCGAGCATGTGGCGGTACTTGCGCGCACGCCAAACGACAAGGCTGACAGTGAGCATGATCGCGACCTTGAACAGCCCGGCAGCGTACGAGTCAACGCCGAAGAGGAACGACATCACGGGGTTCGCCTCGATCGCCCCCCGCTCCAATCCGAGCACCGTGAAGCGCCAGTCGAGCAGATTCAGGAGGTTGAGGAGCGCGAGTACCACAAGGAGCAGCGCTGTGGAGTCGCGCAGTGCTTCCACTCCAGGGCTGTCGCGCCGGTCGAATCCCGTGCGCCGTTCGGGCCATCTCACGCATGCGGCGCACTGGCGCCTGTCGGTAGATCTGCGTTCCATGTGTGGTCCTCGCAAGTAGTTCGTGTTAGGTCCCATGAGTATACGACGTTGCACACGCAACGGCACCCCCTTCTGTTCCCACGTTCGTGCGCTAGCATGACCCTATGGAGCCGCCTGCCCCCGAAACGCTTCGAAGGGTCCGACCGCAGTTCTTCGTGCGCGACCCACGCGAGGTCGCGCACGCGTTGCTTGGGACGCTCATCGTGAGTTCGGCTCGAGGTGCGGTTACGGGCGGCCGTATCGTCGAGACCGAGGCCTACCTGGGAAGCGACGATCCCGGGTCGCACGCCGCCACCAAGGGCATGACGGCGCGAAACTCGGTCATGTATGGTCCGCCCGGTAGCGTCTACGTGTACTTCACCTACGGGAACCACCACATGCTGAACTTGGTCTGCTCTCCCGAGGGAGTGGCAGGCGCGGTGCTCATCCGTGCGCTCGAGCCCCTCATCGGAGTAGGCGCGATGCGCTCTCGCCGAGGACGACGCAATCTCAACGAGCTGACCAGCGGTCCGGGAAGACTCGCAGAGGCTCTCGGCGTCGACCTCTCGGACAACGGAACCCGGCTCGGGGAGGGGCGGCTCGTCGTGTACCATTGGGAAGGTCCGGCCGAGGGGGACGTGGCCGTGTCGGGCAGGGTCGGGCTCTCGTCTGGTCACGAGCTCGACTACCGCTACTACCTGGCCAATAGCCCGTTCGTGTCGCGTGCTCGAACGGGAGCGAGAACCGCGAAGCGCGCTCGTGGCGTGCGCGACGAAAGGACCGAGCCGTGAAGCTCAAGGACATCTACCGCGTTGCTGTCGAGACCGGCATCGCCGCCGACGAGCGCGACCGGGCCGAGATCGACAGGGTGCTCACCGCGGCCAAGAGGACCTACGACAAGCTCGACGAGGACGAGAAGGTCTACTTCGACCCCGAGAAGCTCTCGAACCCCTACTCAGACACCCGCATCTGCGAGGGCGATCCCGAGATGGACGTGAGCGGGATGCTCGTGGGAATCGACATGGAAGCCCCTGAGGTGTTGCTCGCCGACCGCCTTCGCGAGCGCGGCGAGCCGATCGACCTTATCTTCGCTCATCACCCCGAGGGATCCGGCTACGCCAACCTGCACGAGGTCATGTATCTGCAGGCGGACCTTTGGGCGGCCCAAGGCGTGAGCATCGCCGCTGCCGACGCGCTTATCGCGCCGAGAGCGGAGGAGCTGCGACGCCGTATCATGCCCGTGAACCACTATCGGGCAATCGACGTGGCTCGGCTGCTCGGGTTCGCGTCGATGTCGTGCCACACTCCCGCGGACAACTCCGTGAACGCTTTCGTGCAGCGATTCGTTGACGAGGCTGCCCCCGGTACCCTCGAACAGCTGGTGAAGGCGTTGCGGACGATTCCTGAGTACGGCGACGGGGCACGGAAGGGCTACGGGCCGACGATCGTCCTCGGCAGCGCATTGGCGCGTCCCGGCCGGATGGTGGCCGACATGACGGGCGGGACCGAGGGACCGAAGGACGCACTCGATCGGCTGTCGGCGGCCGGGGTGGGAACCCTCGTGGGCATGCACTACTCGGAGGAGTATCGCACGCACGCCGAGGAGCTCAAGCTGAACCTGGTCGTCGCCGGCCACATCTCGTCGGACGTGCTCGGCATGAACCTCGTGCTTGATGCAATCGAGCGCGCCGGCGACGTCGCGGTCGTGTGCACTTCGGGAATGGTGCGCTTCAAGCGATAGTCCATGACGCGCCGAATCCGAGTGGCGCGGCGCGCGTCGGCAGATCAGGGTGACACGGTGCCGGTCGGCTCTTCCGGCGGCGGCTCGACTGGTGGTGGCTCTACCGGTGGTGGCTCGATGGGTGCCGGCGCCACGGTCTTCTTCGGGCCCTTGGACACCCGGAGGGTGACACTCGATGCGGGGGTGACCCGCTTGTTGGCCCTGGGCGATTGGCCGACCACGACGCCCTTCGGCGCGTTGGCGTAGACATATGTGATCGAGTACGCCAGCCCCTTCTTGCTCAACTCGGCTCGCGCGGCGCCCAGCCTGAGGTTCGTGAGTCCGGGAACGCGAGTGCCGGTCTTCCATTCGGCCTTGTAGGTGTACTCGGGCTTGCCGTGCTTCTGGAAGTCGAGCTCCGACACGCCCTTCAGCGCGGGTTCCATGTAGGCAGCCCAGATCGGCGCCGCGAGCGTCCCTCCGAAACCCCGGCGTCCGTTGACCGATCGCATCGATGTCTCGGTCTTGTAGTAGCCGACCCACACGGACGTCACGAGTTGTGGCGTGTAGCCGACGAACCATGCGTCACGGTAGTTCTGGCTTGTTCCGGTCTTGCCAGCCGCCGGACGACCGATGCTCGCCCGGGTTCCCGTACCTCCTGTGATGACGCCTCTGAGGATGTCCGTGGCGGTGCCCGCGACCTCGGGAGTAAGTGCCTTGGTGCCCTTCGGCCTGACACGAAGGATCGTCTTGCCGTCTCCGTTGACCACTCGCGTGATGGCGACTGGCTTGTAGTGGACTCCGCCCGTTGCAAGGGTGCCGTATGCCGACGCCATCTCCAGTGGCGTGACATTGCTAGCCCCCAGCCCGATGGAAGGGTAGGCCGGCAACGTGGAGGTGATGCCCATCTTGCGCGCCACTTTGACCACCTTGGCTGCGCCGATCTCCCAGATCAGCCGCGCGAACACGGTGTTGATCGAAGCCCTCGTGGCGCTCTCGAGTGAGACCAGCCCGTGTCCGCTTCCCTCGCTGTTGGACACCTCCCATGGCTGCGGCTTCGTCGGGATGAAGGCAGGGGATGAGGAGTCGATGTAGCGGTAGGGCGGGATGCCCTCCTCGAGCGCGGTCGCCAAGACGAAGGTCTTGAACGAGGATCCAGGCTGGCGGCGCCCCTGTGTCGCAAGGTTGAACTTGTTCTTGCTGTAGTCTCGCCCTCCGTACATGGCCTTGATATGGCCGGTGCGGGGGTCGATGGAGACGAGTGCCGTGTCGGGATCGCCGCGATCGCCGAGGGATGCCTTGACCGCTGCCTCCGCGTAGCGCTGAAGCCGAGTATCCAGCGATGTGTAGACGCGCAGGCCCCCCTGGAACACGACGGACTGGGAATACCGCTGCTGCAGCTGCTTCTTCACGTAGGCGACGAAGTACGGCGCCCGGTAGATGCCGCTCTCGGGCTTGGGTGCTCGCTTGAGCTTGAGCGGAGTCGCGTCCGCCTTCTCGTACTGCTCTGGCGTTATGTAGCCGTTCGCGCGCATGCGTTCCAGCACCTGCCGCCGCCGTTCGACCGCGCCCTTCGGGTTGTCGTATGGATCGAGTCGGCTTGGCTGCTGCACGAGTCCGGCAAGCAGAGCTGCCTGCGGCAACGTGAGGTCTGCCGCGTGCTTCGCGAAGAACGTGCGCGCAGCAGATTCGACACCGTACGCACCCTCGCCGAAATAGACTGTGTTCAGGTAGAGCGCTAGTATCTCCCGCTTTGAGAGCCGCTTCTCGAGCTCCATCGCAACGTACGCCTCGCGTACCTTGCGTTCCAGGGTCAGAGTCGTCTTCTCTCGCAGCAAGATCGTATTCCGAACGTACTGCTGGGTGATCGTCGAGGCGCCCTCGGGGCGACCGCTGGGTGCGACGACGTTCGTGATGACTGCGCGGCCGATGCCCTGCCAGTCGACTCCCTTGTGCAGGTAGAACCGCTCGTCCTCGACGGCGACGGTCGCGTCCACGAGCTCGGTCGCGATCTTGGAGTACGGTACGACGGTGCGGTCCTCGAGGTAGAGGCGCGCGAGGAGCTTGCCGTCGGCCGAGTAGATGAGTGTGGGCTCCGCAACGCGGAACGCGGTCGGTGACTGGTAGTCGGGAAGGTCGTCCAGCCAGCTTGATACGAGCGCGGAAGCGGTCAGCACGCCGCTGAACATGACGAACAGCACGACCGCCACGGCAAGCGCGATGATCGTGACCGCAATCGTGCGTCTCGAGTGGCTTCGCTTCCGAAGCCGGCCACGCCGCCTTGACATGCTCGGTGGTCACCTCCAGCGTGTCCATTGTGCCGCAAACGGGCGAAACGCATGCCAAGACGCAACACAGCCGTTACGGCGAGAAGGGCAGGTACGTGGTGGAGCGCGTGTCCGCACGAAGACCCCCTGAGCTTCTCGCCCCCGCCGGGGGGCCGGACGCCTTCAGGGCTGCGATCAATAACGGCGCGGACGCCGTCTATCTCGGTCTCAGTTCCCTCAACGCGCGGCGAGGGGCCGAGAACTTCACGTCGCAGACGCTCGCCGACGCCTGTCGCTACGCTCACATCCGTGGCTCGAGGGTCTACCTGACGGCGAACGTTCTCGTGTTGCCCGACGAGATGGCGGGAGCGCTTGAACTCGTCGATCAGGCATGGGTCTCGGGCATCGATGCGGTGATCGTTCAGGACCTCGGTCTTCTGCGGGTGCTGCGCAAGGTCATGCCGCACGTGCGGGTTCACGCATCCACTCAGATGAACGCGCACAACACCCCAACGGTCGCCGAGTTGGGGCGTCTCGGCGTATCGCGCGTCACGCTCGCCCGCGAAACGTCAGTCGAGGAGATCGCACGATTCGTGAGCGACACGGACGTCGAAATCGAGTCGTTCGTCCACGGCGCATTGTGCATGTGCTACTCGGGCCAGTGTCTACTGTCCTCGCTCATCGGTGCGCGCTCCGCAAACCGGGGTATGTGTGCGCAGCCATGTCGACTTGCCTACGACCTGATCGGTGAGAGCGGCAGGGCGCTCGCCACGGAGGGCGGCCACCTCCTGTCACCCAAAGATCTCGCGGGAATCACGCTTCTGCCGCAGCTCGTGCGTGCGGGAGTCGCGGCGCTGAAGATCGAAGGGCGCATGAAGAGCCCCGAGTACGTTGCGCTTGTGACGGGCGTGTACCGCGAGGCACTCGACCGGGCGGTCGCGAGTGCGGATGCCTTTGTGGTGCGCGACGGCGAGCAGCGAGTGCTCGAAGAGGCGTTCAGTCGTGGCTTCACGCAGTCGTACCTGCTCGGCGAGCGCGGGAACGCGATGATGAGCTACCGCCGGCCGAACAACCGCGGCGTGTCAATCGGTCGTGTCGCCGCGGTGAGCGGAGACGCGGCCACCATTGCCCTCGAGACCCAAGTGGAAGCCGAGGATACGATCGAGTTCTGGACCGGCCGCGGGCGCTTCGCTCAGCGCGTCGGCGAGCTCGAGTATGCATCGGCGCTGCATGCCTCCGCTCCCGCTGGCACCCGCGCGACAGTGCGAGTGCGGGAGACGGTGAGAGCCGGTGACCGCGTGTTCCGAGTCGCGAATGCGTCGCTCCTCGCTGCGGCACGGCGGACGTTCTCGGCCAAGGCTTCAGGACCTCCCGTGCCCCTCGTCTTCAAGGTGCGCCTCCTCCTCGGGCAACCACTGCGGATCGAGGTGTGTGACGCCAGTGGGCGCTGCGGTCACGCCGAGGGACCGGTCGTGGACAAGGCGCGGACCAAATCGGTGACCGTCGAGGACGTGATGGAACACGTCGGGCGCCTCGGGTCGACGCCGTTCACGGCCGCCTCTTGGGATGTGGAGCTATCGCCAGGCGTGGGGCTCGGCTTCTCGCAGCTGCACGCTGTCAGACGGGAGGCGCTCGAGTCGTACGAGAACCGCACGCTGCACCGCTGGAAGATCCGCAAGCGGTCTCATCCGCGCCTTCCGCGTCCGGACGCCCGCAGCGGCCGCGGGTCCACCTCAGCGCGGCGACACGCCCGGTCTCTGCTGGCCGCGGCGTTCGAAGACCCGGCGCGGGCTCCCCTCGCGATGCGGGCCGGCGCTGACGAAGCGCACGTCCCCGTCTACGCACTGGGGCATCACGGATCCGTCGAGCCGGGGTTCACCCCTGTGCTTCCCCGCATCCTTCACGACCGAGAGACTGCTCGTGCTACCCGCTTTCTCGAAGAGGGTGGCCGCGTCGTTGTAGCTAACCTCGGCATGGTCCGCACCGCGCGGGACGCGGGGGCGCGGGTCGAGGCGCACTGGGCCCTCAACACCATGAACCCCTGGACGGCGGCAGCGCTCGCCGACATCGGCGCGGATCTGGTCTGGCTCTCCCCCGAGCTGTCCGGACGCCAGATCGCCACCATCGCTGATGGGACGCGGGTCACGCTCGGTGTCGCGGTGTACGGCAGGCAGGAGGTAATGGTCACCGAGCACTGCATACTCATGTCCGAGGGCGAGTGCGACAGACAATGCGCTACGTGCCCGAGAAGGTCCGAGGTACGTTTCTTGAAGGACAAGAAGGGCTATCGCTTCCCGGTTGTGACCGACCCGACTGGTCGCAGCCACCTCTACAACGCGGTGCCGCTCGACCTGGTCGGCTCCATCCCTGAGTTGCTCGAGGCAGGGGTACGTGCGTTCAGGCTGGACTTCACGATCGAGTCCGGAGACGAGGTCGAGCGCGTCACCGAACAGGTGCGCAGAGTGCTCGACACCGCGCAGGCGGGCGACGTGTCTGCGGAGCCGGTTGTGCAGCCAGCCACCACGGGTCACTACTTCCGGGGAGTGCGCTGAAACGCGACGGTCGCGACCTAGACGCGTAGTGTCGACACTCCCCGACACTCCCGAGTCGGTCTTGCGGCATTGGTGTGGTGTGAGGCGCGCCGCGAGGGTCTGGTTCGGCCCGCGATTCGCGAGGGTCTGACGCACGGAAGCCACCAAATCTCATGCTAGTATGTCACGCGAACTTCGGACCGATCTGCCGCGCCTCTCGGTCGTGGCCGAACCGTCGCTCGTCAGGCTCGCGACCGCTATGAGGAGGCCCACGGTGCTGCCCGTCGCCGACCAGCTGCACGCTATCAAGAGCGGTATCTCGAATCTCGTTCCGGAGGCCGATCTTGCCAAGAAGCTGGAGTCCGGTCGCTCGCTCGTCATAAAACTGGGCGTCGACCCGACGGCTCCCGATCTCCACCTCGGTCACGCGGTCCCGCTCCGGAAACTCCGGCAGTTCCAGGATCTCGGCCACCAGGTGGTTCTGATCATCGGTGACTTCACTGCTCTCATCGGCGATCCCTCAGGCCGCAACTCGACGAGACCCCCACTCTCACTCGAGCAGATCGAGGAGAACGCCCGGACCTACATCGAGCAGGCGTTCCACATCCTCGATGTCGAGCGAACGACGATGCGGCGCAACTCGGAGTGGCTCTCGCAGCTCGACTTCGAAGCACTGCTTCGCTTGACGAGCCAGTTCACGGTCGCCCGCATCCTCGAACGCGATGACTTCTCTCGGCGCTACGCGAGCCAGCAGCCGATCTCGCTCCATGAGTTCCTGTATCCGATGGCGCAAGCCTACGACTCCGTAGCCATCGAGGCAGACGTCGAGCTCGGTGGTACCGACCAGCTCTTCAACCTGCTCGCGGGTCGTGAGCTCATGGAGAAGATGGGCATGGAGCCGCAAGTCGCCCTCACGCTCCCGCTGCTTGAGGGAACCGACGGCGTGCAGAAGATGAGCAAGTCGTACGGCAACTACATCGGTCTCACGGATGCTGCCGACGAGATGTTCGGCAAGGTCATGTCGATTCCCGACGAGCTCATGTTGAAGTACTACCGACTGTGCACGTCGGTGTCGGTCGACGAGGTCGAGGCCATCGAAGCGGGGCTTGCGGAAGGCATCGAGCATCCGAACCAGGTCAAGCGTCGTCTCGCACGAGAAATCGTGAGCCTCTATCACGACACAGAACAAGCCGCTGAAGCCGAGGCGGCGTTCGATCGCGTGTTCAAGCGGCACCAGGCGCCAGAGGATGTCGCCGAGGTGCTTGTAGAGCTTGGGGATGAGGTCTATCTGCCGGGCCTCCTCAACGCGCTCGGGCTCGTTCCCTCGAACAACGAAGGTCGCCGAGCGATCGACGGCGGCGGCGTCAAGGTCGACGGGCGGAGCGTGGCGACCGGCTCCTACACCATGTCCGGCGACGAACTCGACGGCAAGATCGTGCAGGTGGGGAGGCGGCGCTACGCTCGTCCCATCCGCAGTCGCTAGATGTGCCGGGCGCCCGATGGCTGCCGACAACACGACGCCGTGGCTCCGAGGTCAGGCCGCTCTCTCTCGTGTTCGCGCGCGGGTATATATATGGTGAGCGACAGAGACGGCGGTTCAGTGCCTGTGAAGGCAGGGTGCCTATCAGGTGCTCAGCTCGTGTGCTTGAGTCGCCGTCGTTGTTAGTAGCGGTTCTTGCGAGAGGTACGGCTTGGAGTTGACGATGACACGCCTGGCGCCGAAGGAGCGAGATCGAACGAGTCACCACGGGCCCTAGAAGCCCCTGAGCTCGGGAAATCCAAGCCTCCGGTTCCCTGCGCCCGGGGGCTTCTGAGTCTTCGGGGACCCTCATGGAGAAGGGCGGAGGAAGTTCCAAAGCAGTTGTTGACACCAGGAGACTGAGTGCGTAAAGTATCACTTCGCTGCCGCGCGGCATGCGGCGGCTGACGGCGGGCAAAAGCGCAGGAAAACAAGCGAATGTCTGCCGCGCCTGAACCTTGAAAATCGGATACTGTGACAAGCCAGTACGGTTCGCGAAAGCGAATCACACAAACCCGTCATGCCGAGAGGGTCGATAACGGACCAAACCGGCTGACTGATTGGATCCAAACCGCGTCGGTTTCCTTGCCGGCGCAGGTGGATCACTCCGGATACGAACCGGACAAACCTTCGTAGAACACAGGCCTCGTGCCTGTGATCATTTCAATGGAGAGTTTGATCCTGGCTCAGGATGAACGCTGGCGGCGTGCTTAACACATGCAA
>CAYGYT010000013.1:0-55319 GCA_964354215.1 uncultured Eubacteriales bacterium | reverse complement strand
GTGTATCCGCGTGTATCGCGTGTGCGAGCCGATCAGGGTGCCGGACGCTGAGGCGTCCGGTTCGTGTTTGTGGGACGAGCTCGTCCCCGTCACTCGCCGGTCGCCAGAGGGCTGACCGCGAGGCAGAACCCCTCCAGCGCCACCGAATGGACCTGGACGCGCAAACGAAAGGAGGGGCGCCGTGGAAACCGTCTTGTTCGTACTCGTCGCGGTCTTTGTCGGTGCTGCCCTCGGCTTCGTGCTCAACCGCTTCCTCATCAAAGATCGCACCGCCCGAG
The DNA here is from genome assembly GCA_964354215.1 of uncultured Eubacteriales bacterium. Classification (GTDB taxonomy): domain Bacteria; phylum Actinomycetota; class Coriobacteriia; order Anaerosomatales; family CAVRZR01; genus CAVRZR01. Next base: position 55,041 of record CAYGYT010000013.1, on the reverse strand, counting down.
CCGCCGAAGACGCGGAGCGCGCGGTCAAGGAAGCCGGAAAGCAGGCTGAGACGCTCAAGAGAGAAGCGCTGGTCGAGGCTAAGGACCAGATCTTCAAGATGAAGGCCGAGGCCGAGACCGAGGCCAAGGAACGCCGAAAGGAACTTACCGCCCTCGAGAACCGCCTCATCCAGCGCGAGGAGTCGATCGATCGTCGCGCTGAGTCCCTCGACAAGCGCGAGCACCAGCTCTCGAGTCAGCAGGGTCAGATCGAGAAACTCGAGAAGGACCTCGAGGCGCTTATCGAGCAGGAGCGCCTGCGCCTCGAGTCGCTCGCCGGCATGACGGCCGACGAAGCCAAGGCTGAGCTCATGAACCGGATCCAGGAGGACGTCAAACGCGACGCGGCGGCCTTCATCCGCGAGACGGAGACGCGAGCTCGCGAAGAGGCGGACAAGAAGGCGCGCAATATCGTCGGTATCGCGATCCAGCGCGTCGCTGCGGATCACACGGCGGAGTCGACGGTCTCTGTCGTGCACATACCAAGCGACGACATGAAGGGGCGCATCATTGGCCGAGAGGGCCGCAACATCCGCGCCTTCGAGCAGCTTACCGGCATCAACCTCATCATCGACGACACCCCTGAGGCGGTCATCCTCTCGAGCTTCGACCCCGTACGCCGTGAGATCGGCCGCATCGCGCTTGAGAGCCTCATCCAGGACGGGCGGATTCATCCCGCTCGGATCGAGGAGATGTTCGACAAGGCGACGACGCTTGTGAACCAGCAGGTGCACGATGCGGGCGAGCAGGCCGCGTTCGACACGGCGGTCCACGGGCTGCACCCCGAACTGATCCGCACCCTCGGCCGCCTCAAGTTCCGCACCAGCTACGGCCAGAACGTGCTCAAGCACTCCCTCGAAGTCGCGTATCTCGCCGGCGTCATGGCAGCTGAGCTCGGCACCGACGTCCAGCTCGCGAAACGCGCGGGCCTCCTGCACGACCTCGGCAAAGCTATCGACCACGAGGTCGAGGGTCCACACGCCGTGATCGGCGCGGACCTCGCGCGCCGCATGAACGAGCCCAAGTCGGTCATTCACGCCATCGAGGCGCACCACGGCGACGTGGAACCCCAGACGGTAGAGGCGGTGCTCGTTCAGGCAGCCGATGCCATCTCGGCAGGTCGCCCCGGTGCTCGCCGAGAGACCCTCGAGAGCTACATCAAGCGCCTCGAGAAGCTTGAGGCGGTCGCGAACCAGCACAAGGGCGTCGAGAAGACGTATGCGATGCAGGCCGGCCGAGAGGTCCGCGTCATGGTCAAACCCGACCAGATCAGCGACGCAGACTCGGTGGTGCTCGCACGCGACATAGCGAAGCAGATCGAAGAGGAGCTCGAGTACCCGGGGCAGATCAAGGTCATGGTCATCCGGGAGAGCCGCGCGGTCGACTACGCGAAGTAGCGCGGCGGCGACAGCCGGCGCGCCGCATGAACCGCGCGCGTGACGACGCGCTACAATCGAGCTGGCTACCAGCCATGCGAACGAGCCACCCCCGTCGGGTGGCTCGTTCTGATTCAGGGAAGGGGCGGGGCCCGTCAGGCCGTCAGGCCGCCACGCCGTGCGCCCCGTCCCTTCGGCAGGTAGACTGACTCGCATGGCTGACTCCGATTCCCTCATCGATTTCGTCGCATCTGTCTCCGGGGACTCCTTCCTCAAGGTCGAGGAGGACCTCGGCGACGGCTACGTCCGCCTCCGCATCTCGGAAGCCGAGCGGCGCCAGGCCAAACACGACGTTCGCGGCGTCGAAGACGTCGTAGTGGAGCTCCTGCGCAATGCCCGCGACGCACACGCTCAGCGCATCTTCGTGGCATCCCACCGGGAGGGCGACACTCGGGCGCTCACCGTCATCGACGACGGGCTCGGCATACCCGCATCGCTCCAGGAACGCATCTTCGAGCCACGTGTGACGAGCAAGCTCGAGACGATGGTCATGGACCGGTGGGGCGTTCACGGGCGCGGGATGGCGCTCTTCTCGGTGAAAAGCAACGTCTCCTCGGCGCGTGTTGCGATCTCAGGCGCGCACAAGGGCACGTCGCTCGCGGTGCTCATCGACACGACCGATTTGGCTGAGCGAACCGACCAGTCGACCTGGCCCGCGATCGAGCGAGGGGACGACGGTACGCTCAGAGCTGCCCGTGGCCCTCACAACATCGCCCGCCGAGTCGTCGAGTTCTCGCTCGAGCATCAAGGTATCGACGTCTACCTCGGCTCGCCGGCGGAGATACTCGCCACGCTCTTCGCGACGGCTCGCGACGTTCTCGACTCGGCAGACCTGCTCTTCGTCGACGATCTGTCGCGTTTGCCCCTCTGGCAGCGCCCGGCTGCCGCGTCGGACGCCGCGGAGCTCACCGAGCTCGCGGACCAACTCGCTGTCGCGGTGTCCGAACGCACCTCGCATCGCGTGCTGGCCGGCGAACTCACGCCGCTGGAGCCGGTTCTCGTGCAGCTTCTGACGGACGAGGAAGCGCCTCCTCCGGAGGCCGCGCCCGACATCTACCGGGACCGTCGCGGCTTGCGTATCCACCACTCGGACCTGACAGCGTTCCGGCGCGATCTCACGGCAGTGTTCGATTCGCTCGCAGAGAAGTACTACATACATCTGACCGGCGAGCCGAAGATAACAGTTGGAAGGGACGACATACGGGTCAGATTCGACGTGGAGAAGGAAGACTGAGCCTCGACTGAAGCGTACGATATACTCCAATCGCAGCACGTCACACAGCATTCACGCAGCCGGCCGCCATGCGGCCTCGAAGCCACAACTACAGCAGCGGGGGAGCCAGTGGAAGTCCTCAAGGTTTCGAGCAAGTCCAACCCGAACGCCGTTGCAGGCGCGCTCGCGGGCGTTGTTCGGGAGCAGGGGGCAGTCGAGGTTCAGACCGTAGGGGCGGGGGCCCTGAACCAGGCCGTGAAGGCTATCGCTATCGCACGGGGATTCCTCGCCCCCTCCGGTATGGAACTGACGTGCATCCCCGCCTTCGCCGACATCGAGATCAACGGCGAGGAACGCACGGCCATCCGGCTGCTGATCGAGCCTCGGGACATGCACCGCTAGCGGTACGGCACCATCCGGCGCAGGGAGGGGAGATGCGGGCCGACCTCCATGCGCACACGTCTGCCTCCGACGGCGCTTTGTCACCGTCCGCACTCGTCAACCACGCGCACGAACTCGGGCTTGACGTGCTGGCCATCACCGACCACGACTCTGTCGCCGGCATACCCGAAGCACTCCAGGCAGCTGAGGGGTCACCGCTCATCCTCGTCCCCGGCGTCGAACTCTCGGCGGTGTGGGAGGGACGAGACGTCCACATCCTCGGCTACTTCGTCGGCTACGAAGACGCGCAGCTGCTATCACACCTCGAGGACCTGCGCGACGCCCGCAGGAGACGCGCCGAGACCATCGTCGCCGCCCTGCGCGAAGCCGGATACGATATCAGCCTCGAGAGCGTCCTGGCGCTCGCCGACGGAGGATCGGTGGGGCGCTCGCACGTCGCGCGTGTGCTGGTGAACGAGGGGCATTCCCAGAACGTCACGGAGGCCTTTCGCCAGCTGCTCGGACGAGGGCGCCCCTTCTACGTGCCCAAGGACGTGCGCTCGCCATTCGACGTGCTCGAAGTAGTCCGCTCGGCCGGCGGTGTACCCGTGCTCGCGCATCCGGGCGTCACGAAGGTCGACGATCTGATCCCGTCGCTCGTCGGCGTCGGCCTCATGGGTATCGAGGCCTACCACGCGGAGCACAGCGTCGAGGACCGTGACCGCTACGCCTGGCTCGCGCGGAGTCTCGGCCTCATCGCCACCGGCGGCAGCGACTACCACGGGCCCGAGGTGCCCAAACAAGACCTCGGCAGCGTCGAGATCCCCGAAAGCGAGGTCGAGCGGCTCCTGTCGCTCGCGCCCCGGTAGCCCGCAATCCGGATGATCCACGCCCGCGCGGCGCGTACGCCACGCCCGTGCGGCACGCGGGCGATCCCCGGCAGGGACCCGCTGAACGCGTGCTACCCTTTATCGGCCATGCGGACCTACCTCGTGCGCACCTTCGGGTGCCAGATGAACAAACACGACTCAGAGCGCGTCTCAGGCCTTCTGAGGGCCTCCGGGCTCACGCCCGTCTCCGAGGCCGAAGAAGCGGATGTCGTCGTCTTCATGACCTGCTGCGTGCGCGAGAAGGCCGACGAGCGGCTCGTCGGACAGGTCGCGAGCCTGAAGGCTCTCAAGGCGGTGCGGCCACAAGCCCTGATCGCGGTCGGCGGCTGCATCGGTCAGCGCGACGGCGAGCGTCTGCTCGAGTCGCTTCCGCACATCGACGTCGTCTTCGGCACGCACAACCTCGGGCATCTGCCCGTTCTGCTGGAGACGGCCGCGCAGGAACGTCGCTCGGTTGTCGAAGTGCTCGAGGGGAGCGACGAGTTCGCGAGCGACCTGCCGAGCGAGCGCGAGCACGCGTGGCATGCGTGGGTGCCCATCACGGTGGGCTGCGACAACTTCTGCTCGTACTGCATCGTGCCCTATGTGCGCGGGCGCGAGCGCTCGCGCCCGCTGGAGCGCGTGGTGGCCGAGTGCGAGCGGCTCGTCGCCGACGGCGTGCTCGAGATCACACTCCTCGGACAGAACGTGAACTCGTACGGTCGGGACCTCTATGGCGAACCGCGTTTCGCCGAGGTGCTGCGATCGGTGGCCGCGACCGGGGCCCGGCGCATTCGATTCGCAACGAGCCACCCCAAGGACCTCTCGGACGCGACGATCCAAGCCATGGCGGAAACACCCGAGGTCTGCAACTCGCTGCACCTGCCGGTGCAGTCGGGCTCGAATCGCATTCTCGAAGCGATGAACCGCGTCTACACCCGCGAGACGTACCTGGCGCTCGTCGATCGCCTGTACGCGGCGATGCCGGACCTCGCGCTCTCGACCGACCTCATCGTCGGCTTTCCGAGCGAGACAGAAGCCGATTTCGCGGAGACGCTCGACGTCGTGCGCCACGCACGCTACGACCAGGCCTTCACCTTCATCTACTCGCCACGCGAGGGTACGCCGGCAGCCGCGCTTGCCGCAACCGACGCGGCCGCTCGCGCTGCCGCAGGGGACGCCACGCATCGCGACCTCGTGCAGGTGCGCTTCGACCGACTTGTGGGCGAGGTACAGCGCTCGGCGCTTGAGAAGAACCGTGCGCTCGTCGACACGGTGCAGTCCGTGCTCGTGGAGGGGCCGAGCAAGCGCGACGACACGATCCTTGCCGGCCGTTCCGAGGGGAACAAGGTCGTGCACGTTCCCGTGCCCGAGGGCACGACCGCCGAGGAGTTCGCCGGCCGCTTCATCAAGGTACGCATCACGGACGCGCACACGTGGTTTCTCGCGGGGGAGTTCGCGGGAACGAACCACGTGTAAGTACCCTCTGCTTCACTGGAGGTGTTCGGCATGTCTGCCGGGACATTCGGCATCATCGCTCCACATCCGCCGATCATGGTGCAGGCCGTCGGCGCCTCCCGCGCTGACGTAACCGCTGCTTCGATCGAAGCCCTTCACACGGCTGCACACGCGCTGGCTGCGTTCGCCCCCGATCTGGTCGTCATCATGTCGCCTCACAGCCCCGCGTTCGCCGACGCGTTCCTGGTCGACGCCGCCGCGACGACAACCGGCTCGTTCGGGCAGTTCGGCGCCCCATCCGCCCGATACAGCTACTCCGGCGACCCCGAGTTCGCCCACGCGCTGCTCGATCGCCTCGAGCAGGCGGGTATCCCGGCGATGGACCGCTCGCTCGATGCCCGAATGGAGTCCGGACACCTCGACCACGGGGTGCTCGTGCCCATGAGCTTCCTCGACCCGGACGGCCGCTGGCCTCTCGTTGAGATGTCGCTCGCGTACCTGCCGTACGAGACGCACCGCCGAGTGGGGGAGGTCGTCGCGGCGACCGCCGAGGCCCTCGGTCGACGTCTCGCGTTCGTGGCGAGCGGGGACTGCAGCCACCGGCTCACGCAAGACGCGCCGTCGGGCTACTCTCCGCGCGGTGCGGACTTGGACGCCGCGCTCGTCGACCACGTGCGGAGGAGCGATTTCGTCGGGCTCATGCACCTCGACCCCGACATGGTCGATGCGGGCGGCGAGTGCGGGTTGCGTTCGTTCGTCACGCTCGGCGGTTTCGTGGGCGAGGGCGCCCCGACGCGAGTGCTGGCGTACGAGGGACCGTGGGGAGTCGGCTACATGACCGCGCTCGTCGGGGCGGACGCACTCGATGTCGCAGGACTGGCACCGGGGGTGGATCCGAAAGCCTCGGGAACGCCCACCCGCGGTCGCAAGCGAGGCGTCGCGGGCGAACCCGAAAGCGAGATCGTCGCCCTCGCACGGCGCACGATCGAAGCCTACGTGCGCGAGCAAAGCACGCTCGAACCCGAACCACTCGAAGACGCCTCCCTGCCCGAACGCGCCGGGGCCTTCGTGAGCCTGCACCGCAACGGGCAGCTGCGCGGCTGCATCGGCACGATCCTCCCCACAGAGGACACGCTCGCCCAAGAGGTCGTCCACAATGCGATCCAGGCCGCAACGCAGGACCCTCGCTTCCCCCCGACGACCGCAGAAGAGCTTGCGGACCTCGACGTCAAGGTCGACGTCTTGAGGCAGCCGGAGACGTGTCACGTCGACGACCTCGATCCAGAGCAGTACGGTGTGATCGTTTCCTCAGGTTGGCGTCGAGGGTTGCTGCTGCCGGACCTCGAAGGTGTGGATGATGTCGAGACTCAGGTGGAGATCGCCATGAGCAAGGCGGGCATTCGACCTGGTGAGCCGTGCAGCTTCGAGAGGTTCCAGGTTGACCGCTACGAGTAGCGGCGCTGCGCCCGCCGAGGCCACCTCCGCCGCCTCACGCCCACACGTCATCGCGATCGTGGGCCCCACCGCCGTCGGCAAGAGCTCGCTCGCCGAGGACCTCACCCTCCGGCTCGACGGCGAGATCGTCTCGGCCGACTCGATGCAGGTGTACCGGGGGATGGACATCGGTACGGCGAAGCCTCCCGCCGGCGAGCGACGCGCGGGGTACCACCTGATCGACGCCGTCGAGCCGGGAACGCCGTTCTCGGCGGCGCTCTACCAGCGTCTCGCGCGCGAAGCCATCGAAGACATCGCGGCGCGCGGCAAGGCGCCCCTGGTATGTGGCGGTACCGGGCTGTACGTTCGTGCCGCGCTCGACGACATGCGTTTCCCCGCCGGCGACCATGAGTCGCAGACTCGCGAGCAGATCGAAACGCTCGCAGAGGAGATCGGACCAGAGGCGCTTCACGCGAGACTTCGCGCCCTCGACCCCGAGAGCGCGGCCCTCATCCATCCGAACAACGTGCGACGGACCATTCGCGCCCTCGAGATGGCGGAAGCGGGGGTCTCGTACGCGCAGCAGGCTGCCGGCTTCACCGAGCGCCGTCCCTTCTATCCGGCGACCTACCTTGGGCTGAGCATGGATCGCGAGCGTCTCTACGAGCGGATCGACGCACGCGTGGACGCCATGCTCGCCGCGGGGCTCCTTGACGAGATCCGTCAGCTGCTGGACGCAGGGCTCAGGGAGGCACTCACCGCTCAACAGGCCATAGGCTACAAGGAGTTCGTCCCGGTGCTCGAGAGCGGCGCTCCGATCGAAGACGCGGTCGCGCAGGTGAAGCTGGCGTCTCGGCGGTACGCGAAGCGACAGCTCACGTGGTTTCGCGCCGACAACCGCATCCGATGGATCGACGTCACCTCTCTGTCGACCGCTGAGACCCTGGCGCGAGCCATCTCCCTGCTAGAATCTGACGAACCACAGCCGCCGACCACGACGGCCGCGCACTAGGAGACGGTTCATGGAGCTCGCGTTCACGAAGATGCACGGCCTCGGCAACGACTTCATCGTGATCGAGGACCTTGACGCTGGCCTGGACTTCTCGCCCGAAGCCGTGCAGTGGTTCTGCAACCGGCACTTCGGCATCGGCGCAGACGGCATGATCCTGGTGAGACGAGCCACATCGCCGGATGCCGACTTCTACATGCACTACGTCAACTCCGACGGCACGCTCGCCGAGATGTGTGGCAACGGCGTGCGCTGCTTCGCGAAGTACCTGGTCGACCGCGAGTTCGTCGAACGCGACTGCAACGAGATCGTGGTAGAGACCCTGGGGGGACTCAAGCCGATCTCGATCGCGCGCGATAACGACGGCACGCTCTATCTGGCGACCGTGGACATGGGAGCGCCCAAGCTGTCCGCCGAGGAGATCCCGACCACACTCTCAGGCGACCCCGTGCTCAACGTCCCCCTCGTGACCGAGGCCGGCACCTTTGACGTGACGTGCGTGTCGATGGGCAACCCGCACTGCGTCATCTGGGTCGACGACGTCGAGACTGCCCCGGTCCGCATAGTAGGACCGATGATCGAAGAGCACCCGGCCTTCCCGAACCGTACGAACGTCGAGTTCGCCCAGCTTGACGCCGACGGCACCATCCGCCTGCGCGTGTGGGAACGCGGGTGCGGCGAGACACTCGCGTGCGGCACGGGGGCGTGCGCGACACTCGTGGCCGCCTCGCTCGCTGAGAAGGTCGGCCGGGAGGCGACGATCGAGCTGCCGGGCGGCGAGCTTGCCATCAGGTGGGACGAGGACAGCGGTCACGTCTTCATGACCGGCACCGCACTGGAGGTCTTCACCGGCACGCTCCCGATCGGCGAGGACGACGAGGAGGCCTAGGCCCTCCCTCGGCGCCCCGCACGTCATCGACCGGCGCACTCCGAGGCGCTGCGCGTCTGCTACCATGGCGCGAAGCGGCGCCAGCCCTGCTCACCCAGTAGCGCTCACCGCCGCACAACCCGTCACCGCACGTGCACACACAATCGGAAGGGGATGTCCGAACGTGAGGACCGCTCAGCGCATCGCCAATCTGCCGCCGTACCTGTTCGCCGAGATCGACCGCAAGAAGGCGGCGAAGGTGGCGCAGGGCATCGACGTGATCTCACTCGGCATCGGCGATCCGGACACGCCCACGCCTGAGCACATCGTGAACGCGATGGCCACCGCGATTCGCAACCCCGCAAACCACCAATACCCGAGCTACGTGGGCGCGCCGCGCTATCGTGCCGCGTGCGCGCAGTGGATGCGCAGCCGCTTTGGCGTCGAGCTCGACTCGGAGACAGAGGTTCTGGCGCTCATCGGCAGCAAAGAGGGTATCGCGCACTTGTTCACGGCGTTCGTGGATCAGGGCGAATACACGCTGGTTCCGGGGTGCGGGTACCCGGTCTATCACACCGGCGGCATCATGGTCGGCGGGCTCAGTCACTGGATGCCCATGACCGAGGAGAACGGCTTTCTCGCCGACTTCGAGTCGGCTCCGGCTGACGTCCTGGCCAAGGCCAAGATGATGTTCATCTCGTATCCGAACAACCCGACCTCGGCGGTGGCCACTGAGGAGTACTTCGACAAGGCGATCGCGTTCGCGCGCGAGCACGACATCCTGCTCGTCCACGACAACGCCTACTCCGAGATCGCCTTCGACGGCTACGTCGCGCCCTCGATCCTCGAGCGCCCCGGTGCGCGCGACGTCGCCATCGAGCTCCTCAGCTGTTCGAAGGCCTACAACATGACCGGCTGGCGTGTCGCGTTCGCCTGCGGCAACCATGAGGCCATCAAGGCGCTCGGTACCGTGAAAAGCAACATCGACTCGGGCGTGTTCACCGCCGTGCAGGATGCCGCCATCGAGGCCATGCTCGGTCCGCAAGACTCCATCCGCGAGCTCTGCGACCTCTACCAGCATCGTCGCGACCTCGTGCTCGAGGCGCTGCGCGCGATCGGCATCCAGGCCGCGACGCCCAAGGCGACCATCTACGTGTGGGCGAAGGTCCCCGAGGGCTTCACTTCCGCCTCGTTCGCCGAGAAGGTGCTGCAGGAAGCGAACGTCATCGTTGCCCCCGGCTCGGCGTACGGACCGAGCGGCGAAGGCTTCGTCCGCATCTCGCTTACCACGGCTGACGACCGTCTCGAAGAAGCCGTTCGCCGCATCGAAGCCACGCTCTAGGGCCGCGGCGAGGTGCCGGCACGATGAGTGGGCGCTTCCAGGCCCAAGAGGTGTTCGAGAAGCACGTTGAGCGCGCCGTGCTCGTCGGCGTGGATCGTGGGCGCCAGGACTGGCCGCTCGATGAGACTCTTGCCGAACTCGAGCGTCTGGCCGACACCGCGGGGATCGACGTCATCGGTGTTGTCACCCAGAAGCTCGACAAGCCGAATCCGCGTACGTTCATCGGATCGGGCAAGGCCGAAGAGGTAGCCGCGCTCGTCCGGGCCCACGACGGTACGATGGTCGTGTTCGACGACGACCTCACGCCCTCTCAACAGGCGAATCTCGAGAATCTCATCCCCGAGGCGAAGGTCCTGGACCGAACCGCTCTCATCCTCGACATATTCGCACTCCACGCCACCAGCCGTGAAGGTAAGCTCCAGGTCGAGCTCGCGCAGCTCGAGTACGTTCTACCGCGGCTCAAGGGTATGTGGGGCCACCTCGAAGCGGAGCGCCTCGGCGGCGGCAGGGGAGCACGCTTCGGCGCCGGCGAGTCCCAGCTCGAGACGGACCGGCGGCTCACTCGGCGGCGCATCTCGGAAGTGCGGCGGGACCTCAAGGGGGTCTCTGCCGAGCGCGATCTCCAGCGCAAGCGCCGGGCTCGAAGCGGCGTGTACCGGGTGTCGCTCGTCGGCTACACCAACGCCGGCAAGTCCACGCTCCTTAACCGCTTGACCGACGCCGGAGCGCTCGTCGCAGACATGCTGTTCGCGACGCTCGACTCGACCACCCGTCGGATGGACCTGCCGGAAGGTCGAGAGATCACGCTCACGGACACCGTCGGCTTCATCAACAAGCTTCCGCACGGCCTTGTGGAAGCGTTCAAATCGACGCTCGACGAGGTCAGGGAAGCGGACCTGCTGCTCCAGGTGACGGACGCGTCGGACCTCCAGCTCGAAGCGCAAATGCAGGCCGTACGAGAAGTGCTTGCCGAGATCGACACGGCGAGCAAGCCGTACGTGCTCGTGCTCAACAAGACCGACCTGCTCGACACGCAGACGCGCGCGACCCTCGAGGCGCGCCATCCGCGCGCAGTCTTCGTATCGGCCACGACCGGTGCCGGGATCGAAGCGCTCGTTGCACGCATCGCCGAGGACGCAGCGCGCGGCAGCATCACGCTCACGGTGCTCGTGCCGTACACTCGAGGCGACCTTGTGCAGCTCGCCCACGAGCGCGGGCAGATCCTCTCCGAGCGTCACACCGAGTCGGGCACGCAGCTCGTCGTGCGGATGCCCGCCGAAAGTGCACACGAGCTCGCACCGTTCGCGTGCGACGCGTCACACTCCACGAGCGCTACCGAGTAGTGTCGCTCGGGCTTGAGGATCCAGCCTCGCCCGGCAGTACGTCCAAGTCGACCTTCGACAGGTCGTGCAAGGCGACCGCCACTTCGCTCGGCTCTATGCCGGGGTCCTGGGAGAGTCGCGCCCTCAGAAGCTGCGCGAACACCCGCTTCGTCTCCTCGCTGCGTCCTTCGTAGAGCAGCACCTCAACGAGCGTGAACCGATCGGTCCGGCACGCGGGGACATCGACGCACTCCGCGTCGTCTACCGACAGTCGCACCACGACGCGCTCGTCCAGAGCACCGAGTCCCTCCACGATCGCCGCTCTCGTCGCGGAAATCAGAGCGCGCTTGTACGCGGCCGGCTTCTGACCGGTGATCTGTATGCGGGCGAGGGGCACCGTGCTCCCTGACTAGAGGCGGCGGAAGAGAGCGACGACTTTGCCGAGAATCCGCACGTCCCGTGCGTAGATCGGTTCCATGGTCGGGTGCTCGGGCTGGAGTCGAATCCGATCGGCTTCGCGGTAGAACGTCTTCACGGTCGCGTCGTCTTCGATCATGGCGACGACGATCTCGCCGTTCGAAGCCGTGTCCTGCTGGCGAACCACGACAAAGTCGCCGTCGAGTATTCCCGCGTCGATCATGCTCTCTCCGCGCACGCGAAGGATAAAGGTGGATTCGTCGGCCATCTCGGCGGGAAGCTGCATCGTCGACTCGATGTTCTCGGCGGCCAGGATCGGCGAGCCCGCGGCCACCTGTCCCACGAGCGGCACGGCACGCACCTGCCCGTAGTCCACGCCCCGCTCGGTATCTCGATAGTCGAGCACTTCGAGCGCCCTCGGCTTGCTCGGGTCTCGCCGAAGGAAGCCCTTCTTCTCGAGCGCCGCCAGGTGGGAGTGCACCGTGGAGGAACTTGAGAGGTTCACCGCCTCGCCGATCTCCCGAACCGAAGGCGGGAATCCTCGGCGGTGGATCTCTCCTCGGATGTAGTCGAGGATCTGCTGCTGCCGACCCGTGAGCTCGCGCTTGTAGGCCATGACGACCCCCTGGATACGAACGTATGTACGCATACGAGTCTATCTGAGCACGCCGGGACGTGCAAACACGCGTTCGGTGCAGCCCGATTTCTTGCCCGCGCGCCGAACAGAGGCACGGGGGACTTGCACACGAACATATGTTCGGTATCATGGGTATCGAACGTATGTTCGTAGTGTCGATTGGTAGTGGGCAACCGATGTCAGACCCGCCCGATAGGGTGCACCTGAACGCAGCAGACAACGCAACAGAGGGGTGTGGCACACCGATGACAACGCTAGCCGTGGGAAGCCGATCACGCCGGGCCTGTCGGGAGCGCACGATCGCTGCGGATGCGACGGTGGTGCGTGTCCGCAGTGAGCGCAGTCGCACCGCGCCTCGATACCGTCGCGGGCGCGGCGCGAGTAGAGGCGAGCGTCTCGTCCTGCTCGCGCTCGCGCTTGCGCTCCTCTTGTGCGCACTCGCGTCCCGAGCGGAGGCGCCGTCCACGGTTCCGAGCACTCGCGTGCGGGTGGAGCAAGGCGACACCCTCTGGGCGATCGCGAAGCAACACCCCGTGTCCGGATTGTCCACCGAGCAGACCGCAGACCTCATCGCCCGACTCAATAGCCTCGATGCCCCAGCGCTCGTGGCCGGCAGTGAGCTCAAGGTCCCCATCTCACGGTCGGCCAGCCCCGAGTTCGCCTCGCGATAGGAGCGACCACCCCGTTGTGGCCTGCCCCGTTGTGGCCCCATATCTTGTGTGCTAGTGTGCTGAGCGAGCTAGATATAGGGGTGGTCTATGCGGTGCCCGTTCTGCGGTCACGACGAGACGAAGGTCGTCGATTCGCGCGTTTCTGAGTCACAGGACGCGATACGCCGTCGTCGAGAGTGCCTATCGTGCCAGCAGCGGTTCACCACCTACGAGCGTCGCGAGGAAATGCCGCTCATGGTGGTCAAGAAGGACGGAACCGCGGAACCGTTCGACCGGGCGAAACTGCTTCGCGGACTCATCGTGGCAAGCGCGAAGCGCAACGTCGCCATAGACCAGCTCGAGGCGCTCATCGACGACATCGAGAGCGATCTTCACAACACCTTCCGCTATGAAGTGCCGTCCAAGCAGCTGGGGGACATGGTGCTCACGCGGCTCAAGCGAGTGGACAAGGTCGCCTACATCCGCTTCGCGTCCGTGTACAAGTCGTTTCAGGACCTCGACGAGTTCACTTCGGAATTGAAAGACCTCAGCTAGCGTGCCGGAATGCGACTCTCTCCGCATCCCACTACCGGTCCAACGGATCGATCGCGACCTCCCGCTCCCGTCATACGCCCATGAAGGCGATGCCGGCTTGGATCTGCGGGCCGCCGAGGACGCTCAGATTCCCCCGTTCGGGCGCGCACTGGTGCGCACGGGCGTCGCCTTCGCCATACCGCACGGGCACGCAGGTTTCGTCCAGCCCCGAAGCGGGCTCGCCCTGAAGCAGGGCTTGAGCCTTGTGAACACTCCGGGGCTTATCGACAGTCACTATCGGGGTGAGGTCAAGGTCATCCTCGTCAACCTCGATCCGAAGACGCCCATCGAGATACGCCGTGGCGACAGGATCGCACAGCTGGTCATCCAACCGGTCGTTGCCTGTGAGCTCGTCGAATCCGATTCGCTGGCCGACACAGCACGAGGGGAGGGCGGCTTTGGCAGCACCGGCGTCTGAGTCGCCCCGGATCCGCGTTGCTGCCCTCATCTCCCTGGAGGGACGTGTGGTGTGCGTGCGTCATCGGGCTGGATCGAGCGTCTACCATTTGCTCCCAGGAGGAGGGGTCGGCTACCGCGAGACGATCGAGCAGGCACTCCTGAGGGAAGTACGCGAAGAGACCGGCCTTGACGTTGCGCTTGGGGAGCCGCTCTTCATTAGCGACACCATCGACCCGGCGGGTCGCAGGCACGTCGTGAATCTCACCTTCGCGGCCGAAGTCACGGGCGGGACGATCACGGACCATCCAGCAGACAAGCGCGTGGAGGCTGTCGACCTCGTCGAGCCGGCGGCAGTGCTCTCACTCGACCTGCGGCCGCCCCTCGGCCCGCACATTCTCGAGGTGCTGCGGTCGCCATCCGACTACCGCACGCGTTACCTCGGTCCGCTGTTCACTGTAGGCAGGCCATGAAGGAGGCGACTACCGAGGCCCTGACATAGACATCGTAGTCGCCTGGTGGCAGACGTCTCAGTCGTCTGGTAGCAGCTATCGAAGTCGCCTCGGTCGCAAAGACGGTCCCGGGCTGCGCACAGCGCGGTCCGGGACCGCTTCACTTCCTGTGTCACCCCGGGCACGCGTGGCGGCACACGGGCGCCCGCCATCCCGCGATTGCCTGTTTCGCCCGAACACACCCGTATGTCCGATAATGTATCTTATGTAAACTAACAGGATTTGAGACGCTACTCCCCAACGTGCGATGCGTTGATCCTGGCCCGAATCCTGAGGAGTGTACCCAGCGGAGGTCGCGCGAGGCTCTGCACGCCCACCCTCAGGGCTCGAACTCGAGCTCGGGCTCCTCGCCGCACCGGTCGATGTAGGTTGCCTCGAATTCCGACTTGGTCATGACCGCCAGGTCGCGTTCCACGTCCGCAAGGGTCTCGTGCGCCTCGACAGATGTGGCACACGCACAAATGGGCGCTACCGATTCCTCGGCGTCGAGCGTGACGGCCTCGAGCACCCACACGTCGGATTCCTCGCCGGGCGCATGCTCGGTGGAGCGCCATAGCACGTCATCGCGCCAGTCAAACTCGACGTCTCCGCCTTCGTCGAAGTGCGTGAGGCGAAGGCGGTAGAACTCCGTAGCGGGACCGATGAGCTTCCCCACGTGCTCTGACCTACTTCGCCTGCTGGGTGTAGGTGGGGTTCGACGTGATGTAGCCGACGACGCCCTTGCTGTCCTCAACCTTGTACCAGCTGCCCTCCGAGGAGATCACGACGACACGCTCGCCTTTGGACAGGCCCCTCATGGCCTTTGACTGGTCGCTCGGCTTGCTCCGGAAGTTGAGGCCGTCGACCTTGACCATGAGCACCTGGGTGGTCGCCGCAGGTTTCGTCTTCCCTGGCGTGGGCTTTGGCGTTCCCGCCGGCTTGCCGGTCGAGCCCGCTGCGGAGGTCGCCGGGGCGGACGGCGTAGATGCTGGAGTGCCGTCACGGCCACTCGACGCCGCCCGGTAGTCACCCACCCAGTTCATGACGATGCCCGCGACGACCGCGACCGCGATCACACCGGCAACCGTCTTGGCAGTCTTCGGTACGTCCATCAGATGTAGAGTCCCCTGCCGTACACATCGGCCCCGTCCACGTCGTACTCCTCGCACAACGGCGAGATGCGAGCGTCTGCAAACGCGAATGCACGGTTCACACGCTCGAGATCCGTCGAGCCCAGAGCCTCGAGCCTCTCGTCTGGGATAGTACCCTCTCCTGCCCTATCCGCCTCCTCGGCCACGATGTCCGACGCGTCGGCCAGAGCCTCGGCCGCGGGTACCAGTCGCTTCGGCAGCGGCATCGCGTTCAACTCCTCGGCGAGACCACGTGCCTGATCGCTCAGATCAGCCAGAGAATGGTGTTCGATAGCCTCGGGATCGTCCGCGAATCTGGCTCGCTCGACGTCCGGGCCCTCTCTGAGTCCCACCACGAGCTCCTCGAACGCTCGGTGCAGGGTTCTCGCCTCCTCGCGCTTGCCGACAACTCGGCGAAGGTAACGACCGACCGCGCGATGCCAGAACGATGAAGCCACAACGACCGCGGCGGCGATCACGGCGGCGACCGCGACGGCTATGAGGATCCAGGCCCATACTGGCACAGTTTTCCAGCGCCCTTTCGGAGGTCAGCGCGCGAGAGAGCGCCTAGTGTTCCGCACGCAGGTCGAGCACCCGCTTGGACTTGCCGGCGGTGCGCTCGATCGTTCCCGGCTCCACGAGGGTGATCTTCGCTCGAAGCCCGAGCACGGACTGGAGCTTGTCGGCGACGCTCTTCTGGAACGCCACCATATCAGCCATGATATCGGAAAAGACCACGTCCTCGACCTCCAGACGCACTTCGAGGTCGTCCAGTCCCTTCTTGCGCTCGACGACGATGAGATAGTGCGGTCGCACGCCCTCGATCTTGAACAGCACGTCCTCTACCTGGCTTGGGAACACGTTCACTCCGCGGATGATGAGCATATCGTCGGTCCGCTGACGCACCGTCTCCATGCGCGCCATAGTCCGGCCGCACTCGCAGCGCTCGGTCGAGACGCGCGTCAGATCGTGCGTGCGGAACCGCAGCACCGGGAACGCCTCTTTGGTCAACGTCGTGATGACGAGCTCTCCCACCTCGCCCGGGCCGACCGGATCACCGCTCTTTGGATCGAGGACTTCCCAGAGGAGATGGTCCTCGTTCACGTGGAGCCCGCACGCGCATTCGCACTCGCCCGAGACGCCCGGTCCCATGACCTCGGACAGACCGTAGTTGTCGGTCACCTCTATGCCGAGGCGCTGTTCGATCTCGCGCTTCGCAGCCTCGGACGTCGGCTCGCCACCGAACAGGCCGAGTCGAAGCGGGAGGGCGCGGATGTCAACACCCATGGCGTCGGCGACTTCGGCGAGGTAGAGGGCATACGACGGCGTCGAGACGAACACCGTGCTGCCGAAGTCCTGCATCATCATGATGTGGCGCTCGGTATTGCCGCTGCCGGCCGGGACAACCGTGGCGCCGATCCGTTCGATGCCGTAGTGCATGCCCCAGCCGCCGGTGAACATGCCGTACAGGAACGCCATCTGCGCGAGATCGCCACGATGCACGCCGGCTGCCGACGAGACGCGCGCCGTGCACTCCGTCCACGTGTTGATGTCCCCGCGCGTGTAGCCCACGACAATAGGTTTCCCGGTCGTTCCCGAGGACGAGTGCAGACGTACGACCTCATCGAGCGGGACCGCGAACAACCCGAAGGGGTACGTGTCACGCAAGGCGCTCTTGTCGGTGAACGGCAACAGACGTACGTCCTCGAGCGACTTGATATCGCGAGGGCGCACGCCGCGCTCCTCCAGTTGCGTGCGGTAGTAGGGCACGCGCTCCCACACCCAAGACACGGTCATCTGGAGGCGCCTCAGCTGCAGCTCGGCGAGCGCCTCACGGTCCATGGTTTCGTATTCGGGATTCCAAATGGGCATGCTCGGCCTCCAGTCAGTCCTTCCCTTGCCACGCACCGAGATAGATGAGCCTGACGTCGTCGTCGGCGAGGAGGTCCGCTGCCCGACCTGCCATCACGATCTCTCCGGTCCGCATCACATACCCCCGGTCCGCGTGCTTGAGCGCCAGCGGGGCGTCTTGTTCGACGAGCAACATCGTCATGCCCTCGGCCCGCAGCTCATCGAGGGCCGTGAATATCTCGGTGATCACCTTGGGCGCAAGACCCAAAGAGGGTTCGTCAAGGAGCAGCATCTTCGGCCGCGACATGAGCGCCCGACCAACCGCAAGCATCTGCTGCTCTCCGCCGGAGAGCGTGCCGGCTGCCTGTCGAGCACGTTCGCGAAGCACCGGGAACAAGTCGAACACGCGTCCCACACTCTCAGCCGTCTCCTGTCGCGCCCCTCGGCCACGTCGTGAGTAGGCTCCGACGGTCAAGTTCTCGATCACGGTCATCGACGAGAACAGCATCCTGCCCTCAGGCACCAGGACGAGCCCCCTTCGGACTCTGCGGTGCGCCGCGAGCGATGAGACATCCTCACCATCAAAGACGATGCGGCCGCCCCATGTCGGGAGCAGGCCCGCGATGGCCCTCAAGAGTGTCGACTTTCCGGCGCCGTTCGAACCGACCAGCGTCACCATCTCGCCCCGGCGAGCATCGACGGAGACGCCCTCCAGTACGCGAAGCCTTCCGTATCCCGTTTCGAGCGCCGTGACGTCAAGCATCGGCGGGCACCTCGCCCAGGTAGGCCTCGATCACAGCCGGATCCTTCTGCACCAGGTACGGCGGACCCTCTGCAATCTTGCGACCTTGGCTGAGAACGACGATCACGTCGCTGATCCCCATGACAAGACCCATATCGTGCTCGACGATGACGATCGTCACGCCCGTGTCGCGGATTCGCCGCAGGGTCTCGGCAGCACGGGACGTCTCAGCGCTGTTGAGACCCGCGGCCGGTTCGTCGAGCAGCATCAGCTTCGGCTCGCTTGCAAGGCAGCGCGCGATCTCCGCGAGCCGTCGCTGACCGTGCGGCAGATCGCCCGCGTGGACGAGCGCGACGTCGTCTAGCCCCACGAGCCGCAGAAGACGGTGGGCGTTCTCTCGAGCGACGGTCTCCTCGGCGTTCACGCCCGGCAGGCGCAGTGCGCTGCGCGTGATTCCCGCTGAGGTGCGTACATGACCGCCGACGAGCACGTTTTCCAGCACCGTCATCTCGTCGAACAGCTGGGTGTTCTGGAACGAACGCACGACGCCGCGCCGCACGATCTCGTGCGGACGCAATCCGGTGAGCGGGCTTCCCTCGAAGGTCACAGTCCCCGCGTCAGCCTTCTCGAAACCGGTGAGCAGATTGAACGCCGTGCTCTTGCCAGCGCCGTTGGGACCGATCATCGCGTGGATCGTGCCTTCGAACACGTCGAAGGTGAGATCGCCAACGGCCACGAGACCGCCGAAACGTTTGGTGAGTCCGTGAACGGACAGCATGCTCACGGCGTGCTCGCCTCCCCCGCACCCGGTCCCGGCGTCGCGCCGAAACCGAGACGGCGTGCCGCTGAGGTGAAGACCCCGGAGATACCTCGCGGCATGAAGAGCATCACAAGGATGAGCGTGAGGCCGTAGATGTCAGGCTCCCAATCCTGCAAGACCACAGCGGCACTCCTCGGGATGCCCGGAATCACCGCGTCAGCGAACGGGAGAAGCGTGAGCAGCACCGTTGCCAGAACGGGGCCCGCCAAGGAGCCAGATCCCCCCAAGGCCACCATAGTCAGGAACACTATCGACCGGTGCACGGTGAACGAGGACGGTGACAGCGAGCCAATGTAGTGGGCGCTCAGCACTCCGGCCAAGCCGGCGAACGCAGCCGAGATCACGAAGACCTGGATCTTCGACGCCGCTAGGTCGATGCCGCACGCGGAAGCACCCATCTCAGACCCGTGGATGGCGCGAAGGGCTCGGCCCGGGCGCAACCCCACCAGGTTGGCGACAAGAATCAACACGAGACACGCAAACCCCCAGACCAGCCAGTAGTTGGCCTGGGGAGTGGTCGCCGTAAGGCTTCCCACCGAAGCTGGCGGAATGCCCTGCAGCCCGTCGGAACCACCAGTGAAGCCCTCGGCATTGTCGAAGAAGACAAACATGATCTCGCCGAACCCTAGCGTCGCCATCGCGAGATAGTGGCCTTTGAGGCGCAGGCTCGGAATCGCCAACAGCAGACCACCCAGTGACGCGAGTGCCACTCCGCATGCAAGCGCCACGAGCCACGGCCAACCAGCCATGGACACGTAGGCGGATCCGTACGCTCCCAGCCCCACGAAGGCCGCCTGTCCGAGGGACACCTGCCCTGTGTAGCCGAACAGAAGCGACAGGCCTACGACGACGATGACGTTGATGCCCACGAGCGTGAAGATGCGAAGCAGATACACGTCCGTAACCACGGCCGGCACACAGGCAACCGCGAGCAGCCCGGCCGTCACGACAGCAATCCGACGTACCCTCGTCCGTCCCGGCGGTCGCGCCACGCTCACGCCTTCTCGCGTGACGCACGCTGGAACAGCCCCTGAGGCCTGAGGAAGAGCACGAGCAGCAGCACCGCGATCGCTATGACGTCCTTGTAGACTGAGGATCCTTGCACGACAGTGGAGAGCAACGCGATCGACAGGCTCTCGACGAGGCCAAGAACAAGCCCGCCTGCGACCGCCGCGAGCGGGTTGCCTAGCCCGCCGAGAACAGCCGCAGCAAACCCCTTGATTGCGACACCGGTGCCGATGTCGAATCGCGTCTGAGTGAGCGGCGTCACCGCAGCCCCTGCGAGCGCGCCGAGCAGCGCGGCCAGACCGAAGCTGACCATCACGACCCACGCCGTGTCGATGCCCATCAGCCGAGCGGCCTCCCGGTTCTGCATGCACGCGCGCATCGCCAGCCCGAGCCGCGTCCTGCCGTACAGGAACGTCAGCGCCAGGACCGCAGCGAGAGTGAGTCCCCAGATCCACAGCGTCTGGCGATCGATCGCCGCTCCCGCCACCGCAAGCGAACCACCCTTGCTGAAGAACGGCAGGGGCAACTCGTCACTGCCAAAGACATGACGAACGAGCGACGAAAGCAGCATGGACACGCCGATGGTGATGATGATCAGCGCCATCGGATCTGCGTCTTTGCGCGGTCGGATGAAGAGCACCTCGACAGCAACGCCAATGCACCCCGTTACAAGCACGGCTGCGGGCACTGCAAGCAGCAGCGGCAATCCCAGTGCTTTGAAGAAGAAGACGGCGAACATGCCGCCAAGCATGTAGAACTCGCCTTGCGCGAAGTTGATGACGTTGGTCGCTGCGTACACGATGGTGAACCCGAGCGCGAGGAGCGCGTATATCGCCCCGTTCTTGAGCCCGGCTATGACGAACTGCAGGAATCCGGCTGCATCCACAAGCGCTCGCTCTCCGACACATCCCCGCTATTGTGCGAGCATCCACTTGTCCTGGTCGACGCGGTAGCGTCGACGTTGCTCTTCTACCCCAGCATCCAGACCTCTCCCAGACGACCCCGTGGCGCCCGATGTCCGACACCGAGCGCCACGGGCGACGTCCGTGTCTAGCAACTACTTCGCGAGGGCCCACTTCCCGCCCTCGACGTCATACCTCACCAGGTCGCTCTCTGTCATGCCGTTGTGATCGGTCGGCGAGAAGGTGAAGACTCCGCCAATACCCTGCCACCCGTTCGTCTTCTCGATCTCGTCACGCAGTTCCGCTGCGGTGAAGGTCTCTGGCAGCCGCTTCATCGCCTCGACTACGAGGTAGAGACCGTCATAGGCGTGCCCAGCGAACGTGTTGGACGGAGCCTCGCCGTATGCCTCGGTGTAGCGCGCGATGAAGTCAGTCGCCACCTTGTAGCCCTCGGAGTCCACGCCGTACGCCTCCGGAGCCAGGATCTTGCCTGCGAACATCGTGATGCCCTCGGCAGCGGTTCCAGCGCCGGTGACGAAGGCTTGGCTGGCGATACCATGACTGCCTACGAGTGGCATCGTCATCTTCAGCTGCGCCATGTTCTTCGGCAGGATCGCCGAAGCCGCCGTGGACGACCACATCAGGATCACGTCGGCTCCCTTGCCCTTCAGCACGGTGAGCTGGGCGGTCATGTCGGTGTCGGTTGGCTTGAAGACTTCATCGCCGACGATCGTCAGACCGTAGTCGGGCGCCAGCTCCGGGACGAGCTTCCGGCCGTCCTTGCCAAAGCCCGTGTCCTCTGAGATTAGACCGACCTTCGTGAGTCCCTTCTCTTTCAGATACGCCAGGGTAACCGGCGCGACGAGCGCGTTCGACCAGGGCGTCTGGAAGACGAGCGGATCGAGTGGGTCGGTTACCACAAGGGCTCCGGCCAAAGAAACCTGAGGGATCTTGGCCTTGTCGATCTCGCCCCGCATTTGCATGGTCTGGCCGGTCCCGGTCGAGCCGATGATGGCAACGACTTGCTCCTGCTCGATCAGCCTGGTCGTTGCGGTGACTGCCTGGTCGACGTCTGAGGCGTCATCTTCGATGACTACCTGGAGCTCCCGCCCGTTGATGCCACCGGCATCGTTGATCCGCTTGACCTCCATATCGATGACGTTCTTCTCCGGCTCGCCGAGCGCGGACTGCGGCCCTGTGAGTGCCAATACCGCGCCGACCTTGATCGGCTCCTTGTTCTCGGCGGGTGTGGTCCCGCCATCTTCCGTCGTGTCCGACCCGCATCCGGCCACCAGCGTAAGCGCCAGCACCGCGATGAGGACAAACGCGAGCGTCACGTACCGGCGTGAAGCTACCATCCTCGACCCCCTTGCTCTCTCTCTGACTCCCGTCAGATCTGCGCGATCTCTTCCTGAGATACGAGCCGCACGGGCTGGTCCCGCAGCAGCTGCAACGCCCTATTCACATCGGCGACGTTGATGATCACGAACGTCGCGATGAGGGAGTAGACGTACTCGATATTCACCCCGGCATCGGAAACCACCTTGAGCACCCCAGCAAGGCCACCGGGCTTGTCGGGGAGGTCGAGGCAGAGCACATCGCTCTCCTTCACGGTGAATCCTGCATTGTGCAGCGCCTTCATGCCGGTGTCCGGGTCGTCAACGATGAGCCGCACGATACCGTACTCCGCGGTGTCTGACACGGAAAAGCCTCGTATGTTCACGTCGGCTTGGCCGAGGACCTCGGTAACCTCGCTCACGCGTCCGGCCTTGTTCTCGATGAATACCGACAGCTGTTTCACCTTCATAGGTCGCATACCCCCCGTTCGCAGGCATCGCGTCCGAGTTCGAACGCGCGCAGGTTGGCGTCGAGGGTCTGTGGTGGGACCCTCGCGGTTATGACGGCGCACCAGCGGTCCACCGGGAACCCGAGCCCCGTGGACAGTGCGCCCATGAGCACGATATTCGCCGACTGAGGGCTGCCGGCTTCGCATGCGAGTGCCTCGGCGTCGATGAAGATCGCGCCCTCCGCGTCGAGGAGCGACTCGAGGCCCGATGCTGCGGGAACGGCGCCGATGAGCACCGGGAGCGGCTCGATGACTCGCGAATTCACGAGTAGCCGGCCGTCGGGCTTGAGGTAGTGAAGCCGGCGTGCCGCCTCGGTGAGTTCGAACGCGACGAGATGATCCGCGCCACCGGGATCGGTGATCGGCGCGAACACTTCGTCTCCGAACCGCACCACGGTGTCGACGGAACCGCCGCGCTGCGCCATGCCGTGCACCTCGGAAAGCTTGACCTCAAGCCCCGCGGCCGCCGCGGTCTTCGCAAGCACATCTGCAGCGAGGATGGTGCCCTGACCGCCCACGCCGCAGAGCATGACCGTCGCCACTGACATCACACAACGCCCAGGTCGCATGAGGGGCCGGTGTGGATGATCGCGTCGTCCTTGCAGACCTGCGGACACTGTCCACACCCCACGCAGACCGAGACGTCGATCGTTGCGACGCCGCCTTCGCCCTTGGCGATGGCTGGGCACCCGAGCTTGATGCATTGGCCGCAGGCGGTGCACAGCTCCTCGTCGACCGTGTACGGCTCGGGCCAGTCGCGGACCAGCAGCGCGCACGGCGCCTTCGCGATGATGACCGAGAGCTCCTCGGCAGCGACCTCCTCGCGAATCGCCGCCTCGGTAGCTGCGATGTCCTGGGGATCGACCGTCCTCACGCGCGGCACGCCAAGCGCTCGAGCGAGCGCTTCGATGTCCAGAGCGGCACCGGCTCGGCCCGAAAGCGTCTGGCCGTTCACGGGGTTGCCTTGATGGCCGGTCATTGCCGTGATTCGGTTGTCGAGCACGACGATGGTGCCTCCCCCGCCGTTGTAGGCGGTTCCGGCAAGACCCGTGATGCCCGAGTGAGCGAAGGTCGAATCGCCGATCACGGCGACCACCGGGCGCTTGCCGGTACCGCCTGCAAGCTCGATACCGTGAGCCATGCTCACGCTCGCGCCCATGCAGACGCACGTGTCCATCGCCGAGAGCGGCGGGAGCGCGCCGAGCGTGTAGCAGCCGATGTCGCCGGAGACCACCGCCCGCATTCGACGGAGTGCTCGAAACACCGGCCGGTGCGGGCATCCCGGGCACATGAGCGGGGGCCGCGGCGGCAGGCCGTCGACGAAGGCTCGCCCCGGGCTGGCTGCACCGCCGAATGCGATGCGAATCGTGCCCGGCGAGAGCTCACCCGCAACCGGGAGCGGCGAGGGTGGCTCCGAGAGCTCGAGCCCGAGAGCGCGAATGCCGCGCGCCAAGTAGCCGTCGGCCTCTTCGGCGACGTAGAGTCGCTCGACTCGGGCCGCGAACTCGCGGATCTTCTCGGCGGGGAGCGGGAAGCTCATGCCGATCTTGAGGGTCGAAACATCGGGCAGCGCTTCGCGTACGTACTGGTAGACGACACCCGATGCGACAATCCCCACCGACGAGTCCCGCATCTCCATACGGTTGAGTTCGCTCGCATCCGAGAACTCGGCGAGTCGGTTGATCCTGAGATCGAGCTCTACCCTCCGTGCTCGGGCGTTGGCGGGCAGCATGACCCACTTGCCGAACTGGGTCTCGTACTCGGGAACCTCCCGCTCCGGGACTCTCTCGCCCGGCTCCACGAGCCCCTTGGAATGAGACAGCCGGGTCGTGGAACGCACGAGCACGGGCGTGTCGAACTGTTCGGAGAGCTCGAACGCGCGCTTCGTGAAGTCGAGCGCTTCGCAGCTATCCGAAGGCTCGAGCATGGGCACTCGCGCAAAGGCCGCGTAGTTGCGCGAGTCCTGTTCGTTTTGCGAGGAGTGCATGCCGGGATCGTCGGCGACGAGCACGACCAGACCGGCACCCACGCCGGTGTAGGCGAGCGTGAAGAGCGGATCGGCCGCGACGTTTAGCCCGACGTGCTTCATGGTGGCAAGCGCCCTCGAGCCAGCGAGACTCGCGCCGGCAGCTACCTCAAGCGCCACCTTCTCGTTGGGCGCCCATTCCGCGTACGCGTCGGGCAGGTTCACGAAGGACTCGAGCGTCTCAGTCGACGGCGTGCCGGGATACCCCACGCCGACAAGAGCGCCTGATTCCCAGGCGCCCCGGGCGATCGCTTCGTTTCCCGAGAGCAGGATGCGGCTCACTCAGACCCTCTCGACTGCCTCTGCAGCCCGGCCGCGGCCACGATTGTTGCCGCATGATACCACAGCATCGCAGGTCAGACGTGTCAGAGGTGGCGTGTTGACGGGTGAGCGGCGCGAAGCTGGCGGCGGGCGGCTGCGACCGCCTGCGTATGCGCAAGACGCCCCGCGCGGGAACAGGAAGAGGCAGGCAACGGCAGGGTCTAGAACCGGCAGCCACCGACGTAGTCGGCCCGGACCGCGATGCGCTCGGCAAGCGAGGACACCTGCACGTTCTCGCCGGTCTGCGGCGCGTGCAGGAAGTTGCCGCTCCCCACGTAGATGCCCACGTGGTGAACCTGTCCGGGATCGGCGTTCACGCCGAAGAACACGAGGTCGCCCGATCGAAGAAGATCGAGACGATCGGCCGCAATGAACGCTCCGGCAGCGAACTGCGATCGGCTGTTGCGCGGGATCGCCATGCCCGCCTTCTTGTACGCATACTGCGTGAGCCCCGAGCAGTCGAAGCCCTGCTCCGGTGTTGAGCCGCCCCACACGTACGGAACGCCAACGTACCGAAGACCGATCGCAACGACTTCCGGGTGCCCGCTACCGAGCGATCCGGAGTCAAAGTAGCGCTCGCTCGCCGCGCTCACTGATTGCTGGCGTCGCATCGCCGCGGCCGCAGCAGCGGCAAGCGCAGCACGCCGCGCCCTCTCGGCAGCGATGCGTGCCTGTCGCGCACGCTCCTCGCGGACGAGCTTGGCGACTTCGGCGTTCAGCCCGCGCAGGTACCCTCGCTGACGCCGAAATGCGCTCTGCACCTCAGCGCGCTTGATACGCGCCTGTTCGCGCAGCGCGGCCTGCTCCGCCTCGCGCGCCTCGAGCGTGCGTTCCGCCCGTTCGATTCGCGTGACCGCATCCTGAACGGTGGCGACAACGGCGGCATCCGATCGTGCGACGTGCCGCATGAAGTCGAGCCACGTCAGGAAGTCCGCGAAGTCCCGCACGCCGAACAGCACTTCTACGAAACCGATGTCGCCAGTGCGGTAGATCCGAATCGCGCGATCCGAGAGTGCCGCCTGCGCGACACCGAGCTCCCGCGACGCCTGCTCGATCTCCGCGCGAGTGCTCTCGATACGCTCGCGGGTCTCGGCGAGGGACGCCTCCACCTGCTGGTATTCCTCACTCCTCAGCTCGAGTTGCGTCGCAAGATCGTCGAGCTTGCCCTGTGCAGCGGCCGCTTCGCGCCGCTTCTCCTCGATACGAGGGGTCGAGGGAGCGCCAACTGCTGCCGAAGATGAGCACAGGACAGCCGCAATCGTGCATGCGGAAACGACGAGCCGGGAGAGGGATATGCCGACGGACTTTCTCACTCGATCTCCTGCTGCGATGTCTGGTGCAACCAGTGGTGTTTCGACGTGCGTCCATGGTGAGTATCGGCGGCTACCGCATGATACCATAGACCCCGTCCTACCTGCGGCGACGAGCGGCCAAGCGCCGCCCGCTTGTTGAGTTCGGAAGGGACCGTGGAAGCCACCCGCCGCCGCATAGCTCTCGCTCTGGCGCTTGCCTGCGCGCTGGCGGTTCCGCTCCCCGCGGGAGCGCTCGAATCATCGCCGTCCCCCACTCTGCTCCCGTCTCCAAGCGTCCCTGCTCTCCAGCCGCCAGACCTAGACGAAGCGACAAAGAAGGCTCTCCGGCTCGAGGATCAGATCGAGCTCGCCCAACAGGACACCATCGCACTTGAGCAGCGCATCGCCGCCATCAACGTGCGGATCCTCGGGCAGGAGAACGTGCTCGACGAGGCACGTGCGGAGCTCGAGCAGTCGCGCATTCGGTTCGAGCAGCGAGTGGTGGACATGTACAAGTCCGGGCTGTCGAACCCGTTCGTACTCTTGCTCTCGGCACGTTCGCTCGCCGACTTCTACGCTCGCGCGCTGATTCTTTCGCGCGTCGCAGCCGAGGACGTCGAGGCGTACCGGGACTCGGAACTCGCGTCTCGAGAAGCCGAGTTCGTCGCGAGTGTGCTCGACGACATGAAGGGCGAGCTCGTGGCGCTGCGCGCGCTCTACGACGGCCGCCTCGCCCAGACCAAACGCGCGCTTGCCGAGGAGCGCGCCTTGATCGCCACGTTGTCGGCCGCCAGCCAGAAACTCGTGGCCGCTCGGCGGGCGGCGTCCAATCGAACCCGCAAGGAGTGGCGACAGAGCTCGATCCCCGTCGGCACCCCGGTGGCGTTCGCCTCGGCGATCATGGAGGCCACGGGCGATACCTTCCTCGTATCGGACTACCAACCGCGCCGCTACACGGCCCTCGGCGGTCCGATGTCAGTCGTGTGCTCGTGGTACGGCAACGAGTTCAACGGCCGTCCGACGGCATCGGGCCAGATCTTCAACCAGGACGACCTCACGTGCGCCTCGCGAACGCTTCCGTTCGGCACGAGGCTCGCACTCAGCCGCGGCGAGCGAAGGATCATCGTCGTGGTGAACGACCGGGGACCGTTCATCGCGGGTCGCGACCTCGACCTGTCGCGCGCGGCGGCACGAGCGCTCGGCTTCTCGGGTGTGGAACGTGTGACCGCCGTATACGTTCGGCCGTCGTCGAACACCACCAGCGCGCCGTAGGACCCCATCGCCGGCGCGGCAACCCGGTAGACCGTCCGGCAGCCGGGCCGCTCGCCCGAGCGCTACTCCACGTGGATGAGCGAGATGATCTTCGCCTTGTCGGGCAACTTCTCCCGGCCGCGAAGGAAGTCAAGCTCGATTAGGAACGCGAAGCCCGCGACGCGCGCACCCGTGCTCATGGCAAGCTGGCACTTGGCGGCCGCCGTACCGCCGGTCGCGAGGACGTCGTCCACGATGAGCACGACATCGTCGGGACCGAGCGCGTCGGCGTGCACTTCGAGAGCATCGGTGCCGTACTCCAGGTCGTACTCTGCCCGGG
Organism: uncultured Eubacteriales bacterium; assembly: GCA_964354215.1. GTDB lineage: Bacteria > Actinomycetota > Coriobacteriia > Anaerosomatales > CAVRZR01 > CAVRZR01. Next base: position 26,956 of record CAYGYT010000013.1, on the reverse strand, counting down.
TGGTGTTCCATGGGAGCTTGCCGGGTTTGCGCGCGGGCACGAACCCCGCCCCGAGCACGTAGGCAAGCGCCCCGCCAAAGATGAACCCGCGTGCCTCGGCACCGACCACCTTCGAGACTCCCTGGTCGGAGAACTCAGCCGCGATGGTGTCGACGGCCCTGCGGAACGCCTCGGCGTTTGCAAGGAGCGGCGTGATGTCCTTGAACACGATGCCCTTTTGCGGGAAATCCGGGATGTCTCGAATGTAGCCGCCTAGATCCACGCGGACCCTCCTCAGTCGTCAGCCCTGCCGTGCTAGGGTAGCCGTTCTGCGTCGGCAGCTCCACAGGGCGCTCGTGCGCGGCGGATCGATCGCTCAGATCGCCTGCGCGAGCGATGAGAGCTGTTCGGGCGTCCCGAGCACGACAAGCCGGTCACCAGCCACGAGTACGCGGTCGAACGAAGGACTCGTGTCGATGACCCCGTCGGCGCCGCGCACGGCCAAGATGAACGCCCCGAACCGGTCTCTGACAGCCGACTCCCGAATCGACCGGTCCGCGATCGGCGAGGACGGAGTCAGATCGATTTCCTGGAGGCGGTACTCGACACCAGCGTCGTGCGTCACCAAGTCGAGGTAGTCGGACACGAACGGGTGGAGCACGAGGCTCGCCATGCGACGCCCCCCGATCACAGTGGGCGTGATGACCCTGTTCGCGCCGGCCTTGATCAGTTTCGATTCCGAGGACTCATTCGAGGAGCGGGACACGACGAAGAGTGACGGGTTGAGCGTCTTTGCGGTGACCGTGACGAAGAGGTTGTCCGCGTCCTGGTCGAGAGCGGTGATGAGACTCGCGGCGCGCTCGATGCCAGCAGCGTGCAACGTCTCCTCCTCAGTCGCGTCACCCTGCACGTAGAGCCATCCGTTCGCCTTCGCCACCTCGATGGGCACGTCGGCGGAATCCACCAACACGAAATCGACTCCCTCGTCGGCAAGCTCGCGGGCAACGATCACGCCCACTCGGCCTACTCCCGCGATGATGTGGTGCTGAGACAGAGCATCGATCTGCCTGTTCATGCGCCGAACCTCCAACATCCCTCCGAGGTGCCCCTCCATGAGAAAATCGAGAAGTATGCCGAACGAGAAGCCGATCGCGCCAACGCCCATGAGCACGAGCGCCATCGTGAACGCGCGCCCGGCATCGGACAGCGGGTGTACTTCGGTGAATCCCACGGTGCTCACTGTGATCGCCGTCATGTAGAGCGCGTCGAACACACCCCAGCCCTCGACGATCACGTAGCCGGCGGTGCCGACAACGAGTACCGCGACGAGGAGCACCGCCGCGCCGAGAAGCCTCCGCTTCATCGAACCTCCAGGGCGTCCTCGCGCAGCGTGGCCACGTAGGGCAGGTTGCGGTAGCGGCCCTTCAGGTCCAGACCGTAGCCAACCACGAACCGGTCGGGAATCCTGAACCCACGATGGGCGATCGGGACGTCGGCGATTCTGCGGACATCCTTGTCCAGCAGCGCGCACACCTCAAGACTCCTCGGATGCCGAGCTTTGAGCAGCGACAGCACGTAGTTGACGGTCAGACCGGTGTCGATCACGTCTTCGACGAGCACGACCGCCGCATCAGTGATGTCGTCGTCGAGGTCCTTCGTCACGCGAACCACTCCCCCACGGCCCGGGGCGTAGGGCGACACAGCCATGAAGTCGAGCTGGAGCGGCACATCGGTCGCGCGAGCGAGATCGGCCAAGAAGATGAGCCCACCGCGAAGCACCGTGACAAGGCGCAGCTCCTGGCCCTCGTAGTCTCGCGTGAGCGCTGCGCCGAGCTCGGTGACTCGTTCCCGGATGCGCTCCTCGGAGAGGAGCACCGCGTCACACGATTCTGGCAGCGGGGGCGAGGCCACCCTACTCGTCCGGATCCTCGTCCTTGGCAATGACGACCCCACCGCCGACCCGCTGAGGCTGCTCCTCGGCAGCCAGCCCAAATCGCTGCAGCAGCCGACGGAAATCCTTCTGGTAGAAGATCCTGATGTTCACATCGGGGTAGAGCTCCTTGAGCCTTCTGACCTTTCGGTTCTTCTTGGTCACAAGCTTCTGGCTCATGGTGGTGAGCTCGATGTACACATCGAAGTCAGGGAGGTAGAAGTCCGGAGAGAACGAGGCGATAACGTTGCCGTTTGAGTCCCACTCGATGGGGAACGTGGTCGGCTCGTACTCCCACCGCACGCGGTAGAAGTCGAGGATCTCAGCCGCAACGCGCTCGCTCGGGTGGGCGAAGTCGATGCCGTCGACGGCGCCGCTGGACGTCTCGTCGGCGGGGTGCCCGGTGTCCGACGGGGAGGGAGACATTCCCTAGCCGAGATCCTCGAAGACCCGGCCGAGCGCCCGTCGAAGCAGGCGCCCCTTCAGTTCGTCGGTGAGCGAGGTGAGCTCCGTGAGGGTCTCGACAAGCTTCTGCCGGGTCTCAGGCGTGCGGTGCCGGAACGCCGGCATGAGGATCTGCGAGAAGAACGCCGCCTCGCGATCCGCAAATGTCTCGTACATGCGCAAGTGCCGAGGCTCCACTCCAAAGCGCCGAAGATCCCACGTGGCGTGGACGATCGCGACATCCCCGCGCGCAATCTCATCGCCGTGATCGCCCTGCACGATCTCGAGCAGCCCGAATTCGGCTAGTTCCCGGACGAAGGAGACGGGCACGCCGAGCGCGCCCGGCGCGTCATCGATGGCCATCGTCTCCGCCTCATCAAGCGGAAGCGCCACCGCCTCGGCAACGGCGGCCGCGCCCTGGCGCAGCTCTGGAGGCACGCGCCCGCGATCGAAGTCAGCGAGCTTCTCTCGGATGACCGCGAGCGGCAGGAAGTGCTCCTTCTGCAGCCGCAGCACGAGTTCGACTCGCTGAAGGTCCGCCTGCGTGAACTTGCGGTATCCCCCGGGCGTGCGCTCGGGCGAGACGAGACCCTCGTCTTCGAGGAAGCGGAGCTTCGAGATACTCAAGTCCGGATACGCCGATACGAGGCGGTCGACGACCTCTCCGATCGTCATGTAGTCGCGCGCGCTCACAGCGGCTCGCCTCCGGAGATGTAGACCATCTGGAACTTGCCGATCTGAACGACATCACCTGAGGTGAGCGGCGCGGCGTCCAAGAGAACGCCGTTCACGTAGGTGCCGTTGAGGGAACCTGCGTCGGCGATCGTCACCTCAGTGCCGCGCATCTCGATGACCGCGTGGTAGCGCGACACCGTGATGTCGTTCAGGAAGATGTCGCTGTCCGGGTCGCGACCGAGAGTGAGTCGTGGGCGGTCGACGTAGAAGCGCTCGCCCAGCTCCGGCCCTTTGCGGACAACAAGCATCGGGCCCTCGGCGGCCTCGACGTGCTCCCCCGTCTCCTCAAGTTCCGTCTCGATGGGTGGGAAGGACTCCGTGATCCCGGCGACGCGCGCACCGCACTCAGGACAGAGAACCTCCCCGCCTGCCACATGGCGCCCACATGCCGGACACTCAGTCATGACGCGCTCCCGCCCGAGGGCTCGCCCTCAGTCACCGAAGCCGAATTCCCGCTTCTGGAACGATTCGCTGATCTGCTCCTCGAGCGCGATGACGACCTCGGGGTTCTCCATGACGTGCTGCACGCGCTCATCGCTCAGGCGGTTGCGCACGTACGGGTCTTGCAGCACTTCGCTCAGCCGTCGGCCGTTGTTGACCTCGCGGATGACGTACTCGACGACGCGCTGCTCCGCCTCGTCGGTGGCAAGTTCGTCGAGCAGCGCCTTCACGCGTTCGGCGATGGTGGGCACGGGTCCTCCCTGGTGTCTCGAGCCGTCCTGTCGTCGGTGTGCGGCCGCAGCCGATGACACTACTCGTCCGCGCCGAGGTCCCAGTCTTCTTCCTCCAGTGGAGCGGTGACGTCGAACCGGGACACACCGCGCAAGTCGCTGGCGAGGATGTTGATGAGGCGGTCGACGTCGCGACCGGTGATGACGTCCGAGCCGGTATCGTGCTCGCCCTTCAGGCGACGCACGAGCTCGGCACGCAGGATGTCGATCTTGCCATGGAGCACCCGGCGCCGGTACGAGATCTTCTGCTCTTCCTCGTAGAGCTCGTCGAGCAGCGCGCGCAGTTCCTCGTTGCTCCTGCCCTCCAAGTCGAGCAGGGCGTCTTCGCTCGAATCAGAATGCGCTGACATGCACCCTCCGCTCGCCGGCGGCGCCTCTCTACGGCGCCGCTTTCGCGTCGATTGTAACCCATTGGGCCGAGAAACCGTGCGCACTCGGGACTCGTTTTCGCAAACCTCGACGTCTACTCTAGGCTGATACTCCCGCGCTTGGTGCGACGGACGTGAGCACTGCCGTCTTCTGAACGAGCAGCACCGCGTGCTCGCGCTCTTCGTCCGTGACCGGGCCGGGCTCGATGGTCACGCCGAGAAGCGCCTCGAATGCGCCCCTGACCGACTCCGCAGTCGCGGGGCGTGACGGCGCGGAAGTGAGCTCCGAGAGCGTCACCGTGCTCTCTCGGAGCGCCGCTGCCTCCTCCGACGTCAGGGCGAACACTCGCGCTTCGCGCTCCACATCCCGCGCGAGAACGAAGGAGCCGTGCTGCAGCACCGTCTCGCGGTGCCAGACCTGCGCACTTCCCGACAGCTTGCGAGCACCCGAAGATACGTCCGCATGCGTGGCGTGCAGGTAGCACGCTCCCGAGGAGCGCGAACCGCGCGGGCGGGCGGTGAGATCCGCGTCCACGCCGAGCCGGCGGTACGCATCGACCAGAGCGTCACAAAGAAAGCGGTAGCTCTGAGCGGTGCCCCTCGGCACGCCGTCTTGAAGGCCCGCGACGATCGAGTAGGTGACTTCGTCGTCGTGCAGAACCCCCCGCCCGCCGGTGAAGCGCCGTGCGACGTCGATACCCTCGGCGCGGCAGGCGGCCACATCGACGCTCCCGACGTCCTGGAACCGGCCGAGCGTGACCGTGGGCCGCGCCCAGCCGTAGAGCCTGAGCGTCGCAGGCGAGCGACCGGCGGCATGCTCGAGCTGGATCGCGCGGTCGAGCGCCATGTTCCACGCGCCCTCGGAGGGCGGGTCGTCGAGCAGCAATCGCCACGGGCCGGTCATTGAACGCGTCATCCTTCGGAGGGTCGCCACCGCAAGTCGACCTGCTTCGCCGCGCGCGCCTCGTCGAGCCGTCTCACCGGCGTGGTGTAGGGAGCATCGTGCAGGAGTGCCGGGCTCGCCTCGGCTTCCGCGGCAATCGAATGCAGCGCGCTCACGAGCGATTCGAGCGATTCGAGGCTTTCTGTCTCGGTGGGCTCGATCATCATCGCCTCATCGACGATCAGCGGGAAGTACACCGTTGGCGGGTGGATCCCGTAGTCGAGAAGCCGTTTGGCCACGTCGAGGGTGCGCACGCCGTGTTCGGCGCGCAGACGCCTGCCCGAGAGTACGAACTCGTGCATGCACGGCCGGTCGTAGGGCAGGTCCCACACGCTGTCGCGCAGCCGCTCCTTCAGGTAGTTAGCCGAGAGGACTGCTTGCTCGCTTACCTCTTCGATCCCCTCGGCGCCGAGCGCGCGGATGTAGGCATACGCACGAACGAGCACGCCCACGTTGCCCACGAACGAGCGAACCCGTCCGATCGAGCGCTCGGGCATCGCAAACCCGAACGTGCCGTCGTGCGAGCGCACGACGAGCGGACCGGGTAGGTACGGCGCGAGGGTGTCGCGAACGGCAACCGGGCCCGCACCCGGCCCTCCCCCGCCGTGTGGCGTCGAGAAGGTCTTGTGCACGTTGATGTGCAGCGCGTCGAAGCCCATATCGCCCGGCCGCGCCTTGCCGAGGATCGCGTTCAGGTTCGCGCCGTCGCCGTAGGCGAGCGCCCCAACCGCGTGCGCGGCCTCGGTCACCTCGAGGATGCGCTCGTCGAACAGGCCAAGCGTATTGGGGTTCGTGATCATGATGGCGGCGACGTCGGTGTCGAGCGCTGCTCTCAGAGCCTCGAGGTCCACGCCCCCGCGCTGGTCGGAAGGCACCTGCGTGACCTCATAGCCACACATGGTGACCGTCGCCGGGTTCGTGCCATGAGCCGTGTCGGGGATGATGACACGGCGGCGAACGTCGCCATGGTCCGCATGGTAGGCGCGAATCGCCAGCAGACCGGTGAGCTCACCGTGCGCGCCGGCTGCCGGCTGCAAGGTCACGGCGTCCAGGCCAGCGATCTCGCGCAGGTACTCTGAAAGCCCCCACAGCAGCTCGAGCACGCCCTGGACTGACTCGGTCGGTTGGTACGGGTGCACGTTCGCAAAGCCGGGCAGTCGCGCCGCCCACTCGTTCAAGCGTGGGTTGTACTTCATCGTGCAGGAGCCAAGCGGATAGAACCCTGAATCCACGCCGAAGTTCGCATTCGCGAGCGCCTCGTAGTGGCGCGCGATGTCGACCTCGGTCACGTGCGGAAGAGCGGGAGGTGCTTGTCGGGCGCCGCCCGCGAAGGCGGCGTCGAGGTCCGCGCCGGGCACGTCGAGACTGGGCGCCATGACGCACCGCGATTCGGGCGCCCCGAGCTCGAAGATGAGCTCGCGCGGCCTGCGCGGGACCGACAGCCCGTCTGTCGTGTCGGTCCGGTGCGTGGGGTGTTCGTCGGCAAAGGTGGTCACAGCGACGCCACCTCCTCGGCGAACGCGTCCATCTGCGCACGCGTGCGGCGCTCCGTGACCGCAAACAGGACGAGTGATTCGGCACTGCCGAGTCCCGGATCGGGGCGCTCCATCTCGGCGAGGGCAAAGCCCGGCAGGTAGCCGCGCGCGAGCATCGACGTCTGCATCTCACGCACGTCGCCCAGGTAGCGGAGCACGAACTCGTGCGCGAACGGCGTGTCCCATACCGACTCGAACCGTCCCGTCGCGAGCAGGCGCTCGCGCAGGTAGCGAGCCTTGCTCACGCAGGCGGTCGCGATCCCGGCGAGCCCTTCGGCGCCCACCGACGAGAGGTAGACGCTCGCGGCCAGAGCCGTGAGCGCGTGGTTCGAGCAGATGTTGCTCGTCGCGCGTTCGCGGCGGATGTGCTGCTCCCGAGTCTGGAGGGTCAGCACGAAGCCGGTACGCCCGTCCACGTCGACGGTCCGGCCCACGGCACGGCCGGGCATCTGGCGGGCATGGGCCTCTCGGCAGGCGAAGATCCCGAGACCCGGGCCGCCGAATGCCATCGGCACTCCGAGAGGCTGTCCCTCGCCGACGACGATGTCGGCGCCAAAGGCGCCCGGCGGCTCGAGGATGCCGAGAAGCAGCGGGTTTGACGCCACGACGAGCAGCGCCCCGCGATCGTGGGCGAGCGTGACGAGCGCATCGAGGTCTTCGAGACACCCGTAAAACGTTGGATGGGAGACGAGCACCGCCGCGGTGGTGCCGTCCACGAGGTCGGCAAGCCGCCCCAGATCGGACGCCCCCTGCGACGTCGGGCACTCGACGACATCGAGAATGTCGGCCCGCGCGTAGGTGGCGAGCACGCCTCGCCACTCGGGATGCACGCTGCTCGACACGACAACGCTCGTCCGCCGCGTCACACGCGCAGCCATCAACGCCGCCTCGACGAACGCGGTCGCGCCGTCGTACATCGACGCGTTCGCGATGTCCATGCCCGCAAGCTCGGCCATCATCGTCTGGAACTCGTAGATGGCCTGCAGGGTGCCCTGACTCACCTCAGCCTGATAGGGCGTGTAGGCGGTGAAGAACGCCGGCTTCGAGACCATCGCGTCGACAATGGCGGGCACATGGTGGTCGTAGCAGCCGGCTCCGAGGAAACTCACGAGCCGGTCGGCGTCGAGATCGCGGGCTGAGAGCGCCTTGAGGTGCTCGGTGACCTCCGGTTCTGACATGCCCTCGGGCAGGTTGAGCGGCGTCTTCAGACGCGTGCCCTGGGGGACGTCGGCGAACAGATCATCGACGGCCGAAACGCCGACAGCGCGAAGCATGGCTTCGCGCTGGTCGCACGAGACCGGTATGAAGCGCATCGGACGCTATGCGCTCTCGGATACGAAGGCTTCGTACTCCTCGGCGGACATCAGACTGTCGAGCTCCGAGGTGTCGTCGAGGCGCACGTGGATCATCCATCCCTCGCCGTACGGGTCCTGATTCACGGTCTCAGGCGTGTCCCCGAGCGACTCGTTCACCTTGACGATCTCGCCGGTCACCGGGCTGTAGAGCTCAGACACCGACTTGACCGACTCGATCTCGCCGAAGGTCTCTCCGGCGCCCACGGTGTCCCCCTCGGACGGCAGGTCGACGTACACGACCTCGCCGAGCTGATCTTGGGCGAAATCCGAGATGCCGATGACGGCCACGTCGCCTTGGAGACGGACCCACTCGTGCTCCTTGTCGTACTTGAGTTCGCTCGGGTACATGCGGCGAGACTCCTTCCTGACGTGAGGTGCGTGTCCTTCAGCTCGACAGTGACGTGGACGTCACGAACGGCGGCCGCTCCACGGTCACCGGCACGACCCTGCGTCGAATCGCGACATCGAGACGCGTACCCGGTGCGGAGAACTCGGCAGGCACATACGCCGTCGCGATGCCCGCCGAGCGCGTGGGTGAGAACGTGCCGCTTGCCACCTTACCCACCTCCCTGCCCTCGTGCAATACGGGGTATCCGGGCCTGGCGATGCCATCGTCGACCACCAGTCCGACCAGCCGCTTCGCCGGTCCCTGCTCGCGGATACGCTCGATCGCCTCGCGCCCCATGAAGTCGCCCTTGTCCTTCCCCACCACCCAGTCGAGGCCCGCCGACACGGGATCCACTCCCCGGTCCATGTCGCTGCCGTACAGGTGGTATCCCATCTCGAGACGCAGGGTATCGCGTGCACCCAGGCCGACAGGCGCGACCTCGCCGAAACTCAAGATCGCACGCCAGAGGGCGGGCGCGTGCGACGCGTGACAGACGAGCTCCACGCCGTCTTCGCCCGTGTAGCCCGTCCGTGCCACGAGCACCGGCACGGAGCCGATCCTCGCCTCGCCGATGTGGAAGCGCGAAGGAATCACGGCCTCGTGGCCATCGCCCGCGAGCTCGCGAAAGACCGAGAGCGCCTTCGGCCCCTGGAGCGCTATGAGCGCCGTGCGGTCCGACTCGTCGACGAGCTCGACGAGTCCCTCGGCGGGCTCGGCCGCATCATCGGCGCCCACGATGCGCATCCCGGCCGGGCAGTGCTGCTCGAGCCAGTCGAGATCGGTGGTGCGATTCGCAGCGTTCGCGATGATGAGGTACTCGAGATCACCGGAGTGGTACACGATGAGGTCGTCGATGATGCCGCCGTCCTCATCGCACATGAGGGTGTAGTGAGCCGCGCCGAGCTCGCTGATGCGGTTCAGGTCGTTCGTGAGCAGGGACTGCAGGAAATCGAACGCGCCGAAGCCAAAGACGCGGAACGTCGCCATGTGCGAGATATCGAAGACGCCGGCCGAGGACCGTACCGCCTTGTGCTCTTCGACGATCCCGGCGTACTGGATCGGCATCTCGTAGCCCGCGAAGGGCACCATGCGCGCGCCAAGCGCCAGGTGCTCCTCGTAGAGCGGCGTTCGCATAAGCTCCTCGGCCATTGCTTGCCTCTCGTCTCGCGCGTGCACGTCGCGGCACCGATTCGGACGGCCGCGACGACGATGTTCCCAACCATGACGGTACGTCCCCGGGTTTCGCAAGGCTCAGTCGAGGATGCTTCTCCACCAGCGACCGAGCGCGATGCGGATGCGCTCGACAAAGCCCGGCGCGCGAACGGATGCCCCGGCGACGAGGGGCACACTCGTAACGAGTCGGCCACCCTGTGTGAAGACGAGCACGCCGAGCGGCTGTCCTTTGGCGACCGGCGCTTTGAGCTGCCGGTCGTAGAGCGCCTGCGCGCGGACCTCGCCGTCGAGATCGAAGATCGTCCGCGTGGCATCCTGCGCCGCGAGGACCGGCACGAAGCGATCGTCGTAGTCCGTGACCGTGGCCGTCCCTACGACGCTTCCAGCCGTGGCGATCCTCATCGGCCGGTAGTGCGAGAAGCCCCAGTCGAGCATCCGTGCAGCATCGTCGAAGCGCTCGGACTCCGAGTCCGTGCCGAGCACCACCGCGACGAGCTCTTCCCCCGCACGCCGTGCCGATGCAACCACGCTGTAGCCGGCATCGCTCGTCCAGCCCGTCTTGATCCCGTTCGCACCCCGGTACCGTCCCAGAAGCAGGTTCGAGGACTCGAGGCGTCGCGATTCCGACCCTCGAGCGATCACGACCGCTCGTCGGCGCACGAGGTCGCGGAATGCCGGATAGGTCATGGCATATCGGCTGAGCGTCGCGATGTCTTGTGCGGTGCTGTAGTGGCCGGGCTCGTCGAGCCCGTAAGAGTTGGCGTACCTGGTTCGTGTGAGACCGAGCTCTCGCGCTCGCTTGTTCATGAGCGCAACGAACGCGTTCTCGTTGCCGGACACGCGCACGGCCAGGGCAACCGCGGCGTCGTTCGCGGACTTCACGAGCAACGCCTCGAGCGCGTCGCGAACGGTGAGCTCCTCGCCCCGCCGAAGGTTCGCCCCCGACTCCCCCACGCCGACCGCGTCGGGCGGCACCGTGAGCGTGTCGTCGAGAGAGAGCCTGTCCAGCACGATGATCGCGGTCATGATCTTGGTGATGCTTGCCATCGCGCGCTTGTCGGCAGGCTCCCGCGACCACAGGACGCGCCCGTCCTCGGTCACGAGCGTCCCCGCCTGCATGCGCACATTAGGCGCACTCGCGCGAAGCGCGCCCGAGCCGACCGCGCGGTCGCCGATCCGATCCGAAGGACGCACCGCCCCGAGTGCGCCAGTCGGGTAGCATGCAAGAGCAAGGAGGCAGGCCACCGTCGAGCGGAGGACTCGCGCGTGCATGCGGCCGGCACCACGGGGTGTGACAACCACGCGCCCCCGCTCGCCCCGCATCTTGACTCGGCGGGCGACGGTGCCGATGAATGCCACAACAGGGCGCACCAGGCGCTTCTGGCGCGACGCGTGCCCCTGTGGTAAGGCAGGAGCGATCACTATGGCGAAGAGTACGGCTGGATGGTCATGTTCACGGCCATGATAGCGGGTGGGCGGCCGACCCGCGCTAACGGCCCAGGTGCTGCGGAGAGCCGATGAAGTACTCGTCGTTCGAACGTCTGGTGCTCGTACTCGGCGGTGCATCAGTCCTCGCGACACTCGCACTCACCTACCGCACCGCATTCCTCATGCAGGAGGTCATCGCCCAGCTGCTGCTCTTCGGCGTGCTGTTCGCCGCGGTGCATTGGGGCCGCCGAGGAGGCTTCTTCGCCGCGCTCATCGCCTCGGTCGCCTACATCGCGATGCGCATCCCGCTCCTGGACACGACGAGCGGCATCACGACCGCTACGCTCGTCAGCATGCTGACGCGCGTGCTCGCCTACGGGCTCATCGGCATCCTTGGCGGAGAGCTGTGCACCCGCATGAAGTACGTACTCGCGGGGCTCGAGGAATCCGCAGGGCTCGACAGCCTCACGGGCATCTACAGCGAGCATTCGCTCGCACATCTCATCGACACCGCGCAGGCCCGCTTCGAGCGCTACCAGGAGCAGTACTGCCTGATCGTGCTCCAGGCGCCACAGGGCTCGCTGAGCGCGCCCACAACGAATCGCGAGCGAGCGCTCGTCAAGCAGGTCGCAGGCCACATCCGAAGCGACATCCGCCTCGTCGACGAAGCGGGACGGACCAGGGACGGCAGGTTCATCATCCTGCTGCCACACACCGCCAAGGGCGGGGCCGACGTCGTGACCGAGCGCATCGCACACAGCGTGCGGTCGACCGGCGGCGGCGAGGCTGCAAGCTTCGCCTGCCGGTGTATGGGAGCTGCCGAAGACGCCGACGCGCTCGCGCAGCTGCGGGCCGAACTCGAGCCGGCTCCCGAGGGCGGTCAGGTGCTGTCGCCGGCGTAGAGGTCGCCCGGCTCGAGCACGCGGAATCCTCGGCGGCGCAGCACTTCTCCCGCGGCCGCGTCATCCACCTTGAGCACATCCACGGCGGCATCGCCGGAGGGTTCCACAAAGCAGTACGCGTACTCCACGTTCATGCGTTGCGCGCCGAGAGTCTCGAGCACGTCGGCGAGGCCGCCCGGCCTGTCGGGGATCTCGACGGCGACGACCGGTGTCGTCGACACGCCGAAGCCGGCGCCCTCGAGCACTTCGCGGGCCGTACCGGGATGGTCGCAGATGATCCGCACGACACCGAAGTCCTCGGTGTCCGCAACCATGAGCGCGCGCATGTTGATGCCGGCATTCCCAAGCGCGCGGCAGAGCTCGGCGAGGCGCCCGGACTTGTTCTCCAGAAAGACGGACAGCTGCTCGATCACGTCACACACCCCCCTGCTCGGCCCTAAGATCGACGACGCGCTTGGCCTTGCCTTCACTGCGCGCAATCGACCTGGGTTCCACGAGCTTGACCTCGATGGACACGGCGAGCGCGGACTCGATCTCGGTCTTCACACGTCGCTGCATCCGTTCGAGCTCGCGGACTTCATCGAACGCGATCTCCGGCGAGACTTCGACGTGAACCTCGACGTGGTCAAGCGCGCCGCGCTTGGTGAGCACGACCTGGTAGTGCGGAGCGACCCCCGGGACACCGGCGAGCACCTGCTCGATCTGGCTCGGGAAGACGTTCACGCCCCGGATGATGAGCATGTCGTCGGTGCGGCCTGTGATCCGCTCCATCTTGCGGAACGTACGGCCGCACGGGCACTGCTCGGGAATGATGCGCGAGATGTCGCGAGTGCGGTACCGGACGACCGGGATGCCTTCCTTTGTGAGCGTCGTGAACACGACCTCACCCATCTCGCCATCGGGTAGCGGCTTGAAGGTCTCGGGATCCACGATCTCGATGAGGAAGTGGTCCTCGAAGACGTGCAGTCCGTTTTGGTGGACGCACTCCGAAGCGACACCCGGGCCCATGACCTCCGACAGGCCGTAGATGTCGATCGCCGTGAGCCCCATCGCGTGCTCGATCTGCCGACGCATGTTCTCCGACCAGGGCTCCGCGCCAAAGACGCCGATTCTCAGCGGCAAGTCACGAACGTCCAAGCCCATGTCGGCGGCGGTCTCGGCAATGAGAAGCGCGTAGCTCGGCGTGCAGGCGAGCACGGTGACGCCGAAGTCCTTGAGGATCTGGACCTGTCGCTTCGTGTTGCCGCCCGAGACAGGGATGGTGAGCGCGCCGAGCCGCTCGGAACCGTAGTGAGCGCCGAGGCCCCCGGTGAACAGCCCGTATCCGTAGGTCACCTGCACGACGTCGTCGGGAGTCGCACCCGCGCACGCGTAGGTGCGGGCCATGAGGTCGGCCCACCGGTCGATATCGCCGCGCGTGTAGCCCACCACGGTGATCTGCCCGGTCGTACCGGACGACGAATGGACCCGCACGATGTCGCGAAGCGGCGCCGCGAACATGCCGTACGGGTACGCGGCGCGCAGGTCGTCCTTCACGGTGAACGGGACGCGCGCGACGTCGTCCAGCGAGGTGAGGGACGCCGGGTCGAAGCCGGCCTCGTCGAACTTCGCACGGTACATCGGCACTCGCTCGTACACGCGCTCGAGCAGACCCTTCATGCGTGCGAGCTGCAGCGCCTCCAGCTCCGCGCGTGGCATCGCTTCGTACTCGGGCTGGTACATGTCCTCCCCTTCCCCCTCGTGCGCTCGACGAGAAACGCTGCCTAGCCGTTCGGGACCGTCGTCTGTGTCGCCCCCTTGGAGGGCACTACCTTCGTCCCGACCCGCACGACTTCGGCCTTGGGCCGGTAGACAGAGCGGAACGTGTCGGTGCGAACGATCTCGCCGTTCTTCGAAACGATGCGCTTGACCGTGACGCTCCGTCCGGTGATGCCTCCATCCTCCACCACGCGCGCGCCTTGGGGAAGAGTCGGGTCCTTCGTCTGTTCGGTCGCGTAGGGCTTCTCGTTCTCCCACGTGCCGGTCTCGGCCTTGACCTCGTAGCCAGGATCGGTGCCGTAGAGCGCGATGGTCAGCGAGGAGTCCGAGTACGCCGCAACAAGCAGGACCCAGTGATCGGTGTCATTCCGGAACTTGAAGTCCGGACCGCCCCACGACACGGTCGCGTCCCGACCCTTCGGGTAGTGGGAGATGTAGAACGAATGGTTGCGCCGCTCGGCGACCGGCAGACCAGCCTCGAACACGGTATTGAAGAGCGTCGTGCCGACCTGGCAGATGCCGCCGCCAAGCTGCGGCACGAGCTTGCCGTCGACGATCGCCGGAGCTTCCTGATAGCCCTTCGCCGCCGTTCGGGGACCGACGGTCCCGTTGAAGGAGAACGTGCCGCCCGGCTCGATCAGTGTCCCGTCTATAGCGTCGGCGAGCGTGTGGATGTTCGCGACGCGTGGCTTGTTGGACGCGGCGTACGTGGTTGTGAAGCGAGACAGGCGTTCCTTGATGCCCATCGTCTGCGCCTTGGCCGTCGTGATCTTGGGCGGCACGCGGCGCGTGCGTAGCGCGACCGTTCTGGCACGCTCGGGGTCCTTCAAGACCTGGCTGAGCTCGAGCGCAAGGGAGTTGACGTCGGGCCCGACGCCATCCCGTGAGGGAACGATGCTCACTGAGCCGCTCGAAACCTGGAACGTCGCATCCTTGGCCGGACGGCCGACGGCGCCGATCTTGGGCAAGACGAGTTTGCGCACCTGTGCCGGGTCGACGAACGCTTCCAGTCGAACGTGCTCGGGGTCCCCGGTGGGCTCAAGTGACCCCACTGGGGAGGTGCCCGCGGCCGAGGACCCGGCGGACGCTGATGCATCGCTCGTGCGCCTGAACGCGATCCACTTCGCGATCGCCTCGGGGGCGAAGGTCCACCGGTCGCTGTCGTAGGCGATCTCCACGTCCGCCGCGAGCATCTCTTTCGCCTCGTCGGCAGCGACAGTGGCCGCGACGTCCGTCACCGTGGGTGCTGCCGTACGCAGCGGCACGTCCACGGTGTGATCGCTCGCGGCGAATGCCGCGAGGAGCAGCCGCTTCGTCGAATCGCGATCGACTTCAGTGCCGCTCGCCGATGGCGTCACGCTCACGCGTGTGCCGGTGATGACGACCCCGGCGTCTTTCGGCGCGACGTCCACCGACCGCGCGAACGCGGCGACGACCGCCTCGGCCCGCCCGCTGGCTGCGACAGGCGTGGCGGTCAGATCCTCATGCGAGAAGACCACCCGGACGCGGTCTCGAACGTCGCGAACCAGCTCGCCCGACCGGCCGTAGTCGTACGCAGCCTGAGCAAGCGAGGTGGTGTCGTACGACAGGCCCACTTGCTTTGCGCTCACGGCGGCGGTCGTCTCTGATGCGACGAGCACGACAGGGTCGGCGGCTCGCTTCGCAAGCTCGCGGTCGAGCATTCTCTTCGCTTCGGCCTGCCTCACGCCGCCAAGCTCGACCCCGGCGACGCTCACGCCTCGGTGCACGCGGCCCGCGTTCGCGACGAGCTCGAAGCCGACGAGAGCGACCACGAGCACGACCACGACGATGGCGACGAGCGTCGCGCGCATGCGCCAACGCGACTTGGCCATCGCCTTGTCTCGGGACCGGCTCCGAGCCGGCGACTCTGCGCTATGCGAACCCACACCCTGCTCCTCGTCGGGGGCCGGGCCCCCCATCTGCGCTCGTCGGGTCGTGACAGAACAAGTTCCGTGCCGCGAATACGTGCGGTGCATGGCCCGAATGGGGGCCGCGACGAGCCCACGCGAAGTCACAGTCGCGGGGGACGATCCGGACACGTCAGTATAGCGGGCACAGCGACGCTTCGCCCGAGTGCTCGCAAGCGTTCACGTACTCGTTACGCTGCGGCAATGGCTCGTACGACGACGCTCTTCCACTCGGCCGCCGCAGCGTCGGCACTCTCGGCCGTCTCACCCTCGGCATACACCGAGACGAGCGGCTCGCTCGAATGCGGCAGCACGAGCACCCATCCGCCTTCGAGACTCATGCGTACACCTTCGGTGTAGTTGGCATCGAACGACGCCGCGGCTTCGGTCACGGCACGCATGACCGCACCCTTGCGCTCGATGGGGCAGAAGATCGGCAGCTCGCGCTTGAAGAAGGGCGGCAGCTCGCCCACGACGTCGTCCATCGTGATGCCGAGAGCGTCGAGCATACGCACGATCATGCCCAAAGAGAGCACCGCGTCGTAGGCCGGGATGAAGTCGGCGAAGATGTAGCCGCCGGTGGTGGAACCCGCGAAGCCGACCGTCTGGTCGAGTGCGAGTGCCGCGAGCGCCCGACGTGACCGCCCGGGCCGCAGCACCGAGCGCCCGTGCGCGGTTGCGATGCGCTCGACGATCTGCGACGCCTGGAGGGGCACCGCGAGCGGCCGACCGGACCCGTCAGTGCGGCACCAGAGCTCGACCACCGCATGTAGCGCCGTGTCACCGTCGAGCACGGTGCCCTTTGGGGTGACGAGCCTCACGCGCTCGGCATCGGCGTCGAAGCGCACGCCGAGGTCGGCTTGGAAGAGCTCGACCGAACTGCGCAGAATGTCGAAGCCCGAGACCTGGTCCTCGGCGAGTGAGACCGTCGCCTCGGCGTCGTTGAAGGCGTTCAGCCCAATGAGGTTGATGTGCCACCCCTGGCTCACCTGCGGCAGAACGATCGAGGCCACGCCGCCGACCATGTCGGCAACGACCTTGCGCCACGCATCCCCGAATCCCTGGCGCTGCATCGCCTCGGCAAGCCCCGCTGCGTAGTACTCGAGCGCCCTTGGCGGGTAGATGATGTCGCCGACCTCGTCGAAGAACGCCCGCCGGAACTCGCCTCGGAAGTACAGGCGCTCGACCTTCTTCTCCTCGCCGGGTGCGATGTCGAGCCCGGTCTTGTCGAACAAGTGGATCTCGATCGACTGGGGGTCGGTGGGCGACGCGCCGACGTGCACGCCGGCGACGCACCTCGTCTCGCGCGTCGTGAACCGATTGACGGCCGAAGATGCCACGCGCAGGTCGCGCACGTTGATGCCTGCCGAGTTGAAACCTGCGACCATCGCGCGTTTCACCATTCGGGACGGTCGCGCGACGTCGCGGCTCACGATGACGTGGCCGCCCTTCGGAAGCGTGCTCCCGAACGCCTGTGCGACCTTGAGCGCAAGCTCGGGGGTGATGTCGACGCCGACAAGACCGGAGATACCGGTCTCGCCGAACAGGGCGCGCATGCCCGTGCTCTCCCAGATGATCGACGTCGACACGATCGCCGCCGGCTCGATGCGCTTGTAGGGGTAGACCTGGACGTCGGTGAGCACGTGAGCGCCGCGCCCCACCATCGTCTCGTCGCCGATGGCCACTCCCATGTCGACCTTGGCACGGGCGCGGACGTCGACGCGGCGGCACAGCACAGCGCCGGAGACATGAGCGCTCATGCCAACGAACGTGTCGCTCCAGAGCACCGAATGGCTGACGCGCGTGTCGGTCCCGATCACGCAGTTGTCGCCGATGACCGTGTAGTCGCCGATGGTCGCGCCAGCCCGCACGTTCACGTTGCGCCCGATCACCACGTGGTTGCCGAGCGTCGTATCGGGATCGATCTTGGCGCCCTCTCCGATCCAGAGCCCTTCACGGGCCAGAACGCCGGGCACGTACACCATCGCATCGCCGTTCAGGACGTCGCGATGCGCCTGTATGTACGTCTCCAGGCTCCCGATGTCGCACCAGTAGCCGTCAACCACGCAGCCGTACAGGGCGTGGCCCTGCTCCATCAGAAGCGGGAACAGGTCGCCGGAGAAGTCGAACGACGCACCTTCGGGCACGAGGTCGAGCACCCACGGTTCGACCACGTAAATGCCGGTGTTGATGGTGTCCGAGAACACCTGGCCCCAGGTGGGCTTCTCCAAGAAGCGCTCGATCCGGCCGTCCTCGGCGGTGATGACGACCCCGTACTCGAGCGGGTCGGGCACGCTCTTGAGCGCGATCGTGACCGCGCCGCCCTTCTGGCGATGGAAGTCGATGACCTGCGTGAGGTCGAAGTCCGTGAGCGCATCACCAGAGATGACGAGAAAGGTCTCTCGGTCGAGCAGCGCCTCGGCATTCTTGACCGACCCGGCAGTCCCGAGCGGCGACTCCTCGAGCGCGTAGGAGATCTCTATCGCCCACTCTTCTCCATCGCCGAAGTAGTCCTGGATCACTTTGGGAAGGAACGCGAGCGTGGCGACGACGCTGTCGATGCCGTGGTGCTTCACTAGTCCGATGATGTGCTCCATCACCGGCTGGTTCACGATCGGCACCATCGGTTTGGGCCGCAGGCTCGTGAGTGGACGGAGCCTCGTTCCCTCGCCACCCGCCATGATGACTGCCTGCATGGCTGCCCCCTGTCGACGACGAACCCGAGCAACCTCGCTGAGGTTCGAGCTACTGATCTGCGCCTGCTACCTTCAGTTCCTTCGCAATTCGCCGTGCTGCCATCGTGTACTGCACCGCCGCGGTGATGGAGAGTAGGAGTCCCGCATACACCAACCATATGCCCAGTGGGGCGGGTGCCGTCCCGAACCCCGGCAGCGCCGCCTCAGCGGTCGGCGACGTCACGATTCCTAGTCCCGGCACCGTCGGCCAGCCCAGAATGAGCAGCGAGAACCCGGCCAGCAGCACGGCCGTTGTGGCCTTGCCCGTATAGCTGATGGGCAACATCTTGCGATGGTTCTCCAGCCGCCAGGCGCCGTAGAGCAGATACGCATCGCGAGCGATGAGCACGACGAGAATCCAGAGCGGCAAGCGGTCCTCGACGTAGAGCCCGATCACGGCGCTCGCGATGAGCAGCCGGTCGACGAGCGGATCGATCGCCTTGCCGATGGCCGTGACCGTGCCGGTCCTGCGCGCGATCTGGCCGTCGAGCCAGTCTGTCGAAGCGGCGAGTACGAACAGGAAGAACGCGAGCGTGTCCGAACTCCCGGTGAGAAGCACCGAGAAGAACAGCGGCACGAGAATCAGGCGCAGGACCGTGATGATGTTCGCCACGGTGTATATGTCGTGGCTGTGGTCCACGTGCGCCGGCTCCTCCTGCGCGCTATGCGGGGTCGCCTCTTCTACCACCAGTTCTTCCTCCGGAAATACGCCGCCATGGTGATGGCGATGGCGAGCATGCTCCCGACCACCGCGGCGAACGACCACGCTTCCCTGACGGGCGGCCACATGCCTACCACGACGTTCATCCCGTAGATACCCGAGATGAGCGTGAGAGGCATGAAGATGGTCGCCACGACCGTGAGTTGCTTCATGATCGCGTTCATGCGGTTGTTCACCGAGGACAGGTAGATGTCCATGATGGCGGCGGCTACCTCGCGCGCCGTCTCGATAGAGTCTTCGACCCGCGCCAGGTGGTCGCCAACGTCTTGAAGGTATCGGTACGCTTCGTCATCCACGATATCTCGCACGCGCACGAGCGACCTGATGACATCTCGCTCCGGCCCGATGACCCGGTGCAGTACCACGAGCTGTCGCCGGAGCAGGTAGAGACGGTGAATGTCCTCCTGCCGAGGATTGCCGAGCATGATGTCTTCGATGTCCTCGAGTCTGTCGGCGATGTCGTCCACCAGCGGCATGCTCGAGTCGACCAACCGGTCAACGATCTCGTGGAACAGTCCGGCCACGCCCCGTTGAAGGACGCCGGCTCCCTCAGCCACCGTCTGGTCGACCGCCCTGAGCGGCTCATCGTGGACGGTGACGACGAACCCCGAGCCGAGGAACGCGTCGAGTTCCGCCATGCGCAATCCCGTGTGGTCCTCGAAGACCGGCGTGACCCAGACGACGAACCACGTGGATTCGTACTCGTCGATCTTGGGGCGCTGCGGGAAGTGCAGGGTGTCTTCGATCGCGAGTGGATGCAGGTTGAAGCGGGTAGCGAGGTCCTGCAGTACGCGCTCTTCGACGCCTTGCACGTCGACCCAAACGAGGCTGCTTGCTCGCGCTTCGTCCAGATCCGACAGGGCTCCCGAGCGCATGTGCCCCTCGGCAAGCCAACGCACGGTGACCTGCGCGGCAGTGGCCACGGCGTCTCTCCTCCCTCGCGCGATCCGACTTTCCCCAGCATAGCGCGAAACCGCGGGCGGACGGCGGGCGGCGCGCCGACGTTTCCGCACGTCCAAACGCGCATCCCAAAGCAAAGGGCCTCGCCCGGGCGAGACCCTTGTCAGAGCTGGTCGGGCTGACAGGATTTGAACCTGCGACCCCTTGACCCCCAGTCAAGTGCGCTACCAAACTGCGCCACAGCCCGTTATGTGGTTCTACCTGCGGAAACACACTCACAGACCGCAGGTGTCGCGGCTCCTAGAGCCGCGTGGGACAGTATAGGGACAATGCCGCCTCGTGTACATCGCTCGGAGCGGCCAATCGAGGACTAGGTACTCCCTGGCGAACAGGTGCTACCCAGCCCGTTGCGAGGCGCCCTCTTGCGTGCAGGCGTACTCGCGTACCTCTACAGTGACCCCGGCGGCTTGGGCTCCATCGACGATGCGGTCCACGCAGCGGGCGGTCTCCTCGTCGATCGTCGCCTCGCCGCACAGGTCGCAGACTTCCGCAGGCACCGACTTGATCACCAGCGTCATCGTCCCACGCTCGATGGTCAGGGTTGTCGTTCCTGGGTGCGTTTCGCCGGTGCCGCACAACAGGCAGTTCATCGCCGCCTCCTGAAGCCCGGATGCCACTGCTCCGGTGAGGGTTCGTATGCCGTGACGACAAGTATGACACCCTGAGCGGGCCGCTCGCTCACCACGACGTAGAGAGGACGATCTCCGCCCTGAATCAGCAAGAGCCGCGTGGGGTACGGGCGCAGGTGACAGTAGTCCTCTACGACAATGCCGTCAGCGATAGCCGCAATGACGTCGTCTGCAGACAGGCCCCTGCTCTTGATTCGCTCGTACGCGCGCGGGGTGAAGCGAACGGCGGCAGCTGGGGGTTGGTCGTCAGAGTTTCCCTCGTCGTGGTACTCGATGGTCTTGCCCACCTGCATCCCCTCGCCTTGCGTATGAGCCGAGGGGAACACAGCGTGCTTGCCGGTCTCCTACCGGATGCTGAACGCTGTGGCAAGGAACGCGGCTCTGTCAAGGTACGCGGCTCTCGACTGCATGTGGCCCCTCAGGTGTGCAGGATTGACCCACACCCCGAGGTCGCCGACTGTCGCCTCTCCAGGTCCGCGCGGATGTCCGCTTCGGTGGCATAGTCGCCGGCATCGATGCGGGCCTCAGCCTCCCTGATCTGCTCGAGGGCACCGGGGGTGCTCAGGATATCGAGCGTCTCAGTGAGGGACTCGTACTCCTGGAAGCTCATCAAGCAGCCCTTGCGCGCCACGCCCAGTGCGCGACGGGCTCTCAGCCCCACCCCTGGCCGGGCGTCCACATCCTGCTGAAGTCCTCGTCCGCAGCAGCGGCAGCAGCTGGCGGCATGATGAAGTCGGCTATCGACACGCACACGTCTTCGAGTTCCGGCGGTGCGTCGACTCCTTTGGTGACCAGAAACGACCTCCATCTGGCGCGCGCGTCCGCACTCGCGTAGAAGGCCTCGGTCAGGCCAGACGGAACCTCAGCAATCAACGCGGTTCCGCGGTGGCCGAATGTCGCGTTGATTGCCGCTTGCAGCTCGGACCCGTTGAAGGAGTGCAGCCGCGATAGAAGCCAGATGTCGTAGTAGTCCCTGAGGCGACTGTTCGTCAGGCCCTTCCTCACGATCGTCTCCAGCTTCTCAGCCAGCGCCGTCGTCGGCCGGTAGGCGAGGATTCGCGGGGCATCCATGTCCAGCAGCGTGGGATACTCGACCCACTCGGGGCCTGGCACGACGGCGTCGTCGACGCTGACGTCGAGCTGTAGCGTGAACACCCCGCCGTCGAGGTTGCCACGAAGCACCGCGCGTACCCCCGGGTAGGCGTCCTGGGTGTTGATCTCCACCGTCTTGATCTCGCGGTCAAACACAAGCCCGTCCTCGGGATACACTACGTTGAGGCACACGCGGACGGCCCGCTCGACTGCTTCCGGCGTATTGCCGACGTGGCCGAGGAAGTCGATGTCGCGAGTCGGGCGACCCAGCGGGGTACCCCAGGCGCGCAGCATGATGGCGCCCTTCACTATCAGGCGCTCTCCCCACTCCGTCTTCGATAGTCGATACAGGAACCGCTCGATCGCGAAGTACTGGAGGACTTGGTCGTACGATTCGCCACTAGTCCTCGCCTTGTTCAGAAGGCGCGCGCGAACGGACGACGGGACGTTCTTCACCTCTCGCTGGCTCACTGCATCGCCTCGAGGTACGGCCGCACAACCTTCGAGACGCGGTCGATCTCCGCATACCTCATGATCTCGTCGCGTGTGGCCTTCTGACTGCGTACGGTCTCTCGGAGTGCCTCGAGGGCAACGTCGAGCCCGATCTTGTTCCTGAACTTGAAGCAGTCGGCGACCGTCTTCGCCGGGTTGAATACCTTCACAGCCGTGCCGTCGATCGAGTGGTCCTCGACTCCAGATGCAAGCGCAGCCCCTGACATGCGGTACACGCGGACCGGCGGGTAGTCGAGCCGTGGCCGCCTGTCTTTGGGCCCTATGGCGATGCTCACGCCGGACGGAATCTGGGTTCCGATCTCGTGGAAGTCCAGCGCGCTCACGAGGCAGAGAACGGCCTCGGGCACACGTTCGGCCACCGCAACCACGTCGTACCTACTCGGCCCTTGGAGCTCCGTGAGCCGATACACGCCGCGAGTGAGTTGCTCGAGAAGCCCGGCGTCGCGCATTCCGTACAGCGTCGAGTAGTGCACCCCTCGCTCGGCAGCATCGCGCGTCCTGAGTGTGCCGCCGGTCTGTTTGAATACGTCGGTGGCGTGCCGGATCGCATTCTCTGAAGGGAGTCGCGTCATGGCCTTATTGTGATAGATATGTCGGACATTGTGAACATCTTCCGACGTTCTTATCACACCGAGCTGCCTCTGCAGGTCTCTCGCCGCCTCATACATCTCCCCCGCCAGCCCCCCAAGCATCCCCGCGCCCTCCACGCGCTCTCGCCACGCCAGCGGAATCGCATCGAGGCCGAGCATCGCGCCCATGAGCGCGCCGGTCACCGAACCGGTCGAGTCCGAGTCGCCGGTGATGTTGACCGCCGAGAGCACCGCCGCCGAGAAGTCGGTCGGGTGCACGAGCGCGCACGAGAGCGCAATCGCGAGCGCTTCCTCCGCGACCCAACCACGACCGTGACCGACGACAAGCGGCTCAACGCCGATCTCGATGATCCGAATGGGCAGCGGAACGTCGTCTTCGTGCGCGTCGAGCACCTGCTGGAGCACGTCGCGGGTCTCGTGAGCCTCCTCGCCTACCTCGAAGAGGACGCCGAGCGTCGCCCGAATGGCGCTGTCGAGTGCCTCCCCGCGCAACACCCGGTGAAGGATCTGGGCGAACGCCGCACCGGCGACGTGGCCGGTATCGTGCCCGTGCGTCATGGCGCCGCAGACCGAGGCCCAGTGATGCGGATCGTCGGGGTAGAGCAGCGCACAGGGCGCGATGCGCATGATCGTTCCGCAGCCCTTGCTGTCGTTGACCGGCTTGACGGCAGTTCCCATGACTCCGCCTGCAAGCGCAGACAGGCACGTCGTGCCGGGACCGCGGCGATTCGCGGGATCGTTCTGCGTCTCGTACCAGTCCAGGTAGGCACGCCACACGTACGGTGCAGCCTCGTCTGAATTGCCGAAGGCGCCGGCGCGCACCGCGGCGAGCGTTCCGAGCGCCGTCGCGATCGTCATCTGCGTGTCGTCGGTGTAGGAGCCGGCGGGGTGAGAGTCCCACGGTTCGAGGTCGGTCACGCCGTCGGGGCCGTATCTGGCGAGGATGCGTTCGAGCGAGAGGAACTCCACCGGCGCGCCGAGAGCATCGCCGATGGCGACGCCGAAGAGCACCGCGTGGAACTGGTCGCGAGTGGGATGCCGCTGATCTGACAGTTCGCTATACCGATTCGTGGCTCTACCTCCTGTCCGAGAAGGATTGTAGGCCCGCCGAATTCGCGAGGCAGGTCTTCGCCTCGACGCAGACGATGCCGTGTCCGGGCACGAGCACGACGAAGTCGGCTTCGCCGAAGCGCGTGTGTTCGCGCCTCGCGAGATCCCGCGAGTGAAGGACGCCAGCTACCTCAAGCCGGGAGCACTTCAGCCCTTGCCTGATCCGCTAGCGGCGTCCCCTTCTTGATGTGGAGCGCCTTGCCGTGCGCGTCGCACCAGGCCCGCACGCGGGCGGCAGTACACTCGTAGAAGCCGTGCTCGCGGTCGTACGAGGTGGCGAGTGCGTTGTAGTTCCATCTGCCAAACACAACCGTGTCCACGAACGAGATCTCTCCGAGAAGGCGATCGATCTCAACTGAAGTCGAATCGATGTTTGGGGTCGGGTAGGGCTCGATGCTCACCCACGTCCGGCAGCCGGCCTCGGCAAGCTTGCGGAGCGATTCCACTCGATCGGCGACATGTGCCGCACCCGGCTCCCATCCCGCGCGGAATGACTCCGAGAGCGATACGAGCGAGACCCCGAAGCGATTCAACGGGTGCAGCCCGGCGCCGCTGAGCAGGGCGTCCGGATAGACGCCTTTGGTCAGCGTGCTTACCGGAATGCCCGCTGAGTTCAGCCGCTCGATGATGCGCAGTGATAGATTGCACACCTGCTGGTTCGGCTCGCCCGCGGCGCAGTCGAACATGAACGGATCGGTCGTGAAGCTCAGGTGCACACTCGCGATCGTATCGCCGAGACGTGCCAGCTCATGGTCCAGCAGTTCGAGCGCGTTCTCGACGACTCGCGGCTGAATCCAATCCTCGTAACCCGCGATGCGACCAACCCTGCGAGCGAGCATCATCGCGTAGCACGGGTACCGGCAGCCGTGGGAGCAACCTTGGACGTGGTTGATAGTCCATCCGCCGTACTCGACCTTGCTGCGATACAGCAGCGACTTCCGCGTAAGCGTGGCTGCGCTCATTCGATCACGTCGATGCCATCCAAGTACTCCTCCGCCGAGAAGAGCGACGGCTGCCCAAAGTGGTCGGTCATCTCCTTGGCGTATACGTCGCGCATGACCTTGATCACCGTGTCATTGCGCGACGCGAAGAGCAAGATGTACTGCGTCGCCGTCGTCCCGGGTCTCT
The DNA here is from genome assembly GCA_964354215.1 of uncultured Eubacteriales bacterium. Taxonomy (GTDB): domain Bacteria; phylum Actinomycetota; class Coriobacteriia; order Anaerosomatales; family CAVRZR01; genus CAVRZR01. The sequence continues at coordinate 1,881 of CAYGYT010000013.1, read as the reverse complement.
TCATGCGGAAGGCGACGGTCTTGAGACCTTGGCGGCCGAAGGTGTGGCGCGCGTACCTCGCTGGGTTCTCGATTCCTGTCGAATCAGCCGCTTCGACATCCGCGCCGAAGAACTCCTGGAGCGTCCTCGCATTCGCTTCAGCCCGCGTGGAAGTGCCTCGAGCCACACCATGAACGCGGCGAATCGACTCGACCATGTAGTTGAGAAGCACATCCAACTTCCACGGCATCGCCGCCAGAATGTCCATCGTCTCGCGATGAATCTCCGCGCCAAACGGATCGACGAACAGGAAGCACGACATCGTGCTTCTCGGATCCAGCTGCGACCGGCCGACCACATCGTTCGCATCAGCGTTGAGGAGTTGCACGTCGACGACGGAGTCCACATCAGGGTTGGACTCCAAGAACCCCTGCACTCGTGATTCCAGCAGCGCGAACCGCCGGGGGTCGTGCTCGACGAACACCAAGTGGATGGTTACGCCGCGCGTCGTGATCCGATCGAGGTGATCGCGGATCTCCTCGAGGAAGACGAGCGGAGAGCCGCTGAGTGTCTCGCCGTTGACGCCGCGCGCCTGACCGGTGCCCGCGAACAGATCGAGAACGTACCAGTCGCGGGCGACCCAGCTCGCACACTGGTCACCGGTCCAAATCGTTAGCCAGACAGCGAAGTACTTGCGCAGGATCGACAGCTTCTTCGCCGTTTGCGGCCGATCCACACTCGTGAAGTACTCGTGGTCCTCGCCCACGTTCACGCCCCCCGATCGCGCAAGTCGACGCGGCGAGCATAGCGCAGCTCTATGACAGCGCTCTTACCGGAATCCATCTCATGGGGCGCCGTTTCGCGGACCCACGCCCGAGGCCCTCGTCAGTGGCAGGCACAGACGCACAGGGCGCGATGCGCATGATCGTTCCGCAGCCCTTGCTGTCGTTGACCGGCTTGACGGCAGTTCCCATGACTCCGCCTGCAAGCGCAGACAGGCACGTCGTGCCGGGACCGCGGCGATTCGCGGGATCGTTCTGCGTCTCGTACCAGTCCAGGTAGGCACGCCACACGTACGGTGCAGCCTCGTCTGAATTGCCGAAGGCGCCGGCGCGCACCGCGGCGAGCGTTCCGAGCGCCGTCGCGATCGTCATCTGCGTGTCGTCGGTGTAGGAGCCGGCGGGGTGAGAGTCCCACGGTTCGAGGTCGGTCACGCCGTCGGGGCCGTATCTGGCGAGGATGCGTTCGAGCGAGAGGAACTCCACCGGCGCGCCGAGAGCATCGCCGATGGCGACGCCGAAGAGCACCGCGTGGAACTGGTCGCGAGTTGGATGCCGCTGATCCGATGGTTCGCTGATTCGATTCGTGGGTCTACCTCTGGAGTCCTCTCAGGAGTCACGCCGAGGATACCGCCGAGGAGTGACAGCGACGCAAGAAGCGCCCCGAAGGGCGCTTCCCCGAGCGGACGGCGCCGGGACTCCCAGTCCCCGGAACACTTGTGTACACAGCCCGAAGGCGGGTACGTGGTCGATAGGAGGCTCTCCACCTCGCCGTCGCGCTCTAGATTCTACTCCCTGCTACTGCGTCTCATCTCCCGAGGCGGCGTCGGCTTCTGAGGGAGCGCCGAGCTGCTTCGTGGTCTCTACGAAACGGTCGAAATCGGTGGGCTCTCTGTCCTCCAGCGCGCGGCGCTCTTCCTTGAAGCGTTCGTACTCCCCGACGGCGTACTCCTCTGCAAGCGCGTGCGAGACGCTTCCGGCGCTCTCGAGGATGTCGCGCTCGCTGAGGCGCAGGAAGTCGTCGAGTTTCGCAATCCAGTCGGCCATGTGCATTGGCCTATGGCCACGCGCCTGCAACTCCGCGAAGTCCAGGTACGCCGAGACGATCAGGTTCAGGGCCTCG
>CAYGYT010000012.1:52719-55539 GCA_964354215.1 uncultured Eubacteriales bacterium | reverse complement strand
ACTCCCGTCATCGAAGACGGGAGTCTCGGGAGTCCTGTGGTGGAGCCAAGGGGGATCGAACCCCTGACCTCATGGCTGCCAGCCATGCGCTCTCCCAGCTGAGCTATGGCCCCACATCTGGGGCGCCCGAAGGCGCAAGCGGTAGTATATCAGCCGCAAAAGCGCGGTCAAGAAGCCTCCAAGGTGGCCGGACGGCGCCTCACCGGTCGTGAGCTAGGCCGGGTCGTGTGGTCCTTCTGCGACCGCACGCGGCAGCTCGTCGCGCACCTCCAGTACCGGCGCGGGCATGCCCTCGAGCGAGGGCTCCAAGGCCACGCGCTCGGTCGCCGAGGCCCGCGCGCCCACGAGCTCCGACACCGTCATGCCGCCCAGGATCAGAGCCGCTCCCGCGAGGCCGGATACGCCGAGCGTCTCGCCGGCAAGCCACCCGAAGAACCCGCCGAAGGCCGGCTCGGTGATGAGTATGAGCGCCGTCCGCGCGGGCGGGATGTATCGCTGCGCCGTGGTCTGCACGGCGAACGCCACTGCTGAAGCCAGCACCCCTGTCACCAGCAGAGCGATCCAGACCGACGATGACTCCGGCAAGCCCGGCTGTTCCACCACGAGCGCTATCGCCCCGCACACGACGGCCGTCGTGACGAGCTGGACCAGCGTCAGCGCGCCCAGATCGTGGTCGTGGCTCACTCCGCCGAGCACGATCATGTGTGCGGAGTACGCAACCGCGCACAGGAGCACCCTCGTGTCACCCGCGCTCCAGTGCCCGGACGCGCCCCCCGACAGGAGCCACAGCCCCACCACGGCTGCGACGACACCGAAGAGCGTGGCCGCCCGTGGCACGCGCCGCAGCACTACTGTCTGCAGCAGCGGTGTGATGACGACGAACATGCCCGTGATGAAGGCGGCCTTGGACGCGGTCGTTCCCTGAAGGCCCCAAGTTTGAAAGACATACCCGGCTGTCAGGAAGGCTCCCGCGAGCAGCCCTGCTCGCACCGTCGCAGTCGTCATTCGCCCAAGCGCCCGCGGGAAGAGCACCACGAACGCGAGCACGGCGATCAGGAACCGCAGGCCGAGGAACGCGTACAGCGGGTAGTCGGCGACCGCGTCCTTGACGATGACGAATGTGCTGCCCCAGACCGCAGCCACCGCGACGAGGGCAAGCTGCAGGCCATAGCGCCTGAAGCCGGACTTCACTCTCCGGATTCCCCCGAGGCATCCAAGGACGCGGCCGGCTCGAGCGCCGCCGAAGGTTCGGTGGCCAGTCCCGATACCGGACCCGTCACGTCTTCGGGTAGAGCGAGACGGGGCGCGTCTCCCCACAGCTTCTCGAGCCGGTAGAAGTCACGCTCGTCGGGCTGGAAGATGTGCACCACGACGTCCGCGAAGTCGAGCAGAATCCAGCGGGCCTCCCGAACGCCTTCCCGACCGATGGGCTTGACGCCGAGCTCCGTCCGAAGACGGTCCTCGACCTCATCGGCAATCGTCTTGACCTGTCGGTCGTTGCGCCCGGTGCAGATGACGAAGTAGTCCGTCACCACCAGCAAAGCGGCGACATCGAGGGCCATGATGTCTTCGGCCTTCTTGTCCGACGCGGCCCGTGCCGCTGCTATCGCGATGTCCTTGGAATCCAGCGTGTTCCCTCCTCGCTAGGAGCCGGTGCTGCTCGTCGGCGGTTTGTAGTCCTTGCCGACGATGACGATCACGTCCGCGACGTCCTGGTCGCTCGGCTGATTCACGACCTTGCCGGTGCGAAGCACCTTACGCACGGCTTCGCCCGCCGCCATGTCCTTGTTCTGGACGACGATCTGCGTCTGCTTGTAGTTGAATCGGTCGGCGTTCTTTGTGTCGACCACTCGGAAGCCGCCTCTGATCAGCTGTTGCGCAGCCTCGCCGGCGATGCCCGGCGCGCCGGCCCCGTTGTAGACGATGACGCGCGTCACGTTCTGGGTTTCCGAGAGCTTCACGCCCCACCATGACTGCACGAGATCGGCGAGCTCCTCGCGCTGCGGCTCGAAGTACGTCTGCTTTCCAAGCGATATCGGTTTGACCTGCAACGGGACGAGGGCGACGTCCTTCGAGGGAAGCTTGTCGAACAGGGTCCGGATCTTCGCCGCATCTGCTTTCGAGAGATTCGTCTTGGTCGCCGCTTGCATGACGCCCTTCATGGACTGGGAGCGCAGCGCCTTCTGATACGTACCCTCGGGTACCACCGCGTAGCGACGGAACGGCACGGTCAGGAAGTTCGAGATCGCCGACATCGAGACGTTCGGACCGGTGAGGTAGCTGTCTCCCACACGCTCGAACCCCTGGCCGGGCACTTCGATGAACGCACCGTCGGGGATAGCAATGCCGAAGACCTGCCGCTCGCGCTCGTCGACACGGGTGGCCAAGAATCCGGTCGCCTTCCCGCTCTTCTCGCTGATGAGAAGCAGGTTCTCTCGCGCTTTCAGGTCCTGCTCGGACGGTGCGGCGGCTCGCGCGGCGACTCGCCGGGAGTTCCAGCGCACGATGCCGTTGACCGACCACGCCGCCACAAGGAGTGCGAGGACCACGAACAGAACGACGCCGAGGCCCATCAGCCCTGCCCAGGCGAGGTTACGCGTTGCCCGACCCGCCGAATCGATCGTGGATACAACCTTGTGCTGCTGGATCGCGCGCTTCGCCTGACGGGATGATTTCGAGCCTCGCCGAGAGGCTCGATAGCCGACGGGCATCTCGGGGGTTTCCCGCTGCTTCGATCGACGGCGCGGCTCCGCCGGTTCCACGGTATCTACGGCCGGTGCGTCGTCGCTCGGCTCGTCGATCGGCGGCAGGTCGTCGCTC
>CAYGYT010000012.1:39348-52619 GCA_964354215.1 uncultured Eubacteriales bacterium | reverse complement strand
TCGGTACGGTCGGTCATCGACGGCCTGCCCGCGCGAGGGAGTTCCATACCGCGACGGTGTCCGGATGGATGAGCCTCCGACGCTCGACGAGGTGCTGCAGGGACGCTGCGTACGCGCGCTCGAAGAGCTCCGTCAACGGCACCTTGCCGATATCGTCCCTCAGCCCGTCGAGGGGCGCGTGCTTCCGACCCGGCTCGAGCATGTCGGCCAGATACACGACTCGATCGAGGTCTGTCATGTCCGACGCGCCTACGGTGTGCCTCTCTACGGCGTCGAGAACCGACCGAGGAAGCGCGGGGAACGCCGACGCGAGCGACGCAGAACCGGTTCGGGCGTGCAGCAGGTACGGGATGGCGATGTCGACATCTGAGACACGCACGCCGAGCGCCTCTGCTTGGACGAGAAGTGAATCATCGTCCAGATCACGGTGCCAGTCGTGCAGCAGCCCCGCGAGCCTCGCCTCGTCGACGTCCACGTCGTACACACCCGCGAGTTCAGCAGCAGCGTGCGCCACCCTCTGCGAGTGAGCGAGCGCTCCTGGCGAGAGGCGCTCACGCAGCGCCTCCTCGGCCATCGCGTAGCTCACGGACGCCATCTACGCGCCCTCGCGGTACAGCCCGTACTTGGCGATGTAGGACGCAACCGCCTCAGGGAGCAGGTACCTGATGGGTCGCCGTTCCGCCACCCGTACGCGTATGTCCGTCGACGAGATGGCAAGGGCCGGTACCTCGATGTACTCGATGCGGAACTTGGTCGCTAACTCGGTATGCTGGTCCGCAGCGGCGCGAACGTCGTATCCGGGCCGCGTCGCAGCGATGAACGTGCACAGGTCGGCGATCTTCTCGGCGTCGCGCCAGGTCACGATCTCCCACACCGCGTCGGCACCCGTGATGAAGAACAGATCGGTCTGGGGACCGTGCTTCTCGCGAAGGGCAAGCAAGGTGTCGACCGTATAGGTCAGACCCGGCCGGTCGATCTCCATCCGCGAGACGTCGAAATCGGGGTTCGACGAGGTAGCGATGACGGTCATGAGGTAGCGGTGCTCCGCCGGAGTGACCTTCTCACCCGCCTTGAAGGCAGGTTGACCGGTAGGCATGAAGATGACTCGGTCCAGGTTGAACTGGACGAGCGCCTCCTCAGCGGTCACGAGGTGCCCGAAGTGGATGGGATCGAACGTCCCACCCATGATGCCGAGACGCGCCCTGTTCCTCACTCTCGGATCTGCCCGCTTCCGAGTGCCTGCCACTTCGTGGACGTGAGCGCCGTAAGACCCATCGGGCCACGGGCGTGTATCTTCTGCGTAGAGATGCCGATCTCCGCGCCGAGGCCGAACTCGCCGCCGTCGGTGAAACGCGTCGAAGCGTTCACGTAGACGGCCGCGGCGTCGACTTCGGCGAGGAAGCGCTGCGCCGCGGAGTAGTCCTCGGTCACGATGGCCTCGCTGTGACCGGTCCCGTACGTGTTGATGTGGGCGATCGCGCCGTCGAGGTCGGAGACGACCTTGCAGGCGATCTTGAGCTCGTAGTACTCCGCGCTCCAATCGTCCTCGGTTGCTGGCTCGATACTCTCGATGGCGCCCAGTGCGAGCGTCTTCTCGTCCCCGTACACGGTCACGCCGTTGGCTTCGAGCGCCTTGAGGATCTGCGGGAGGACCGCTTCGTGGACCGCCGCGTCGATCAGGAGCGACTCGGCGGCATTGCAGACTGCAGGCCGTTGGCACTTCGCGTTGACGACGATCCGCGTTGCCATGTCGGCATCGGCCTTCTCGTGCACGTAGATGTGGCAGTTGCCCACGCCCGTCTCGATCACCGGAACGCGGGCATTCTGTACCACGCTCTTGATGAGCGACGCACCGCCGCGCGGTATGAGCAGGTCGATCATTCCCGTGAGCGTCATGAGCTCAGTGGCCGCCTCGTGACTCACATCGGCGATCGTCTGCACGCTGTCTGCAGGAAGCCCAGCCGTCGCGCATGCCGCCGAGAGCACGCGAGTCACCGCCATGCTCGACTTTGCCGCAAGTGATCCGCCACGCAGGATGACCGCGTTGCCGGTCTTCACGCAGAGCGCAGCCGCGTCGCCGGTCACGTTCGGCCGCGCCTCGTAGATCATCGCCACGACACCCAGCGGAACCCGTACCTGGCGAAGCTCGATCCCGTTGGCCAGCGTGTAGCCCGTGACCACCTGCCCGATCGGGTCGGGCAGTGCGGCGACGTCACGGATCGCGTCGGCGATCGCCTCGATCCGGGTGGCGTTGAGCTCTAAGCGGTCGAGCAGGCCGCTTTGCGTGCCCTTTTCGCGCGCTGCCGCCATGTCCTCGTCGTTCGCCGAGACGATCTCGGCCTGCCGCTCCACCAGCACGTCGGCCATCGCGCGAAGCGCGGCGTTGCGCTCCTCGGTCGACGTCAGCGCGAGGAGCCGGGCAGCCGCCCGGGCCTTCTCGGCTAGTTGTGTCACTTCCGACATCCGCGCGCCTTCCGTCGTCTCGAGCGTCGACTCTGTCGACTCAGTCGACTCAGAGGATGACCAGCCGGTCGCGGTGCACGACCTCCGCACCCGCGATCGCGGGGTGCGCTGCCTCGATGTCCGAGGTTCTCATCCCCTTGACACGGTCGAGATCTGCCGACGAAAGCTCGCTGAGGCCCCGTGCGACGATCGTGCCCGATTTGTCCTTCAATACTACCGCATCGCCCGCCTCGAAACGGCCGGCGACGGACACCACACCTGCCGAGAGCAGGCTCTTCCCTCGCTCGAGGAGAGCCTGCTTGGCTCCGTCGTCGATGACGATCTCCCCCGCGGGGTTGCGGCCCAATGCGATCCAGAGTTTCCGCGCGCCGATAGAGCCTTCGCTACCGGCGAACCGTGTTCCCACCGGCTTGCCTTCGGCTGCGTCGACGATCGCGTTCGGTCGCCGCCCGTCGCAGATCACCATCGGGATGCCGGCCTTCATGAGCACCTTCGCGGCCTCGACTTTTGTGGCCATCCCGCCGCTTCCGACCATCGATCCCGTGCCTCCGGCAGCGGCCAGGAGATCGTCGGTGAGCTCGGCGACGTCTTCGAGCAGGCGCGCCTCTTCGGCCACACGAGGGTCGGCGTCGTACAGACCCTCGATGTCCGAGAGCAGCACGACGAGATCGGCCGACACCATGGTCGCCACGAGCGCCGCAAGCGTGTCGTTGTCGCCGAACCGGATCTCTTCGACTGCGATGGTGTCGTTCTCGTTCACGATCGGGACGGCGCCGAGCGCGAACAGCCGCTCGAACGTGTCGCGAGCGTGCAGATACGACTCGCGGTGGCCCGTATCGTGGCGGGTCAGGAGGACCTGACCCACAGGAACGCCGTGCTTCGCGAACTGCTGCGCGTACGCCTCGACGAGACGCACCTGACCGATTGAAGCGGCCGCCTGCAGCGACGGCATGTCGTCGGGTCTCTCCGTCAGACCCAGGGACTCGAGGCCGGCTGAGATGGCGCCCGAGCTTACGAGTGCTGCCGACGATCCCCGCTCGCGGAGCGTACAGAGCTGCTCCACGAGTGACGCGATGAAGTCGAGGTCAAGACCTCCGTTCGGCCTGCTCAGCGTGCTGCTACCCACCTTGACGACGACTCGCGCGTGCGAACTCACCCTTCCACCGCCTTGTTCGATGTCTCCGCCGCGTCGTCTTCGATGAACGCGACCTCGGGGTCGGACGCAAGAGCGCTCTCGAACTCGAACGCCCTGCCCGCGATGCGTATCTCGTCTCCGTCCAACGCGCCTGCTTCCATGAGCGCCTTCTCCACGCCCGCCTTCACGAGACGCTTCTGCAGGAAGGCCACTGCCTCCTCGTTCGCGATCTCCGTCATGATCACCATGCGCTCGACGTTCGCCCCAGTGACCTCGAACACCCCCCCGCCCAAGTTGCGTACACTGAACTCGCGGTCGCCCCGGCGCTCCGCCGTCCAGACCTGCTCGAACGGCGCCTCTGCGGCGATGGCGGCCTCGCGGATCTGGTGCACGGTCTCGGCCACCGCTCGGACCATGGCGTCGACGCCCTCCCCCGTGACCGCCGAGACCGCGAAGTAGGGGATCTCGCGCTCCTCGGCGAGTGTCGCGAGGCGCGATGACGATTCCTCAGTGCCAGGCATGTCGCGTTTGTTGCCGAGCAGTACCCGCGGCCGGTCGGCGAGATCGTGCGCGTGGAGCTCGAGTTCGCGGTCGATAGTCTCGACGTCGCTGAGCACATCACGCGCCTCGTACCCGCCCGTCAGGTCCACCACGTGGATGATGAGCGCCGTACGCTCGATATGCCGAAGAAAGGCGTGCCCGAGGCCCTTGCCCTCGTGGGCGCCTTCGATGAGCCCCGGAACGTCGGCCACGACGAAGGACCGGTCGCCCGCCTTCACCACTCCGAGGTTTGGAACGAGCGTGGTGAACGGGTAGTCCGCGATCTTGGGGCGCGCCGCACTCATGCGCGCGATGAGCGAGGACTTCCCCACGCTCGGCATGCCGACCAGAGCGGCGTCGGCGAGCAGCTTCATCTCGAGCTCCACCCAGCGCTCCTGGGCAGGCTCCCCGAGCTCGGCGAATGCGGGAGCGCGTCGCGTCGGGGTCACGAAGTGGATGTTGCCGCGACCGCCGTGACCACCGTACGCCACGACCGTCCGCTGTCCCTGGTGCGTGAGGTCGGCAATGAGAGTGCCCATGTCGTGATCGCGAACGACCGTGCCGAGCGGCACCTTGAGAACGAGATCGTCGCCGCGGGCGCCGTGGCGGATAGCGCCCTTGCCGTGCGTGCCTCTCTCGGCCTTGAAGTGGCGCTTGTAGCGATAGTCGATCAGAGACGAGAGCGCACCGTCGGCCTCGAGGATGATGTTGCCTCCTCGGCCACCATCTCCCCCGTCAGGGCCGCCCTTCGGGACATACGCCTCTCGGCGGAAGGACATGCATCCCGCTCCGCCGTTCCCAGCCTTGACGTGTATCTTCACCTCGTCGATGAACACCGAGGTACCTCCCCCGCGTCGTTCGTGCCGGCCCAACGATACGGGCGGATTCGGCGGTGTTTCTGCCGACCCGAACGCAGGCTCATGATAATGCAACGAGCCCCCCGCCCCGGGATGGAGCGGAGGGCTCGAGACACGCGTACGTGCTCTGCAGGCCCGCTAGGCCTCGAGCGGTCGGACGTGGACTCGGCGGTCCTTGCCCTGAGTGAAGTCAACAACGCCGTCCTTGAGGGCGAACAGCGTGTCATCACGACCGATGCCCACATTCTCACCAGGCTTGAGGGCCGTGCCGCGCTGGCGCACGAGGATCGAGCCCGCCGTGACCGTCTGGCCCGCGAAGCGCTTGACGCCGAGGCGCTTGGCCTTGGAGTCGCGTCCGTTCTTCGTTGAGCCGAGACCCTTCTTGTGTGCCATGGGACTTCCCTACCCTAGATCCGGATCGCGCGCCGCACGGCTGCTACGCAGTCTCCGCGACGGCCTCAGTGTCGGTCTTCTCGGCAGCTTCAGGCTCGACGGCCTCGGGCTCGACGGCCTTCGCCGCTGCCTTCCTTGTGGTCTTCTTCGGCACGGAGAGCGACACGTCGGTGATGCGGACGCGCGTAAGATCCTGCCGATGACCCCGCAGCCTCTTGTAACCCTTGCGCTTCTTGAACTTGAAGATGATCGCCTTGTCGCCCTTGAAGTGCTCGACGACCTCGGCGCTGACCTTGGCGGAAGCCACTTCAGCTGGATCGACCATGACAGCATCGCCGTCGGCGACCATGAGGACATCGAACATCACGGCGTCGCCGACAGCTGCATCGAGCTTCTCGACAACCACCAAATCGTCCTTGGCGACACGGAGCTGCTTGCCGCCCGTCGCTACAACAGCGTACATGCTGGGAACCTCTCACTGGCCTTCATGCGCGAGGAGACATGCTAGCAGCTGCCTCAGGCAGCGTCAACGCAGCATACACGGCCGGATCGCGGCCGCGGAGGACTGACGGCGCGCCTACTCTCCAGCGCGCCGAAAGAGCCCGGTCTTCCCCTCGATCAGCACCCTGACCTCGGTGGCCTGCACATCGTCGTCGGCCACGATCGAGATCTGCTTCCCCGTCTCGGCACGCAGGCTCGCGAGCGTGTTTCGGCCTGGTGCCATGACGAGTTCGTAGGTCTCCGGATTCAGCGCAAAGAGATACGCCCCGGACTTCCCTGCAAGCAGGAGCTCACGCATCCGGCGTTCGGCGGCGATGCGCCGGGTCGCCTGAGACAGCACGCGGCCCTCGCCTCCGCAGCACGGACACGGCTGCGTGAGCACGCCGTATAGTCCGTCCGTCACGTTCTTGCGGGTCATCTCCACAAGGCCGAGGCGGCTGATCTCGGTAACGCGGGTCTTCGTGCGATCGCGCTCCAGCAGTTCGTTGAGATGTCCCATCAGTCTCGCGCGGTTCGAAGCGTTCTCCATGTCGATGAAGTCGATGACGATGATGCCACCGAGGTCTCGCAGCCTGAGCTGCCGAACGACCTCCTCGGCAGCCTCAAGGTTCGTCTTCACGATCGTGTCTTCGAGGCTGCTCTTCCCGACGAATCTGCCCGTGTTCACGTCGATCGCGGTCAGCGCTTCGTTCTTGTCTATGGAGATGTGGCCACCCGAGGGCAACTCGACGCTCCGCCGAAGGGCCGAGTCGATCGTCGGCTGGAGGTTGTACGCGTCGAAGAGCGGCTCGCGGTCGCGGTAGAACTCGACGCGGCGGACCAGGTTCGGCGAGGTCTTCTTGAGAAACGATACGACCTTCTCGAAGACCGGCTTGTCATCGACGAGAAGTCGGCGAAAGTCCTCCGAGAGCACGTCGCGCACCATGCGCAGCGCGAGGTCCATCTCGGTGTAGATGACCTCGGGCGCGAGGCCTTCCTGCGCCTGGTGCTCGACGCGCCGCCAGAGGCGCAAGAGGAACTCGAGGTCCGAGAGCAGGTCTTTCTGCGAGACCCCCTGAGCGACGGTCCGCACGATCACCCCAAGGCCGTCGGGAACCTGGCCCTCGATCATGGCATGCAGCCGTTCGCGCTCGTCGTCGGGGAGTTTGCGCGACACGCCGACGAACTCGGAGAACGGCATGAGGACGAGGAACCGTCCCGGCAGCGTGATATCGGTGGTCACTCGGGCACCCTTCGTGCCCATCGGATCCTTGAGCACCTGCACCATGATCTGCTGGCCGGGGCGCAGCAGGGACTGGATGTCGCGCTTCGGCATGCCCTCGACGCCCTCCGGCGCGATGACCTCATCGACGTACAGGAAGGCGTTCTTCTCCAGACCGATGTCGACGAAGGAAGCCTGCATCCCGGGTAGAACGTCCTTCACCTTGCCGACGTAGACGTTACCCACGACGCTGCGTTTGGGTCTTTCGATATAGAGTTCGACGAGTTCCCGGTCCTCCAGAAGGGCGACCCGGGTCTCGCTCGAATCGTGCGAGATGAGCATCTCGCGTGCTATGTCGCCCACCGTGCGAACGCTCCCGTCACGCCGGACGCGTCCAGACACCATCCTCGGATTCTGTGAGTGTGTCAGTTCGCGTCACCGTGGTGACGGCACCGTGAATGCCAGCAGCGGAGAGGGCGGCCCCGATCAGAACAGCAGGCCTGAGTGAGCCTTCGGGGCCCATCCGGACAGTGAGCGCGATGTCCACTCCGCCGTCCGAGTCACTCACGCGAGGCTCCTTCGGGAGACTGCGCGCGAGATCGAAAACCTTGGTCTTGCGCCTCTGTTCGACCTTGAACGTCCCCGCGCTGCGCATCTTCAACAGCGCCGTCTGTACCGTGTCGGCCCGTACCTCCTTTCCCTCTACCCGTACATGGTACACCCCGATGTGCACACCCGACGACAGTGAGGGTTCGCCCTCCGCAACATAGACGGCCCCGATGGGGTCAAGTCCGGGCGGAAGCGCAGCCTTCAGGGCCACCAGCGCGTCGTCGGCTGGGACGTAGCGGCTGAGCCACACGTCGATGGCCTCGCGCTCGCCGGCGGTACCCACCGGGAGAGCTGGTCCGAACGCGATGCGCATGTGGGGGTTGAATCCCTGCGTGACCGCATACGGCAGACGCGCTCGGCGGACTCCTCGCTCCAGCGTGCGGCTGACTTCGAGGTGCGAGAGCCAACGCAGGCGTGCGACCTTGCAGTACGCGATCCGAAGTCGGAACGTGCCGCTAGCCACGGCGAGTCCCGCTGAGCACGATATCGACTCCGACGTCACCGCACACATCGCAACCGGTGCAGCCATCGAAGCTGCAGTCGGGCGTGGTCGTGCCCGAAAGCCCACGCTCGCGCTCCCGCCACAGATACGCCGACGACACGCCGGCCGACACGGAGTCCCACGGCAGTGCTTCTCCTGGCTCGCGCTGTCTCTGGGCGATCTGGGACGGATCGACTCCCGTCTCCGCGAAGGCCTGCTGCCAGAGCGAGAGGCTGAACTGCTCAGTCCAGGCGTCGAACCGTGCCCCCTTGCGCCACGCCGACTCGATGACATCGGCCACACGTACGTCTCCACGAGCCATCACGCCCTCGAGGAACGACACCTCCGGATCGTGCCAGGAGAGCTCGACTCCCTTCCGCGGCATCGCCGAACGGAGCACCTGCTGCCGGCGTGCGATCTCTTCGAGCCCGATCTGCGCCTCCCACTGGAACGGCGTGTGCGCCTTGGGCACGAAGGTCGAGACCGACACCGAGAGGCGCACGGACCCGCGCTCGTTCGCCGGCACGGCAGCGCGAGCCGCGTCGAGAACGCGCTGCACGAGCAACCCGATCGCGCGCACGTCCTCGTCGGTCTCGGTCGGGAGCCCGATCATGAAGTAGAGCTTCATGCGGCGCCATCCGGCCTCGAAAGCCCTGGCTACGGTGGTGAGGAGGTCGTCGTCGGTCACATTCTTGTTGATGACATCGCGCATCCGCTGCGAGCCCGTCTCCGGGGCAAACGTCAGCCCGGACTTGCGTCCCCTCGCTACAAGGCCCGCCATTTCCACGCCGAAGGCATCGACACGAAGGCTCGGCACCGAGACCGTCACCCCCGTGCCCTCCAGGCGCCGTGTGAGACGTCGAAGCACGTCCTCGATCGTGCTGTGGTCGGTCGTCGAAAGCGACGTGAGGGACACCTCGTCGTACCCGGTACAGGCGAGCCCGGCCAGCGCATCGCGCACGATCTCGTCGGAGGCTCGTTCCCGCACCGGCCGGTAGACCATGCCCGCCTGGCAGAACCGGCACCCTCGGGTACATCCTCGGAGCACCTCGATCGAGAACCGATCGTGCACTACTTCGGCGAACGGCACGACAGGACACGTCGGCGTCCGGTGAGCCGAGAGATCGGCGACCACGCGCTTGAGCACCGGCACCCCGGCAGACTGCCGGCCGACATCCGCGAGGTGCCCGGGATTCGCGCCTGAGTGAACCGACGGGACATACACGCCGGGAACCAGCGCAAGCGCTGCGAGTATCTCCTGTCGAGTCGAGCGATTCGCGAGGTGCGACCGGTGCACCGCCACAATGTCGACGACGGCTTCCTCGCCCTCGCCCACGAGGATCGCATCGAAGAACGGCGCGACGGGTTCGGGATTGAACGCGCACGGTCCGCCGCCGATGACGAGGGGATGGTCGTCGCGGTCGACTGCGCGAAGCGGGATTCCCGCCAGATCGAGCGTTTCGAGGACGTTCGTGTACGTGAGCTCGTAGGGAAGCGTTATCCCGATCAGATCGCATTCGCGAAGCGGTATCGCCGACTCGAGTGTCGCGAGCACCACGCCGTTCGCGCGCATCTCATCGGCCATGTCGAGCCAGGGAACGTAGGCACGCTCGGCAGCGACATCCTCGATCGCATTCAGCACCCCGTAGAGGATAGCGATCGCCTGATTCGCCTGACCGATCTCGTACGCATCGGGGTAGATGAGCGCCACGCGGTACCCGGCATCGGGACGATGCTGCGCGCCCCACTCACTGTCGATGTAGCGTGACGGGCGCTCGACACCGGCGAGCAGACGCTCCAGAGACGCCCACGTCTCCTCAGGCGCCACCTTCACCCGCCGGCTCAGTCCCTGCTTCGGGAGCTTCGGGCAGCGCCGGGCGCTCGCCTCGGCGCAGTCGGGTCCGCGCTTCGTCCATCGCGCGGTCGCGAGCGGCGCGTGCTTCGACCAGGACCTCGCTCAGGTCCGCTCCGCGCTCGAAGTACGCGATCGCCGCTGCTCCCATTGCGAGCGTGCCGGCGTAGCCGATGCCGCCCTTGAGTGCCCACCCCACGCCGGGCACGAAGGTGAGCAGCTGGCGCGTGACCGCTCGCAGTGCAAAGCCGCCACCGACGACGGCTGCGAGTTCCTTGACACGCTCGCTCCCGAGCGGCTGCCCGTAGGCGGCCGCGATCTGGAGGAGCATCTTGGCCTGGTTCGCGGTCATGAGTGGCATGTCCGCACCCGGAAGTATGGCAACGACACCGATCACGGCGTTCTGGAATGCTGTCGCCTTCACGGATTCCTCGGCGATCGCCTTGCGCATGAAGCCGAAATTCGCCGCCAGCGCGAGGCGTTTCGCCGAGAGGCGGTCGACGAGCCACTCGGCCAAAGCGTCGTCGACGAGGGCTTCCGCGTCCTCGCCGACGAGGGTGTCCAGGAACGGGTGCCCCAGGCGGCGCGCGACGAGATCGCGGTCCGTGCCGAGAGCGAGCGCGGCGGTCGGAACGTAGCGCTCGCGCGCATCGGCGACCGATTCGCGCATCGAGTCGCTGCCCGAGCCGAGCAATGCCACGACGGCGTCAGCATCGGCGGCGAGCGAGAGCCGCACGTCCGGTTCGGCCACGGCGATGTGCAGCCGGGCAGCCGAGGTCTGCGGGGTGAACCGCGAGCGAACGACGTCGAGCAGCGAGTCGGGCGTATCAGGGTCGACAAAGACGGCGATCCGCAGAGGCTGCTCGCGCTCCTCGCGTGCCTTCTCGCTCGCACGTGTGATGTCTCTGATGTCCAGGGGAAGCTTCACGCGTACCTCCGTCAGGCGCTGCGGCGGTGTGCCCACACCGACAGAAGCATACCCGTTCCCACAAGGTTGGTGACCATGAAGGAGCTGCCGAAGCTCATGAACGGCAGCGGTATGCCGGTGATGGGCATGAGGCCGACCGTCATACCAATGTTCTCCAGTATTTGGAAAGCCCACATGCTGATGAGTCCTGCAGCTATCAACGAGCCGAACAGGTCCTTCGCCGAGGCCGCTATCTCGAGCGCGGTCACGAGCAGGCCGAGGTACAGCCCGAGCAGCAGAACACCGCCGAGGAACCCGAGCTCCTCGCCGAGCACCGAGAAGATGAAGTCGGTGTGCCGTTCCGGCAAGAAGTTCAGGTTGCCCTGCGTTCCATAGCCGAGGCCCTTCCCGGTCACTTCGCCCGACCCGATGGCGATCTTGGACTGCTCGAGGTTGTAGCCGGCTCCGAGAGGGTCTCTGAGGGGGTCCACGAACACGAGAAGCCGGTCTTCCTGGTACTTCTCGAGCAGGTGGCCCTGAAGGACCACGCCCACCGCGACAACAGCGACAACAGCGAACACGACGAACCAGCGCGGCTTCAGTCCCCCGATCAGCAACATGCCCATTGTGAGCGCCACGAAGACGAGCGCCGTGCCCAAGTCCGGCTGCAGCATGATCAGCGCGAGTGGAACGCCGAGGTAGACAAGCACCTTCGCCACGTCGCGCGGGCGCTCGATCAGACCGTCGAACCGCGAGATAACTGCCGCCATGATCACGATCGTGATGAGCTTCGCCGGCTCAGAGGGCTGGAACAGACGTACGCCCGCTACCTGCAGCCACGACGTCGCACCCTTCGCGGTGTCTCCCAGCCCGGGAATCCTCGGCGAGATGATGAGGAGGATGCCCAGTACGACGAGCGCGGGCAGCCACGTCTTCAGTTTGCGATAGTCGACCGCCCACGCCACCAGCATGCCGACGACCCCGATCGCAATCCCGAGAAGGTGTCGCTTGAACAGCGCGGGTCCGGCGTCCATTCCCGATGTGGCGGAGTACACCACGACCGTGCCGTACGACACGAGCGCGGTCACTATCACGAGCAACGGCACGTTGACGAAGGAGAGGCGGGAACGCTCCTGCACGGCTACCTCGACTGATCCACGGTGCTTACGTGGACGACTGGCTCGCCGAGAAGCGCGGCCAGTATCTCGCGAGTGGCAGGTCCTGCGACCGATCCGCCGTGGCCGCCCTGTTCGATGATCACTGCAACCGCGTAGCGGGGCTTCTCGGCAGGGGCGAAGCCGACGAACAACGCGTAGTCGTCCTTCTTGGCTACCTGCGCCGTGCCCGTCTTCCCGGCGACGGTCTGCCCGAACCCGGCGAAGGCGCCCTTGGCGGTACCTTCTTGGGTGACGCTCACAAGCGCCTGCTTCATCGTCTCGAGGTCGGCCGCCGAGACGCGGGGCTTGAACGCCGCCTTTGGCTTCGCGACGAGTGTCGACTTTCCGTTCGTGCCGAGCACTTCCTTGAGAACGTGTGGCGTGATGACGGTCCCGCCATTCGCGATCCCGGCGTAGCCGTCAACGAGCTGGAGCGGGGTGGCGAGCAAGTCACCCTGTCCGATGGCCATGTTGACCGTGTCGCCCGGAAGCCACTTGCGATACTCCGGGTAGTCCTCGTTGAACCGACGCTTCCACGCGGCATCGGGGATGCGACCGTCGGCCTCACCGGGAAGATCGATACCGCTCAACCGGCCAAAGCCGAACTCGCGGACGAACTTCTGCAGCTCCTCCTTGTCGCGCTTGTAGAACGTGTAACCGATCTCGTAGAAGACGACGTCACACGAGTCACGGACGCCCTGCATGAATGTCTCCAAGCCGTGCCCTCCGCGGTTCCAGCACCACTTCGGCCACTGCTCCCCCATCTCGGTCCACCGCCCCTCACAGGTGACGGTCGAGCCAGGGGTACTCACGCCGTACCTGAGACCGGCCAGTCCGGTGAAGGCCTTGAACGTGGATGCAGCCGGATACTGGGCCATGATGGCCCGGTTGGTGAGGGGGTAGTCGCTCCCCTTCGCATTCAGACGCTTCCAGTTGGCAGTCGAGATGCCGCCGATGAACAGTTCGGGATCATACGTGGGAAGGCTCGCCATGGCGAGCACCTCGCCGGTCTTTACGTCCACGGCGATGGCGGCACCGGCGCGCGCCTTCGGGAACTTCTGGCGATGGGCTTCTTCGAGCGCGCGCTTGAGCGCACTCTCGGCGACCGTCTGGATCCGGCTATCGATCGTGAGCACGACGTCTCGCCCCGGTATGGGGTCTCCCTGCTCGATGAT
>CAYGYT010000012.1:22759-39248 GCA_964354215.1 uncultured Eubacteriales bacterium | reverse complement strand
CGGTTGTCCTCGGCCTGTGTCGCGTACGCGTGTCCCGAGAGCACCTGCATACTCCATAGCCTGAACAGGAGCACGGCGATGACGCCCAGCACAACGAGGCCGAGCACCGCGAAGCGAGGTTTCAGACGTTGCCGGAAGGTAGGCATGTGTGGTGGCTCCAAGCCGCCTTCGGCGGATCAGGCATCGTGCCGCGGCGCGCTCTAGCCGATGCGCCGGAGTGTCTTCATGGGTCGATCACGCCGCAAGAAGCGAGCCAAGACCGGGTAGACGAGCAGGCCCAAAGCGACATTATACAGGGCCGACGGCAGCATCACCGTCGCAAACGTGTCCCACCACCCGCTCGTCTCTCCCACAAGCGCGAGCACGAGACCGTACGCGAGTTCCACCGTCAGACTGGCCACTCCCAAGACCGTGAGCGGCAAGAGCCAGCCTTCGGCGAAGAGATTCGCCGACAGCGTCCCGGCCGCGTATCCCACGACCGAGAGAACGAGCGCCATGGGACCAACTGGGCCGGTCCCGATGAGGTCGAACATCAGCCCGGCAACGAATCCGGACACGCACCCCCAGCTCGGGCCCTCGACGAGCGCAAGGGTCACGACAACGAGGAGCATGAAGTTCGGGACGATTCCACCGATGGCGAGATACGGCGCCACCGCGACCTGAAGCACGAGCGCTACAAGAAGTGCGGCGACCGTCGGCAGCGCGCGGTTCACTCGCCGCCTCCGACACTCGTGGTCGGCGCGGCACCGACGAGCACGAGCACCTCCTCGAGCTCGCCGAGCTTCGCGGCCGGCTGCACCGAGATGACGGGCGACAGGGTGTTCGGCTGCCGCCGCACCCGCGTCACCTCGCCTACGAGGATGCCCTTGGGGTAGACGCCGCCCATCCCCGACGTCAACACGACGTCTCCCGCACGGACCGACGCCTCTCGGCTCACGAAGTCCAGCGTCAGCTCGCGGTCGATCGACCCGCGCACCACGCCCTCGACACGGGACCTCTGCAGTAGCGCGGCAACGCCGCTCCGCTGGTCAGTGATGAGGCGCACCCGCGCGGTGTGGTCCGTGGTCTCGACGATCTGGCCGAGGAGTCCAGCGTCTCCGATGACGGGCATGCCCTTCTCAACGCCGTCGTCCATTCCTCGATCGATCGTGATGATTCCCTCCCAGGAGTTCGAGGGCCTGCCGATAACCCGAGCGCCCACCGACTCGAGGTTGCGCGCCTGCACGAACTTCACGAGAGCTCTGAGGCGCTCGTTTTCCTGACGGGCTTCCTCGAGCTCGGCGTTTCGGGTGCGAAGCTCGCTGTTCTGACGTCTGAGCAGCGCGACTTCCGAACGCGAGACGCCGAGTCCCGACGTCCACGAGCCGACTGCCCTCAAGGGGCGTGTCACGAACTCGCCAGCCCGCTCGAAGGGGGCGCCCGCCGCCATGACGAGACGGCGCGACTGGCGAAGCGGGCCCGACTCGCCCTCTCGGAAGTACAGCGTGGTCAACAACAGCGCGACCACGATCAGGACCACCAAGAGAACCGGGCGGGCATTCGAGCTGTCTGAGCTTGGTGTCTGCATGAGGTCGGGCGCCGACGTTTCCGGCTACCGGCCGCCCTGAAGCACCTTCTTCAACGCATCGATCTCTTCGAGTGCCTGCGCGGATCCGTCGACGACGTTCGTCAGAGCGCTTTCGGATACGTGCACCGGCATGCCGGTCTCATTCCTCAGTCGCTCGTCGAGACCACGGAGCAGCGACCCCCCGCCGGTCAGCACGATGCCGTACTCCATGAGATCGCTCGCAAGTTCGGGCGGTGTCTGCTCGAGTGTGGCCTTCACCGCCGCGACGATCGCGGCCAGAGGTTCTTGGATCGCATCGCGAATCTCCTCGGACTCGAGGTTGACGGTGCGGGGCAGTCCTGACAGCAGATCTCGGCCTCTCACTTCAACGTCCACCTCTTCGAGCATCGGCCACGCCGAGCCGATCTCGAACTTGATCTCCTCGGCGGTTCTCTCACCGATGAGCACGTTGTACTGGCGTTTCACGTAGTTGATGATCGCCTCGTCACACTCGTCGCCTGCGATTCGGATGGATTCCGACACGACGATCCCCCCGAGCGAGATGACGGCGACTTCGGTGGTGCCGCCTCCGATGTCGACGACCATGTTGCCGGTTGGCTCCTGGATCGGGAGGCCGGCGCCGATAGCCGCAGCCATGGGCTCCTCGATGAGATACGCGTGTCGCGCACCCGCTGACATCGTCGCCTCGAACACGGCCCGCTTCTCGACCTCGGTCACGCCGCTCGGCACGCAGACGACCACCCGTGGCTTGGGCTGCCATGGGAAGCGCTTCACCCGCGTCTTGTTGATGAAGTAGCGGAGCATGGACTCCGTGACCTCGAAATCCGCGATGACGCCATCTTTGAGCGGGCGAATGGCGACGATCGAGCCCGGGGTGCGCCCGAGCATACGCTTTGCCTCGATGCCCACGGCGAGAACGCGCTTCGTGTCGCGCTCCACAGCGACCACGGACGGCTCGATCAGCACGATCCCTTGGCCGCGCACAGACACGAGCGTGTTCGCGGTGCCAAGGTCGACGGCCATATCGCCGCCCCAGGAGTTGAAGAACATGTCGACAAGGGACAAGCCGGTCGCTTCTCCTTTCGGGACGGCGTGCCGGGGTGATCGTCCCCCCGAGCAACGAAGCCGCACCGCACCACGACCCGGCTTCGAGAATACCGCCTTCGCATGGGCATGAGTAAGCCGGCCGCTACAGACCCGAAAGAGTGTAGCATAGCGATTTCCCAGAACCTGCTGGCAGGACGCACTGCGACACTCCAAGCAGAGCCCTACATGAGGCCCATGTCCCTCATGCTGGAGTGCTCGCCACCGTCCCCGATGATCACGTGATCCAGCAGCTCGATCCCGAGCACGTCACCAGCCCTCACGAGCCGGTGCGTAAGCTGGATGTCGGCACCCGAGGGTGTGGGGTCCCCGCTTGGGTGATTGTGCACGACCACGAGCGCTGCGGCGCTGGCGCGGACCGCGTCTCGAAAGAGCTCCCGAGGATGCACGATCGAGGCGTTCAGGCTACCCACTGAGACCTCGGCCATTTTGACCAACTGGTTCTTCGTGTTCAGGGCGAGCGCCCAGAAGTGCTCGCGATCAAGTCCGCGCAGCTGGGCGGCGCAGAGCATCACGACGTCCTCGGCGGTCGACACGGATGGCCGGCGCGAGACGCCCCAGGTCGATGCGCGTCTGCTGATCTCGAGACACGCGAGGAACCGTGCTGCGCCCGCAGGACCCACCCCCGACAAGTCGGTCAGGTCCTCTGCACTGACGCGCCAGAGCCCGTCGGGTATGGGATGGCGATCGAGCAGCTCGCGCGCGCGCTCGCTTCCGGTATCGCCGATCACGACGCCGAGAAGGGCGTCGTCCGTGAGCGTCTCTGGGCGACCGTACAGCAACAGATCGCGCGGGTCCTCGACCCGACCAGGCAGGCGCGGCGTCATGCCGCCACCCCCTTCTACCCGACGAAGCTGACCGACAGCCGGGAGATGCGGGAGACGAGCAGGCGGGCGACAAGCCCGATGGCGAGACCCGAGGGCAGGCTCAGCGCGAGAACGAGCGGGGTGAGGGCGAGGACTGCGGGCGTGGCGATCATCAGTGCGGCGGCCACCAATTGCGCGACCACGCTCGCGGCGGACCCGGCGACTGACCAGCCCACCACGGAGAACGCGGGCCCACGGGAACGCACGAGAACCATCGCAACCCACGCGGCGCATGCACCGGCGAGGGAAAGGGCCGTTACGGGGCCGAACAGGGTGCCGGTGGCGAGGCCCACGACCACCACCCGCCCGAGGGAGACCCCGAGCGCCTCAACTGGGCCCAGAGTAACCAGGGCCAAGATGACTGCCAGATTCGCAAGACCCAGGCGCATGCCCGGGAGCGGAAGCGCGGGGAGCCAGAGCGACTCGACGAGTCCGAGCGACGACGCCATCGCGAGCAGCGCAGCGGACCTCGCAAGGCGAGCGGTCCGGAGTTCAGCGGCTGAGCGCATCGAATGCACCCTCCCGCGACCCAGATAGCGAGACACTCACTCCATTGGGAGCGCACACGATGGGGCGGCCCGGGCGAGCAGTGCCGGACTTCACGCACACGTGGTCCGGGCACTTCGCGGCGACGCACGCGACCGCTCCCCCGACGACACTAAGCTCGAGCTGGCCCGTGCGTCCTTGGATCTCATACCGGCCGCTGCGAGACAGGTCGAGCACGGTGCGCCCCTGCGGCCCGGTCACGACAGCCGTGTCGCTCTGAGCCGAGGAAGCGATTGACACAAGCGGGACGCTCAGAAGGGCCGCACATACCACGAGCACAATCAAAAGGCGGTCGCCTCGTGTCACGACACCTCACCGCTCCCGACGGCGAGAGGCTCGTCGGCCGCTGTGAGCGGCGCGAATCCATCGACCTTCGCTGCGCAGCCGTCGATCGAACGTGCTGGCGCCAGAGCGAGCCGCCCGGTGATGTCGATGCACGACTGCGGACATACGGCGACGCACTGACCGCAGGCGGTGCACTTCGCGTAGTCGACCACCGCGTTGAGATCGATGACGTGGATCGCATCGGCGGGACACGCCTTTTCGCACTTCTTGCACGCGATGCAACACATCGTGCAGTACGACTTCCGCTCCTTGGGCTTGTCGTGTGAGCAGCAGCGGACAGCGACTGCGCCCTCGTCGGTTATCAGCTCGAGGAGGCCCGAGCCGCTCCGTGGGCACTCGGCAACGCACATACCACATCCGGTGCAGGTTTCGAGGTCGACCACGGGCAGACCGCGGGCGTCCATGGACATCGCGTCGAACGGACACGCTCGTATGCAATCCCCGTAGCCGAAACAGCCGGTCGAACAGAGCAGGTCCCCACCACCCATGCGGGCGACAGCATTGCATGAGTCCGCGCCGCTGTAGGCGAATCTGCGCGTCGCGTTGGTACCTCCGCCGCAGTGCCGGACGGAGACGACTCTCTCAACCGAGGGCTTGGACTCTCCCATGACGTCGGCAACGGCTGCGGCAACGTCCTGACCGCCGGCAATGCACGTGGTGACTGGTGCACGACCTCCTGCAATCGCCTCGGCCGCCCCGAAGCAGGAGGGGTTGCCGCATGCGCCGCAGTTGGCGCCAGGAAGCGCTTCGAGGATGCGCTCGACCCGCTCGTCGATGTCCACGTGGAATCGCTTTGAGGCCGTCGAGAGCATGACGCCCACGATGGCCCCGATGGCGCTGAGCGAGAGTACCGCTTTGATGATGAGCCCTGAGTCCACTTCTGGCTCCTACAATCCGAAGAGCGAGCCGAGGCCGATGTAGCCGAGCGAGAGCAGACCTGCGGCGATGAACGACATCGGCGCGCCCTTGAGCGCGCGTGGCACCGGAGCCACATCGAGACGGTCGCGCAGCGCCGTGAAGCTCAAGAGTGCGAACCCGTAGCCGAGCGCCACGCCGAGGGTATAGACGACCGCCTGCCAGAACGCGAAGTCGTACGGCATGTTCATCTTGAAGAAGCCCGGCTTCACCGACTCCGTGGCCGCCGCCAGCACCGCGCAGTTGGTCGTGATGAGCGGCAGGTAGATGCCCATCGCTCGATAGAGGCCCGGACTGTACTTGCGCAAGTACATCTCCACGAACTGAACAAGCCCTGCGATCACCAGGATGAACGCGGGGATGTAGAGGAACTCCCCGACCCCGAGGGGCTCGAGCACCCAGTAGTAGAAGACCCAGGTGGCCGAAGACGCCATGACCATGACGAAGATGACCGCGAGACTCATGCCGACGGAGGTCTTCATGGAGTTGGAGATGCCGAAGAACGAGCACAGCGCGATGAACCTCGTGAGGAGGATGTTCTGCACGAGTGCGGCGCCTATGAGCAGCAGCGCCATCTGTGTCCACCAGCTCATCTGTTGCATGATGCGGTGCACCCCCCGCACGCCTCGCGCTTCTGCTGGGTGAGATCAGGCCTGCCGCTCTTGCGTCTCAAACGGCGGTTCAATGCGTGCTGTGCCGCCATGATCAGCCCGAACAAGATGAACGCCCCCGGGAACAGCAGGATGATGCCCGGGCCCGCATACCATGACGGCAGGGCGACGATCGTCCTACCGAGGAACACCAGCCGACCGCTGCCCACGAGCTCTCGGATTGCGGCAAGCAACACGATCAGGATCGTGTAGCCGAGTCCCATGCCGAGGCCGTCAGCGATCGAGAGCCACACCGAGTTGTGATACGCGAAGGCCTCGGCGCGGCCCAGGACGATACAGTTCACGACGATCAGTGGAACCCACACTCCCAGGAACACGTAGATCGAGGGCAGAAACGCCTTCATCGACAGATCGACGATGGTCACGAACGACGCGATGATCACGATGAAGATGGGGATCCGTACCTCGTCAGGAGTGAAGTTGCGCACCGCCGCGATGAGTATGTTGCTCATGACGAGGACGAAGATGACCGCGATCCCCATGAAGAACGAGCCCTCGAACTTCGTGGAGACGGCGAGCGTCGCGCACAGTCCGATCATGAGGACCGTGAGCGGGTTCTCGAGCGAGATGCCGTCGAGGAAGACTCTCTTGAACTCACTCACTGGGTCACCACCCCGCTTACGACGAGTGCCGTGTAGACCGCTGCCGCCGCTTCAACGCCGTGCCGAGCACCGCGCGAGGACTTCGTTGCCCCCGTTATCATGTCGAGCTTCTTCATGTCGGCCTCCACGGTCTCGGCGTTCACCCCGACGAATTGCTTGAAGAACGACTTCCGCTCGACGATCTGGCTGCCGAGACCGGGCGTCTCGTTCATGCTCACGATACTGACACCGACCACTTTCCCGTCTCTATCCAATCCCACAACCATCCTGATGGGGCCGCCGTAGCCGCGGGGCCCGACCTCCACGCCCCAGCCCACGGTCTCGCCGTCGGACTTCGCTTCGTACACGCCGTATACGATCACCTCGCCCGCTGCCTGCTGAGCGGCTGCCACCGCAGCCTCACTCACGGGCTCGAACGTCAACGCTCCCGGCACACCGGCCTTGAGCGCCTTCTCTCGCGCCAGCCGGTCCTGCACAGCGATGCGGTCTTTCGTGACCGAGTAGGTGAGCGCCAGACCACCGGCCGCAACGGCGCACACCACAACGACCGACATGATCAGCTGCAGATTCGACGCCCCGCGTCTACGCATCGGCCTTCGCCGCCTTGCGGTCCTTCGCCCAGCCAAACGTCCTCGGCTGGAATCCCTTGTCGATGAGCGGCGCGAGGCCGTTCATGAACAAGATCGCGAAGGTGGTCGTCTCGGGCATCGGTCCGTAGAAACGGGTGACGATGTTGAAGACGCCGCACCCCACGCCGAACACGAGTCTCCCTCCGCGCGTCATCGGCGAGGTGACGTAGTCGGTCGCCATGAAGAACGCGCCGAGAAGCACGCCCCCCGCGAGCACGTTGAAGATCGGGTCCGAGCCGAACAACCAGGAGAGAAGCGCGACCGTCCCCACGTAGCCGAGCGGGATGCGCCAGTCGACGATGCCCTTGAGGATCAGCACGAGCCCGCCGAGGATGACGAGGGCTCCGGAGACCTCGCCGATGCATCCCTCGAGGTTGCGGAAGAGGAGCGCTCCGTACTGAGCGGCCATGTCAAAGTCGTAGGCGCCGCTAGACGCGCGGTCGGCCGACGCGAGGGCGAGGCGCGTCGCGCCGGAGATGGCATCTACGCCCTTTCCCGTTGCCGTCGGCATGACGGCATACCATCCGCCGGGGAACGGCTTGACGCGGCTCATGACCCCGAGCCACGAGAGCAGTACGACCGCGCGGCCCACCAGCGCGGGGTTGAAGAGGTTCCAGCCCAGCCCACCGAAGATCATCTTCGCAAGGATGATCGCGACGAAGCCGCCCACGAACGCGATCCACAGCGGAGTGCGTGGAGGGAGTGTCAGTGCGAGCAGGAGTCCCGTGACGAGTGCGCTGCCGTCCTTGAGCGTCTGGGGTCTGCGGAACGCGGCGTTCCACCCCCACTCGCTCGCGAGACACGAGATGACGCACACGCCGATAACGCTCGCCGCAACCCAGCCCATCAGCCAGATCGCGTAGACGGCCACCGGAACGAGTGCCCCGACGACCCAGAGCATGATATGCGTCACGCTCTCGGGCGCGACGATGTGAGCCGAGGGTGAGACGTGCAACGCCACGACCGGCGCCACGTCCTTGCCCGGAGGTTCAGCCTGGGGAGCGGCGCTGGACTCCGCGGTCACAGCTTCGCCCCTCTCTCCATGAGCGTGTGCTTGGAGCGGCGGATCAGCTGCACGAGGGGACGTCTGGTCGGACAAACGTAGGTGCACGAGCCGCACTCGATACAGTCGAGCGCGTGGAAGCTCTCAGCCGTGTCCCAATCACGCCGGTCGGCCGCACCCGCGATAGCCCACGGCTGAAGGGACATCGGGCAGGCCTGCATGCATCGCGAACAGCGTATGCACGGCTGGTCGCCGAGAAGCGACGGACCGACATCGCTGCTCCGCAAGGCGACCACTCCGGATGTGCCCTTCACTACGGGCACATCGAGAGAGCCGAGCGCGAAACCGGTCATCGGACCGCCCGCGATCACGCGATCGACCTCGCCCTCGAAGCCGCCCGCGGCAGCAATCAGGTCCGCTACGGGTGTTCCAAGCAGCACGAGGTAGTTCCCCGGCCGCTTGACGGCGCCCGTCACGGTGACGACGCGCTCCATCAGCGGCTTGCGGCGCTCGACCGCATCGACGAGTGCCGCAACCGTACCGACGTTAGAGACGAGCGTGCCGGCGGACGCAGGCAGCTTGCCATGGCCGACTTCCGTGCCGAGGACGGAGTAGATGAGCATCTTCTCGGCACCCTGTGGATAGCGCGTCGGGAGCGCGAGGATCTCGACATCGGTGTCTGCCGCAGAACGCAGCAGCTCGAGCGCCTCGGGTTTGTTGTCTTCGAGTCCGATCACCAGACGCTTCGCGCCCACGGCGTCTCGGACAAGACGGCCTCCGCTCACCACCATCGAGGCCCGCTCGATCATGATTCGCTCGTCACACGTGAGGAACGGCTCGCACTCGCATCCGTTCAGGATGACGGTCCCGATCACCATGTCCTGTGGCGGTGCGAGCTTCACGTGTGTCGGAAACGCCGCGCCGCCCATACCGACGAGACCGGCCGAGCGCGCCATCCCCTTCACCGAATCCGTCAGCGGCAGTTCGACGTACTCGTCGAGATCCTGAGGCCGCGACACGTCGATCTCGATGGCCGTCGTCGTGATGCCTGCCGGCGTGAGCGTGGTCGTGATGCCGGTGACATACCCGCTCGCGGGAGCGTGGATGGGCGCGCTCACCAGGGCAGCGACATCGCCGATGATCTGCCCCCGGAGCACGGGCTCGCCTTCCGAGACGAGAGGCTTGCAGGGTGCACCGAGGTGCTGGCTCAGTGGCACGACAAGACGGGCAGGAAGCGGCATCCGCTCGATAGGACGCTCTCGGGTCGCGTCCTTGTACTCCGGCGGATGGATGCCGCCGACGAACAGGCCCTTCGCCACCCGACCTCCCCAGTCTGCCGAACGAATGTTGTGGGCAGCTTCGACGAATACAGGGCTATCCCTCTAACCCGCCTGGCGTCTTTACACGAACGACACGCCTGTGTCAGTGCACGGAGCAGGACGAACAGGGGTCGTACGCCCGAACGAGTTGTTCGACGGCCTTGACGAACGACGCCGCGGTCGCGGCCGCACCTTGCCCCGCCTTGATCGAGAACGGCACCGGGGCGGTGGAACCTCCCATGCCGAGAAGGCGCTCGACGTAGAGCGCGCAGCGACCGCAGGCTCGGCCGACGAGGCGACTAGCCGAAGAAGATCCCGATCTCCCGCTCGGCAGAAGCGGGCGAGTCAGAACCGTGGACAACGTTCGCGTCTAGCGTGAGGCCGAAGTCGCCTCGGATGGTCCCCGGCGCAGCCTCGGCGGGGTTCGTGGCGCCCATCAGCTTGCGGCACACGGCCACTGCATCCGGACCGGCCACGACCATCTTCACGACGGGACCCGACGTGATGTATGACACGAGCCCGTCGTAGAAGGGCTTCCCGACGTGCTCGGCGTAGTTCGCTGCGGCCTCCTCGGCAGACACCATACCGAGTTCCATGCGCTCAATCGTAAGGCCGACAGCTTCGAAGCGGCTCACGATGGCTCCAACGAAGCCACGCGACACCGCGTCCGGTTTGACCATGACGTACGTCTTCTGGTCCACTCGCATCCTTCCAGCC
The DNA here is from genome assembly GCA_964354215.1 of uncultured Eubacteriales bacterium. Taxonomy (GTDB): domain Bacteria; phylum Actinomycetota; class Coriobacteriia; order Anaerosomatales; family CAVRZR01; genus CAVRZR01. Next base: position 28,964 of record CAYGYT010000012.1, on the reverse strand, counting down.
ACTCGCAATCAGTACAGGGCCCAGCGCCCCGAGCGTCTATGAGCCCCCGCCCGAAGAACCCCAATCGTTCTCGATACCGGTCACCTTCCAGCCGACGCCCTCGCGTTGCAGCGAGATCTGATAGTGCAGAGCGGCGCCTCCTTCGGGCGTCACGGTCACGCTCGCTGTCGACGTCGTCGAGCTCCGATCGACCGAGTCGACCGTGAATGACTTCATCGGCGGGATCTTCGCCATCTCCTTGCGAACGTCGCGTTCGGGCACAGCGACCCAGTACAACCCGATGGCCCGTCCTTCCTGCTGAGCGCTCAAGAGGGCCTTCGTGGTCTGCTTCTGCGTCGGCCAGCCGTAGCCGCTGTAGAAGAGCACGCCCAAGAGCACGGCGAGGAGCGCCAGAGCGAGCACAATAGCGAGCACCGGCTTCCACACGTTGCGTTCTCCGCGACGCGCAACCCGCTCGGCCCGGCGCAGTTCCCGATCTTGCACGCGCATCTCGTCCTCTGTGCGACTCAAGAACGCGCGGACCTCGTCATCGTCGTCGATGACGCCAGCCCCGACGCCTCCCGCAGCAGAGACGTCCGCGCGTTCGTACGGCGCGGCCGCGGAGCCCCCACCGTCCGAGTCAGAGAGCGCCGCGAGCCCGCTCGCGTCCCAACCGTCGCCCTCGCCGCCAAGTTCGATGAGCGGCGGCATGTCACCCGTCAGCCACCCCTCCACGGTTTCGCGCGCTTGCTCGGTCGCTGCACTCGCGGCCTTGTAGTCCGCGAGCGCAGCGGCAGAGAGCGTGTGGCCATGGAGGTTGATCGCCTTGTCGAATGAACGGACGGCTTCTTCGTCCCGGCCAAGCGCGTGGTACGACTGACCGAGGTTTGCGAGGGCCTTTCCTCGGCCCGCATATCCGTCGAAGCCGAGCGCGGCCTGGTATGCCTCTACCGCGTCGGCCGGGCGGCCGAGTGCCATGAAGCACAAGCCGAGGTTCACCAAGGCGGCGCCGGGGTTCGGATTCGTCTCGTCGAGCGCGGCCCGGCGGTAGGCGGCCGCCGCCTCTTCCGTCCGCCCCATTTCGAGGAGAGCGCTCGCCAGTCCCTGCAGTGCCTTGTACGGCGTTCGGTAGCCGGTGTCCTCGAGCGCGGCTTCGTATGACGCGATGGCGTCCGCGTAGTCGCCGAGGGCCGCTTGGGCCGAGGCGCGATTCGCGTACACGGCCCCATGCTTCGAGTACACCTCATCGGACAACGCGTGACCGTACACGGTCACGGCATCCGAGTACCGCCGAAGCCGGATGAGCGCGTTGCCGGCCATGTGGTAGGCAGCACCGTTCCCATCGGTGCCCTCTCCGGCAGCTGCGAGAAACAGCTTCGCCGCGCTCCGGTAGTCACCAGAGTCGTATGCCCTGCGCGCCTCCTGATAGCGAGCGTCGTCCACGATCAGTCTCGGACCCCTACCCTCGTTCGCAACCTAGTTGGCGTTCTCGATGGTGACCGACTCCATGACGTCGCCGACCGCGATCGAGCGAACCACGTCCATGCCCTCGGTCACCTTGCCGAAGACCGTGTACTGCCCATCGAGCATCGGTTGGGCGCCTAGCGTGATGTAGAACTGCGATCCAGCGGAATCCGGATCCTGAGACCGAGCCATAGCGACTGCACCGTCAGTGTGCTTCCGGCTGTTGAACTCGGCCTTGAGACGGTAGCCCGGGCTCCCGGTCCCCACCATCGGATCGTCGGTCTTCGAAAGCGGGTCTCCACCTTGTATGACGAAGCCCGGCTCGACGCGGTGGAATTTCGTTCCGTCGTAGAACCCCTTCTTGGCGAGCTCGATGAACGCAGCAACGTGGTTCGGCGCATCCTCGGGATAGAACGCGAACTTGATGACGCCCTTCGGCGTCTTGATAACGACGATCTCCTTGCCGTTGGGCTTGTAGCTTGCGGTGTGCAAGGGCTCCTCCCCTGGTTGTGGCGCCGCTTCGCCGGCACTCTGGGCTGGATCGGTCGACTCGCTCGTATCGCTCGGCTGCTCCGATGACACGTCAGCCTTCACGGCCGACGTGTCGGTCGTGTCGGACTGACTCGAAGCGCAGCCAGCCAGAAGGCCGACGGCCAATAGCAGCAGCACGACTGCGAACGGCAGCACGAACAACGAGCGCGATCTCACAAGAAATCCTCCTTGAATGCATGCGTGAGCTCGGGCCAGGATCCTTCCCCGGCCGCAGACTGCCCGCCATTCTACCAGTGCCTCGGGTGGCTGATAAGGAGTAGACTGCTCTGCACGGCACGAGACGGGTCGGCCAGAGCCGGCCCGTTGCCTTGGTGGATCGAAGCACATCTGAGGAGGAGATGCACTTGGGAGCGCTCGCTACGGATAGGGTCCGCAACGTCGCCCTCGTCGGCCACGGCGGTGCGGGCAAGACCTCTCTGGCAGAGGCGATGCTCTACCTCACTGGGTCGACGAAGCGCCTTGGGTCAGTCGATGCGGCAAGCAGCGTCCTCGACTATGACCCCGAGGAGCAGAAGCGCAAGTTCAGCATGAACCTCTCTCTCGCGCCCGTGACGCACAAGGGCGTCAAGATCAACATCATCGACACCCCCGGCTATGCGGATTTCATCGGTGACGCCATCGCTGCCATGGAGGCAGCCGAGATGGCGCTCTTCGTGGTGGACGCAGTCTCCGGTCCGCAGGTCCAGACCAAGCGGCTCTGGAAGGTCGCCGGCGAGATGGGCATAGCCCGCGCCGTCTTCATCAACCGCCTCGACAAGGAGCATGCAGACTTCGAATCCGCTCTGGCCGCGCTCGACGCGGCATTCGGCCATCGAGTGGGCGCCGTGCAGCTGCCGATCGGTACCGAGGCCGACTTTCGCGGTGTGGCCGACATCATCCGGATGAAGGCCTACCACCACGAGGGCGACAAGGAAGAAGTCTTCGACATACCCGCCGACATGGCCGACACCGCTGAAGCCGCTCGAGACAAGCTCTCCGAGCTCGTTGCCGAGGCCGACGACGAGCTCATGGAGAAGTACCTCGAGGGCGAGCGGCTGACTCAAGAGGAACTCGAGCAGCTACTCGGACTCGCAATCGCCCAGAGCATCTTCATCCCGGTCTTCGTCGGCTCGGCGACCGCGCTCCAAGGCGTCGAGGACCTCATGGACGAGATCGTCGCGTTCTTCCCGCAGCCCACGGCTCACGGCCCGCTCAAGACCATCGACGGCACGGAGATCCCGTTCTCCACGTCCGGCGAGATAGCCGCCCACGTGTTCAAGACCCTCTCCGACCCCTACGTGGGTCGCATCAACTTCGTAAAGGTCGTGTCGGGTACCCTCGCTCCAAACTCCGAACTCCAGAACTCGCGCACGACCAAGAAGGAGCGCATCTCACACGTCTTCAGGGCCACGGGCAAGGAGATGGCCGACGTCGATGGCGTCGTCGCCGGTGACATCGCGGTCCTCACCAAGCTCGCCGATACGCTCACGAATGACACGCTGTCCGCAAAGGGCGACGTGAAGTTCGCTCCCCTCCCGCTTCCCGAGCCGCTCTACCCGGTCGCCATCGTCGCCAAGACGAAGGCCGATGAGGACAAGCTCGGCACGACCCTCAAGTCGATCGTTGACGAGGACCCCACCCTCACGCTCCGACGTGACGAGGAGACGCACCAGACGGTCCTGTCCGGCCTTGGGGACACTGCCATCGACGTCGTCATCTCCCGCCTGCGCGACCGTTTCCACGTTGAGGCCGAGCTGGAGGAGTTGCGCATCCCGTACCGCGAGACGATCCGCAAGACCGCCTCTGCACAGGGCCGCCACAAGAAGCAGACCGGTGGCTCGGGCCAGTTCGGCGACTGCTGGCTGCGCGTCGAACCCAACCCCGGGGGCGGATACCAGTTCGTCGACGAGATCGTCGGCGGGAAGATCCCGCGCCAGTTCATCCCGGCCGTGGACAAGGGAATCCAGGCGACCCTGACCGAAGGGGTCCTCGCCGGCTACCCGGTAGTGGACGTCAAGGTCGCCGTCTACGACGGCAGCTATCACAGCGTCGACTCTTCGGAGATCGCATTCAAGACCGCCGCGCGTATCGGATTTCGGGCCGCCGCCGAGAAGGCCGACATGGTCCTGCTCGAGCCGATCGCGACCCTCGAGGTCGAGGTCCCCGAGGACTATGCGGGCGCCGTCATGGGCGACATCTCCTCGAAGCGCGGCCGCATCCTCGGCATGGAGCCGATGGACGACGGCGGGCAGCGCGTGCGGGCATCGATCCCGTACGCCGAGGTCGTTCACTACTCGACGACCCTTCGCTCGATCACAAGCGGCACCGGATCATACACGGTCAAGGTCGAGTCGTACGAAGAGGTCCCACACGACATGGCGAAGAAGGTTGTCGAGCAGGCCGCGAAAGAGCGCGCCGAGGGACATTAGTCTCGCTGCATCCGCGCCTGACACGACGGGACCGGTCATGTGACCGGTCCCGTTCTCGTTTCGTGGCGCCCTCGACAGGATTCGAACCTGTGACCTTCTGCTCCGGAGGCAGACGCTCTATCCTCTGGGCTACGAGGGCGTGTGCGGCGAAATCGCACTCTAGCACACGGCCGCTACCTCACCAAGCACGCGCAGCCTTCGTCGTGACCCGACCGGACGGAGATCACGCCCCGTGAGCCTCGGCACCACCCTCCTCATCGTCAACCCGGCGGCCCGCCACGGCCGGACCGAGCAGCTCATGCCGGCGATCCTTCGCCTCCTCGACGGCGTCGCCCGCTACGAGGTGGCGCTCTCCGACGCGCCGTGTCACGCGAAGGAGCTCGCGGCTGCCTCCGCTGGATTCGATACCGTTCTTGCGGTCGGCGGTGACGGGACCGTACATGAGGTCATCAACGGGCTCATGGAACGACCCGCCGACGACCGGCCGGCGTTCGGGCTCATACCCACTGGCTCGGGCAACGACTACCGCCGCACGCTCGGCGTTTCCAAGGACGTGTCGACGGCCGTGCGGCAGATGGCTACGGGCGTCTCCAAGCGAGTCGACCTGGGTGTGTGCAATGGCGTCTACTTCGCGAACTCGCTCTCGATAGGGCTCGACGCCCGTGTCACCGCCAAGGCCGTCGAACTCAAGGTAACGACCGGATGGTCCGGCTTGCTCCTCTACCTGCGCGCGCTTATGTTCGTTCTCCTCAAGCAGTACCACGGACATCCCGTTCGGCTGTCCTTTGACGGAGCCGAGCTCGTCGACCGCGAGATGCTCCTCATCGCCATCACGAACGGGCCCACCTACGGCGGAGGCTTCTTCATCACACCGGACGCGGTGCCTGACGACGGACTCCTCGACATCTGCCTCATCGACAGGGTCTCCCTCCCCGGCGCCTTCGTGCGCCTCCCCTTCGTCGTCGCCGGCAAGCATCGCTGGATGCGAGCGGCGCACATGTCCCGCCACACCAGCGTCCGGCTGGAGTCCGAACTCGCTGTCGAAGGGCAGATCGACGGCGAGGTCATGTTGGAGTGTGTGTACGACGTGTCCATCGTCCCGAACGCGCTTGAGGTCGTCATGCCGAGGACCGGGGCGTGAACTCCCTCGCTGCGTACGCGGCCGTCACGGCACAGGGATGGCTCTTCCTCGGCGTCACGCTCGTCGTCGCATACCTGATCGGCTCGATCCCGTGGGCCTACGTCATCGTTCGACTCGTGACCGGAGAGGACGTCGCCGCCCACGGCACCGGCAACGTCGGCGCCATGAACGTCCGCCGGTCGACCGGGTCCTGGGGGTGGTTCGCCGTTGCGATGCTTGCCGACGCACTCAAGGGCCTACTGCCGGTTCTCGTCGCCGGATTCGCCACGGCGGCGCTCCAGCGTGGCGGCGTAGCACTCGGTGGCCCGGCGTTCGCGACCTACCTTGCCCCACAGGCGGCACTCCTCGGAGCGGTCGTCGGCCACAACTACTCGCTCTGGATGGCACTGCTCAAGCACCGGTTCGTGCGGACCGGGAAGGGGCTTGCGACCGGCGCAGGCGGCTTGCTCGCATACAACCCGATCTACTTCGCACTCGCGGTCGTGCTCGGGCTCTCGGTCATCGCGATCACTCGCTACATGATGGCCGGCCAAGTTGCCGCGGCCGTGTCGCTACCCCTGTTCGCCCTGCTGACACACCAGCCCGACTGGCCGTTCTGTCTCTTCATGGGTGGCCTGGTGTACGCGGCGCATCATCGCCGGTTCGTCGGACTCCTCCAGGG
>CAYGYT010000012.1:0-22659 GCA_964354215.1 uncultured Eubacteriales bacterium | reverse complement strand
CATGCGGTGCACTTGTCTGAATCAACGACGGGAACGGACATTCCGGTTCCTTTCGACGCAGCCTGCAGAGGTTCGCACATGATAGCAGCGACCGTGTGGGTGAGACCAGCGAACGGCTACGGGCGAACCCGACTCGCGACGTCCTCCGGTTCCCAGTAGCAGAAGGGGTACGTGCGATCCTCGAGCACCCGGGTCGCCTCGACGCCGACGGTCAACCGCTCCAGGTCAGCCTGGAGCAGCTCGCCGAGGGGTGCCAGAGCTTCGCGCAACGCAGCGTTTACCTCGCGGATCCGCAGCCCCACGCTCTTGCGGTCCGCGCCCGGAACCGATATCTCGCGCACGAGCGCTTCCTTCTCGCGAGCCAGCTCATGCGCACGCGCCTCGTCGAGCGGGCCGGGGACTACGAAGGTGCCGATCAGCGCATCCGGGTTGTGTTCGAAGCGGTTGAGCCGTTCGGCGGCCTCGGCCACCTGCTCCTCAGTCACGGTCTCGGTCTCGAGCGGCAAACGGAGGGTGAGAGACGCAACGACGTACCGTGGCGGTTCGATCGAGTAGTAGCGGCGCATCACGCCATCGGTCACACGGTCGTACCTGGCACCGCCGGTGCCGTGGACGAACAGGTCGGCCACGAAGACCCGCGCGTAGAGCGTCAGCGCGAGCGCCTTCGGCGCGAGTCCGACGTCTTGGGCGAATCTGGCGAGCTCCTCGTGACCGCACTGCTTGAACTTGCCGATCACCGTGTCCTCGGCGAGCAAGACCACCGAGCCGTCGCGCGGACGCCTCGCCCAAAGCGTGGCCCGACGGCCGGACCCGAGCACCCAGAACGGCAGCTCGAATGCCTCGTTGTGACGCCGCAGGTTGGGAAACGGCTGCGCGCTGGATCGGGTGCCGGTCGCGAGCCGAAATGCGTCGAGCTCGTCGTTGTAGGCGACGGAGAAGCGCTCGGCGTTCAGAGCGATGTCGAGCACGAATGCACCGAATGCGCCCGACCGCGCGAGCGTTGTCACCGGGAGCTCGAGATACCCCGTGCCGGCGCTCGCCTCAAAGCGACGCCGTGCGAACGTCACGAGTTCAGCCACATTCCTCGCGTCGGTGGCCGAACGCTCGAGGCACGCCGTGAAGTCCCGGAAGTGCTCGCGCGGGCCGGGAGCGGAGAGCGTCTCCAAGTTCGCGTCGACGCTGGCGCAGAACTCCGCGAGTTCCCTTGCGGGCGGAACGGGAGCGCACGCGTAGCAGACATCCGCACCCCCCCTGGCGAGCACCTGCGTGCAGCGATGCACCTCCGGCTTCATGCACGGAGCCTCGGCCGCGAGGACGTCGAACCAGTCGGAGTCAACGACCAGGTCGATAGCGGTAGCCTCCGTCTCTGTCGCGAGGCTCTCCGCCAAGAAGTCCTTCACCCAGACACCCGGGTGATAGAGCTCGGGCTGGTGGCCGGTCACGACGATCGGCTGGCCGGGAACCTTCTCACCGGACAGGGAGACGCCGAGGCGCGCGGAGAACGTGCGCGCTTCTCTGAGAGCGGAATCGCGCGCCGACTCCCGAAGCTCGTGCACGGGCACGCCTGCAACGCTGAAGTCCCACGAGCGTGACGCCGTCCGATTGCGCTCGAGCAGCGCCGGCCACGACTCCCTTGGGGGCACCGTGAGCACGTCACCGGCTTCGGGGGCCTGCGGCACTCGAATGAGTTCCATCGGGCGCCTAGACGAGGCCGGACACTGTGGAGAGGCCGACCGGTTCCGGCGTGAAGAAGGGCTCTCCGGCAGCGGTCCCGATCAGCGATCCCCACATGCGAGCAGTCTGTTCCATGAGCGGGATGATTCCCGTGTTGCCGGCATTGGTCACGAACTGCGACTCGTATGCTGACAGAGCCTCAAGTTTGGTGCCCAGATCCTCCGACACGTCCAGTACGAACGACGGCTCAGCGGCAATCCGAATGTGCACCGCCATGTACTGGTAGAGGCGTCCGGGATAGTGCGGTTCCCCGCGCATCTCCGTCTTCGTGAACTTGGAGTAGAAACGCGCCGCCACGGCAATCTGATGAGCGGCGATATGATCCGGATGGGCGTCGAGTGGATACGGCACGAACAGCCGACTCGGTCGAAGCTCGCGAATTGCCTCGGCGAGCTCGGTCCGGGCTTCGACGGTGTCCATGAGGTACCGGTTGGGCTGTCCAAGGGTCCTTCGCTCGCGCACGCCGAGAATCTCAGCCGCCCGCGCCGCCTCGGCTCGTCGCGTATCGACTGTTCCGTATGGCGTCGGCTCGCCGTTGGTGAGATCGACGATGCCAACGGTCAGACCCTGGCGGGTCATTCGGGCGATCGCGGCGCCCATGCCGATCTCGACATCGTCCGGGTGAGCCCCTACGCACACGACGTCGACCATCAGGCCTCCTCGAGAGCGCGGTGCCAGACCGAGAGGTAGTACGCCAGTCGCCGCTCCGGGTCGTCCAGCTCCGTACCGAACGTGCGGTCGTAGTCGCAGTAGATACGCTCGACCGGTATCTCGCGGACGGCGAGTCCCGCCCGATATGCCTTGGCCCAGAGTTCCAGCGGCATTGCGTACCCAGGCTCGGTGATCTCGATGCCGTCGAGCGCGGCCATCCGGTAGGCCTTGAATCCGCAGAAGGCATCTGTGATGTCCCACCCCGTGACCTCGTTGATCTCTTCGGTCACGATGCGGTTCACCTCGCGGCGCATTCCGGGCGCGATACCCACCGAGCGGCTCTCTGGCAAGTAGCGGCTCCCAGATATGATGTCGCCGCCGTGCGCGAGCGCCTGAAGGAACTGCGGGATGTGGGCAGGCTCGTGCTGGCCGTCGCAATCCATGGTGACGAGTCGCTCCACCCCCAGCGCGTGAACGTGCGCAAATCCCTCGGCAAGGGCGCAGCCGTAGCCGCAGTTGCCCGAGATGGTGAGCACAGAGACGTCGGACCTCTGCGCCAGGACCTCGGGAGTGTCGTCGGTCGACCCGTCGTCAACAACGATGACAGGACCGTCGAAGTGTGCGACGACCTCGTCGATGACGCTGCCCACCGTCGGGCCCTCGTTGAAGACCGGCATAAGGACGGCGGCACTCACGTGCGAGACCTCGGAAGAAGAACGAGCGAGTCCATGCGCGCTATTGTTGCCCAACCGAAGCTGTGCGTCACACGATATCCTCGGCGACATCCACGACCCGGTACGAAGTGGTGACGCGGACGTGCTCGCCGAACATCCCCTTCACCGAGCAGTACTTGCTCTCCGAGAGCTCAATTGCGCGCTGGACGGCCGCTGAGGACACATCGCGCCCTGTCACCACGTACTCCACCTCGACCGCCTCGTAGTAGTGAGGGTAGTCGTCCTCACGCTGCGTGCCCGTGATCACCAGTTCGATGCCGCGCACGTCCTGCCGTTTCTTCTCCAACACCGAGACAACGTCCATGGCAGTGCATCCGCCGAGCGCGTAGAGGACGAGCTCGATCGGCCGAGGTCCCGTCCCCTCCCCCTTGTACTCGGAACTCGCGTCCATGACGACGCCATGGCCGTGCTCGTCCCATCCGACCAGCTGACGCTTCGACGACCATCGCACCCGTACGGTGTCCATGCTCAAGGGTCCCTCCACGCGAACACGGCGGGCACTCGGCCCGCCGCGTCAACTTCTTCTATGCGGTCGGCGCGCCGCCACGCGCACCGTGTCACTGATTCTACAGCCTTCTTCCCACCATCTGCGCCAGTTCCCGTGGGTTCTGGGCTTTGCTGATCGCTTCCTCGAATGTGACCTTCCCGGATTGGAGCAGCCGCTTCAGGTCTTGATCGAGCGTCTGCATGCCGAGCGCGGCGCCGCCCTGGATGATCGTCGGCATCTGGTGCGTCTTGCCCTCGCGGATGAGGTTCTGGATCGCGGGTATCCCAAGCATTACCTCCATCGCCATCACGCGCGACCGGCCGTCGGTAGAGCGCAGGAGGGTCTGCGACAGCACGCCCTCGAGCGTGGTCGAGAGCTGCATTCGCACCTGTGACTGCTGGTGGGGAGGGAACACGTCGATGATGCGGTCCACGGTGGCCGGACCACCGGTCGTATGCAGCGTCGCCAACACGAGATGGCCCGTCTCGGCGGCGGTGATCGCGGCCGAGATCGTCTCGAGGTCACGCATCTCGCCGACGAGGATGACGTCGGGGTCCTGGCGCAACACGCGTTTGAGCGCCGCGGCGAACGAGTGCGTGTCCTCCCCTACCTCGCGCTGGTTCACGTACGCCCGCTTGTTCCGGTGCATGAACTCGATCGGGTCTTCGAGTGTGACGATGTGCAGTGGCCTCGTCTCGTTGATGCGGTCGATCATCGCCGCGAGCGTGGTCGTCTTGCCCGAGCCGGTCGGCCCCGTCACCAGGACCATGCCTCGAGGCCTGTCGGCCAGGTAGCTACAGACCTTGGGAAGACCGAGGTCGTCGATCGTCGGGATGTCGATCGGGATGACACGGAACACGGATCCCATCGAGTTGCGCTGTTGGAACACGTTCGCGCGGAACCTCGACACGCCCGGGATGCTGTACGCCCAGTCAAGCTCCAGCTCGGTCTCGAACTTACGCCGCTGCTCTTCCGAGAGGAGGCCGAGAATCATCTCCATGGTGTCTTTGGGGGTGAGCGACCGGCAGTTCTCCACGGGGACGAGCTCACCGCGCTGTCTGATGCCAGGCGGGCTGCCCACCGTGATGTGCAGGTCCGAGCCACCGCGATCGAGCATGAGGCGAAGCAGGTCGTCAATGTGCGGGATATCTTCGCTCGAGGAAGGCTCGTCCATCCCGATCGCGATGTCCGGCACGCCCATGTAGTGGTCCATCCGTTGTGCGGGAGCCAAATCCCCGAGGTCCGGCATCAGGGGCTGCGGTGGAGGAGGCGCTGCCGGCGCCGGCATCGGCGCCTGCGGAGTCGACGGCTGGACCGGCATGGGTGCCCCATAGCCTGCAGGCACAGGTGCTGCCGCGGGCACGGATGGTGCCGGCGCAGGTGCGGCGGCAGGGACTGCGGCGGCGACGGCCACCGGAGCTCCGACCGCGACGTTCGTGAGCGCCGCCACCTTCGACACGAGCGCGTCCATCGGACCGACCGCGGGCAGGTGGGCCGATGCGCCGCATTGACGGGCCCGCAGCGCCGAGCTCTCGCTCGGCTGCAGCGACACGATCACCACCGGCACGTCAGACGTGCTGACGTCGGACTTGAGCTGTTCGGTGAGGGTGTATCCGTCCATGCCGACGAGCTCGGCGTCGACGATCACCACGTCCGGCTGAATCGTACCGAGCACGGCGAGTGCGCGTGGGCCGGACAAAGCCGAGATCACCCGCATGTCCAAGCCCGCCTCCGCCAGAGAAAGTCGAACTTGCTCGGCGTAGTTCGCATCGTCGTGTACGACGAGGACCTTCTTGCTTGCCACCGGCGACAACCTCCTCTTCGCGCACGCGTAGGTCCGTCCGACCTCCCGTGCGGCCCGCCTTCCTGAAGGTGTATCGGCAAAGTGACGCGGATGCTGAAACCCGCGCCGATGCCTCCGAGGGGAGCGGGTACGATGGTGTCGCGCCGCCCTGCGACGCTTTGCGGGGACGCATTCGTGGACGATGAGATTCGGAGCCTGCATGGTCTTCATCGAGAGCCTGGCAAGCGGCGGCGAGGGCGTCGGCCGCCTCGACGACGGTCGGGTCGTGTTCGTGCAGGGCGCCTGCCCCGGTGACACGGTCGAGATCGAGGTCGTTGCCGACAAGAAGCGCTGGGTGGCCGCCCGCGTCCACGAGATCATCGATGCCTCCGCGGACCGAGTCGAGCCGCCGTGTCCCTACTTCGGCTCGTGCGGCGGCTGTCAGTGGCAACACATCGCCTACCCGGTCCAACTGGCGGCGAAGCGGCGTATCGTGTCGGACGCGCTCGAACGAATCGGCGGCATTGAAGCGCAGACACCCGTCGCCGAGTGTGTACCCTCTCCGCAGACCTATGGCTACCGCAACAAGATCGAACTCGTGCCAGTCGCCGGCCCGCGCCTCGGACTTGGCTTCCACCACCTCGGCAGTGACGTGGTCGTGCCAATCGAACGTTGCCTGCTTCTCCCCAAGGCCCACCAGAAAGCCCCCGAAAGGCTCGCGGGCGCGCTCCGGTACGCGTCGGGCACCAAGGATCTCGGCGTACGCCGTGTCGGCCTCCGAGTCAGCACCGCGACATCTGACGTCGAGGTCGCCCTCTGGACCGAGCCATCCGCGTTTCCGCGATCGACCGTCGCCACCACGATCGCACAGGGCACCAGCGCGTCCAGCGTCGTGAGAGTACTCAGCAAAGACGTGCGGGGGCGTCACAGCGCGACAACGGTCGAGGTCCTCTCGGGCAAGGGCTTCTGGCGAGAGCGGCTCGACGACTTCGTCTTTGCGGTGTCCGCTCCGTCGTTCTTCCAGGTGAATACTGCGGCCGCGAAGCACCTCGTCGCTCGTGCGCTGGACGCTCTCGCACCTGATGGCAGCGACAGCGTGCTCGACCTGTATGCGGGAGTCGGCACGTTCACCCTCCCCCTGGCTCAGCGCGCGCGTTCGGTCACCTGCGTCGAGGGCGCTGGATCTGCCGTGAGGGACCTCCGCCGCAACCTAGAGATGTCGCAGCTGTTCGCGGACGTGGAGCCTGGCGAGGCGGCCCGCGTCGTCGGCAACTTGGGACACTTCGACGCAGCCCTCGTGGACCCGCCGCGTTCGGGTTTGGATGGCTCGGTTCTCGCGGCCGTGGCTCAGACACGAGCCTCGAGGCTCGTGTACGTTTCGTGCGACCCCGCCACGCTCGCCCGAGATGCACGCCTGCTCGCTGACGCGGGGTATCGGTTGACGTCAGTCACGCCCGTCGACCTCTTCCCGCAGACCCACCACGTGGAGACCGTGGCGCGTTTCGAGTCGACCGCCCCACCGCGGAGCTGAGACGCGACTGCGAGTCGCGCATCCCTCGCACTACGGATTGCCGCAGAGTGCTTCGGCGGCGGACGCATGGGAACCACCCCGCCGTTCCTGCGGAGTGGTCCCCATAGGCGATCGAGTGTCTGAGCCGACGTGTCCGAGCGACGTCTTCCCTTGAGTCAGACGATCTTGCCAACCTCAGGAAAGTCGGTAACGTACACGTCATGTGGAGCGTCGTCGTGCTCATCGGTGAGGTCTGCCCCCGCCGAGTGCATCCCCTCGTGGTCACCGTCTCCCCACATCGCGCTCTCGGTCAGGTCGTAGACGATTCCCTTGTATGCGACGTACGCGGGACGCCCGTCGCGGCCATCAAATTCCGACAGTTCCTCGGCGCTGAAATCCTTCATCTTCTCCTCCTCGGTCCGGCGGCGCTGCACGTCGTATCTCCCCGTTCGGGGGCGCAGCGAGACGGCAAGAAGGATACCTGACTGGAACCGGATTCCCCACATGCGCCGCTCCACGAGACGATTCTTCAGGAAGCGGGGCTAGTCGATCTCGAGCCGCTCGCGAAGTCGGAAGAGATCCACGACGATTCGGCGACCCTTCGTGGCGACGATGCCCTCGCGAGCAAGCATCGAGATGATGCGGCTTGCTGTCTCACGAGACGTCCCGGCGAGTGTCGCGATGTCGTAGTGCGTCAGACCCTGGATGACCGGCACCCCGCGGCTCTCGTAGCTTGCGGTGGCGACATTGAGGACGACGCGCATCACGCGGTGTGTCGCATCGTGGAACGCCATGTCTTCGAGACGCCCGATGGTCTGTCGCAGGCGATTGGAGAGGGTCGCGATGAGGGAGACCGCGAGTTTGGGCTGGATCTGCACGGCCGCCGAGAGATCCTTACCCTCCAGCGCAAGGCACTCGACATCGGTCGTAGCGATCACGTCCGCGGAGCGCGGCTCGGCATCCACGAGACTCATCTCGCCGAAGTGCGACGGTGCCTCGAGGTAGTTGAGCGCGAGCTCCTTACCATCGGGCGAAGCCAGTGTGACCTTCACGCGGCCCGACACGAGCAGGTACATGCAGCCGCCCACTTCGTGCTGGTTGATGATGAACGCATGCTTCGGGTACCGGCGCAGCGAGACGAGCTGCGCGAACGCCTCAACGTCCTGCTCCGGAAGCTCCGAGAACATGGGGATCGCGCGCAGCTTTGCTGCAGTCGCGTCTTTCGGCGCTGCGAGTCTCATGTTCCAGCTATCGGCCTTGCACGCTGCGCACTTGAGCGGCGCTAGACGGACGACCACGACACCTAGCCGAATCGGCCGCGTGGTAGGATGCCTGCGGCCAACCCGGACCCAATGGAGGCTTCGTGCGCGCCGTACTCTTCGACCTCGACGGAACGCTGCTCGACATCGACCTCGCCCTGTTCCTCCGCGTGTACTTCGGCGCGCTGGGACCTGTCATCGCGACGGTCACCGGTTCCACCCCAGCCGCCGCCATCGAGGCGGTCATAGAGGCCACGAATGCGATGATGGAGCCACACCCGGACGAGACGAACCGTCAGGTGTTCGACGCTCGGTTCACGACGCTCACCGGTGTCGACCTCCGGCGGCAGGACGGGATCATCACCGACTTCTACACCCGGGTCTTCCCCGGGCTTGGCGCCGGACTCGGCCCAACCCCCGGAGCCCGTCGCGCAGTTGAAACAGCCGCGGACACCGGGCTGCTCGTCGCGATCGCGACGAACCCGATCTTCCCGTCGGCGGCCGTGATTGAGAGGATACGCTGGGCGGGCCTCGACGACGTCCCGTTCGACCTCGTCACGACGTACGAGATCATGCACGCCTGCAAGCCGGACCCGGCCTACTTCCTCGAGGCGGCGTCCATGCTGGGAGTAGAGGCCGGGGAGTGCCTCATGGTCGGCGACGACCCGGTGCTCGACTTGGGCGCGGCGCACGCCGGGATGAGAACGTACTTCGTCGGCCCACGCGGCGGCAAGTCCGCCGACTACCGCGGTAGTCTCGACCAGCTCGCCGATCTGCTCCCCAAGCTCAGCATCTGATGACGCTTCGCTGCGAGCGGTCGGGCGTTCTTACACGCGGCGAATGACCTCCACCCATGCACCATCCGACCTCTGGGTGCATTCGTAGCGGAACATGCCCCGCGTCTCACGTCGCATGTCGAGCTGGTACTGCAAGCCCGTGGGCTCGTAGTCAGAGACGACCATCAGGTCGTCATATGCCCCGAGTGAAACCAATTCGTCGACCACGGCGGTGAGGAACGGCCGGACGAGAGCGGGCGTGAACCGCCGAACATCAAGGATCAGGAGCCTTGCACTCGAACGTCCGCCCTCGTCGTCCTGTCGCAGGTCACCCATCCAGTCGCTTTTCGCTCCGGATGGGACTCGGTCACGATCCACCGTCTTCTTCGTTCTCATAGTGCTCGGCCAACTCGAGGCCTGCGCAGTCGGCTGTTTCCTTGGGTGTCAGGCCGCCTCGATCCGTTTCACAGCGCTCGTGGAGTCCCTCGTCGAGAACCGGCGTATCCGGCGCACCACCCAGCGAGCCCCGCTCTTCGACGTCCGATTCGTCATGCACGACTGAGCCCTCCTTTGTCCACCACCCCGAGCGACCCGACTGTGGTGGTGTCGCGTATACGTGAGCTATGTGTAGAATATTCCCCAGCACACGCGATGTCCGCTTGCCAGGGTACACGCGGACGACACGCTCCTTCGAAGCGCCGTCATCGAGCCGCGCGGAGGGCCGGGAGAGCTTGGCTACACGAGCGTTGCGCGCCGGCGCACGCACACATGCGCGACCTGCTGCAGGTGCAGGGCGCGAAACAGGGGACTGGCCCCGAGCCAAGCCCGGAGTATGTGTCACATCTCTCCTCTTCCAGAGTCACCGGCCCTCAAGGTCGCGGCTTTCGCCTGCCGTCCGGGGCGTCGACCACGTTTTGGGACCCCTGAGCCACCCAGGAAGGAGGCATGCCGGAGCTCAATGCCCTACTGTCGGGCTCGCCTGAAGCCCGACGGCGAACGTTCTTGCCCTGTTCATTCAAGGAGGTGTATGGCATGGCGCATGAGGACCACGACGGGTTCAACGAGTACCTCGCATCGCGAGGCGTGACACGTCGCGACTTCCTCAAGTACTGCGGCTCGATCGCGGCGCTGCTCGGTCTTTCCGAGACAGTCGTTCCGCAGATCGCAGCAGCGATACAGAAGGGCGCAGTGCTCAAGCCAGCAATCTGGATCAACGGCGGTTCGTGCACCGGATGCACTGAGTCAGCCGCGCAGGCCGACTATCCGGATGTGGCGCAGATCGTCCTCGAGATCCTTTCGGTGAACTACTTCGAGACGATCATGATGGCCGCCGGGAAGTCCGCCGAAGAGGCTGCGACCGAGACCATCAACAAGGGCGGCTACATCCTCATCTACGAGGGTGCCGTCATGCGGGGCTTTGACGGCAACTCGCTCTTTGTAGCCGGCGGCCCTGACAACGCAGGTGCGAAGACGGGTCTGACGGTTCTCGAAGAGGCCGCGAAGAGCGCCGAGGCCGTCATCGCGGTCGGCTCGTGTGCGGTCGATGGCGGCTGGGTAGCCTCGGCGTCGAACCCCGCCGACGCGACAGGCGTGCTTCCGTACCTCAAAGACAAAGGTATCGATACTCCCGTCATCAACCTTCCCACCTGCCCGGTCAATCCTGAGTGGATCGTCGCGATGGTTGTTGACGTCCTCTTGCTCGACAAGCTCCCCGAGATGGACGACTTCAATCGCCCCAAGCTGATCTTCAGCCAGACCATCCATGACAACTGCCCGCGCCGCGGTCACTTCGAGAACGGCGAGTTCGTCAAGGAATTCGGCTCCGAGGAGGAAGCGGAGAACTACTGCCTCTACGCCGTCGGGTGCAAGGGCCCGCAGACGTTCACCAACTGCCCGATCGTTCGGTGGAACGCGAAGCAGAGCTGGTGCGTCGAATCGGGTGCTCCCTGCATCGGCTGCGGGAATGCCAACCCATTGAAGGCCGGGCTGAACTGGGTCGACGTGGGTGCTCCGTTCTTGAACCGCTTCCGCGACCTCCCGCTCGGCGGGAGCATCGGCAACGTCCAGCCGACCACCATCGCCGGAATCGCGGGTGGAGTTGTCGCCGCGGGTCTCATCGTTCACGGGATCGGCATGGCGGCTACCGGGCGCACGAAGGGCGGCGCCCCCTACGAGGAGATGAAGGCGTACGACAGCAAGCGCGCCGCGAAGGGAGGCGATAGGTAGTGGAGACTTCTGCCACCCCGAGCGTCACGAGTGCCACTCCCACGACGACGAGTGCCACTCCAAAGACCACTGCCGCAGCCCCCTCGGGCCGCGCAGTCCTCGACCCGCTCACGCGCATCGAGGGTCACCTCCGTGTCGAGTGCGAGGTCGAGAACGGCAAGATCGTCGATGCATGGGTCTCGGACACGCTCTATCGCGGCATGGAGACCATTCTCGTCGACCGCAAGCCCGAGGACGCGTACTTCGTCGCCCAGCGCATCTGCGGCGTGTGTCCGGTCTCTCACGGACACGCATCGACGATGTCTACGGAATCGGCCTACGGCCTGACGATTCCCGCGGGAGCTCGTCTCGTCCGCAACATCATCGAAGCTGCCCAGTACCTGCACAGCCATGTCCTGTGGTTCTACACCCTGACCGCACTCGACTACGTCGACCCCCTCAAGGCCCTCTCGGCGAACATCGCCGATACGTACGCTCTGGCGCAGAAGGCCGGCACGCGCACGGCGGACTTCGGGGCGGTCGCCACGCGACTCAAGACCTTCGTCGACAACGGCCAGCTCTCGATCTTCACGAACGGTTGGTTCGGACATCCAGCCTACGCGCAGGACATGCCGCCTGAGCTCCACCTGATCGCCGTCGCGCACTACCTCGAGGCACTGCAGGTTCAGGCGGAGGCAGCTCAGGTCATCGCCATCATGGGCGGCAAGTTCCCGCACTTCATGACGTCGATCCCGGGCGGCACCGCATGGGTCCCCACTGAGGAGAAGCTCGACGACGTGCTCTTCAGGCTCACACGCATCAACGAGTGGGTCACCACCGCTATGATCCCGGACACGCTCGCCATCGCGCCCTTCTACAAAGACGCGCTCAGCTATGGCGCCGGCGTGGGCAACTTCCTCGCGTGGGGCGTCTTCACGCAGGAGGGCGGCGAGGCGAACGCCGAGGGCCAGTACGACCTGAACAAGCGGTACATGCCGGGCGGCGTGATCATGGACAAGCAGCTGGCTGTCGCCGACGCGGACCCCACCAAGGTCGCCGAGTACGTCGAGCACTCCTGGTACAGCTCGCCGACGGGTCTCAATCCCGCCGAAGGCAAGACCAAGGCTGACTTCACGGAGTTCAGCAATGCCGACAAGTACTCCTGGGGCAAAGCGCCGCGCTACGATGGCAAGCCGATGGAAGTCGGTCCGCTGTCCCGCATGCTCATCGCGTATCTGAAGGGCGTGACGCCGGTCAAGAACATCGTTGACACGGCGCTCGGTGCGCTCGGTGCGGCTGGAAAGCCGGAAGTCCTCATCTCACTGCTGGGCCGCGTAGCAGCCCGGAACCTCGAGACCAAGGTCGTCGCCGACTGGTCGCTCGAGTGGGTCCAGGACCTTATCGAGGCGATCAAGGGCGGCGAAGTCAGCTTGTTCCAGAGCGGAGAGAAGGATGCTGGTAAGGGCGCGGGACTCTGGGAAGCGCCGCGCGGTGCCGTGGGCCACTGGATGACGGTGGACTCAGGCCGCATCGCAGGCTACCAGGTCGTCACGCCTTCTACCTGGGACACGTCACCACGCGACAAGGACGGCGTACGCGGTCCCATGGAGGAGGCCCTCATCGGCGCTCCGACGATCGACATCGAGAAGCCGATGGAGGCGCTGAGGATCGCCCACAGCTTCGACCCTTGAATCGGCTGCGCGGTTCACGTGATTGAACCGAAAACGGGCAAGGAAGCGACCGTGATCACCAAGGCTTGGGGGGTGAAGTAGATGTCGCACCCAGCTCACTACCGTGAGGCTCACCCGATCCCGTTCGTGCTGACGCACTGGATCAACCTGCTGGCGATGGTCTTCCTCGCCTTCTCGGGCTTCTACATCCACTACCCGTTCTTCTCCGGCTTCATGGGCACGGCGAGAGGCATTCACTTCTTCTGGATGTGGGTGCTGCTCATCAACCTCCTCGTCCGGATCATCCTTGCGTTCACCGTCAAGGATTCGCCGTACCTCGGCTCGCGCGAGGTGGACAAGGACATCAAGAACTGGCTGCCGCAGAAGCTCAACCGCCACCAGGCGTGGTCGTGGATCAAGTACTACACGTTCCTCAAGAAGGACCACCCGATCAGCGCGAAGTACGGCGTGCTTCAGAAGGTCGCCTACCTGGTCACGATTCCGCTTACGCTGCTGGCGGCGTACACCGGGTTCTGCCTGTTCATGCCCGCGCAGGACTGGGCCATCTGGCCGATGTTCTCTGCGGGGGTCGAGTGGGTAGGTGGCTTCATGAACATGCGGATCATCCACTACTACGTCATGTGGGTGTTCATCCTGTTCACGGCGATACACGCCTACCTCGCGAACGTCGAGGGCTTCTCGCCGTCGCGGATCATCTTCGCGTGGAAGGAGTCCCCGGGTCTCGAGTTCGACTCCGATGGTCACGTCGTCGGAGACTCGGCCCACTCATAGGGACCGCGAGCCGGTCCCGGCGAGAGCCGCTCGCACGACGCACGATGCAGGGCCCCGGTGATTCCGGGGCCTTGCTCTGTCCTGCCATTCAATTGCAGGGACGCGCCACGGAGGCGTCGAAGACATGACACAGCGGACAGGTTGCCCCTGCTCACCGGCACAGCGGGGACGGCGTT
The DNA here is from genome assembly GCA_964354215.1 of uncultured Eubacteriales bacterium. GTDB lineage: Bacteria > Actinomycetota > Coriobacteriia > Anaerosomatales > CAVRZR01 > CAVRZR01. The sequence continues at coordinate 8,882 of CAYGYT010000012.1, read as the reverse complement.
CGGGTCGTGCGGGGTACCGGCACATGCCGGAGGGGCACGCCGAGCGAGGGCAACAGACCGTTACCGGCGCTCTATACAGACCAGCAACGTAATGGAGCCGGGATGTTCCCTGAACGCGTCGTGTCGTCATTCGTTCGTCGCCTGAACCAAACGTACCTGGCGACCTTCCCAACCACCACGACATGCCTCCCCGGGCCAGAGCCCGGGAAGCGGTACGTGCTTTACGCGCACGTTCCCTTCTGCGAGAGGCTGTGCCTCTACTGCTCGTTTAACCGCTTCCTCTTCAAGGAAGACCACGCGCGCGCGTACTTCCGCAATCTCCGTGACGAGATGCGCATGGTCGCGGGCCTTGGCTACGTCTTTGACTCGCTGTACGTCGGCGGAGGCACGCCCACCATCCTTCTCGACGAGCTCTGCCAAACCATCGACCTCGCGCGCGAGCTCTTCGGCGTGGCCGAGGTCTCCGCGGAGACGAGTCCGAACCACCTCGGAGCGGAGCTCGCGGAGTGCCTCGCGGAGCGCGTTCACAGGCTGTCCGTCGGCGTTCAGAGCTTCGACGACCGCCTGTTGCGACAGATGGACCGCTACGGCAAGTACGGCTCGGGCGAGGATGTGTTCGAACGTGTCGCGAGCGTCGCCGGCCAGTTCCACTCGCTGAACGTAGACATGATCTTCAATTTCCCGACCCAAACCGATGAGGTTCTCATGCACGACGTCGACCTCATCAAGGCGACTGGCGCGAACCAGACGACCTTCTACCCGCTCATGGCCTCGCCGAGCACCCGCAGAGAGATGGAGCCGCTCGTCGGCAAAATCGATTTCGCACGCGAGTACCGGCTCTACCGAGACATCGGCGCCCGGCTGGCACCGGAGTTCGAGCCAGCGAGCGCATGGACCTACTCCCGCGACAGCAGCGAGATGATCGACGAGTACATCGTCGACTATGAGGAGTACGTAGGCGTGGGCTCAGGCGCTTTGTCGTTCCTGAGGGGCACCATCTACGCCAACACCTTCTCCCTGCGTGAGTACGATAGGCGCATCGCGGGCGGCGGCATGGCCGTCGTGAAGGCCGGGCGACCGTACGGCCGCAAGGCCCTCATGCGGTACCGCTTCGTGACCGACCTGTTCGGTCTGCGACTCGACAAGGAGCGGTTCCTGCGTGACTTCGGGGTCCCGGTCGAGCGCGGTCTGAGGACCGAGATGACGTTCATGAAAGCCGTGGGTGCCATCCAGAGCGACGACGGTCGGTACCTGACGCTCACGCCTACAGGACGCTACCTCCTGCTCGTGATGATGCGCGAGACGCTTGCCACTTCGAACGAGCACCGCGACGAGGCGCGTGCGCAGCTGCCCCTCGACGAGCGGATGCTCCTGCTCGAGGGCGACAAGGCCTATCCGCGGATCCAGGAGCGACTCGCCTCGGCAATCTCCGCCTAGAACGTCGGCAATCGTCCACACGACTGCCAGGGGACGCGTCGGCGAGGGCACAGCGCGTCAGGTATGCTCTTCCCGACCGCACGGCGAACCTCGGGTCTCGCGCGCGGCTGCGCCCGTGCATGACCGCCCACCATACCGAGGAGCGCGCCCGTGAGCGTCTCGACTGACCAGCCAAAGATCCTCGTCATGGGCGTAGGCAACCCGCTTATGGGCGATGAAGGCGTCGGCCCTCGGGCCGTTGAGCTGCTCCTCACGCACTACCGGTTCCCGGACAACGTCGAGGTCACCGACGCCGGCACCATGGGCTTCAGCATCCTGAACCTCTTCCAGGGTGTCGACCACGTCATCGTCGTGGACGCAGTGGACGGAACCGGCCGGGAGCCGGGGACGGTCATCCAGCTCGACCCGGACTCGATGTCCCCGAACCAGATCCTGCACTCGCTCCACGACACGCGACTGACGGACGTTCTGGACGCGGCGAGACTCATGGGTCTCGAGCCCGACGTCGTGTGTATTGGAGTGCAGGTCGCCCAGATCGTCCACTGGAAGGTAGAGCTCTCACCAGTCGTCGAGGCCGCTCTGGAGCTGGCTGTGAGCGCGGTCGTCGACCTGCTGGCCGAACGGGGAGTCACGGCCGAGGCCGCCGAGCCGGGCGTAGCCGACGTTGCCCGCGTGATCGCGGCGCTCCGCACGAAGGGCGACATGACGGGCTGACACAGCACTCGTTCTGTCGGCTACCCGAGTTCTCGTTCGATCGCAGTAGCGATCCCGGCGGCGTCCAACCCCGCACGCGCAAACAGGTCCCCGCTCGCTCCGGACGAGGCGTACGATCCCACTCCGAGTCTCACGAGTCGCGCACCACGCCCTCGCTCCGCAAGCCACAGGGCCACGCTCGCTCCGAGTCCCGTCGCGACGTTGTGGTCCTCGACTGTGACGATGAGCGGGCAGGCCGCCGCCCGCTGCAGTGCCATCTCATCCAGGTGGAGGGGACTCGCCACAACCCCCACCGCGATCTCGGCCCTGCCGCGCCCTCGGAGGTCGTCGGACGCGGCGACCGCCGCACCGACGACGGTACCAGTAGCGAGAAGACAGCCATCCCCACCGCTTCGCGCCCAGTCGAGCCTCCCGTACTCGAACTCGTACGAGCCGCCGAACAGCGGTGAGCCGTCCGCACTCGTGACGACCGGAAGCTTGCTCCGGCCCATCGCGACCGCCACGTTCCCCTGCAGGGACGCGGCCGCCCGAACGGCGCGGTCCGTCTGGTTCGGGTCGGCCGGCACGATCACCCGCCAGCCGAACAGCTCACGAAACGCGCCGACATAGTCGAGGCATTGGTGGGTCTTGCCGTCCTCACCGACGTCCAGCCCGCAGTGCGTGACCACGAGCTTGACCGCAGCTCCGTTGATGTCGTTCAGGCGCTGTTGGTTGTAGACCTCGTCGACGCCGAACACGCCGAAGTCCGACCAGAACGCGAGCACCTCACACGTCGAGAGCGCACCCGCCACGACTGCCGCGTTGTGCTCCCCCACCCCGCACTGTACGAATCCCTCCGGGCGCGCCGCGGCGAACCCGTCGGTCTTCACAGAGACGGCCAAGTCGCAGTCGAGCACCGCGAGCGGCATCTCAGGGTTCGCCACGGCGAGGTCGACGAGCGCCGCGCCCCACGCTGAGCGGTTGTCAGTCTTCACGTCGGCTGCATAGGTGCGCGGCGTGCCGTGCGCCACCGAAAGCGCGGGCGTGAGGTGCGGTAGCGGCTCGACGGCGCACGGCTGCGCGCGCCGTGCGCGCGCCTCGTCGAGCGCGCCCGGGTCGAGCCCGAGCTCGCCCATCGCACGCGTGTACTCCTCGGCGGTGAGCCCTCGGCCGTGAAACTCGGCTTCGTCTTCCATGAAACTCACCGGCTTGCCGATCACCGTATGCGCGATGACCGCGGTCGGGGCGCTCGCCGTCCGATGCCCCGCTCGGATCGCCTCGTGGATAGCGCGGATGTCGTGCCCGTCAACCTCGACCACGTTCCATCCGTCGGCCGCGAAGTCCGCTGCGACGTTCACGGGCATGATGTCTCGCGTGTGGCCCGATATCTGGATACCGTTGAGATCCACCAGCACGGTGAGGTCTGCTAGACCCTCCTTGACCGCTAGCCTTCTCGCCTCGCCGACCTGCCCTTTGTTCTGTTCGCCGTCACTCATCGCCACGTACGTGTGCCAACCAAGGCCGGTCATGCGCGCCCCAAGGGCCATACCCACACCCGCCGAGAGACCCTGCCCGAGGTTCCCGGTCGACCATTCAACACCGGGCACGCTGCGTTCGACGTGTCCCTCGAACACGCTCCCTGCTTGGCGAAAGTGCGCCGCGAACTCGTCGGCCGGGAAGAACCCCACGGCTGCAAGCGCGGCATAGACACCGGGCGACGTGTGGCCGTGACTGACAACGACACGGTCCCGTTGCGTCCACCGCGGTTCGTCAGGCTTGAGACGCGCACAGCCGTACAGAACCGTGTAGAGCTCCATTGATGAGAACGAGCCGCCCGGATGACCGGAGTTCGCAAGCGTCGTGGCCGTGAGCACGTGACCGCGAGCCTCACGGGCGCGTTGCTCGAGCGTCGCACACTCGTCTGCGGAGAGCGGACCCGCAAAACCTCGAGCAACCACGTGCACCGTTCCTTCCCCAAACTCCGCTTCGGCCAGCAGCTACACTGGTCCCGTCCAGAATCTGATTATGCCCAAGGGGGTCCCTCTGTGCGAGAAGTCCTCGATACCGCGCGCGAGGCCGCGTCGGCAGGAGCGCGGGTACTCCTCGAGCGGATCGAGGACCACGGCGATCGCCGCTCGAAGAGCTCGCCGACCGATTTCGTCACCGACGCGGATATCGCAAGCGGCGTCGCCGTCGTGAACGCAATCCTCAAGCGTCACTCCGACGCGCGATTCGTGATCGAGGAGGAGGAGGTCTACGACCTCGCACCCGCCCCGCGCGGTGCGCTCGACGACGCCGAGGTGTGGGTCGTGGACCCTCTGGACGGCACGACCTCATACATACACGGCTTCCCTTGCTACTCCGTGTCGGTCGCGCTCCTGCGTGCCGGTCAGCCGGTCGCCGGCGCGGTGTTCGACGTTGCCCGTCGGGAGCTGTACTCCGCCGCCCAGGGTCTCGGGGCGCATCGCGATGAACGGCGACTGCGAGTCGCCACCGCCGAGTCGGTGAATGCGGCCCTGCTCGTGACCGGATTCCCCTACGACCGTGGCGAACCGCTCGACCGCCAGCTGGCTGTCCTTGCTGCCTTCCTGCGCGCGCCGGTGCACGGCATCAGGCGCGACGGCTCCGCAGCGATCGACTGCTGCCACGTCGCCGCAGGACGGGCGGACGGCTTCTGGGAGTACACCCTGAAACCGTGGGACATGGCGGGCGGCGTGATCGTGCTTCGAGAAGCCGGCGCTCAGGTGACCGACGCCGCCGGCAAACCGTGGAAGGCCCACTCGGACAGCATCTGCGCGGCGAACCCCACATTGCAGCCGCTCATGCTCGACGTGATCGCGAGGGCGACAGGCGGCTAGTAGAGACGCTTCTCCTCGACGTGGTCCTCGGCCAGATCGATGCCCCACTCGGCGAGCACCTTGGAGACGGCACGCTCTCCGCTCTCGATGCAATTCGGGATCCCCACGCCGCGATACGAGCCGCCTGCAAGGGCGAGGCCCCGAATCGCTGCCGTACGCTCCTCGATCTCGGCGACGCGGTCGAGGTGCCCGATCGTGTACTGCGGCATGCCCTTCGTCCACCGGAACACCCTCGCGAAGATGGGCGTCGCGTCGGGCTTCACGCCGAGCATGTCCACCATCTGCGCGCGCACGATCTCGATGATCTCCTCGTCGGACTTCTCCATGATCGCCTGGTTTCGCGGACCACCGACGAACCCGCGCATGAGCACCGTGCCTTCTGGCGCGCGATCCGGCCATTTTGACGACGACATCGTGATCGCCATGAGCGGACGGTTCTCGATGGCGGGACACAACACGCCGAACCATTTCGTGTCGAAGGGGCAGTCTTGGACGCGAAACGCGATCGGCACGGTCGCCGACGAGGACACCGGGATCTCTGAGAGCCGATCGGCGATCGTCGGATCGATCGGTCGAACGAGCGTCTCGGCGGCCCACGCCTCCGTAGCCAGGATGACCGCGTCCGCGCCGAGTACCTCCCCGTCCGTAAGGGTCACGCTCCACTGGCCCTCGGCGGTCTGCGTGATGCTCGTCGCGCCTACTCCGGTCCTGATCCTGTCGCGACCGATGGCGTCAGCGAGCTTCTCGGTAAAGAACTGCATGCCGAGGTAGAACGAGCTGAAGAACGTGCGCCGTTTCTGGCCGGGCTTGTGCGGGTACTTGCGGCGGATCTCCTCGACCTTCTTGCGCTGAGCGAGGAATCCGCGGATGAGCGAGCCGTACTTCTGCTCCATGTCGAGCAGGTTCGGGAACGTGGCGGCAAGCGACATCTTCGACGGATCCGAGGCGTGCACGCCGCCAACGAGAGGTTCGGCAAGTCGGTCGAGGGACTCCCGACCCATGCGCCGTACCACGAAGTGCTCGAGCGTCTCGTCGTTGAGCTCTCCGCGTGCGACCTTCTTTCGCGGGATGACAAGGTCGAGCGCCATACGGAACTTGGCCGGCCAGGAGTAGAGCTTCGTTGTGGCCATCGGGACCATCTTGGTGGGTGCGAACATCATGATGCCGTCCGGCATCTCGATGAGCTTCGCGCCCTTCACGATCAGCGTCTTCTTGTTCTCGTCGACCGTGGGCGTCTCGTCATCGAAGATGCCGAGCAGCTTCGCGACCCGATGCACCGCCGTCTTCTCGGTGATGAAGGCGTCGGAGCCGCCGTCGACGACGAACCTGCCGCCCGTCTCGGTATCCTCGATGATCTCGGTGGCGAGCTTCCCGCCGAGACGCTCATCCTTCTCGAGGAGGACGACGTCAACGTCGTTTCCGGCCTCTGCCGCTCGCCGCACCTTGTACGCCGCGCCCAGGCCCGCGACGCCACCGCCGATCACGATGATCCGCTTCATTCGATGAGTTCCTTGTCGTATCGGTTCCGACGATGCCGGCACACCGCCGCCCGTTGCCCGTGGGCCCCGGTCTCTGTCTAGAGCAGCGGCTTGACGCTCTCCGCGATGCCTTTCACGAGATGCTCGTGCTCGTTGGGGACGGGCGCACGCACGAACTCCATGTCCTGGCTGAGCGCTCTGTCCGCGGCCATGATGTCGAGGTCGTACAGCGTTTCGAGGTGATCGGTCACGAATCCGACCGGCACGGCGACGAGCGACGGAATCTCGGCCTTGGCTGCGGCGTCAATCACGTCATCGAGATCCGGCCCAAGCCACTCACCCGGACGCGCCCCCTTCGACTGGTACGCCATCACCCACGGCTGCATGCCCACCAAGCTCCCGTACGTGCTGATGCCCTCGAGCAGCACAGAACCGATACCGTCCATACCGGGCTCGTAGCCCAGGAACTCGACCACGCGGTCGACCGTGGAGCGAAGGCCGCCGACGTACGGATCGTCGTCGGTTAGGTCCGCGACCGGCAGGCTGTGCGCAGTGAACACGACGAGCGCACCCTGGGGCGGATCGAGCCGCTCGAGAGCCGATACGCAGCCCGCGGCCACGAGCTCGGCGAACGCGTCGAGGGTGCCGATCAGTGGTGCCTCCACGACCTCGATCTCGGGGTGCCCGTCGAGTGCCTCCGCGACGGCCTCACGGTACGCGCCGAGCGTCACCTTCGATTCGAACGGCGAGAGCGCGACAACGATGATCCGCTCGACTCCCGCCTCGAGGAACCGCTCCGTGGCCTCGACGATCGACGGCGCCGAGTAGCGCATGCCAACGAGGACCGGAGTCTCCTCGAGCTCCTCGGACAGAGCGAGCGCGAGCGCGTCTGCCGTCAGGGGGAGCGGCGACGCTCCTCCGATCGCGAGGTAGCGCATGCACACGTCCTGTACGAGCTCGTCGGACGGCTCCCGCCCCATGAGCTCGCACATGAACGGGCGCACGGCTTCGATCGAATCAGGCCCGCCGAAGCCGACTATCAGCACGCCGTTGCGGCGCATCATGCTGTCGCTCATGAGGACGCTCCGGCGCGGATGCGCTCGGAATGCTCGTGGACGAGCCTCACGAGCGTACGGGCCTTCTCCGGGTCAGTCGTCTTGTGGATACCGTGCCCCAAGTTGAAGATGTGGCCCGGCCGCGTCCCCACCTTCTCGAGGATTTCCACGACGATGCGCTCGAGGTCATCGTCCGGTGCGAACAGCGCAACCGGGTCGATGTTGCCTTGGATCGCGAAGTTGGGGCCGATCTGCTCGGCAGCCGTGCCGATGTCGATGCGCCAGTCGAGGCCAACGACGTCGCCACCCGCCTGCACGACCAGGTCGAGCATCGAGGTTCCCTGGTTGGCGAAGTGTATGACTGGCACACCCTTCTTGGACAGCTCGGCGATCACCCGCGTGCTATACGGGAGCACGGAGCGCTCGTAGTCGCTCGGCGCAACGTAGCCCACCCAGCTGTCGAAGACCTGCACTGCCTGCGCACCGGCATCGATCTGCGCAGAGAGGTACGCGATGACGGTGTCTGACGTAACCGTCATGAGCCGGTCCCACGCCTCGGGCTCGGACCACATGAGACGCTTGGTGTTGATGTAGTCGCGGGTACCGTGACCCTCGATCATGTAGCTCGCGAGCGTGAACGGCGCTCCCGCGAATCCGATGAGCGGGACCTTGCTCTCGAGTTCGCGCCGGAGGATCTTGATGGCCTCCATCACGTAGCCCGTGTCCTCGATCGGGTCGGCGACTCGGAGCTTGTTCACATCTGCGACCGTCCGAACCGGGTTGTGGATGACGGGGCCCTCGCCCTTCGCGAACTCAAGGTCGAGTCCCATTCCCGGAAACGGCACGAGGATGTCGGAGAAGAGGATCGCCACGTCCACGCCGATGAGATCGACCGGCTGGAGCGTTACCTCGACCGCAAGCTCGGGCGTACGACACATCTCGAGGAAGCCGTGCTTCTCCCGGATGGCTCGGTACTCGGGCATGTAGCGGCCCGCCTGTCGCATCATCCAGATCGGCGTGCGCTCCGTTTGCTCGCAACGGGCAGCGCGAAGGAACAGATCGTTGAACGGCATTGGGAGAGGTCCTTTCGGTACCGGACGTGAGAAAAGCCGACTGACAGTCTACCACGGCCCAAGGAGCCGGAACCCGAACGAACGAGGTCCCGACGCCGCGTGCGACGCCGGGACCTCGAGGGAGGCAACCGCTGAGAACTAGTGCTCCGGCGCTGACTCCACGATCACCTTGACGATAGACGGGTCGGCGAGCGTGGTGATGTCGCCGAACGTGTCCATATCGCGCTCACCCGCGGCGATCTTGCGCAGGATGCGGCGCATGATCTTGCCGGAGCGGGTCTTGGGCAG
>CAYGYT010000011.1:57423-58629 GCA_964354215.1 uncultured Eubacteriales bacterium | reverse complement strand
GAAGGCGTCGTAGCGCCAGTAGGCGAACGCCTCGCCCGACTCGCTCACGAGCTCGACGATGTCGCCTCGGTCCGTCGTGACGATGCCGAAGGCCACCGATTGACCGCTCAGGAGGCTCGCCGTACCGGCGTAGGGATTCCCCGACGCGTCGTAGAGGAACGACAGCCGCGTGGTGCTACCTCCCGCTGTAGAGCGCAGCCCGAGGAGCGCCAGCCCCTCAAATGCGTAGAAGGTCGTCTTGGTCGCGCCAGCACTCGTCACGACCGAGCGGGTGCGGTGGCCCTGGGCGTCGTAGTTGTGGGTAGCATCCACGTCGATGCTGCCGTTCTTGCCGTTGTCCCGCTTGAAGCCGACCAGCTGGTCGGCTGCATCGTATAGGTAGGTGGCCGATGCGACCACGCTGACCATCCTGCTTCGTCGCCCGCGAGAGTCGAAGTAGTAGGTCACGCTGCCCTCGGGGCCGACGGAGGACGCGAGGCGCCCTGCGGGCGTGTAGGTCATCGTCCGACTGCCCGCAGCAAGCATGTGCCCTGCCGCAGCGTAGGAGTACGCGACGGTCGCTTCCCCGCTGTTCTTCGCACCGACGAGCCGACCGTCCAGGTCATAGGCGAAGTTCGTCGTCCAGTCGGCTGCCGCATCGGGGTAGGAGAGGTCCACCGACTGGGTCACCTGCCGTCCGGTCATCGAGCTGAAGCCGTAGGCAGCTCCGGCGGTTCCGAAGCCCAGACCGCTCTGGGTCGAGAGCTTCCCACCGGTCTGCGAATCGTACGTGCGTCGTGAGGAGAACGTTCCCCTTCGGGTCGTCAGATCGTGTCGCGTCGGCATTCCCGCGGCATTCCTGGAGCCCTCCGAGGAACTGGAGACGTTCAGGCGGCCTTGTCGCTGCCCGCCAAGCCGGGCCAAACGGGGAACGGTCTCGTTTCGACCAAGCACATACCCTGACCCAGTGAAGGCGCTGTGGTACCGTTCGTGTCCGGCCGACCCCGATTCGATGCTGGGACCTTCGATGAGGATTCTCTACATCCACCAGTTCTTCGCGATGCGCGACAGCTCGCATCCGACGCGCTCGTACGAGTTCGCGAGGCGCATGGTCCAGCAGGGTCACGAGGTCACCATGGTCACGGGCGGTTCCAGGCTTCCGGCCGAACACCGGGAGAAGCTCGTCAGCCGGTTTGCCGCCGACGGTATCGACGTCCGCTCCGTGCG
>CAYGYT010000011.1:0-57323 GCA_964354215.1 uncultured Eubacteriales bacterium | reverse complement strand
GGGAGAAGCTCGTCAGCCGGTTTGCCGCCGACGGTATCGACGTCCGCTCCGTGCGTGGGGACTACTCGAACTACATGAGCCACCCGCGACGCATCATGGCGTTCGCGCTCTTCATCTTCGGCGGCACGTGGCTCGCGACCAGGGCGCCGAAGCCCGATGTCGTCTTCGCGACCTCAACCCCGCTCACCGTCGCGGTGCCCGGCTACCTCGCCTCCCGCTGGCACAGGCGGCCCTACGTCTTCGAAGTGAGGGATCCGTGGCCGGAGGCGGCGTTCCAGATGGGTGCGCTCTCGGAGACGAGCCTCCTCGGCAGGCTCTCCAAGTGGCTCGAGCGGTTCACGTACCGCACAGCCGACGCGGTCGTAGGTCTCTCGCCCGGCATGGTCGACTGCATCCTGGCAGAGGGCACCGATCCTGCGAAGGTCTTCATGGTGCCGAACTGCTCGGACCTCGACCTGTTCCATCCGGGTCCAAAGGACCGGGCGATCACGGAGCGCTTCGGCCTCGATGACCGGTTCGTGGTCGGGTACACGGGGGCCATCGGCCCGTCCAACGCAATCCATGTCATCGCGCAAGCGGCGGCTCTACTCAAAGAGCGCGGGCGCGACGACATCGTGGTACTCGTGGCCGGGGACGGGAAGAGCACTCCGCAGATACGCGAGATGAAGCAGGAACTCGGCCTCGACAACCTGCATCTGGTGGGCTCGGTGCCGAAGCACGACATGCCCGCCTTGCTGCGAAGCTGCGACGTCCTGCTCGCTCACCTCGCGAAGGTGCCGGTGCTCTACACCGGATCGCCGAACAAGCTCTTCGACGCGCTCGCAAGCGGGAGGCCGATCATCGTGAACTCACCCGGCTGGACGAAGCCCCTCGTGGTTGACCACGGGGCCGGCGTGTTCGTCGAGCCGGAAGACGCGCTTCAGCTAGCCGACGCGATCGAGCGACTCGCCGACGATCCCGCGGCGGTGGAGCGCATGGGCCGGAACGCCCGGAGGCTCGCCGAGGAGCAGTTCTCGCGAGACGAGCAGGCGGACCGCCTCATCGCGATCCTCGAGCAGTTCGCCCGGCCCGTCGGCGCCGGGCGGTAGACGGGGCTGGCTGCTGCGACTGGTCCGCAGTCCGCGCTCCGCGCGGCTAGTGAGCGCGGCTACTGGACCTCCGGCCGTATCCCCTCGACCGGCTTCCAGTCTCGCCCGACGACAACCAGCACGTCTGTCTCGAACTGATACTGACCGCCGCTCTGGATGAGCTGTCCTTGGCCGAGCTCAGTGGCCACCGACTGCGCTTCGCCCGGCGTGTCGCGATAGATCACGAGCGTCTTGTCATAGTTCGAACGTTTGGCGTTGCCCACCTCGCGTACGTCGAACCCGCGGGAGGTCAAGCTGTCCCCTACTTGCGTTGCGACACCGGAGATGCCGCTGCCGTTGCGCACGGCGATGGACACGTCGGCAGGTACCGCCACTCCCGCGACGGTGCTCTCCTCGAACGCGCGACCAGCCATCATGCGCGACAGGAGGTCGGCCCTCAGGTTCTCGTCAATGTAGATGTACGGCGAGCGCCATTCGCCCGAGAGCGTCGCGGTGTCCAAGTCCTTGTCGCTCACGCCGCGCAGCGAGCGAGCGACGCGGACAAGTTGGCCCACGCTCATGTCGGTCAGCGTGAACCGAGATGTCTCCCGCACGAGCTTGGGAATCTTGAAGAAGTTCGCGATCGTCATCGACTGCCTTGCGACGGCCTTGAAGAACTCCTGCTGGTGTCGCATCCGGGTGAAGTCCGCGTCGGGGAAGTCCCTGCTTCGGACATAGACGAGCGCCTCCGCAGGAGACAGACGCTGGTAGCCGGGCTCGATGTGCTGTCCCTCGCGTCCGGGGTTCGCCGCCGCGGCCTTCGGGTCGTCGATCTTGACGTCGACATTCACCCACACGCCGCCGAGGACTTCGACGATCCGCTTGAACCCGTTGACGTTCACTTCCATGTAGTGGTTGACCGGCACACCGAGAAGCTTCTCCACCGTATCGATGGTGAGCGCCGCACCGCCGAGGGTGTACGCCTTGTTCAGCTTGGCGACCCCGTAGCCCGGTATCTCGGCGCGCGTGTCACGCGGGAGGGAGAGCAGCCAGGCACGCTTGTTGGCTGGATCGACCCTGACGAACAGTATCGAGTCCGTCCGGGAATCGCCGGCTTGACCCCGATTGTCAGTACCGAGCAGGAGCATGGTGAACGGCCTCGGAGCTGAAGAGGCCTTGGCCTTGCTCGGCTCGCTCACGGGCGTGAGCGCCTTGAGCACCTTGGGGTCGCTGTGCGCTAGGTCGCCGTTGACAGCGTTGATGAAGATCCACGTCCAGATGCCGCAAGCGGCAACGACTGTGGCGATGACCCCAAAGGCGATCAGAGATAGACGGCGGGCGCGATGCTTCCGCCGCACCTGCACGGTCTCCTCGACTCCAGCGCGCACCGAACGCTGCACTGGGCGCGTGTTCTCGATCGAGACCCCCGACGCTGAGGACTGGCTCTTCGAATCTGGATGTGAGTGTCTGCCCACTAGCTCTCCGCTGAACCCCTCCGAATGCCCTCGGCCCAAACCGCACAAGAGTATCGCATCGAGTCCGGCGAGACCCGTGGCCACCGATGCTCGTTACGCATGTGTTGCGACACTACGGCGCCTGAGGCCAGTCCGACCCCACGATCACGAGGATGTCGGTCGTGAAGCCATACATCCCGCGGCTCGCAACGACCTTGCCGAATCCCAAGTCGCGGGCGACCGACTCCGCCGGCGGTCTCTTGGTCTTGTACACGACGAGCGTCCGGTCGTAGACGAACTGATTCGCGTTCCCGACGCTCTTCACTCGGTAGCCCGCGCGGCCGAGAATGCGCCCCGCTTGGGCCGCCACTCCTTCACGCCCGGCGCCGTTGAGCACGCTCACGGTTAGCGAACCGGGTGCCACACGCTCTCGAGCAATCGTAACCTTGCCGAACGGCTGCTCCTTGAGCATCCGAGCGACGAGCACCTCCGCTGCCGCCGCCGATGCGACCGCGTGCCGATCCACGACCTCAACCGGTACCACCGCGAGCTGCAAACGACCGGCATTCGCGTCCGCACCGAGACGCCTCAGCACCACGTCGAGCTGGGTTGCAGCAAGGTCGCTTTCCGCCGCATTCACAAGATTCCGGGCGAGGCCCGGCACGCGCAACACGGCGAACCGGCGCGCGCGCTGAGCCTGGTATCGCTTGGCGATGTTGGCGACCACACCGAGCGTGCTGGACGGCGAGCCCGACGCGAGCGCTGCAGACGACGCTTCCGCTGGCTGCGTGGCGGCGTCCGAACCCTTCTCGCCGAGGGCCGACGCGAGCGCACTCGCATCGAACTCGACGTAGTGGCCGAGTCCGGAGCGGGCCAAGTTCTCAACCGCCTTGAGCAGGGACGCGCGTCCGCGGGCTCGCAACACCGCGGGGGTCTCGCTCGCAGCGTCGCTCGTCGGCACCGGGACGTTCGGCAACGCGAGGAGCCAACTACCCGCGCCCTTCGCAGGCTGGCGCAGGATGGCGACGACCGGAACCGATGCGTCCCGACTCGCCCGGACGACCAGCAGCGTGAGATCAGGTCGCTTCGGATCGAGTCGCCGCATGGCCGCTGCGTCGTTGCGCAGCGGTGTTTGCATGCTCACGCTCGCACTGCGTACCGTCCACGCGTACCACGCAGCCCATGCGGTGACAACCAGCAGCAGCGCCATGACGATGACGCCGAGCACCCGTCGGACAGTGCGCGCGCGTTCGAGCGAGTGCCGCCGAAGCTCGGGCGACTCCTCGAGAACGGGCTGGTGCGGCGAGCGGCGCGACGAACGGCGGGAGCGCGGTGTCATGGCCGCCACTCCACCGTGGTCCGGAATCCCGCGCGCCTCGACAGAGCGGCATAGCCGCCGCTAGTGGAAGCGACGCTCACGTACGAGTCTCTCGTACTCGTCGCGGTCGCGGGACTTCACGGCCCTCGCGGGCACGCCGACCGCTACGGCAAGTTCCTCGATCACCCCTGAGACCACAGCGCCCGCACCGATGATCGCGCCCTGGCCGATGCGCGAGCCGGGCAAGACGAGCACGTGCTCGCCGAGCCACACGTTGTCCCCGATCACCACGGCCTCGCGGACGACCTCGGCATCGTAGGGAAGCGCGGTCGCCCCTTCCCATCGGTGATTCACTGTGTAGATGGTGCAGTCCCGTCCGGAGTGGAAGTTGTCGCCGATCGTCACCCCGCCCGAGCCTTGGATCGTTATCCCGTTGAAGTGGACGTTGGCGCCGAGCGTGACGGCGGAACCGCCATACACCACCGAAGCGCCGTTCACCCGCAGTCCGGCGCCCGCCGAGGCAACCTGGCCGCTCACCAGTCGCGTGTAGTAGGCGCGCGTGAGCGGCCGCACCATCCGGTGCCACAGGCCATGCACCTTCGCGAGGAGCCTATCCAGCATCTTCGTGTTCTCCATCGGTGCCGCGGGACGCGGCGTGGCACGGAGGCGCTACAGGAGTACCACGTTGTCTGCGACTCGGCCACCAAGGGCGTTGCGGGTGTCCAGCACGAGACGCGCCCGCTCGGCGACGAGGTGGTAGTCGACGCTCTTGTGGTTGGTGATGATGAGCACGACGTCCGCCTCGTCCAGGCTCACTTCGCTGAGCTCGGTGGATGGCACGGCGCGGCCGTCGACGGTGAAGCTCGGCACGTAGGGATCGTGATACACGACATCAGCGCCCTTGGCGTTGAGCAGCTGAGTCACCCTGATCGCAGGGGACTCGCGCATGTCATCGATGTCGGACTTGTACGCGACGCCGAGCATGAGCACTCGGGCGCCCGAGAGCGCCTTTTGCTGGGTATTGAGCGCATCCATGAGCCGCTGAACGACGTAGTACGGCATGTACTCGTTCGTCTTGCCCGCAAGCTCGATGAACTCGGTGTGGAAGTCGTACTGCCGCGCCTTCCACGCAAGATAGAAGGGGTCGATCGGGATACAGTGCCCGCCGAGTCCCGGGCCCGGGTAGAAGGGCATGAAGCCGAACGGCTTCGTCTTGGCTGCCTCGATAACCTCCCACATGTTGATGCCCATGCGCTCAGAGAGAACCAGGAGCTCGTTCACGAGCGCGATGTTCACGCAACGGAAGATGTTCTCAAGGAGCTTGGTCATCTCGGCGGCACGCGTGGAGGAGACGGCCACGACCGTGTCGATGAAACGTTCGTAGAAGAGAACTGCTAGCTCGGTGCACCTGGGCGTGACTCCCCCGACCACCTTTGGCGTATTGCGCGTCTGGTAGACCGGGTTGCCCGGATCGACGCGCTCGGGACTGAAGGCAAGAAAGACGGTCTCCCCGACTCGCAGCGCCGTCGACTCGAGGATCGGCTGGACGATCTCCTCGGTGGTCCCGGGGTAGGTGGTCGACTCGAGTGTGACGAGCGTGTCCTCGTGCAGATACGGGGCAATGGCCCGCGTTGCGCCTTCCATGAACGACGTGTCCGGCTCTTTCATGTCGTCGAGCGGGGTCGGGACGCATATCACAACCGCATCGCATTCGCTGACGCGGGTGAAGTCGGTCGTGGCCGCGAGCAGGTCCCGAGCGATGAGATCGGTGACGTCTTCGGTCGGGACGTCGGGGATGTAGCTGCGCCCGGCGTGCAGCTCGGCGACCTTCTCGTCAGACACCTCGAAACCGACGACGCGGTTACCGGCCTTGCCCATCTCGATCGCGAGCGGAAGCCCCACGTATCCCAGGCCGACGACGCCGAACACGGCGCTCCCGTCGGCCAAACGTTCTTCGAGTCCCATGAGTCTCCTTGGTCGAAATCCCGTGCGAGTGACGCGGCCAGTAAGGCGGACGCGCTACTTGAGTGCGAACATGAGCTCACCCGAACATGCGAGCTCCCCAGCAACCGATGCAACTGCGTCACCAAAACCGATCGGACCGCGTCGGCGTGTGATTCGGCATTCCAGGCGTAGGCTCTCGCCCGGCACAACCTGTCGCTTGAAACGGACCTTGTCGATACCGGCGAAGAATGCGATTCTGCCGCGATTCTCCTCAAGGGAGAGTAGCGCGACCGCTCCGGCCTGCGCGAGGGCTTCGACGATGAGCACGCCCGGCATGACAGCGTAGTCGGGAAAGTGCCCAGGCACCCAGAACATGTCAGCGGAGACATCGACGTGCCCAATGGCGTATTCCCCCGGCACACACTCCTCGATAGCATCCAGCAGGAGAAACGGGGCCCTGTGCGGGATGATCTCCATGATGCCTGCTCGGTCTAGCATGGTTGACTCCTTACCCCGGAGCGCCTGAACCACGCGATTCCCGACGTTGGTTCGTCCCGACGGATCATGGTGCGCTCGAATCCACGGTCTGACAGTAGGCGCGTAAGCGATTCGATGTCTGCGCCTTCGACCCCTTCGAGGAGGTGGTACTCCATTCTGATCTCATTGATACGATCCATGACGTCCTGACTCGCATGACCGAAGACCTCGTACTCGCATCCCTCGCAGTCGATCTTGAGCAAATCGACTCGATCGATCTCGTGGGTGGAGAAGACGGACTCCAACGAGACGCACGGGATCGAGACGCTCGATCCCGCGTTGGTGTCCCCATACAGCGAGTTGAATGCCGTGGAGGAGGAGAGCCGCAGGACCCTCGTGCCGTCTTCGGCAGCGACCCCAGCATCGCTCAGCGCGACGCGATCGTTCAATCGATTGTCGGCGATCGTCCTCGCCAGGACGCTGCGAGCGGTCGCATCGGGTTCGAACGCAAACACCCGAGCATGGGGGGCCGATCGCGCCGCCAGGAACGAAAACGAGCCGATGTTCGCGCCGACGTCGAGAATCACGCGCGCGTCGGCCGACGGAGAACCGTAGTCGCGCCGTACGACAACGACACCGATGGTCGCGGCGTCCATCCCCTCTCGCGCGTGGATGACTCCGCCATCGCGCAAACGGTAGTCGGCGGGGGCGTCCGTGACTCCGGCCCAGTTGAGCAGCAGAGGGCGCCAATCCTTGAACATCCGCACTGTGCGCGGCACGTGGCGCAGCTGCCGTAGTCTCCTTGGGCTGAGAAGGGAGAAGGGCGAACGTCTCACCTTGGGCCCTTCCCTCCGAGGAACTCAGCCCGCGCGATGTCTGCCCCGAGCGAGTCCAGCTTCTCCACGAACCGCTCGTAGCCGCGGTCAATGTGGTAGACGTCACGCACGGTCGTCACACCCTCGGCGACCAGACCCGCGAGCACAAGCGCGGCACCGCCCCGCAGGTCGGGCGAGATGACCGGTGCACCCGACAGCTGCTCGACGCCCTGGACGAGCGCGTAGTGGTGCTCGATGCGGATGTCGGCCCCCATGCGGGAGAGCTCGTCGGCGAACATGAAGCGGTTCTCGAACACGTTCTCGGTCACCACGCTGCTCCCCTTCGCAAGCGAGAGCAGCGCCATGAACTGCGCTTGCATGTCGGTAGGAAACCCCGGGTGCGGAAGGGTCTGGACGTCGGCAGGCAGGATCGGGCCGTCTCGGCGGATGCGCACGCCGTCATCGAAGTACTCGAGGGTACTCCCCGACTGCTCGAGCTTCGTGAGCACCATCTCGAGATCGGAGGGCGCAAAGCCGCGCACGGTCAGGGGCCCGCCCGTGAGGGCCCCGGCAACGAGGAACGTGCCGGCCTCGATGCGGTCGCCAATGACCGTGTGCTCGGTCGGGTGCATCTCGTCCACGCCCTCGATCTCGAGGGTTGAGCCATCGCGTTCGATGTGTGCTCCCATGCCGCCCAGGAACGCGACAAGGTCGGCGATTTCGGGTTCACGAGCAGCGTTCTCTATGACCGTCGTCCCACTGGCCCGCACGGCCGCCATGAGCAAGTTCTCGGTGGCTCCGACGCTCGGGAAGTCGAGCATCACGTGGGCGCCGTGAAGCCCGCCCTGCGGCGCCCGTGCGTGGATGAAGCCGTGGCCAAGCGTGATCTCGACGCCGAGGTCTTGCAGCCCACGGATATGCATGTCGATCTTGCGCGACCCGATGTTGCAGCCACCGGGCATTGCGACCTGCGCCTCGCCGAGGCGAGCGACGAGCGGCCCGAGAACGGCGATCGATGCGCGCATGCGCGCCACGAGTTCGTAGGGGGCTTCGAAACGCACGACATCGGTGGCATCGACGGTGAGCGTGTGCCCACTCCGCTTGCAGCGCGCGCCGAGACCTTCAACGACCTCGCACATCATGGCGAGGTCCGAGATGTCCGGGACATTGTCGAGGCGCGACGCCCCAGGAGCCAGGAGCGCTGCGGCAATGAGCTTGAGCGCGGAGTTCTTGGCGCCCTCGACGCGCACCTCTCCTACAAGCGGCCGACCGCCTGTGATGATGATCGAATCCATGCCTGCCAGTCTATCGGTTCGAGGGCGATGCAGGGGGAAGGCACGCGGGCCGAGCGACCCGTTTGCACGTGACGCCGTGCACACGCCCGGAGGCAAGAACACGCAGCGGGCCGCCTCCGACCCGCCGCGCCACCGGGCGACATCGAAGCGAAGGCGCCTACTTGTGCCGCCCCGCGAGCTCGATCTGCAGCTCGCACCAGCGAAGGTCTCGTTCGCAGGCACTCACTTCCGCGGCGTCCTCTACCGCGATCGATTCCATGCGCTGGCGCGTGAGCTCGAGCGCGTGGCGCGCACGGTCGAGGTCGATCTTCGACACGATCTCGGCATCGTCGGCGAGAATGATCACCTTGTCCTCGTGAATCTGGACGTAGCCTCCCGACACCGCGAACCACTCGACGTCCTTGTCGGCGTTCCACTTCACGCGGATCTCACCGGGACGCAGAACACTCACGAGCGGCGCGTGGAGCGGCAGGACGCCGATCTCGCCGTCGATGGTGGGAGCGACGACCATCTCCACCTCGTTGGTGTAGGCGATTCGCTCGGGTGTAACGATCTCGCAGAGAAGCGTGCGTGCCATGACGTTGCTCTCCTTCGACCAGCAGGGCTGCGGCGAGGGCTGCGGCTGGGGGGCGGCCAGGGGGCAGCCGGAACCGTCCGAGCCTGGAGTGCGGCCTAGACCTGCGCGGCCATCTTCTCGGCCTGCTCGAGCGCCTCCTCGATGGTGCCGACGTAGCGAAACGCCTGCTCGGGCACGTCGTCGTGCACGCCGGAGACGATCTCATCGAAACCGCGGATCGTGTCCTCGAGCTTGACGTACTTGCCCTTCATGCCGGTGAACTGCTCAGCGACGAAGAACGGTTGCGAGAGGAACTGCTGCATCTTGCGGGCGCGCGACACCGTGAGCTTGTCTTCTTCGGAAAGCTCGTCCATGCCGAGGATCGCGATGATGTCCTGTAGGTCCTTGTAGCGCTGCAGAACCTGCTGGACCGCACGCGCCACGCGGTAGTGCTCCTCGCCCACGACGTCCGGATCGAGCGCGCGGGAGGTACTCGCGAGCGGGTCGACGGCGGGGTAGATGCCGAGCTCGGCGATCTGACGCGAGAGAACCGAGGTCGCGTCGAGGTGCGTGAACGCCGTGGCCGGCGCCGGGTCGGTCAGGTCGTCGGCGGGAACGTAGATCGCCTGTACCGACGTGATCGAACCGTTCTTCGTCGAGGTGATGCGCTCTTGGAGCTCGCCCATCTCGGTCGCGAGCGTGGGCTGGTAGCCCACGGCGCTCGGCATACGACCGAGGAGCGCGGAGACCTCGGAGCCCGCCTGCGTGAAGCGGAAGATGTTGTCGATGAAGAGGAGCACGTCCTGGCCCTGGTCGCGGAAGTACTCGGCGGCGGTGAGACCCGCGAGGCCGACGCGCAGACGCGCTCCCGGGGGCTCGTTCATCTGTCCGTACACGAGCACCGTCTTCTTGATGACGCCCGATTCGGACATCTCGATGTAGAGGTCGGTGCCTTCGCGGGTGCGCTCGCCCACGCCGGTGAAGACCGACGTGCCGCCGTGCGCCATCGCGAGGTTGTTGATGAGCTCCATGATGATGACGGTCTTGCCCACGCCTGCGCCGCCGAAGAGCCCGGTCTTGCCGCCCTTGATGTAGGGCTCGAGGAGGTCGACGACCTTGATGCCGGTCTCGAAGATCTCGGTCTTCGGCTCGAGGTCCTCGTACTCGGGGGGCTCCCGGTGGATCGGGTAGTAGTCCTCGACGGTCTCGGGCATCGGCAGACCGTCGACGGGCTCGCCCATGACGTTCCAGATGCGGCCGAGCGTCGAGGGACCGACCGGCATCTTCATCGCCGAGCCAGTGTCGACCGCCTCCATGCCGCGCTGGAGCCCGTCGGTAGACGACATGGCGACCGCGCGCACGAGGTTGCCGGGCAGGTGCTGCTCGACCTCGGCGATGGTCTTCACGCGCCCGATGGGCGACTCGACGTCGATCGACAGCGCGTTGTGGATGGGCGGGATGGAGTCGGCAGCGAACTCGATGTCGAGAACCGGGCCGACGATCCGGACGATGCGTCCGACGTTCATATTCGTGTCCTTCTCCGTGGGAGCCATCTAGTCTTCCAGCGCCGCCGCCCCGCCGACGATCTCCGCGATCTCGGTGGTGATCGCCGCCTGGCGGGCGCGGTTGTAGCTGCGGGTAAGCGTGGTGATCATCTCGGTAGCGTTATCCGTCGCCGACTTCATGGCCGTGCGCCGGGCACCCTGCTCCGAGGCGGCCGATTCCATGAGCGCGCGATAGATGAGCGTCTCGACGTACGTCGGCAGGAGAACCTCGAGCACCGACTCGGGGTCAGGCTCGAAGGTGTATTCCGCCGCGATGTCGGTCGCACCCGCGGCCGCCCCTTCGACGACGCTGCGCTCGATCGGCAGGAGCTGGTGGAGCTCAGGCTTCTGTTCGGCGACGTTCTTGAAGCGGTTGAACGCGATGTAGACAGCGTCGACGTCCTCGGCGCTGTAGGGGTTGATCACGTGGACGGCGATCGACCGCGCGTCGGCGAACGTCGCCTTATCCGAGATGTCACGGTACGAGGCGACCGGCTCGATGCCGCGGTAGCGGAAGTACGAGATCGCCTTCTTGCCCACGGCCACCAGATCGACCTGCCGGGTGCCCGCCAGCTGCTCCTCACGCATGAACCGCTCGACGAGCCGGATGATGTTGCTGTTGAAGGCGCCGGCAAGACCGCGGTCCGACGTGACGCAGATGATGATGACGCGCTCGCGCTTGCCATGCTCGAGGAGCAGCGGGTGCTCGGTGCCTTTCGAGAAGCGCGCGACGTTGCCGAGGACCTCCATCATGGCCAGCGCGTACGGGCGTGCGGCCTCGATGCGCTCCTGCGCCTTCTTGATCTTCGCGGTCGCGACCATCTCCATGGTGCGCGTGATCTGGCGCGTCGACTGCACGCTGCCGATCCGCTTCTTGATGTCACGGAGGTTGGGCATAGCGCTACCCTTCGATCTCCGCCATGAACTGCGCCTTGAATTCCTCGATGACGGTGCCGAGCTTCTCGGAGGTCTCGTCGGAGAGGACCTTCTCCTCGGCGACGACACGGCCGATCTCCGGATACGCGCTCTCGATGAACGAGAGGAACTCCTCGCGAAAGTCCTGGACCCGCTCGACCGGCAGGTCGTCGAGGTAGCCCTTCGTGCCGGCGAAGATCGCCATGACCTGGCGTTCGACCGGCATCGGCACGTAGCGGCCCTGCTTCAGGAGCTCGACGAGGCGCGCGCCGCGGTTGAGCGTGTTCTGCGTGGCCTTGTCGAGATCCGAGCCGAACTGGGCGAACGCCGCCAACTCGCGGTACTGAGCGAGGTCGAGTCGCAGCGAGCCGGCGACCTGCTTCATCGCCTTGATCTGCGCGTTTCCGCCGACTCGTGAGACCGAGATGCCGACGTTGATGGCGGGACGAACGCCCTGGTAGAACAGGTCGGCCTGCAGGAAGATCTGGCCGTCGGTGATCGAGATGACGTTCGTCGGGATGTAGGCCGACACGTCGCCGGCCTGGGTCTCGATGACCGGCAGGGCCGTGAGCGAGCCGGCACCATTCGCATCCGACAACTTGACCGCGCGCTCCAAGAGGCGGCTGTGCAGGTAGAACACGTCGCCGGGATAGGCTTCGCGTCCAGGCGGGCGGCGCAGCGTGAGCGACATCTGTCGGTATGCGACGGCCTGCTTCGACAGGTCGTCGTAGATGCAGAGCACGTGGCGGCCCGGATTGGTCTCGCTCGCCGGCTGACCGTCCGCACCGTTGTACATGAAGTGCTCGCCCATGGCGCATCCGGACATCGGCGCGAGGTACTGCAGTGGCGCGGGGTCGGACGCACTGGCCTGGACGACGATCGTGTAGTCCATCGCACCGTACTCGGCGAGTGTCTCCACGACGCCGGCGACGGTCGAGGCCTTCTGCCCGATCGCAACGTAGATGCAGATGATGTCCTTGCCCCGCTGGTTGATGACCGCGTCGATCGCCACGGCCGTCTTGCCGGTCTGGCGGTCGCCGATGATGAGCTCGCGCTGGCCACGGCCGATCGGGATCATCGAGTCGATGGCCATGATGCCGGTCTGGACGGGCTGGTGCACTCCCTTGCGCTCGATGACGCCCGGCGCCCGGAACTCCACGGGGCGGTAGCCCTCGGCGGCGATCGGACCCTTGCCGTCGATCGGCTGGCCGAGCGGGTTGACGATGCGGCCGAGGAGCGCCGGGCCCGAGGGGACCTCAACGATCTTGCCGGTCGTACGAACGGTGTCGTTCTCGCCGATAGCCTCGGTCTCGCCCATGAGCACGGCGCCGACTTCAGTCTCGTCGAGGTTCAGAGCCATGCCGAAGACGACGTGGCCGCCCTCGCCAACGAACTCGAGGAGCTCGCCGGCCATGGCACCCTTCAGACCGTCGACACGGGCGATGCCGTCGCCGACCTGCAAAACGGTGCCTACTTCGCGGACGTCTATCTCCGGTTTGTACGATTCAAGCTGCGCTCTCAGCACTTCGGTGATCGCGCTTGCACTGATCTCTGCCATGTTTGCCGCCCCACCTCCCTGGCTACGCGGTCGAAAGCGCCGAGCGGACCGAATCGAGCTGGGAGGTGAGGCTCCCGTCGAGCACGCGTCCGCCAACATTGATGACAATGCCGCCGATAATCGAGCCATCTACACGTTCGCGCAGGGTGACGGGGTGGCCGAGGGACTCCGAGAGGCGCGCTACGAGTGACGAGCGGAGCTCGTCGGTGAGCTCGACGGCGGTCACTACCTCGGCGACGAGGCTGCCGCGCTCCTTCTCGACGATCTCGCGGTACGCCTTCGCAACGTCGTCGATGAGCGCCGCGTGGCCCCGCTCGGCGATGACCGAGGCGATTGCGACCGCCTCGCCGGCGACGTGCGCCTCGAAGATGTCGCGCATGATCTCGCGCTTCTTCGAGCCCGGCATCGCGACGTCAACGAGTGTGGCCAGAAGCCCGGTGTGCCCGCGGATCGCGTCCACCACCGTCGCGATGCCGTCGTCGACCTCGTCCACCGCATCGGCAGCGACGGCGAGGTCGAAGAGCGCGCGCGCGTACGTGCGAACGAGGTCCCTAGTTGTCATTGAGGCTTCCCGCTTCCGCCATGAACGTGTCGATCAGCCGGGCGTGGTCGGCGGCGGTGAGCTTCTCGCCGATGATCTTGCCGGCGACGGCGACGGACAGGTCGGCGACCTGCGCCTGCAGCTCGGCGATCGCGGCCTTCTTCTCGGCCTGCATCGCCTCATGGGCCTTGGCGACGACCGCAGCTGCGTCCTCTTTGGCCTTCGCGACGATCTCGTCCTTCATGGCCTCGGCGACCTTGCGGCCCTGCTCGATGACCTTCGCGGCCTCGCCGCGAGCCTCCGCCATCTGTTGCTTGTACTCCTCGAGCAGCCGCTCGGCTTCGACCTTGGTCTGCTCGGCACGCTCGAGCGACTCGCGAATGTTCGTCGCCCGTTCCTCGAGCATCTTCGTGATCGGCGGGAATGCGAACTTCCACAGAACCACGAAGAGCACGAGGAAGGCGATCATTGTCGGCCAAATGGCTGACAGAGGGGGGATGACTGTTCCCATCGTTCTCGAACCTCCCGTGAGCTCGTCGCGGCTAGCCGTTGAGGATGAGCGCGAGAACGAAGCCGAGGAGCGCGAGCGCCTCAGTGAAGGCGATGGCGATGAACATCGTGGTCTGGACGCGACCGGCCATCTCTGGCTGACGAGCCATAGCCTCGAGGGCCTTGCCACCGACGATGCCGATGCCCACGCCCGGGCCGATAGCCGCAAGCCCGTAGGCCAGGCCGGCGCCGATCGTGTTGATGGAGCCGGTAAGACCCTGCGCGGTTTCCGCTGCTGCCACTTTCTGGTCCTTTCTGTCTGCCGCCCCAGGGGCGGACATCGAACTCTCGTTCAGACTGCACGCCGCCGCGCGGCGCGGATTCCTAGTGCTCGGCGGCGTGAAGCGAGCTGCCGATGTAGACGGCGGTGAGGATCGCGAACACGTACGCCTGGATGAAGGCGACAAACACCTCGAAGGCGTACATGAGGATCGTCATGACGAGCGAGAGAGCGCCGATGACCCCGCCGCCGACACTGAACCCCGACCACGCCAGCACCACGAACGCACTGAAGATGCCGATGATGATGTGGCCTGCGTACATGTTGGCGAAGAGTCGAACGGCAAGCGTGAGCGGACGAATGATGAACGTCGAGAAGAACTCGAGCGCGAAGATGTAGATCCCGAGGCCGATGCGAGCGCCGAGACCCATCTCCCGCACGCCCGATGGGATGAGGCTCTTCATGTAGCCGAAGAAGCCGTTCTTCGTGAAGCCGACCCACACGAACACGACCCACGTCAGCAACGCGAGCGTAGCCGTCACGCCGATGGTGCCCGTTCCCGGCTTGAAGCCCGGGATCAGGCCCACGAGGTTGTTGAACAAGATGAAGAAGAAGAGAGTCGCGACAAAGGGGAAGTACTTGATCCCCTGCTCGCCCATGACATCGACGCACATGTTGCGCACGAACTCGATGCCCGCCTCGGCGACGTTCGAGATGCCCTCAGGAACGAGCTTCACTTTGCGCGCTGCGATCAGGAAGAACAGCGCGGTGAGCGCGGCTGCAACGAGCATCCACAAGATGTAGTTGGTGAACACCCAGGGATTGAGCGCGTCGACCGCCTTGGCCTGCTCAAAGGTGCTGAATGCGGGGAGGTTCGCCAGCTCGTGTAGCAGTTCTTGTACTTTCTCGCCAAGCCCTTCCACCCAGGTATCGCCCTCCTTCGCCGCTCGGCGTGTCTACCGAGTCCGAGTACGCAGCACGCCCGCGTACCGGGCGAGCTCGATTCCGTACGAGACGAGAAAGCCGCCCGCGAAGCCTGTCGCGAACGGCACGAAGCCAGCGATGCAGAACGTGTGATACGCCCACAGCACGAGGACTACAAAGCCCATTCGAGCGAACAGCAGGAGAGCCACAAGCGCGAGGCCGGCGCCCGGATTCTCGGCGCTCATCAGGCGGAAGCTCGCGTGCGAAGCGGCGAGAAGGCCCACACCAAGAGCGATGCCGAGAAGCACAGCGAAGACCGGCTGTGCGAACAGCGCCGTGAGGCTATTGACAACGCCTGCGCTCAGAACCAGCACCCCTCCGGCTGCTCGATCACAAACCGGCCCTGCTCCACCGCCCCGGGATGTGTAGAAGAGCGTGCGCGAGACGACGCGCGGCGCGCGAGAACACGAGGATTGCTACCGGGGGGACGGAAAGCGCGCTTATCGTACACGAAGGGCCGAGACCGGACAAGGTAGGCTAAGGGCCATCTCCCGCGTCGCCTAGCCCGATCCGCCACCCTCCTCGCTTGACCCGTCGTGGTGGTGCGCGGACTCGTAGAGACCGAGCCAATACGCCATGAAACCCGACAGTATCGCGAGCACCGCGAACGTGAGCAGCTTGACGAAGCCCGGAGCGTAGCGAACGGCGTAGGCCCCCAGCGCGAGCGCGATCGACCAGATGTAGATGATGATGACGGTCTGACGCTGATCGAAGCCTCGCCCGAGCAGTCGGTGGTGGATGTGACCCGTATCGGCCTCCTGGATGGGCCGGCCACTTCGCATGCGCCGGACGATCGCCGAAGCCGTGTCGAAGATCGGCACGCCGATGATGAGCAGCGGCACGACCAGAGCGATCGCCGCCACGGTCTTCATCACGCCGAGAAGTGAGACCGCCGCGAGAGCGAAGCCGAGGAAGTTCGACCCCGAATCGCCCATGAAGATGGACGCCGGGTAGAAGTTGTACCGAAGGAAGCCCAGGCACGCACCGACGAGCGCCGCCGCCAGCCCGGCCGCAACGAAGTGGTTCCCCTGCGCCGCCAAGACGAGCAGGCTCGTCGCCGCGATCGCGGTGATGCCCGCCGCAAGCCCGTCGAGTCCGTCGATGAGGTTGATGACGTTCGTGAAACCCGTGAAGTAGATGAGCGTGATGGGGATTCCAAGCACGCCAAGCGCCACAAGCCCGCCGCCGAAGGGACTCCCGAAGTACTCGATGCGCAGGCCCGCGGCGACTGCGATGCCGGCGGCGACGAGCTGCCCGGCGAACTTGGGCAACGCGGTGAGTCCCACGATGTCGTCAATGAGACCAACCGTGAAGATTGCCACGAACGACAGGTAGACGCCGCCAAGGGAGGTTCCGTCGGAGAGCATCGCGCCGCCCCAGCCCAGGTAGCGTTCGCCGACCAGCTGCGCAAGAAGCGCAACGGAAACCCCCGCGAACATGGCGGCTCCGCCGACCCGAGCGACCTCGCCCTTGTGGACGCTCCGCCCGCCGGGACGAGCGACGACCCCGTACTTGAGACCGAGCCGACGAGCGAGCGGCGTGAGGATCACCGTGACGACCGCGGCGATCGCGATCAGCACGAGGTAGTGCCTGGTGCTCACAGGCCGGCAGCTTCCGATTCGGAGGCAGGTTCGTGCGCTGCAGCCGACCCTGCGGCGGGCACATCCCGTGCCAGCCGCCGAGGAACGACTCCCGCCTCGGCGAGAAGTTCCTCAGACAGCGGGTCCGGGTACGAGTCTCGGTACACGATCTCCGTGACACCGGCGTTGATGAGGATCTTGGCACACAGGACGCACGGTTGATGCGTGCAGTACGCGATCGATCGATCGATGGTGATGCCGTGCCGAGCGGCCTGGATGACGGCGTTCTGCTCGGCGTGGATACCGCGGCAGAGCTCGTGATGTGACCCGGATGCGATGCCGCGCTGTTCGCGCAGGCAGCCGACCTCCTCGCAGTGCCGAAGCCCTGCCGGGACCCCGTTGTAGCCGGTCGCAAGGATGCGCTTGTCCTTCACGAGCACGGCACCCGTGTGTCGACGCAGGCAGGTAGAGCGACCCGAGACCTGCTCGGCGATGGACATGAAGTACTCGTCCCACGAGGGGCGTGGCATAGTCGCGCTCCTACTTCGTGCCGAAAAGCCGGTCGCCGGCGTCGCCCAGGCCCGGGACGATGTAGCCGTGGTCGTTGAGGTAGCTGTCGACGGCGCAGCAGTAGATGCGGATGTCCTGGCAACAGTTCACGACCTCACTGATGCCCTCGGGCGCGGCGATGAGCACGAGCAGGTTGATGTGCCTGGCGCCGCGGTCGCGCAGGAACTGCACGGCCGCCGCAGCCGAGCCGCCGGTCGCGAGCATGGGGTCGACGATGAGGATATCGCGCTCGCCGATGTCCTCGGGAAGCTTGCAGTAGTACTCGACCGGCCTGAGCGTCTCCGGGTCGCGATACAGGCCGACGTGACCGACTTTGGCCGCGGGAATGAGTTCGAGGATGCCCTCGACCATGCCCAGACCGGCACGGAGGATCGGGATCACGGCAACCTTCTTGCCCGCGAGCACGTAGGTCTTCGCGTCCGTGACCGGCGTTGTGACGGTCGTCTCGACGAGCTGGAAGTCCCTCGTCGCCTCGTAGGCCATGAGCATCGCGAGCTCCTTGACGAGTTCGCGGAACTCCTTGGCGCCGGTCTTGATGTCACGCAGGATCGAGAGTTTGTGCTGGATGAGCGGGTGGTCCATCACCATGACATTCTCGTACGGGACGGGGCCGGTCATCGCGCGCGTCTCCTCTCTGTCCTACAACTCAGGGTATAGCGGGTGTGCGTCGAGGAGGCCGCGGACGTCGGCCGCGATGTCGTTCAGTCGCGCTTCGTCGTCGCGGTTGAAGATCGCGTCGGCGATAAGACATCCGACCGAGTGCGCCTCGCCCTGCGTGAAGCCACGCGTTGTCATAGCCGGTGAGCCGACGCGGATGCCACTCGTGACGAACGGGCTCTCCGGGTCGTTGGGAATGGCGTTCTTGTTGACCGTGATCCCCACGCGCTCGAGCAACGCCTCGGCGTCCTTGCCCGTGATGCTGGCAGGCCGCAGGTCGGCAAGGACGAGATGGTTGTCGGTGCCGCCCGACACGAGCCTGAGCCCGCACTCGACCATTGCTGCACCCATCGCCTTCGCGTTCACCACAACCTGGTCGATGTAGATCGCGAAGTCGGGGCGCATCGCCTCGCCAAAGGCAACCGCCTTACCGGCGATGTCGTGCTCGAGCGGCCCGCCCTGCATGCCGGGGAACACCGCCTTGTCGAGTACCGCAGCGTGCTCTGCGCGGCAGAGCACGAAGCCCGATCGCGGACCCCGAAGCGTCTTGTGCGACGTGGACGTTATGAAGTCGGCGTGCGGTACCGGCGAGGGGTGCGCACCCGTCGCAACGAGGCCGGCGATGTGAGCCATGTCGACCATGAGGAGCGCGCCTACTTCGCGGGCGATCGCGCCGAAGCGCTCGAAATCGATGACGCGCGGGTACGCGCTCGCGCCAGCGATGATGAGCTTGGGACGATGCTCTCGCGCGACTCGCTCGACTTGCGGGTAGTCGATGCGCTCGTCCTCATCGAGTCCGTAGGCCACCACGTCGAACCAGCGGCCCGAGTAGTTGACCGGGCTCCCGTGGGTGAGATGCCCCCCGTGGGCGAGGCTCATGCCGAGCACCTTGTCGCCCGGCATGAGTGCCGCGTAGTACACGGCCAGGTTCGCCTGCGCGCCCGCGTGCGGCTGCACGTTGGCGTGCTCGGCGCCGAAAAGCTGCTTCACGCGCTCGCGCGCAAGATCCTCAACGCGGTCGACCCACTCGCATCCGCCGTAGTAGCGCTTGCCCGGGAGACCCTCCGCGTACTTGTTGGTGAGCACACTGCCAACGGCCTCCATAACCGCGGGGGAGGTGAAGTTCTCCGAGGCGATCAGCTCTATCGTGTTGCGCTCGCGCTGCAGCTCACCTTCGATAGCCGCGGCGACCTCGGGATCCTGGGTGGGCAGGTACTTCAGGGCCATTGAGAGTAGCTTCCTTCCTGGAGGTGACTCGTGCAGTTGGCCACAGTCGCGTTCCTAGTCGCAGCGCTCCAGCGCGGAGATCTTGTCGATCCTGCCCTGGTGCCGACCGCGTTCGAACGGCGTGGACAAGAAGACGTCCACGATCTCGACGTTGCGCTCTGTTGGAACGAAGCGTCCCGAAACGGTGATGATGTTCGCGTCGTTGTGCGCACGTGCGAGTCGGGCGAACTCCGGGTCGGTCACGTTCGCGGCACGAACGCCATCGATCTTGTTCGCCGCGATCGCCATGCCGATGCCGGTCCCACAGACCAGCACGCCGTGATCGGCCTCGCCGTGCGCCACGGCAGTGCCCACGACGCGAGCGAAATCCGGGTAGTCCACCGAGTCGGTGTCGTACGCACCCCCGTCGACGACTTCGTAGCCCTGCTCGATCAAGCGCTCCTTGATGGCTTCCTTCTGATCGAATCCCGCGTGGTCGCTGCCGATGATGATGCGCATCCTTGAATCCCCCAAGAAGCGAGCGAGTCGACGCCAAGGCTCGCCGATTGTACCGCAATCGGATGCGGCGGCTGCGAGCCCTGGGAAGCCTCCGGCACCGGGTGCCGGAGGCTTCGCTAGACTCCGGCCGACTTCATCGCGGCAGCCATGACACGCTCGGACTCGATTGCGCCTTCGCGCACGATTCTCGGCTCAGGACCTGTGCAGTCCACGACTGTGGACGGTATCTGGTGCTGTGTCTCGCCACCGTCGAGCACGACATCGGCGTGGCTGATGATCCGAGGCTCCATCTCGTCGAACGAACTCGGCGCCGGGTTGCCGTGCGTATTGGCCGATGTCGCGAAGAGTGGCCCGCCCGCGGCTTGGATGAGCTCCATGACCACCTCGTGGTCGGGGCTGCGCAGACCGATGCTGCCGTCGGGCGCCCGGAAGTCCCTCGGCACGGCGTCGGAGGCTTTGACGACGAGCGTGATCGCGCCGGGCCAGAACTCGCGGGCGAGATTGTGCGCGTATTCGGGCACCTCGATTCCGTACGTATCGAGCGCGTCTTCGGTCTCGACCAGCAACGGTATCGGGAGGGTGTTGGGTCGGACCTTGACCTCGAACAACTCGTGAGGGCCGAAGCACGAATCGGCTAGGGCGCCGAGACCGTAGACCGTCTCGGTCGGAAAGACGATGATCCCGCCGTCACGAAGGACCGTGGCGGCGAGGTTGATGACTTCTGCGTTGGGGTTCTCCGGATCCACTCTGTAGACCTTTGGCATCTTGAAACGCCTCCTTCGTCATCGCGCCTTCGTGCCGGCCGAAGGGGCCAAGGCAACCAGGACGCGATCCCTCCCGGCGAGATCCGGAACGATCCGGACCTCTTCGTACCACTCTACTATCTCTTGCCCGCCCGCGCGCACCCGCCGCTCGTCGAGTTCGAGTGCGATCGCGCCGCCGGGCTTGAGCCACTCGAGCGCTTCGCCCCAGATGCGCCGGGCAACCTCCAGACCGTCGGGTCCGCCGTCGAGCGCGAGTGCCGGCTCGAAGCGACCGACCTCTGCTGGTAGCGAGGCGATCTCCTCACTCGGGACGTACGGCGGATTCGCCACGACGAGGTCGACGTGTCCGCGAAGCTCCCTCGGCAGGGCGCCGAACAGGTCGCCCTCGAGCACGTGGACCCGCTCCGAAAGTCGAAGGCGCGCGGCGTTGCCGCTGGTGCACGCGCACGCCGCGCTCGAGATGTCGACCGCCCACACCTCGGCACTCGGCTTCTCCTGCGCGATGGAGAGTGCAATGCACCCGGATCCAGTGCAGAGATCGACCACGAGCGGACGTTCGAGTCCTGAGATGACACGCAGGGCCTCGTCGACGAGCACTTCGGTCTCCGGCCGCGGGATGAGCACCCCCGCATCGATACGCACCACGAGGTGGCGAAAGGGCATCTCTCCCGTGACGTACTGGAGCGGCTCGCCCTCCGCGCGCCGACGAACCCCCTCGCGCAACACCGCGCGCTCTTCTGAGGAGAGGGGCCGGTCCGAATGCGTATACAGCTCGAGCCGCGACAGGCCGGTCGCCGCCGAGAGCAGCCATTCGCCGCTCCGCCGAGGCGCCTCGTCACCCTTTGCCTTGAGGTAGTCCTCGGTCCACCCGAGTGCCTCGCGAACCGTCCACACGCGCTCGTCAATCACCTGAGATTCCCGGCGCGCTCGCGCTAGACCGCGACCGCGAGCCGCTCGGCGCGATCGGCGGCGATAAGCGCTTCGACGATGCCGCCGATCTCGCCCATCATGATCGCCGGCAGGTTGTGCGCGGTAAGCCCGATGCGGTGGTCGGTCACGCGGTCCTGGGGGAAGTTGTACGTGCGGATCTTCTCGCTGCGATCGCCCGACCCGATCTGGCTCCGCCGCTGGGCGCCGAGTTCGGCCTGTTGACGCTCGAGCTCCTGCTCGTAGAGACGCGCGCGCAACACGCGCATGGCGGCCTCTCGATTCTGGAGCTGGCTCTTCTGGTTCTGAGACTGGACCACCAGCCCGGTCGGGAGATGCGTGATGCGCACCGCCGAGTCGGTCTTGTTCACCGACTGCCCGCCGGGACCACTTGAACGATAGACGTCTATGCGCAGATCGTTGGGGTTGACCTCGACTTCGACGTCTTCGACCTCCGGAAGGACTGCGACCGTTGCCGTGGAGGTGTGGATGCGCCCCTGGGACTCGGTCGCAGGAACGCGCTGCACTCGGTGCACGCCCGACTCGAACTTCATCTTCGAATACACCTTGTCGCCCTTCACACGGAACGAGACCTCCTTGAAGCCACCAGCCTCGCTCTCGCTCGCGTCGATGTCCTCGACCTTCCACCGCTGTGACTCGGCGTAGCGCGTGTACATGCGGTGGAGGTCTCCCGCGAAGATGGCGGCTTCATCCCCACCCGCGCCGGCGCGGATCTCGACGATAATGTCCTTCTCGTCGTTGGGGTCGCCGGGCAGCAGCATCACCTTGAGCTCGTCCTCGAGCGCGGGCAGGCGCGCCTCGATATCGTGGACCTCCTCGGCAGCCATGTCCTTCACATCGGCGTCGAACTCGGTCCGGAGCATCTCCTTCGCCGACTCGAGCTCGTCGATCGCCGAGAGGTACTCGCGCGCCTTCTCGGCAAGCGGCGTCTGGGCACGATGCTCCTTGGCGAGGCGCGCGTACTCCTTCTGGTCGGTGAGTACGGTGGGATCTCCGAGGCGCTCCGTGAGCGCTTCGTACGAGGCGAGGATCTGTTCGAGTTTCTGGCGCATGGTAGGTCCAATCAGAGAAGCAGACGCGTGCGTCCGCAGCAGTCACGCATTGTACAGCGGACCCAGCTAGAGCGCGTCGAGCAGCTCGCCGGCGTCGCTGACTGGTGCCGTGCGTGCTTCTTCAGTTGCCGGCTCGGGGCCCGAGACGTCCTCTCCTGCCGCCCGATGCCTCTCGAGGGTCTCGCGCGCGATGATCGGCTGCATCGCAGCCACGGCGATCTCCACCATCGAATCCTCGGGGGGTCGCGTGGTCATGCGTTGCAGCTGAAGGCCGGGCCAGAGCACGACCTTCACAACCGGGTTGTCCGGCATGCGGCCCGCCCACTTGATGACCTCGTAGGCGAGGCCCGCGATGAGGGGCAGCAAGACGATGCGGATCAGGATCGCAAGCAGCGTGACCGCCCAGCGCGCCTCGAGCCCGACGGCGGCAAGGATCGCCTTCATGGGCACGAACGAATAGACGACGAGGGCGATGACCATCACCATGAGCAGGAACGATGTTCCACAGCGCACGTGGAGCGTCTCATAGCGCTGGATCACGTCGGTTTCGAGCGGCAGGCCATGCTCGTATGCGTGAATCGTCTTGTGCTCGGCGCCGTGGTAGGCGAACACGCGCTGGATGTCCTTCACGCGACTGATCGCCCAGATGTAGGCGAAGAACGCAAGTACTCGGAGAACCCCGTCAAAGAGGTTCCAGGCAAACGGGCGCTCGATTGCAGGACCGACTACCCAGTTCGTCACGAGCGCCGGCGCCACGATGAACAGGCCGATGGCGAGCACGAGGCCGAGGATCATCGACATCGAGATCTCGCGGCTCGAGAGCTTCTCACCTTCCTCTTCGCCCATACCGGCGTACTCTGCCGAGATGGCGAACGCCTGCATGGCGAGCACTATGGTCTCGTAGAAGGCGACCACGCCGCGGATGACAGGCTTGCCGAGCCACGGCTTGTCCGAGACCGCCGACGTGAGGTCGTGCTCCTCGAGGTGAACCTCACCGTCGGGCTGGCGCACGGCGATCGCCCAGTTGAACTTGCCGCGCATCATGATGCCCTCGAGGACCGCCTGGCCTCCGATGTGGGTGTGCTCGATACGGCCGACCGGTTGAGCTACCGCTTCGCCGCTGCCGTTGCTGGTGAATGCGCTATTCACGGACAGGCGCCTTCGGATAGGGGTCGCCACACGTCATGGCGCCCTCCGGACAGGGACCTCGGCGACAGGCCGCCCCCGCGTCCATGAACACGTAGGGCGCTGTCGACTCGACGAGTTCGAGCATCTTGAGCGCGAGCTTGCGAATCTCCCACTGCGCGCGCTTGCAGCAGCGGACCTCGAAGAAATGCAGAAGCTCGCGCATGTTCATCGTGACGACGATCTTGGTCTCCATCGCGTTGGGCAGAAGATAGCGCGCGTCCTCGGCGGCGACGCCGGAATCGACGAGTCCGCGGTACGCGTCGAAAGCAGCCGCCGTGGCACTGTTGAAACGCGCGAGCGCCTCGGGATCCTGCGCGACCGCAGGCGGAACGACGAAGGTCGGCTCCTCAACATACGCCACATAGCGTTGAGACTGCTGGTTGTACGACGCGACGCGGTGCCGCACCAGCTGATGCGTGAGGGCCCGCGACACCCCGTCGATGGCGAAGGTGTACGACGCGTGCTCGAGCGCTGAATGGTGGCCGCTCTTGAGAATCGTCCGGAGCACCTTGCGCTCCGCGTCGGCGCTCATTCCCTCGATAAGCTCGGCAGCACCGACCGGCGCGTAGCAAAGCCGCGCGGCTGCAGCGACTGCGCGTTCGGGATCGGGGGTGCTGTAGAGCAGGCGGACGTCCATGGGTTCAGGAAGACCTCTCGGGCTCGCGGACTGTGGCCACCGCTTCAGTGCCACGCCGGCACGGGCCCAACGACTATACCAAAGGCCGAGGAGGCTGACCGTGTTTCGACTGGCACTGAGCAGCAAGCACCGAGCCACGGAACGCGCCCGCATTCCCGGACAAGCGAGCGTCCTAACCCCGGCCACGCCCACACAGCGGGTTGCACGTCAAAGTAGCTGGGAGGTCAAGCGGGCCAGCGAGTTGCGGAATCGAAGGCCCGCGCCCCATGAACGAACGTCGTCGAGGGTCAGTTCTCGGCAGTCCGCGAAATCAGCGTTCCACAGATCCTCGGCCCGACGGGCGATGTCACGGTCGTAGATCCACACCATGAGCTCCTTGTGCAGCTTCAGGCTGCGGATGTCCATGTTGAGCGTGCCGACGGAGGCCAGCTCGCCGTCGACCATGAGCGCTTTGGAATGGAAGAACCCCTTTTGCCACAGGAAGATGCGTCCGCCAGCCTCGAGGAGCGGCTCGAAGTATGACTGTGCGGCCCAGAACGGCCACTTCTTGTCGAGCCACTCGGTGATCATGAAGTCGACCTGCGTGCCCCCAGATGCAGCGTTGATCATCGCATCGAGCGTCGTCATGTCGGGCACGAAGTACGGCGACTGGATGAGCACGCGATCGCGCGCGCCTGCGATGGCGATCTGGTGCGCGCGGGTAGTCGCGTTCCACGGGTCGTCGTATCCCTGGTGCACGGTCTGCACCATGATGTCGCCGAGGGGCAGATCCGGGTCGGGATAATACTCGGGCTTGAAGAGGTCCTCTCGGTAGACCTCGTACCACCGCATGTCGAAGAGCTTCTCGAATTCCGCGACGCCAAGGCCGGTCATGCGCAAGCCCGTGTCGCGCCAGGCCGGGAAGCGCTTCCCGCCGTCGATGTACTCCTGGCCGATGTTGAACCCCCCGGTGTGGCCGATCTCGCCGTCGATGACCGTGATCTTGCGGTGATTGCGGTAGTTCAGTCGGGCAAGCCCGGTCACATCGCTGCCAACGATGGCTCCGGCTTTGCGCAGCTCGTTGAGCTCGCTCTTGGAGTACTGCACGTTGCCGACGTAGTCGTTGAGAATCCGGACCTCGACCCCTGCTACAAGCCGGTCCAAGAGCGCTTCAGTGATGCGCGCGGTGAGCTCATCGCGCTTCCAGATGAAGTACTGCATGTGCACGAAGCGCTCGGCCGCCCGGATGTCGGCGATGAGCGTGTCGAAGTACTCCGCACCCGATCCGAAGAGATCGAGCGTGCGCACCGGAAGGATGGGCGCGCCCGACTTGCGCTCGATCAGGCGCTCGATCGACCGAGGGTAGCCGGGGTCCAGGCCACGGCGGAAGGTGCTGACCTTCTCGGCGGCCGGCGCGTAGATCGTCGGCATGAAGGTCGCCACCACCTGCGCGGTTTCGCGCGTTGTGGGCGACCTCTGGGTGATGGCGGGCCAGTTCCTGCCCAGGAAGAAGTACAGCACAAGCCCCACGAACGGCAGCGCGAACAGCACGAGCAGCCAGGCTATCGCGGCCGTGGGCTCGCGGTCCTCGGAGATGATCAGCAGTGCGACGCCGACCCAGTAGATGAGGACGAGGAGGTCGAACACGGCCCAGGCGTTCAGTGTCATGCCAGCCTCGTCACGGCAGGGAATCCTCTGCGGCTTCTCGGAATCGGTTCGTGGCGCGAATCAGGAACGCCGTGGTCGGCGCGGCAAGCGCTGCGCCGAGCAGACCGCCGAAGATGCCCCCGAGCATGGTGACCACCAGCACGACAACGGGGCTGAGCCGCAGCGAGTCGCCCATCATGTTCGCGTTCATGACGGTCTGCAAGACGTTCTGGGCGACCAGGACGACGACCAGCACGACGAGCGCCTTGGCGAGACCGCCTTGCCCAAGCGCGACGAGACACGCGAACGCGCCCGAGAAGATGGCGCCGAAGAATGGGATGTAGCACGTCAGGAACGTGACCAAAGCGATGGGGACTGCCAGGGGGACGCCGAGCAGTGCGACAGTAACGCCAATGACAACCGCGACCACGAACCCCGAGATAGTCGTCGCTCGGAAGTAGGCCTGCACGCTATCGACCCCGTCGAGCACAACCTGCCCGCCGAGCGGGGCGGGCAGGCCCACCCGCGCACCGACCCACTCCACGATCTGGTGGAAGTCGCGCAGGATGTAGACGAGCAGTGCGCCGGAGATCACCATCCCGAAGAGCAACGCGAACGCGCTCGAGAACCCTGTCGTCAGGGCGCGCATCGCAGGGGCAACGAGCCCGTCCACGAGTACGGAGTCCCCGGCGACCGCCTCTCGGGATACTGAGACCAGCTCGATGAGGCCCGCTCGATCCAGGCCGAACTCGCCGAGCCAACCCCCGAGCGTCGCCGCACCTCGCTCGACTTGTGCCCAGATCATCGGCGCTTGCGCTGCTATCCCACGTACTGCGAGCCAGACCGTGAACGCGCCTGCCGCGGCAATGCCCACGAGCACCGCGACCGCGGCGATTATGCGGGACGCCCCGCGTCCCGCAAGCCGATCCACCGCGGGTACGGTCACGCACGCGATCACCACGGCGAGGATCAACGGCACTGAGATGCTGCTGCTCGCGGCGATGAATGCGGCGATGATCAGGAGCGAGAGCGTTGCACCTACGAACGCCCAGGTCACCGAGCCCAACATTCCGACCCACGCAGGTAGGCGGGAGCGCTGCTCGGCGGCGCTCGCCGTGTCGAACGAGTCCCGGATACGGTCAACCAGCTGGGGCACGGCTCAGAACCTCCACACGACAGGGACCCAGAACACCGCGACCACGAAGCTCCAGGCGAGCAGCACGCCGCCGAGCTTCCAGTAGTCTGCGAAGCGATAGCCCGCCGGCTGCATGATCATCATGTTGGCGGGCGTCGCGACGGGCGTCAGATACGCCGCCGAAGCCGCGACGCAGATCGACATCAGCACGGGTTGAACGGCGATCCCCGCGTCGGCCGCAGCGGCCAGCCCGATGGGGATGACGATGAGCGCGGTCGCCATGTTACTGATGAGTTGGCTGAACACCGCGGTCAGCACGAACAAGCCGGCGATCAACGCGTACGGGCTCGCGGAGCCCACCACGTCGATCAGCTGCTTCGCCACGAGGTCCGCCGCACCGGTCTGCGTCATCGCCGCGGACAGCGACATCATTCCCGCCACGAGGACGACAGTGGTCCAGGAGATCGCGCGGTACGCCTTCGTCGGCGAAAGCACCCCGGTGACCACTACCGCGCAGGCCGCGATGAGGCCAGCCACCGCCGCAGGCACTACGCCGCTCGCCAGCGCCACGACCATCGCCACGAGGATCGCGAGCGTCGTGCGAGCGCCCGGGCCGAGCGGCACCGTCTGGCGCCGCACGAGGTCTGGCGAGTCGACGACGATGACGTCGGGCTCGTCGAGGGTGTCGTCGAGCGCGGCCCACGTCCCTTGGAGCAGCAGAGTGTCGCCTTGCGCAAGCTCGACCGCACCGGGACCCAGCGTCTCGCCCTGACGCTTGATCGCCAGGAGCACGAGGTTGCCGCTCGGCGTCACCATCCCCGGGGTCATCTGCGCACCGAGGAGCGGCGAACGAGGGGGCACGATGACTTCGGCGAGGCCGGATGCTCGGCTGAAGAGCCCGCTGGGCATCTGCTCCCCCTCGGGTCGGATCGCGAGATGTGCTCCGGAGGCCAGTGCAGCTACGGCGTCCGGCGATCCTTGAACCGCGATGATGTCACCCTCCGAGAAGCGCGGCGCGATCCCATCCCCTTCCCCGTCGCCTGGTGCAGCAGGCGCTGCAGCGCTCGCCCGGTAGATGCCCGCGAGCGAGAGCCCCGGGTACTCGGCGAGATCGAAGCCGGCCCGCTCCATACCGACCAGTGGGGATGTGCCGCGGACGCGCAGGCGCGTCACGCCCTCGGTGAGGTGGTACTCCTCGACCAGTGTGTGCGCATGGCGGCTGAGGTCGGGCGGCATGACGCTGGGGCTCCGCTCGGGAAGAAGCCGCTCTCCCAGGAGGGTGACGACGCCGATCGAGACCGCGAGCAGCGGGATGCCGGCCAACGCGAACTCGAAGAAGCCGAAGCCGCGCCCCGTCGCAGTGGCGGCCGTCTCCGAGACGAGGATGTTCACGGGAGTGCCGGTGAGTGCGAGCATCGAGCCCGCATGCGCGGCGAACGCAAGCGGCATGAGCAGCTTTGAGGGCGACCACTTCAAGCGCACTGCGAGCACCATCACCATGGGAATGAGGGCCGCCACCGAGCCGTTCACGCTGATGAGCGCGGTGAGAAGCGCGACGAGGACCATCATGAGAACGAGGAGGCGGGTCCGGCTTGTTCCCGCACGGTCCATGAGCTGCTGACCCGCCCATGTTGTGACGCCCGTGGCGTCGAGGGCCTCGCTGACCACGAACAGGGACGCGATGAAGATGACAGTGGGGTCGCCGAAGCCCGCCAATGCCTGGCCGAGGTCGAGCACGCCGGTGGCCCACAGCGCCACCGCGACGCCGAGCGCGACGACCCCCACAGGGAGCCGGTTCCAGGCAAAGAGCGCGACAGCCAGCCCCAGGATCGCGAACGTGATCGCAATGTCGTTCATGCGGTGAAGAGCTCAGGCATATGAGCCCGGAGTGCGATGAGGTGGACGGGGATGTCGTGCCGCCCTGCGAAGAGGTTGGGAGTCCGCGGCCCCTCTGCGACAGACGCGAGCCGTCCCTGCCGCGTCGCATGAAGGCCTGGAGCGGCTGGAGGCCGGCGTGCCGCCTCTTTCGCGGCTTCGACACGTGCCCCTCTCGTCTCCTCGCCCGATCTGCGGCCGGTGGCGACTGTTGCTGCAGTCATCATGTCCCTGGAGTCTAGGCTACGTCTGCGGACTGTGAACAGTTGCTACCCCAGCGGGTAGCGGAGTAGGGCGACCAGGGCAGCGCCGGCAGGCAGGTTCTCCGCGCGGGTCGCGATCACGCTAGCACCCGTGGCCGTGGCGCGCCGGATGATCTCGTCGATGACGCCGTAGGTTGCTGCCGAGCCCTCCGTGGCGAGGCTGACCGCTCCGGAGTCGGGGTCGATCGTGCCGGGGACGTTCGCGTCGATATCCACGACCAGCTCGGCGATGGCTCCGAGGGTGGCCGCTCGGGCGGCCTCGGCGATGTCCGCGGTTCCGCGGCCCTGAGCCTTATGCTCTCCGAACTTCGCCATGAGACTCCGCAGGTGAGCTTCGTTGATCCGATCGATCACACCCCGTGCCGCCTGCGCCAGATCGGCACCGGTGAGTCTCTCGGGATTGCCCTCGATGATCTCGTTCGCAAGGTGGGCGTACGTGTTCACGGAGCGATAGATCGAGGCGAGCGGCTCCGCTGAGGCGAGGATCAAGGGCTCGGTGCGACCGGTGAGCGTGTCGCGCAGGGCGCCGTCGATCTTGCGAGCGTACTGGCGCATCCTGAGCTTCTGACCCTCGGAACCCTGGATCCTCCGAATGGGGGCGCGGTCCGCGATCGATGACTTGCCGGCACTGGCAGCGACGTCGGTGGGCATTCCCGGCACGTCAACGGTGAACGCGGGAAGGTCCGCCGATACCTCGACCAATCGGACGCTGCCTTGGGCCAGGGCAAGGACGAATGCCGACTGCGGGACTGTCACCGCGCGCAGGAGCGGCTTGACGTAGTAGCGGTCTGCGACCTCGACGACCGGCTGGAGTCTGCTGGGCAGGCGGTAGGTCAGCATGCGCTCGGGGGTGAGAAAGACCGCGAGCGTGTTGGCCTGCACCTCCCAGAAGGCGTCGTCGTCGATCAGGTCGGCAGCCTCTTCCTCCATCTCGCCCAGCTCGCGAGTCGTGCATCCAGCTTCGCCGAGCTGGTCTGCCGCTGCTCGCCAGAGGTTCTTGAACTCGATTCGCGAGGCCTGTGCCTGTTGGGTGAGAGGCGACGTGGGCACGTAGATCGACACCGAAGGGAACGCGCAATGAGCAGTCAGAAGCGACACGTCTGACTGGGACGGTATATCGACGTGGAGCATGCCGCCTCCTCGGTCGAGTCGAAACGGTCAGGGACTCCGCTAGATACCCGGTCCTCCGGCCGGGCCGCCGCCGTGCCTTGGGTCGGTTGTCACATCCCTCCCGGTCCCCACGGGATGCCGAGCAGGTACCACGCGGCAAAGAACAGCGTCCACACGATCGTGAGCGCGACGAAGTACGGGAGCATGAGCGCGATGACCGTGCCGATGCCCGAGCGCTTCTCGTAGCGCGCAGCGAACACCACGATGAGCGGGAAGTACGCCATGATCGGTGTGACGATGTTGATGGGGGAGTCGCCCACCCGATACGCGGCGAGCACGGCCTCCGGAGCGATCCCCAGTCGGAGGAACAGCGGGACGAAGATGGGGGCGAGCAGCGCCCACTTCGCGATCGCCTGAGGCATGATGATGCCCACGACAGCGGTGATCAGGATGGCACCCAGCAGCAGCCAGACGCTGCCGACGTTCATCGTCTCGATGGTGTCCCCGAGCCGTACCGCGGCGATCTGGGCGAGATTCGAATAGTTGAAGTACGCGATGAACTGGGCGATGAGCAAGAACAGGAACAACAGCCCGGCGAGTCCCGCCCACGACTTCTGGATCGCTGCGATAACGTCATTGCTCCCCGTGAGGCTTCCCGCGCCGCGTCCGTAGCCGAGGCCCGCACCGAGGAAGACGAGCGCGATGATAACGATGAGGCTATCCATGAACGGCGACGTGCCGATGATCGATCCGGTCGCCGGGTCACGCAGCGGCGCCCCCGGAAGGAACGTCAGCAGGCCAACGACCACGAGGACGATGAGCATCCCGATACCCGCGAGTCGCAGGCCTTTTGAGTCCTGCTCGGGGGTGATGTCCGCGAACGCGTCCGCCTCATCGGCGTTCTTCTCACCGGAGGGTGCGGACGAGGGATCGTAGGTCCCGAGACGCTTCTCCACGACGCGTGTGGTTACGATCGCCAGCAGCACGGTAAGCATGATGGTCGAGCCGATGCCGAAGAACAAGTTCGAGGTGATGGTGATCGACTGCGCTGGGTTGACGAGGTGGATGGCCTCGTTGGTGACCTCGGTGAGGACGGCGTCGGTT
Source organism: uncultured Eubacteriales bacterium (assembly GCA_964354215.1). GTDB lineage: Bacteria > Actinomycetota > Coriobacteriia > Anaerosomatales > CAVRZR01 > CAVRZR01. The sequence goes on along the minus strand of CAYGYT010000011.1, from coordinate 25,852 downwards.
GGGGTGATGAGCAGGTTCACGCCGAACCCTCCCGCCACACCGGCGAACGCTGCTGCCATGCCCGCGAGTGGATGCCGCCCAACGCTCATGAACGCCGCCGCGCCGAGCGGGATGAGCACGAGGTAGCCGGCGTCCGATGCGATCGACGAGATGATGCCGAGAAACACGATGATGTAGGTGAGCGTCCCGACCGAAGACACCGCGACGAGTTTGCGGATGAGCGAGGAGATGAGCCCGGAGAGCTCGGCTACACCCACGCCTATCATGACGATGAGGATGATGCCCATAGCCGTGAAACCCATGAAGTTGCGCACGAACGACGTGAACAGGAAGCGGATGCCGTCGGCGGTGAGCAGGCCTTGGGCCTTCACCGTCTCTGTGACGACCTTGTAGTCTCCGGCGTCGGCCTGTTCGGACGGCAGGACTTCGGCGGGCAGGGTCGAGCCGGCGACGTCAACCTGCTCCACCGGGACGGGCGGCGGCTTGACGACCTCGTAGGTCGCGCTCGCTCCGGTCCAGTAGAAGACCTGCGACAGGAGGATCATCCCGAGGCACAACGCCAAGAACAGGATCGCCGGGTGGGGGACCTTGTTGCCCACCCGCTCGATGACGTCGAGGAACCCGCCGGATTTCTGCTTCTCGGCCGGGATCGGGGCGGCTTCTGCGCTCACGTGGCACTCCCCTCTTCGGACGCCTTTGCCGCCCGGCCGAGGAAGTCGGCCACCGCCAACGTCGTCTTCTCGAACTCGTCCAGCAGCACCCGTTCGTTCGGTCCGTGGATGTTCGCATAGCCGTCCGTCGCACCGCCAAGCATGACGACAGCCTTGGGAGAGGCCTGGGCCAGCGCGCTCACGATGGGGATCGAGCCGCCGCCTCCCGCCGTGATCGTCTCGGCGTCCCACGCCTCAGACCACGCCGCGCACGCTGCGGCGAACACCGGACTGCTCGTATCGGCGGCGAAACCATTGCCGGTGGGTCCGGGCTCTACGGAGAGCCTGATACCGTAGGGCATCGCTTGCTCGAGGTGGCGGACGACCGCGGCCTGCGCTTCGGTGGCGTCTTGCTGCGGATGGATGCGGACGTTGAGCTTCGCCCGCGCGAAGGGCTGGACAGCATTGAGGGCGTTGTCGACCGAGGGGACGTCGATGCCGATCACGGTGATCGCGGGGCCCGACCACACCCTCGAGCCGAGCGAGTCCGTGCCGATCAGCGGCTGGCCCTCAACGACCTCGGCGAGCTCCCGGAACTCCTCCTCGGACGGGCCGCCGCCCGTCCACTCCTCCCGGCGCAACCCTTCCACGGCAACGTCGCCGTGCTCGTCGTGCAGCGTCGACAGCGCCCGGATGAGGGCGAGCAGCGCGTCGGGCGCCGCGCCGCCGTACTGCCCGCTGTGCTTGGCCGAAGCGAGCGTTCGCACGGACACGGTCACGTTCGCCATGCCGCGTAGCGCAACCGTGAGCGTGGGGATTCCCGGTCGCACGCTGCCCATGTCGGCGATGACCATCGCGTCTGCGTCGAAGGACTCAGGATGCGCGAGCGCGTAGGGAACGAAGCCGCCGCTCCCGACCTCCTCGAGACCCTCGAACACGAACTTCAGGCCCACCGGCGGGCGGCCATCCCACGCGCGGAGCGCGCCGATGACCGCGACGATGTTCGACTTCGTGTCTCCCGCGCCGCGCCCGTAGAGCGCTCCGTCGCGCAGTGTCGCCTCGAAGGGCGGCGTGTCCCACAGGGACTCGTCGCCGGCCGGCACGACGTCGTAGTGACTGTAGAGCAACACGGTCGGTGAGTCCTCAGGGCCGGGAACCTCGCCGACGATGACCGGCGCGGTGTCCGTGATCTCGAGGTCGGTGATGCTTTCGCACCCGGCGTCGCGCAAGAGCCCGACGATGTAGTCCCGCGCCCTTAGGAGATCCTCGTGAGTTGACTTCGGGTATCCCGCCTCGGAAACCGACGGGATCGCGATCAGCTCGGATAGATCCGAGGTGAGCTGAGGCATCAGATCGTGGACGCGCGCCACAAGATCTGGCGGCACGCCGCGGACAGGTATGTCGGCCATGAGACCCTCCTTCATCTAGTGGTTGCTAGAAGTAGTACCCGTTGTCTGCGGACGATGAACCACCTACAAGGTGCGATCCCGGCTCGCTTCCTAGGCTGGCTGCGCGGCGGCCGGGAGTGCGAAACCTCGGTGCCGGAGTCCGCCGCACGGCGCGGCTAGTACGGCTCCGGCACCGCGCCCCCGGCGATCACCAGTACGACGCGGAAGTTCGGCGGGACCTTGGATCCGGCTTCGGGCTGCTGGTCGATGACCGTTCCGTCGGGCTCGGACGCACTGGGATCGGACACGCTCACCGCCTGGAGCCCGAGGCCCTCGAGCGCCTTGTACGCATCGTCGGCGGTCTTCCCAACGAGGTCGGGTACGGTCACCGACTGGGGCGCCTTGCCGTCCGAGACGGCGATACCGACCACGGTACCCCTGGCCACGCTCGCACCCGCTGAAGGCAGCTGACCGACGACGCTTCCTTTGGCGACCGTATCGCTGAAGATCGTGTAGGAGTTGACGCCCAGGCCGGCGTTCTTGAGCGCCTTGCTCGCGTTGGCCTCGGTCTGGCCCACGACGTTGGGGACCGCGACGTTGGCAGGCGGCGCGGGCGTTGTCGGCGCCCTGCCCTTCGACACGCCGATGGCTACGGTCGATCCGGCGAGCACGGGGGTGTTCGCCGCGGGGAACTGCGTGAACACCACGCCGGCAGTGACGGTCGCGCTGTACGCTTCGTACACTCGAACGCCGAACCCGGCCCTCCCGAGCGCTGAGGTGGCGTCAGCCCTCGTCCTGCCGACAACGTTCGGGACCCTCGGGTTCGTCGGCGCTGCACCGAGCGACACGCCGATCGCGACTGAGGTGCCGGGCGCGACTTCGTCGCCGGCGGCGGGCACCTGCCCGAAAACGGTGCCGGCGGCAGCGTCGGCGTTGTAGTCGCGGTACACGACCGGGACGAGACCGGCTGCGGTGATCGAGTCCGCCGCCGGCGAAGCCTCCTTGCTGGTGACGTCGGGAACGGTCACGGTTGCGTCCTTGCTGGCCTCCTCGGGAACCTCGACCTCGGCGACCTTCGTGGAGACCACGATGGAGACCGCAGAGCCCTTCTCGGCCTTGGCGCCGCCCTCGGGCGTCTGCTCGACGACCGCACCGACGGGAACGTCCGTATCCGTCGTCTCGGTCGAGTCACCGAGCACGAACCCGGCGTCCTGCAGCTCTCGAACCGCGTCGCCGGCCTGCTTGCCCACGACGTCCGGCACGCTCGCTTGATTGCCGGAGAGCAGCAACCAGGCGAGCGCGACCACCGCAACGACCGCGGCGGCGATGCCTACCCACATCCAAACCTTCTTGCTGTCCATGGGGTATCCTCCGATCCCGTCAGGTCCACGCTTCGTCGGCGGTGAAGCTCACTGTCAGCCACGCAGTCGGCCAGTGGAGGTCGAGCGCATCGGCGATCTCCGCCCGGATCGCGTCGAGCTCGGCCGCCGTCCCGAGCTTGCGATCCGGTTCCACGAGGATGGCTATCTCGGCGAATGTTCCCCGTCCGACCTTGGCGGCATAGCTCTCATTGCCGAGATACCCCTGCCGTTCGACGATCGCGTCCATAGTCGCCCTGACGCGCTGATCCAGCTCTGTGGGAGTCGCGAGGAGGATCTCCGACCCGGCCTGTCTCAGTGTGCCGACCGGCAGTCCGATGAACACCAGACTCAGGATCGCCACGATCGCGGGGTCGACATACGGCGCGAGGTACGCGTAGCGCGACAGCGACAGCGCCCAAGCTGCCGCGAACGCCAAGAGCATGGGCGCGGACGCCGCACCGGTCATCAACCAGCTCCGCTGATCGAGCAAGACCCAATCTGACTGCGCCGAGCGATTCTCTCGGCGCTCATAGGCCCACATCGCGAGGCCCACCAGGGCCGCCGTCCCCGAATAGGCGAGCGCCCAACCCAACTGCACCTCAGAGCCGCCACTGAGCAGCCTGCTGACGGAATCCACAAGGGCGTAGAGGCACAGGAGAAGCAGCATGCCACCGTAGAACGCGAGCACCATCGGCTCGATGTGCCAGTAGCCGTACTGAAAGCGGCCGTCCGGCTCTCGGGCGGCAAGTCGGATCACGTACAGCGCGATCAGCGACATCGCGACGTCGATGAACCCGAACATCCCGTCGAAGACGATGGCCATCGAGCCCGCGAACAGACCGAGGACCACGCCGATCCCGGACAAGGCAGCGGCAACGGCCGTCGACAGCAGCAGAATGCGCTGTTCTCGGCGGGACTCGGTCACGGAAAGCAGGCCCCCTTGGCCGTGGCATCGCGGCGCAAATCCATGGCTATGCCCCTCCGTGCAGCTCCGCCGAGGCTCGGGGAGGGCAGGACGCCTACTTCTTAGCAGCGACTACTTGCATAGCTCCTTCGCCGTCCCGGAGGGTGAGGACGTTGTTGGCGACCTCCCATTCCGTGGCCGCCTGGAGTGCGATGGTGTACTGCTGCTCTTGGGTCATGAGCTCCTCTGGTCCTGCCATCTTCGTCTGCATGAGGGGCCCGATCTTGATGGACGTGTCGCCGGACTCGAACGGACCATTGAACGTGTTCACGCCGCCGTTGCCGGAGACCGTCTTGTCCGTGCCGAACTCAAGCGTCAGCTCAGAGCCCTCGACCGGACCCACAACGGCTTCCTTGCCGTTGTTGTAGCCGGTCACGGTCCAGGAGCTCCCGGCAAGGTCGAACGGCTCTGCCGCATCGTAGGTGAGCGTCTTGTCGTCAGCAGTGGTGAGTGTGAGACGACCGTCAGCGACCTCGTACTTCTCGGCGGCGTCGACGATCTTCATGTACGCGGCCTCGGCTGCCATGGCCGGCTCCGGCCCCGCCATCATCGTCGATGCGAACGGCCCGGACTCGAAGGTTCCGTCATCACCGGCCTCGTAGGGGCCTGTGTAGCTGTTGACTCCCGAGAAGCCCGTCATGCGGGTCCCGTCGAACTTCGCGATGATGCCCAGGTTCGTGAGGTCCGCCTCGGTCTCGCTGCTCGCCGATAGAGTCCACTGAACGTCCTTCAGGGCTGCCGGGTCCTGCGAGCTCGCTTGTGTACACCCAGCGAGCGCGACGCCCACGACCACGGACACACATACCAGAAGCCCTCCGAGTGCACGCATGCTTGTCTCCCTCCGAACGGCGCTGTTGGCAGCGTGGTGCCTGGAAGGCTCCCCGCTATGAACTAGGATACCCCTCGCCGCGTGCTCGAAACCGATGCCAGGTCACCCGCGCACCGACGGCAGCCGAACCGCTCGGCGAGACACAGGCCCTCACGGACGTTCAGCGCACGGCCCCTGGGACTCCTGCTATGCTCGGGTCGTCCAGCCAGACTGCCGAGGAGGTCGCAGTGCAAAGGCGGGTCGAGACCTGCATCAGCCGTCCGTCCACTACGAGTAGCAGGTCGCTGCTCGCGCTGATCTCCGTCGCGCTGTTGCTCGGCATCGTGTTCTCGCTCACCGCGTGTTTCGGTCGCACCGCGACCGACGGCGAGGAGGCCAGCGAAGCCACGAGTACCCCTTCCGAGAGCGACAACTTGCCAGTGCAGACCGCCGCGGTCGGCGAGACGATCCGCCTCGCGCCGCTCGAGATGCGCGTGGTCTCCGCGGGTCCGGCCGTGCTTCATCCGCAGGCCCCTCGGCCAGAAGCGGGAATGCATCACGTAGCCGTCAGGATGGTCCTCAAGAACACGACTGGAAAGCCCCTGGCGATCAACGGGACGCCGTATTCCGTCTACAACACCCTCCTCGAGGTCGCCGGGACCTCGTACCCCGGAGCTCTCGTGGCCGGTATCGTGGAGCACGTCCGAACCGGCACGATCCCGCCGGGAGTCGAACTCAACTTGAGATACGTGTTCGAGGTTCCCGAAGACGCCGAGGAAGGCACGTTCGTGTGGCGCCCGGTCGTCACGAGCGGCAAGTACCCCGTGATCCGAGTCCCCGTCACGGGTCTGGCGTCCCCGAAACGATAGGTCGACGACTCGGGGCGTCCTCAGCGAGCGATCAGCCCTTGCGCTCCTGCCGCCACGAGCATGACCCCCAGGACGAGCAGAACGACAGCCGTGATCGCCGCGTTGTTCGCGACGAGCCAGCGCTTCGAAGCGTCGAGTGCGCGCTTCGATCCCTCAGGTGCGACGAGGTAGTAGGCCACCGGTGCCGCGACGGTGACACTCGACAGGACGACGAAGACCGCAAGGGCGGCCCACTCAGTCGCGACGCTCAGTTGCGCTTCGACGATCAGCGCGACGCCGGCGACGTTCAGGGCCAGCGTCTTGGGATTCAGACCGGAGAAGAGCGCAGCGGTCACGAAGCATTTCGCGGCTGAGAACTCGGCAAGGGAGCGCATCCAGCCCGGCATCTCCGGTTCGCCGGCGGCAGAGCGACCTTTGCGCCACTGCGTGAAGGCGACCGCGAGGAGAACCACGCCGAGCAGGAGCTTCACGACCAGCGCGGTCGTGGACTGGCCACCCAGCGCGCCAGACAGGTCCCCCACGAGCAGCACGACCGCGCCGACGAGGAACAGACCCGTCATCCACCCGCAGAGGAACGAGATGGCGTTCCGCCTCGGGTGAGCTGAGGAGAGCATGAGGATCACCGCCACCACGGCCGGAGGGTTCAACGCGATTCCCACGGCCGCAGGCAACAGCTCGGCTAGTGCAAGTCCGTGCACGATAGCCACCTCGCGCTTCGATTCGACGCGCCTGACGTTCGGTGCGAAGAGCGTGCACCACTCCGTCCAGTATGCAAAGCCCCCTGCGAATCCCTGCTGGAGGATCTGTCCGAGTGCGAGCTGAAGGAAGCACCCCCTCGGCGCGCTCGTCGTGGGATCGGACTGCGTTGCCACCGACACCACCCGAAGCCGGAGCCACGGGGACCCCGCCGAGCGGACTGGCACCGTCGAGCGGGCGATCGTCGCTGACGTTACTCGGCAGGCTCCTCAGACGCCTGTGCCTCGGCGACATCTTCGACAACAGCATCGGCTTCTGCGGCAGGCTCTGCGGCAACAGCCTCGGCGCCGGCGTCTTCAGCGACGGCCTCGACGACGGACTCCTCTGCAGCCGCCGCGGTCTCGGCATGTGCGGCAACCTCGTGCTTGCCCCCGCGCTCGGCCTTCCCGGCTTCCTTGACGACGCGCGCCTCGCGAGCGGCAACGGCAGCCTCTTCGTGCGCCTTCTGGCGGGCCTCGCGCTCGGCCGCTTCCTTCTCCATAACGGAGGTCGCAGCGCTGCCGAACTTGTCGGAGAAGCGCTGGACGCGGCCACCGGTGTCAACGAACTTCTGCTGGCCGGTGTAGAACGGGTGGCACTGGTTGCACAGTTCGATGTGCAGCTCGGACGTGGTGGCGTGGGTCTTGAACGTGTTGCCACACGAGCACGTGACCGTCGCCTCGACGTAGTCCGGGTGGATTCCCTGTTTCATGTCGTACCTCCGCGTGTGGCCCTGGTTTCCGACCAGGCGCCTTGAGGGCAGCGCGCGAAAGGATAGCACGCGGTGTGCCGAGGGAGCAACGAACGCGGCACCGGGCGATCCGCTTCCGGCGCTCGGGCGGCCGAACGGCCCGCTGGCCGGATGGCCGGATGGCCGCGGGCCAGTCGGACCGATAGCCCTAGATGTCGATGCCGTTTCGCTTGTCTTGGGCGCCCTTGGCCATCTTGGTGAGGAAGTCCCGATTCGAGCTCGTCTGCTTGAGGCCCTTGATGAGCATGTCGATGGCTCTCTCGGACGAGTCCACGCCGTGCAGGATGCGACGCAGACCCCACACGAATGGCGCTTCCTGCGGGTCGAGCAAGAGCTCTTCCTTGCGCGTGCCGCTCGCAACCACGTCGATTGCCGGGAAGATGCGCCGGTCGGCCATGCCGCGGTCGAGCCGGAGCTCCATGTTGCCGGTGCCCTTGAACTCCTCGAAGATGACCTCGTCCATCTTGCTGCCCGTGTCGACGAGCGCGGTGGCGAGGATGGTGAGCGAGCCGCCGTTCTCGATGTTGCGCGCGCCGCCGAAGAACCGCTTCGGCGGGTAGAGGGCGGTCGAATCGACACCGCCAGACAGGATGCGACCCGACGCGGGCGTGGCAAGGTTGTAGGCACGCGCGAGACGCGTGATCGAGTCGAGCAGGATGACCACGTCCCAGCCCGCTTCGACAAGACGCTTGGCACGCTCCATGACGAGTTCGGCGACGGCGATATGGTTCTCGGCCGGCATGTCGAAGGTCGAGGACACGACCTCGCCGTGAATCGAGCGCTCCCTATCGGTCACTTCCTCGGGGCGCTCGTCGACGAGCAGGCACATCAGGTACGCCTCGGGCGTGTTCGCCGTGATGGCGGCTGCGATGTCTTTGAGCACGGTCGTCTTGCCGGCTTTCGGCGGTGAGACGATGAGTCCGCGCTGGCCCTTGCCGATGGGAGCGACCAGGTCGATGACGCGCACTGTGATGAATTCGGCTCCGTGCTCGAGCCGGAAGCGGACGTCGGGGTAGACCGGCGTGAGGTCGGCGAACTTGGGCCGACCTCGTCCCGCTTCGGAATCACCGCCGTTGACCGCGTCGGTGCGCTGCAGGGCGGGGTACTTCTCGGTTTCCTTGGGAGGGCGGACCTGGCCGCGAACGAGATCGCCTCGGCGGAGTTCGTGCCGCCTGATGGTCGACATCGACACGTATACGTCGGTGTCGCCCGGCAGGTAGCCGGTGGTGCGCAGGAAGCCGTAGCCCTCGGGAAGGACGTCGAGGATGCCCTGCACCTCGATGAAGCCCTCCGAGCGTACTTTCGCCTCGAGCACGGCGTCGATCAACTCGTCCTTCTTCTTCAGCAGCTTCACGTCGATACCGAGCGCGGTCGCCATCTCGCGAAGTTCGGCGACCGTCTTGGCCTCGAGGTCCTCTCGCTTGATCGAGGGGGCCGGCTCCTGGTAGCCACCGCCTCGGCGGCCACGTTTACGGGGTCTAGGGCTCATAGATTCTTGACCTTCTCCCAGTCTGCGAGGAATGACTCCAGCCCACGGTCGGTGAGCGGATGCTTGACGCACTGCTTGAGCACGTTGAAGGGGACAGTTGCGATGTCGGCGCCGAGAAGCGCGGCCTGCACCACGTGCATTGGCTGGCGGACGGAGGCGGCGATCACCTCAACGTCATGGCCGAAATCGTAGTTGCCGAGCGCGACCACGATATTCGCGAGGTGCTCTGAGCCGTCCTCGGAGATGTCGTCGAACCTGCCGATGAACGGGCTCACGTAGGCCGCGCCCGAGCGCGCGGCCAGAAGCGCCTGCGGCACCGTGAAGCAGAGCGTCATGTTGACCTTGATGCTCCGTGCAGCGAGCTCGCGGGTAGCTGCGAGACCCTCAGGCATCGTCGGCACCTTCACGACGACGCGGGGGTCAAGAGCCGCAAGTTCGACTCCCTCCTCGACGATCTCGTCGCGGTCAAGCGAGACAGTCTCCGCGGACACCGGGCCATCAACGATCTCGCAGATGCGCTTGATGTGGTCGTGGAAGCCCGCGAGCGTGCCGCCCACGCGCGAATACAACGTGGGATTGGTGGTGACGCCGGAGAGCACTCCCCAGCTCGCGGCCTCCTCGATCTCAGCGATGTCGGCCGTGTCGAGAAAGAACTTCACCGTTGGCCGCCTCCTTCTTCTCTTTCGGTCGCCTGCGTCAGCGCGGGCGCGTCCACGTCCTCGTCGACTGCGGCGCTCACGACGTGCTCGAGCACCTGTGCGACCGTCTTGTCCAGCTGGTGACTCATCACGACCGGTATGCCGTGCTCCCGTGCCAAGTCCTCGATGTAGCTACCGAGAAGACGGATGTTGGCGAAGTTCGTCCGGTATCGGTCGAACGGCCGGGACCCCTCGGTCTGCACCTCTCGGATGTAGAAATGACTCAGGTGCGATTCTTCGTCGTCAACGCCTATGACGAGTTGGGCGACCCGCGCATTGGCGAACGCACGCGGATCAAGGTATCCGGGTACCAGATGGATACCCTCGATAACGAGACTGTCACCCTCGAGCACCGCCCGATCGATGAGCGCCTTCACTCCGGTGGTCACGACAGCCGTCTGCTCGCGGAAGCCGACGATCACGGGATTGGCACCCTGCGGCACCGGAACTCGAAGACCCTGCCACGCGTTGAACGCGCTCTCATGAAGCGCGGGCATCAGGTCGGGGGTGAATATACCACGCATGACTTCTCGGATGGAATCCGTCGAGGATATGCGTGTGATACCGAGGCGGTGCGCCACCTCGGTGGCGATGGTGGACTTGCCGACACCGGTCGTTCCACCGATCAGCACCACCAACGGACGATCGAGCCGAGACAGCTCGCGCATGCGAAGGTAGCGAGTCGCGAACTCGGCGCTCTCCATGCGTTCGAGGAACTCGGCCGCGAGTGCGCGCAGCCGGTCTGAACTCAGCGTGAGCTCGTCTCGCCCGCGGAGGTCCTCCTGAACGGCGGCGGCGATCGGGTAGGCGCGGCTCGGCGGCAGACCGGTCGCCATGAAGGACTGTGCGAGCAGGCCTTTCGAGAACGGAAGGCCGTGGCGCTTGTCGGAGATCATTACCACCTTGGGTGTATCGGGGCTCACGACTCGCGCTCTCCTCTCAAGCGCCCGCGCTCGATCGCGCACGCGGCGATGGCCTCGACGGTGCATCCCAGATCGGTCCCGTCTACCGGGACCGGGATGTTGTCGCAGAGTATCGTCTCGACGCCCGCCTCCTCGCCGGCCTCGGCGACGACATCGATGGCGGCAGCCTTGAGCTCGGTGAGCAGCAGGTCGAACGTGCCCGCCGCCGCCTCCATGTCCGCCCGCAGCCGGGCGCGATCCGACAGGTTCGGACTCGCGCCCACCACCTCGCAGCCGTACGCCCGCTCGAGGTACGACGCGAGCATCGGCACCACCGCTTCGGGTGCGGTGGTCGCAAAGAACACGCGCCTGTCCTCGACCGAGCCGATGGGAGCGGGGCGAAACGTGGTCGAGATGACGGGCAGCCCGGGTCTGATGTGCGCGATCTCGTGTCGCAGAGCGGCGGATTCCTCGGCGGTCGCGATCGGCTCCTCCGCAGAGGCGATGATGACGAGATCGGCAAGGCCGAGCCGATACGGGCCGAAGTAGTCGCGCACGTAGCCGACTCCCCTTCCCGCGCCCACCACGAGTATGGTCGCATCGGTGTGCGCGGGCGGGATCGCCGAACCGGAACCTTCGAACACGATGAGCTCTTTGCCGAGCGAGTCTGCGAGACGACCGCCTTCGGCGACATTGCCGAAGAACGTGTCGCCGGCAAGCCCGCCGCCACACCGGCGCGAGCCCACAGTCGTCACGCGGCTCATCACCGCATCCTCGTAGTTGTCGGAGGCCGCGTGCTTCCCTTGGCGCGCAAGCGCGACGAGGTCCGGCGTGGTCAACTCGACCTCATCGCCACGGATCAGCTCGGGCGCCTCCGGGCCACCGCGTCCCATCGCCACGACCACGATATCGCGACCGGACTCCTTGAGGCGACGAGCGACGTAGGCCGAGATGGCGGTCTTGCCGACCCGCTTGCCGGTGCCGATGATGCCGAGCGCCGGGGTGCGGGTCGTTATCTCGATCTTCGGCGGCGAGAAGCGGAAGTCGGCGCCTCTGTACTCGACCCCTGCTGCGAGCGCGACGCCCGCGAGACGGAATCGCATGGCGGCCGTCACAACGGGCTCGTCCGAGAGGTCGACGACGGCGTCGGGCGCGAACCGGCCGATGGCTTCGGCAAGCGCGGACTCGGGGGTCTCGGCGAACACTGCGGGCAGCCCGTATGTGACCTCGCCCGCCGAGAGATCGACCTTCTCGGTACCACCGAGGAACGCCACCGCGGCAACGTCGTGGTCGCGGCCGAGTTCAGCAAGCGCGGCTCGCACAACGGGCGGATAGTGCTCGCCGTCAATGAGCGCGACGACGCGCATCATGACGCCGCCCACAACGGCTCGAATCGGGGAAGCGTCATGGTCGACTCCCGAGAGGAACTAGCGCGCAAGCGGCGGGCTCGTCGAGGCAGTTCCGGGCTTCAGTGCAGTGGCGATGGTGTCGAGTTTCGCCGACACGCCGAGGATCATATCGAGGAGATCGATGTACGTCCCGCCGCCGTACTCGATGATTTGAGGCTTCCCGCTGATCTTGCCGAGACTCGCCGCTTTGTGGACGGCATCGTTGTACGTACCGATCTGGTCGACCAACCCGAGGTCTTTCGCCTCGGTGCCGGCCCACGCAAACCCGGTAGCAAGCTCTCGCACCTTGTCCTTCGGCATCTTGCGGCCCTTTGCGACAAAGTCGATGAACTGCTCGTAGATGATGTCGACCTGTTCCTGAAGCAGCTGCGTCTCGGTTGGAGTGAGGCTGCGATACGGGCTGCCGACGTCCTTGTACTTGCCGGCGGTGATGACCGCGAAGTCGACGCCAAGCTTGTCGAGCAACCCCTCCAGATTCGCGACCTGCAGGATGACGCCGATGCTGCCGACATTGGAGCCCGGCGCCGAGATGATCCAGTCCGCTTGGCTCGACACCATGTACGCACCGGATGCGCCCACGTCGCCGATACTCACGACTACCGGCTTCTTCACGCGTGCGACCTCGGTCGCAATCTCCTCGGACGCGGCGGCAGTCCCACCGGGGGAGTCAACGCGCAGGATGATCACCCTCACGCGGTTGTCGTCCTCAGCTTGCTGGAGTTGATCGAGGACGCTCTCGGGCGTCACGGAGTCAGAGCTCACTCCGCCGGACGTGCCCGAGATGACTCCGTCGATGCGGATGAGGGCGATGGCGTCGCCGGCGAGCATCGGCTCGCTGTCGCTGATGAGACTCCCGAACCAGGCGCACACGACGATAGCGCCAATGAAGAAGACCCCGATGATGCCGAGCGCGACGATCCAGCCGCGGCCTCGCGACGCGGGAGGCTGCGGGGGCTGGTATGGCGGGTAGCCCGGGGGCGGACCGTACGGGGGCGGGCCGTAGGGCGCCGAACCGTACACCGGCTGGCCGAGCGGTGGGCCGTAGGGCGGGGGCGCCTGCGTCGGTTGTTCGCTCGCGTCCGGGGCGCCGGCGATCGGCGGGCCGCTGTGCGGGTAGCCCGAAGCGGGCTGTGCGGTTTCATCCATGGGAAACCCTCCGTACGTGAACACGACGAGGGAAGACGAACTGGGGACCCGCCTATCTTCTCCCCATCCTTGGGGGTGGTCAACCGCGGGACCGACCGCTACAGCACTCGCGCCCCGACTCGATCGATTCGCAGCGCCTGCGGCGGCCGACGCGTGCCCAGTGCCTTGATGCGAGCGCATGCGCGCGCGGCGACCTCCTCGGCGAGAGCGTGAGCCGCCTCATCGGTATCGCCGGCCACGAGGCCTATGACCGTTGGCCCGGCGCCTGAAAGCGCCACCCCCGCAGCACCGGCGTCCTGCAGGATTCCGTGAACGGCCGCGAGGTCGGCCACGGCAGCTGCGCGGTAGGGCTCATGGAGTCGGTCGTTCAGCGCGGCGCCGAGCAAGTCGGGCCGACCGGTGGCGATGGAGGCCGCGAGCAGCCCCGCATGCGCGACATTGAAGGCGGCGTCTTTGTGGGACACGGCGTCGGGCAACATCGCGCGCGCGACCGTGGTCGCGAGCTCGCCCACGGCGGGCACGACCACGGTCGCGAGCCCGCGCGCGGGCTCGAAGCGCGCACACCGCGCGAGCCCGTACTCCATCCAGCACACGGTGAAGCCGCCGAAGAGCGCGGCGGCGACGTTGTCCGGGTGACCCTCGATCTCCGCCGCGATCTCGAGCCTCCGCCGATCGCCGAAGTCCACGCCTGCGAGCGTCTCGCCCAACAGCAGGCCGCCCACGATTGCGGCCGACGACGAGCCAAGCCCGCTCCCGGTGGGGATGAAGTTCGCGCAGCCGATCGCCGCGCGAAGCTCGGGACGCCCGGCCTCCTGGAACGCCCGTGCGACACATCGAACGACGAGGTTGTCGGTACCGGTGCTGAGCGCACCCGCGCCTTCTCCTTGGATGTCGACCGACCACTCATCGGCAAGCTCGGCCTCGAAGCGGTTGAACAGGTCGAGCGCGAGGCCGAACGAATCGAAGCCTGGTCCGAGGTTCGCGCTCGTCGCGGGCACGAGCACCGTTGCCCCGGCGCCTCCCGTCGCGGTCACCGCGTTGTCTCCGCTCGCGCCAGGCTCGAACACGCCTATAGCTCCTCGACGCGCAGCACGGTCCCAATCTCGCGCACGGTGTCGAGCACGCGCATTTCGGCGAGCGCCGCCTGCACTGCCGCTTCTCCGGCGTGGTGCGTGACGTACACGAGTTCGACCTCGTCGCTCTCGGTCGCCTTCTGGATCACCGATGCGAGCGAAACGCCGTGCTCGCCGAAGACGCGGGCCGTTGCCGCGAGCACGCCGGGCTTGTCGAGCACTCGGAGGCGGATGTAGTACGCAGTCTCCAGCTCCCCGATGTCGCGAACGCGGAGCGAGTCGGTGCACGTGCAGCCGATCATCGCAAGGCAGTCCGACTGGATGTGGCGCGCAACTTCCATCACGTCGCCCACGACCGCTGAGGCAGCGGGCAGTGATCCGGCGCCCTCGCCGAAGAACATCGTCTCACCGACCGAATCGCCGACGACGTAGATGGCGTTGTAGACGCCGTTCACGCTCGCGAGCGGATGCGAGCAGCGGATCATCGTGGGGTGCACGCGGATGTCGATGCTTCCATCGACGCGCCGGGCGATCGCCAGGAGCTTGATCGCGTAGCCGATCTCGCGGGCGTAGTCGATGTCGGCGGGCGTGATGGTGCGGATGCCCTCCACAGGGACCTGCGACATGACGACGCGGGAGTTGAACGCGATGGACGCGAGAATCGCGATCTTCGCAGCTGCATCCAGGCCATCGACGTCCGCTGTCGGATCGGCCTCGGCGAAACCCTTCGCCTGCGCTTCGGCCAGAGCGGCCGCGTAGTCAAGCCCGTCATCGGCCATGCGGGTGAGCATGTAGTTGGTGGTCCCATTGACGATGCCCATGACTGCAGTGACCTCGTTCGACACGAGGACGTGCTTGAGGGGGCTGATGATGGGGATGCCGCCGCCGACGGCCGCTTCGAACATGATGTCGACGCCGTTTGCGTGTGCCGCATCCATGACTTCCTCGCCATGGCTCGCGAGAAGCGCTTTGTTGGCCGTGACGACGCTCTTCCCCGCCTGCAGTGCCGCAAGGACGACCTCGCGCGCGACACCCGTACCGCCGATGAGCTCGATCACAACATCGATCCCCGGATCGTCGATGATGGCGTGCCAGTCGTTGGTGAACGCATGCGCTGGGATTCCGAGCGCCTCGACGCGCGTCGCATCGCGGTCGCAGAACCGCACGAGCTCGATGTCGACTCCGGCGTGTCGACGGAAGTCCTCGGCATGTCGGTCGAAGATCTCGACGACGCCGCCTCCGACAGTACCGAGGCCGATGAGGCCAACGTTCACGGTACGCATGACGTGCTCCTTCTGCGCCTCCGAGACGAACGCGGCGCCCCGGCAGGCGCCGCGCTGCTAACGGCCACTAGTGTAGCCGACAAGCCGGACCGAGGCGGGAACAGCGCGAGCCGCGAGGTTGCGGTGGAAGCTGCCCGCAGCGCGCAAGCGGGCGCGGAAGCCGGCACAAGTTGCGCGCCGGGGCGGAGGCAAACCGTGTTCGGACGCCAAAGTGCGAGGCCACCCGCCCCCCGAACGAACGTCCCCTTGCGGTTCTGCCCATCCGAGTTCTTGATGACCTCGCAGTACTCATTGTGCCCCACTTCGGCCGAAGTGCAACAGGTTTCTTGGAGAATGCGCCGAACGGCATTAACTTGGCGCCAAGCGGCTGTTCCGCGTGACTGTTCGGCAGAATATGAGCGACGTGCGGTCACCTTCAACCAAGCGCTACCCCTGTGGCCGCCGCCCATGGATCGTACCGGGTCCTGAGAAGGGGCTCTCGGCTTGCACTGTGCAGGCCTCCCAGAGTATGTTCTGTACACCAAGTACAGGAGGTACGATATGACCCGGGTGAGCGTTGCCGAGGCCCGCAAGGACTTCGCCGAGATCATCAACCGAGCTTCGTACAGGCACGAGCGTACCGTGATCACGCGACACGAATCCGATGTTGCCGCCATCATCTCGATCGACGAGTTGCGCCTTCTCGACGCACTCATCGAGCGTTGGGAGGACGAACAGGACATCGCCGACGCGCGGGAGGCTCTGCTCGAAGCGCAGGAGGAACGCGTTCCCTGGGAAGTCATCAAACGCGACCTGGGTCTGTAGTCGGGGATGCCAGAGTATCGAATCCAGTTCACGTCGAGAGCTGACCGGCAACTGCGCAAGCTTCCTGTCACTACGCAGAAGAGGCTCGGAGCAGCCATCGATGCGCTCGCCTCAGACCCTCGCCCGAGTTCCGCCCGCTGCCTCCGCGGCCGGGAAGACCTGTTGCGCATCCGAGTGGGAGCCTGTCGCGTGGTCTACACGATCGAGGACGACCGTCTCGTCGTGCTGGTCGTTAAGCTGGGCCACCGCAAGGACATCTACCGAGAACGTTGACGCTCGCGGCTCGGCACGTTCTTGGCAACTACCCCACCTCGCACTTGAGCAGATCCTCGTACGTCTCCCTGCGTACGACCCAGCGCCACTCCCCGTCGCCCACGATCACGACACCAGGGCGGACCTGCTTGTTGTAGTTGCTCGACATCGACTGGCAATAGGCGCCCGTGGCGCACACGCACAGGATGTCGCCCACCTCGACGTGCTGGAGCGGCGCGTCGTTCACGACGATGTCGCCGCTCTCGCAGTGCTTGCCCGCCACCGTCGCGACCATCTCACGCGGCTGGTCGGCCTTGTTCACGATGAGCGCCTCGTAGTGCGCATCATAGAGCGACGTCCGGATGTTGTCCGACATGCCGCCGTCCACCGCAACGTATGTGCGGATGTTCGGGATCTCCTTGATCGCGCCGACGGTGTAGAGGGTCACGCCCGCGTTCGCCACGATCGAGCGGCCGGGCTCGACGGCCATTCTCGGCACCGCAAGGCCATGCTTCTCGCACTCCTCCTTGATGCCGTCGACGATGACCTTGCCGTAGTCCTGGATGGTCGACGGCTCGTCGGGCAGACCGTACTTGATGCCAAGGCCCCCGCCGGTGTCGAGCATCCGTACGGCGACGCCCGTACGTTCTTTGATCTCGCGCATGAAGTCGACCATGCGATCGATGGCCGCCGAGAAGCTCATGAGCGCGAAGATCTGCGACCCGATGTGCATGTGGAGGCCCTCGAAGTCGAGCCCGGGCAGCGCGATGGCCCGCTCGATCGCCTGCATCGCGAGGCCCTCGTTCATGCCGAAGCCGAACTTGGAGTCCTCGGCGCCGGTCTGGATGTAGGTGTGCGTGTCGGCGTGGATGCCGGGCGTCACGCGGATGAGGATGCGCTGCTCGACTCCTCGCTCGGCGGCCATGGCCGAGAGACGATCCATCTCCTCGAACGAGTCGACGACGATGCGCCCCACTCGTGCGTCGAGGCACTCGGCGAGTTCAACAGGCGTCTTGTTGTTGCCGTGGACGTAGATGCGCTCCATCGGGAATCCGGCGCGAAGAGCGAAGGCGAGCTCGCCCCCGCTCGACACGTCGAGGCAACAGCCTTCCTCGGCGACGATCTTGCACATCGCGACCGACATGAATGCCTTGCCGGCGTAGACGACGTCGACGTCTTTCCAGTGGTACTGCGTCCACTTCACGTAGTCCCGCAGCTGGGAGCGGATCGTCGCCTCGTCCATCACATAGAGCGCGGTGCCGGCCTCGCGCGCGAGCTTCACCATGTCGACGCCACCGATGCAGAGGTGGCCGTCGCAGACCCGCGCGGTCGTGGGCAGCACGCTCATGAGGTCGTGGGCGGTCTTCGAGTCGGGCTCGACGGGCTGACGGGGGGTGGATGGTTGGGCGGCCATGGGCATCTCCTACATTCTCTCCGGCGCGCTCACTCCCACGAGCGAGAGCACGGCCTCGAGCGCGATCCGTGTGGCGTCAACTGCGTACAGGCGCGCGGCCGTGAGTTCTGGCTCACCAGGGTCGACCACGCGGCACACCGTGTAGAACTGGTGGAATGTCGCGGCAAGCTCCTCGGCGTAGCGAGTGAGCTTGTGTGGCGCGAGGTCGCGCGCGGCGATCTCGACGACTTCGGAGAACTCGGCGAGCTTGCGCAAGAGGGTGAGCTCGGGCTCCGAGTCGAGGAGCCCGAGCGGCGCATCGGGGCGGATAAGCTCGGCGGCCGTCGCGTCGATGTCGATGCTCTCGTCGGCAGTGTCGGCGCCGGCGCCCTTGCGCAAGATCGCGCAGATGCGGGCGTGCGCGTACTGCACGTAGTAGACGGGATTCTCTGCGGACTGCTCCTTGGCGAGCCCTATGTCGAAGTCGAGCGGCTGGTCGGTCGAGCGGCGCAAGAAGAAGTAGCGCGCGGCGTCCGGGCCGACCTCGTCGAGCAGATCCTCGAAGGTCACCATCTCGCCAGTGCGCTTGCTCATACGCACGGCCTCGTCGTTTCGGAAGAGGTTCACGAGCTGGCCGATCACGACGTCGAGCTGCCCGGGGTGGCCGAGTGCCGCGACGGCGGCCTCCATGCGCTTGACGTAGCCGTGATGGTCGGCGCCCCAGATGTTGATGACGCGGTCGAACCCGCGGTCGTACTTGTCCTTGTGATACGCGATGTCGGCGGCGAAGTACGTGTACTCCCCGTCCGACTTCCTGAGCACGCGGTCCTTGTCGTCGCCGAAGTCCGTCGAGCGGAACCAGATCGCGCCCTCGTGCTCGTAGACGTAGCCAGCGCCGCGAAGCGCCTCGATCGCCGAGTCGACGGCGTTCAGAGCGTCGGCCGCGTTGGCGCCACCCACGGCCGCGACCGGCTCGTGCAGCGTGCGCTCGGAGAACCACACATCGAAGTCGACGCCCATGCCGTGCAGGACACGCTTGAGGTGCTCGAGCACCGCGGCGTACGCGGTCTCCCTGAAGTGCTCCTCGCGCGCAGCCGCATCCGCGGTAGCCCACCTGTCGCCCTCGGCGTCGAGGATCTCCTGAGCGATGTCGACGATGTAGGCGCCCTGGTAGCCGTCCTGGGGAAACTCGATGCCGCGGCCACAAAGCTCCATGTACCTCGCGGAGACGGACTTGCCGAAGGTATCCATCTGCACGCCGGCATCGTTCACGTAGAACTCGCGCTGCACGTCCCAACCGGCATGCGCGAGCACGCGCGCCATCGAGTCACCGAGCGCGGCCCAGCGGCCGTGCCCGACGTGCATGGGGCCGACGGGGTTGGCGCTCACGAACTCGACCTGGACGCGACGGCCGTGGCCGAGGTCGATCGAGCCGAAGCGCGCGCCTTGCGTGCGCGCGTCGATGAGCACCCGCTGGAGAGCGGCAGCGCTGAGGCGCAGGTTGATGAAGCCCGGCCCGGCGACCTCGACCGAGGCGATGTCGGGGCTCTCGGCGATACGCGCGGCGATGATGTCTGCGACCTCGCGAGGTGGCTTGCCGGCGGCCTTCGCTGTGCGAAGCGCAACACTCGTCGCCCAGTCGCCGTGCGACGGATCGCGCGGGCGCTCGGGGGCGGGGTCCGGGAGCTCCGCGAGCTCGAGCTCACCGTCCGCGACCGCACGCTCGAGCGCTAGCGTAACGAGATCGGCGATGAGGGATTTCACGTGCGAGCGGCTCCTTGGCGGGCGGCTGGGGCGGTAGCGCCTAAGGATAGCGCGAGGCCGTAAGCCCGACAAAGACCCCTACACTCCGGCAGTGGATCCTACGCCGCGATAGCGCCCTCTACCGGTGGTACGGCTCACCGCGCATGATGCGAAAGCCCCGGTACAGCTGCTCGAGCAGCACGACGCGCGCCATCTGATGCGGGAGCGTCATGGGGCCGAGCGATAGTCGCTCTTCAGCTCGCGCGAGAACCTCAGGCGCGAGACCGGCAGCACCGCCGACCACGAACTCGATCCAGCTGCGACCGTTCAGGTCGTGCTCGGCAAGCCATTCGGCGAACTCCTCAGAGGAGAGCTGTCGACCGCCGATGTCGAGTGCCACGACGCATGACGCGCCCACGGCTTGCAGACCGCGGAGCACGTCGGCTCCCTCGGCAGCAAGCGCGCCGGTCTCGTCGCGCGACACGTCTCGGTCCGACACCTCGGCAACCTGAACGGTCGCGTACGGCGTGAGGCGCTTCAGGTACTCCTCGGCGGCCTCACGCCAGTAGCGCTCCTTGAGCCGCCCGACGGCGACGATTGTGATCTTCGCCGGCATCGGGCGAGACTACTGGCGCATCTCGTCTGAGCCCAGCGTGACCTTGAGCGTGCGCTCGGCGTCCGCCCGGACTACCGTCACCGTCACCACGTCGCCGATCTTGCGAAGCCGCAGCGCCGAGGAGACGTCGACGGAGGAGCCGATGTCGGTCTTGTCGATACGCGTGATGATGTCGCCCGACTTGAGGCCGGCCATCTCGGCGGGAGAGCCGGGCTGCACGAAGCGGATGAGCGCACCGGCCTTCACGGGCAACTGGTACTGCGCCGCGACGTTTTCGTCGATCGACTCGGACGAGATCCCGATGTAGGGATGCGTTGCCCTGCCGGACTTGATCAGCTGGTTGGCGATGTCCGTGGCCAGGTCCACCGGGATGGCGAAGCCGATGCCTGCCGAGCTACCCGACGTCGACTCGATGAGCGTATTGATGCCGATGAGTTTGCCCTGCTCGTCGACGAGCGCTCCACCCGAGTTGCCGGGATTGATGGCTGCGTCGGTCTGGATGAGGTTCGTGTACGTTGTGAGCGACTGACCGCTCTCGCTCGCGCTGCCGGCGCGCTGGAGCGCCGAGACGATGCCGGTGGTGACGGTCTTCTCCAGGCCGAAGGGACTCCCCACGGCCGCGACGAACTGACCAACCTTGAGGTCCTTGGACGAGCCGACGTCGATGGCCGGCAAGCCGGTGCGATCGATCTTGACCACGGCCAGGTCGGTGGTCGGATCGGTTCCCACGACCTTCGCCTCGACGTCCTCGACACCGATCGTAACGGAGATGCGGTCGGCGCCCTCGACGACGTGGTTGTTCGTGAGGATGTAGCCGTCCGAGCGGATGATGACGCCGCTTCCGTTGCCGAGGTCGCGAAGCGCCTGCTGTCCGGTGAACGGGTTGTACGATGTCCCTTTGATCGTCACGTTCACGACGGAGGGCGTTACCTTCTCGGCAACGGCCTCGGCGGTGTCCAGATTGTCGTTCGGGTTGATGACCACCGTGCCCGATGCGGTCTTCGTGACGGCCTTCGAACTCGATGTCGCGGACGTGTTGATGAGGGGCCGTGCTCCGCCGACAAGACCGAGCGCCCACACGAGTGTCGCGGCGACGATGATCCCACCCACAAGCGCACCGATGACCGACGACGTGATGACCGCCGCGCTCGACCAGCGCTTCACGAGCGTCGGTTCCTCACATGGCTCGTCGGAGTCTCCGGGCTCGCCGGTGTAGTCGCACACGGGCAGCGGCTCGTCCTGCGCGTACGTGACGTGATGCGCGACGGGCGGTGCAGAGGGCGGCCCCGGCGGAACAACCGGTGCGACCGGGACCTCCGCAGCCTCGGCGGGGGAAACCTGCGGTGTCGCCTCGACGGGAGGCATGCTGTGGCTCGGAGCGATCCGGGGCTCGGCGCCGGGGTCGGCGGCAACTCCGTACGCGTCCGGAAGGTCGTTCTCGCTCATGACACGTTCACCTCGCAGGTATCCAGGCACTCGATCGACCCGTTCGCGCGAGCCGCTTGTTCATGTGTACCGCAATGCGGGGGCCACGTACGGCATCTCTACAGAACCTACACCAGCTATTTCGATTCCGTAACCTCAGCAAGGGTGCGCGATCCACGCGCCGAAGCTGCGGTGATGCGCGACCGCGCCGCTCGCCCGGCTCGCTTAAGAGAGCGGCACGCGGGCGAATACCCCGAGCGCCAGCGTCGCGAGCACACACAGTGCGAGCGCGATGCCAGCAGGCACGGAGGGCAGGAGCGGTGCGGGCGCGACGTCTTCGACAGGAAGCTCCGCTGTGGGCAGCCCGTCCGACGCGCCCGTGGGTAGCACGCCCGACGCCGATGCCGTCGCCGGCGCCTCGCCGAAGAACATCGAGCGCACGATGCGGAAGTAGTACCCGGCCGAGACCACGCTCGTGAGCACGCCGAGCACCGCGAGCCAGACCAATCCACCGCTGATGGCAGCGCCGAAGACGTAGAGCTTACCGAAGAAGCCCACGAGCGGAGGGATGCCGATGAGCGACAGCAACAGCAGGACGGCCGACCACGCCACCCAGGGCCTTCGGGCCGCAAGCTGGCCGAAACCCGCGAGCGTGACGCCCTCCTCGGCGGCGATGAGCATGATCGCGAGTGAGGGGACCGCGTAGGCCACCGAGTAGAACACGGCACTGCCGGCCGCGTTGCCGACGCCGGACAGCAGCGCGGCAACTGCCACCAGCACGTAGCCGGTGTGAGCGACCCCGGAGTACGCCATGAGACGTCGGATGTCGTCTTGCGTGAGTGCCGCAAGGTTGCCGAGCAGCATCGACGCGGCGGCGCCGATGGCCACAACAGTCGCAAGAACGCCGACGGGTGGCGGGAAGTACGTGATGAGCCGAACGGCGGCGAGCGTCCCCGCGACCTTTGGCACGGTCGAAACGAACGCGACGCTCGCTGCCGACGCGCCCGAGTATGCGTCGGGCGCCCAGTAGTGGAACGGCGCTGCCGAGAGCTTGGCGAACAACCCCACGAGCACGAGGACCGCTGCGATCGTCGCAAGCGGCGAGTGGCCGACGAGCGCGATGCGGGTGTAGAAGGTCGAGCCGGCCAAGCCGTAGAGGAACGAGAGCCCGTACAGCATGACGAGGCTCGTGAGCAGCGACAGTAGGAAGTACTTGAGGGTGCCCTCGAGGCCTACGACGTCTCTTCGGCGATAGCCCACCAGGACGTAGGCAGGCATCGTCGAGAGCTCGACCGCCATGAAGAACGTGACGAGCTCTCGCGCCGAGGCCAGAAGCATCCCGCCCAACGCCGAGAAGAGGGCGAGGGAGACTGCCTCGCGCACGCGCTCCTTGCCAAGTCCGCGGCCTGCGACCCACAACAGCCAGATCGCAGTGAGGAGCGCGATCGCCACGCGGGCGTACTGAGCGAGACCGTCGTAGACGAGCATGCCGCCGAAGAGCGGCCGCGTGATCCCACCCCACACGACGAGCGCTGCCGCGATCAGGCACGCGGCGAGCCCGATGTACGCGGTCCCGCGATCGCGCCCCGGCAGAAACTCGCCGAAGAGCGCCAGGAGCGCGGCGGCGAGCATCACCGCCTCGGGGAGCAGCTGGTAGTAGCCCGTCACGCTAGAGCCCCATCCCCGCGAGCAGGGCGGTCACGGCCGGATCGACGTACTGGAGCAGGCTCCCCCACCACACGCCCACGACGACCGTGAGGACAACGAGCGGCACGAGGATGCCGATCTCGAGCCGTGTGAGGTCGGGCTGACCATCCACCGCCGGTGTGGGCGTGCCGAGCACCACGCGCTGCACCATCCACAGCATGTAGGCAGCCGCGAGCAGGACGCCGAACGCCGAGGCCACAACCGTGATGCGCGAGAGGTCCGACTGCCACGCCCCGAGAAGCGAGAGGAACTCGCCCACGAAGCCCGACAAACCGGGCAGGCCGAGCGACGCGAACGACGCGAACGCGAGCATCCCCGCCGCCACCGGCATTGTGACGGCGACGCCGGAGACCTCGGCGATCTGGCGCGTATGTGTGCGCTCGTAGATCATGCCGACGAGCAGGAAGAGCATGCCCGTCACCACGCCGTGGCTGAACATGACCGCCACCGCACCGTTCAGACCGGCAACGGTGCCTGCGGCGATACCGAGCATGACGAACCCCATGTGCGAGACCGACGAGTACGCCACGAGCTTCTTCAAATCGGTCTGCGCGAAAGCGACCGCAGCACCGTAGACGATCGAGATCGCCGCGAGTACGGCGATGAACCACGCCCAGGACTTCGCGGCGTCGGGCAGGATCGGCAACGACACGCGAAGGAAGCCGTACGTTCCCATCTTGAGGAGGATTCCCGCCAGCAGCACGGATGCAGCCGTCGGCGCTTCGACATGCGCGTCGGGCAGCCACGTGTGCAGCGGCCACACCGGGACCTTGACGGCGAAGCCGAGGAAGAACGCCGCGAACACCCACCACTGGAAGCCCACCGGGAAGCCGGCCGTGGTGAGCCTGATCATGTCGAAGGTGCCGCCGGCGGGGTTGAGGTAGAGCGCGAGGATGCCCACGAGCATGAACACCGAGCCGAACAGCGTGTAGAGGAAGAACTTGAGCGCCGCATACTCTCGGCGGGCGCCGCCCCAGACAGCAATGAGGAAGTACATCGGCACGAGGACGAGTTCCCAGAACACGTAGAAGAGCACGAAGTCGAGCGCACAGAACACGCCGTTCATGCCGACTTCGAGCACGAGCAGCATGGCGAAGTAGAAGGCGGGCTTGTTCTCGATCTTCCAGCTCGCGAGAACCGCCAGAACGCAGAGCAGAGAGGACAGGACGAGCATCGGGAGCGAGATACCGTCCACGCCCATGAAGTACTGAATGTTCGCCTGTGGAACCCAGCTGAACTTCTCGACGAACTGCGGGAGCGTATCGCCGGTGTCGAACGCCGCGACTGCGAGGATGGCGAACGCGAGATCGGCGAGTGTGACCGCGAGGGCAACCTTCTTCGGCAAGCCGGGGCGGCCTTTGGGGAGCAAAGCCACGACCGCTGCACCGAGAAGCGGCAAGAAGACGATGATCGAGAGCACTGGCATGCCGCCTACGCTCCTTTCACCACGACGAAGATCATGAGCAGCACGACGGCTCCAAGAATGAGCCGCTGGTAGGTCTGGACACGACCGGACTCGAGCTGGCGGGCGCGCGAACCGGCCTCGCGGATCGCGCGAGCCGTCCCGTTCACGGCACCGTCGATGGCACGAGCGTCAAACACCCAGGAGCCGCGGGAGATCGCGACCCACACGCTCGCCGCGCCATTCACGACGCCGTCGATGGCGCTCAAGTCGAAGCGCGACAGCAGGACCGCGAGCGCCAGGTACGGCCGAATGATCAGCGCCTCGTACACGATGTCGAAGTAGAGCTTCTGCGTGAGCGCCAGGTAGGCGTACCCGAGACGGCGC
Organism: uncultured Eubacteriales bacterium; assembly: GCA_964354215.1. Taxonomy (GTDB): domain Bacteria; phylum Actinomycetota; class Coriobacteriia; order Anaerosomatales; family CAVRZR01; genus CAVRZR01. The sequence goes on along the minus strand of CAYGYT010000011.1, from coordinate 597 downwards.
TTGACCGAACGCGTGTTCACCACAACGGAGCGACGCCCGTAGACGTACCAGCCAAGCGCGATACCCGAGAGCCCCACCGCGCTCCCCGTGAGAGCCATGCTGATGTCGGGCCAGTGCCCTTCGTGACCGAGGAAATGCGCGAACGCCGGGCTCGCGAAGCCGATGACCGTCGTGATGGCCGCGAGCACCACCATGGGGCCGATCATCGAACCGTGCCCCTCGTGAAGCTCCTCGGCTTGCGGCGGACCGGCGAACACCCGGAACCACAGACGGGTCACGTAGAACGCGGTCGTGAATGCTGCGAGAAGCGCCAGGGCGAAGACGACGTAGTGGCCCTCCTCCCACAGAAGCGTGAGGATCTCGTCTTTCGACCAGAAGCCGGAGAACGGGAACACGCCGGCAAGAGCGAGCGAGCCAATGGCGAAGGTCGCCGTCGTCCACGGCATGAACTTCGAGAGGCCGCCCATCTCTCGCATATCCTGCGTGTGCGCAGCGTGGATGATCACGCCTGCGCCGAGGAACAGCAGCGGCTTGAAGCACGCGTGCGTTACGAGGTGGAACAGGCCCACGACTGCCCCGCCAGCGCCGAGCGCCACG
>CAYGYT010000010.1:43121-58701 GCA_964354215.1 uncultured Eubacteriales bacterium | reverse complement strand
AGCCCCCACGGCGGCTACGACACCACCACGAACAAGTGCAAGGTGTGTCACGCGGTCCACCGTGCAGAGGGTGCGTACTACCTGCTCCGTGCCGACAGCCAGGACGACGCGTGCTCGTACTGCCACCTCGGCCAGGGCGCGCACTCGACCAAGGTCGTCTATGACCTGAACCCGGCCGGCATCGACACCACCAACGGCCACACCATCGGTGCCGCGTGCTCCGTGCCGGACTCTTCGGTCCGCCAGTACGCGCAGACCGTGACGCTTAATGGCGTCGACTGTGACGGCAACGCCATCAGCGAGGACATCGCCGTCCGCGCCTACGACGAGGCCAAGCTCCAGATGTACCGCTTCGGCCGTCACCACGGCCAGAGCGACGAGGGCACCGGCCGCGGCGGTTACGCCAAGATCGGTCCGCTGAACCTCCGCTGCATGAGCTGCCACCAGACCCACAACGCCATCGACGAGATATGGCGTCCGCTCAAGTGGAACTGGGTCGCCGGCACCTCTGACGCCCCCTCGAACTACCAGTCCCTCGGCGTCTTCGAGGCGACCGGCTACAAGCTCCTCAAGCGCTACCCGTCGGCGACCACCACCGGCCCGATCAACCCCAATGGCTACTACAACCCCGGCCAGCAGGTGAAGGTCCTCGAGGGTAACGCCATCCCGTACAGCGGCACCACGACTCAGACCACTGCTGACGCGCTCTATGGTCCGTGGAACAACCAGCCGCGCAACTTCTCGCAGGCCTACTCGGCCGCCTTCGTCTACAACCAGAACGGTGAGACCGCTGCGGCCCCGATCTGGATCGCGCAGGACATCCACGAGCCTGACAGCGCGGATCCGGCCTACTCGATCGCTGGTTCTGGCGCCTACCGCTACCCGTACGCCAACAGCAAGTACGCGCTGTCGTACTGGTGCGCTGACTGCCACAACCTGAACATCGGTGGTTGGGAGCCCCTGACCGAGCCCGAGCTCGGCTTCAAGGCTCACAACGAGCGGACCCACCCGGCTCCGTTCTACGGCTCGTACTCCGGCCCTGGCCAGTGCTACAGCTGCCACCGCAACGACATGCCCGGTCTGATGGGCCCGATCTCGGCGTCCAACCCGGCCTCCGTGTCGTGGGGCACCAACACGCCGCGCAACTCCGGCGGCGGCGCAAGCCGCAACAGCTGCACGCAGTGCCACTTCGGTACCGCTGACTACGCTGTCGCGATGGACCAGCTGGGTGGCGGAACCGATCTCGGCTTCGACTTCCCGCACTCGGGTCGTGGGACCGACATCAAGCTCCTCGGCTCCTACACAACCAACATCCCCGCTGGTGGCTTCACCAGCGGAGCGATGGGCACTGCCGGCACCAGCCTCATCCCGGCTTCGATCTCCGGATCGAACCTGGACGCGGTCTGCCTGCGTTGCCACCCGGGTATCGGCGTCCACCAGTAGCTTGCGCGCCAACACGAAGTCGACCGCGAGCCCCGCGTGTGCGGGGCTCGCTGCTTCGTGGGACCAAGCGGCCGTATGGCCCGAAGACCGCTTGGAATGCGGGCTTCCCCCAGCACCCGCGCCCGTGTACACTACGCCAAATCCCGCGCCGTCTTCAGGCGCGCCCTGTTCCAGCAGAAAGGGACCTCGCGGCGCATGACACGCCACGCAGCCATCGTAGGGATCGGCTCCTACCTGCCTGAGCGTAGGCTCACGAACACCGACCTAGAGGCGATGGTCGACACCTCCGACGAGTGGATCGTGACGCGCACGGGTATCAGCGAACGGCGTCTCGCAGGTCCCGACGAAGCGACATCCGATCTCGGTGTCGTTGCGGCGCGACGTGCACTCGAATCCGCAGCTATCGGGCCCGGCAGCATCGACCTGCTCGTCGTCGGCACTTCGAGCCCCGATCACATCTTCCCGTCGACCGCGGCGCTTATGCAGGACAAGCTCGGCCTCGCGTGTGCTGCGTTCGACGTGATGGCGGCCTGCACGAGTTTCATTCACGCCCTCTACACGGCCGCTAGCGCCATCGAATCCGGCCGTGCCACGCGCGCTCTGGTGGTGGGTGCCGACGCGCTCACACGACACGTCGACTTCACCGACCGCGGGACCTGCGTGCTTTTCGGCGACGGGGCCGGCGCGGTAGTCCTCGAGGCGAGCGACACACCGGGAGTCGAATCGATCGTCCTGGGCACCGACGGATCCGGAGCGGACCTGCTCAAGATCCCTGCCGGTGGCTCGGCGCTTCCGGCAACTGAGGAGCGCTGCCGAGAGGGACTGCAGTTCGTTCAGATGAACGGCAACGAGGTCTTCAAGTTCGCGGTGCGCGTGATCCCGGCGGCCACTACCCAAGCGCTCACTGCCAGCGGCCATGCGGTAGCCGAACTCGCGTGGCTCATCCCTCACCAGGCGAATCAGCGCATCATCGCGACGGTCGCGGATCGCCTCGGCATGCCGGAAGAGCGCGTGTTCAGCAACGTCGCTACGACAGGGAACACCTCCGCAGCGTCGATACCCCTCGCCTTGGACGACCTGTATACTAGCGGGCGACTCGCGCTCGGCGACGTGCTCGCGCTCGTCGGATTCGGCGCCGGACTCACGTGGGGCGCTGCCATCGTGCGGTGGGTGCTGCCAACCCCCGTAAGGGAGGACTAGAGCGTGCCCCTCACAACCCGTCTGACAGAGATGCTCGGAATCGAGCATCCCATTATCCAGGGTGGCATGGCATGGACCGCTACCGCGGAGCTCGCGGCCGCCGTGAGCAACGCCGGCGGCTTTGGCATCATTGGCGCCGGTCAAATGCCCACTGACGTACTCCGCGAGCAGATTCGGCTTGCCAAGGCGCTCACCGACAAGCCGTTCGGCGTCAATCTCATGCTGCTCACGCCGCACATCGACGAGCTCGTCGACATGGTCCTCGCAGAGGGGGTCCACGCCGTGACGACCGGCGCCGGCAACCCGAGCAAGTACATGAGTGCACTCAAGGACACGCACATCAAGGTGCTCACCGTCGTCCCTTCGGTGGCACTCGGCAGACGCATGGAGTCCATTGGCGCCGACGCGGTCATCGGCGAGGGGATGGAGGCTGGCGGGCACATCGGTGAGCTCACAACGCTGGTGCTCACCCCACAACTCGCCGATGCCGTCAACGTGCCCGTCGTCGCAGCCGGGGGCATCGCTGACGGGCGCGGCATCGCTGCTGCGTTCGCACTCGGCGCCGAGGGCGTCCAGATCGGTACGCGATTCATGTGCGCCGAGGAGTGCACGATCCACCCCGACGTCAAAGAGCGCATCATCAAGGCGCGGGATAGGGACACGGTCGTCACGGGCTACTCGACCGGCCATCCCGTGAGGGTTCTCAAGAACAAGCTCTCGAGACAGATCGAGATCCTCGACCGCGAGAACAACCCGGAGGAGATCGAAACCCTAGGCAGCGGCAAGCTCGCACTCGCGATGCGCGGGGGCGACACCGACATGGGAAGCCTCATGGCCGGACAGGCTGCCGCTATGGTCTGCGAGATCCAGCCCGCAGGGGCCATCGTGACGCAGCTGATGGCCGAGGCCGAAGCGGTCCTGCGCCGCATGGGCTTGTTGGCAGGCTAGGGAGCGGATCGTGTCGTCACCCAGAACAGCCATCGTCTGTCCCGGCCAGGGCTCCCAGCAGCCCGGCATGCTTTCCGCCGTCCCGGAGCTCGAGGCGCTCGACCGGCTGCTCGACGCTGCCGAGGCGCTCTCGGGCCTGGAGATCCGCACCATCGCCGCCCTCGGCTCCGCCGAGGATCTCGCTGACACCCGAGTGGCACAGCCACTGCTCTATCTCGCGGACTGGGCCTGGGGCGCCACGCTCATGGAGTGCGGTGTCACGCCCTTCGCGTTCGCGGGCCACAGCCTCGGCGAGTTTGCGGCGCTCGCGCTCGCGCGAGTCTTCTCCGTCGAGGCCGGCTTGGAGCTTGTCGTAGAGCGTTCGAAGCTCATGGCAGCTACAGCCGCGTCCACGCCGGGGACGATGTCGGCGGTCCTCGGGATGGATGCTGGCGCGATCCAGAACGTCATAGGGGCCATCGAGGGGGTATGGGTTGCCAACGACAACGCGCCGGGACAAGTCGTGATATCGGGAACGAGCGAGGGCGTGGACGCGGCCGGTGGAGCGCTCACTGAGGCGGGCGCGAGACGGATCGTGCCGCTCGCGGTTGCGGGACCGTTTCACTCGCCGCTCATGGCCCCGGCCGCAGATGCCTTCGCCGACCTGTTGCGAGAGACGCAGTTTAGCGATGCGCACACTCCCGTGCTGCAGAACACGGATCCCGAACCCACCCGCGATGGCGAAGTCATCCGTAGCAGGCTTGCAAGACAGATCATCTCGCCCGTCCGCTGGACGGAGACGATGCGCCGCCTCGCGGCCGACGGACCGGTCACGCTCATCGAGTGTGGACCGGGGACGGTACTCACCGGACTCGCCAAGCGGGTCGAGGGCATCTCGGCCATCTCAGTACAAGACACCGGGATCGAATCGATACTCCAGGAGGTCTCATGAGCTCGCTGGCAGGGAAGGTCGCCCTCGTGACGGGGGCATCGAGCGGTATCGGATCCGCGATCGCACAGCGGCTTGCCGCTGACGGAGCGACCGTGGCCGTCAACTGCTACACCGGGTGCGAAGGCGACGCTGCAGAAGTGGTGGCGGCCATCGAGAGCGCTGGCGGCACTGCTGCCTACTTCACAGCGGATGTGACCGTCTCCGAGCAGTGTGAAGCGATGATCGCGTCGGTCATCGACCGCTTCGGCTCTCTCGATGTTCTCGTCAACAACGCCGGCATCACGCGCGACGGCCTGCTCGTGCGCATGAGCGACGCCGACTGGCAGGCGGTCATGTCGACGAACCTCGATGGCGTGTTCTTCTGCACCCGGGCTGCCGCCAAGGTGATGATGAAGGCGCGCGCGGGAGCGATCGTGAACATCGCCTCGGTGATCGGGCTCGTGGGCAACGCCGGGCAGGCCAACTACGCAGCTGCGAAGGCAGGCGTCATCGGGCTCACCAAGTCCACGGCCCGGGAGCTTGCGCCTCGCGGTGTGAGGGCGAACGCGGTCGCGCCCGGATTCATCGAGACCGCGATGACGGCGAAGCTCTCAGAGCAGGTTCGAGACGCGGCGAAAGAGACGATCGCGCTGCGTCGTTTCGGCGGGCCCGAGGACGTCGCGTCGGCGGTCTCGTTCCTAGCGTCGGACGAGGCGGGATACGTAACCGGTCAGGTGCTGGCCGTGGACGGAGGCATGACATTCGTGTGAGTCTGTCCGCAGCACGGACGCTGCGGCAGGGAAGGAGGATGTGAGGGACATGGATCACGATGAGATCTACGACAAGGTCAAAGACGTAATCGTCGACCAGCTCAACGTCGAGGAGGACGACGTCACCGAGGACGCCACCTTCGTTGACGACCTCGGAGCAGACTCGCTCGACATCGTCGAGCTCGTCATGGCTCTCGAGGAGGCGTTCGGCGTGTCGATCCCGGATGAGGACGCCGAGGGGATCAAGACGGTCGGCGACGCAGTAAGCTACATCCAGTCGAACGCATAGCGCGGGACTATCCGCCCGGCTGCGCAACCGCCGGGTGCGTCCCCACGTGCCGAGAAGGACACTCGTGACGATGCCACATCTGACAATCGGGAGTCGGGAGGCTCGCCTGCCCATCATCCAGGGTGGCATGGCTATCCGTATCTCACTCTCACCGCTTGCCACCGCCGTCGCGCAGGCGGGTGGCATTGGGATCATCGCCGGTTCGGGACTGTCGGTCTCAGAACTGCGCGCCGAGGTGCGCGCGGCCAAAGAGGCGACATCCGGCGTGATCGGGGTCAACGTCATGGTCGCGGTGCGAGTCTTCAAGGACCTCGTCCAGGCTGCCATCGATGAGGGGGCGGACGTCATCATCGCCGGGGCGGGCTTCTCGCGTGACGTCTTTGGGTGGTGCAAGGATGCGGGCGCGGAGATGGTCCCGGTAGTTGGGTCGGCTCGCGTCGCCAGGCTTTCCGAGAAGTTCGGCGCGTCGGCAGTCGTGGTGGAGGGCTTCGAGGCTGGAGGCCATCTCGGCACCGACCGCTACATGCTTGACCTGCTGCCGGAGATCCTTGAGGCCGTCGACATCCCGGTCATCGGCGCTGGTGGCGTGGTCACAGGCGCGGACATCCTAGAAGTGCTCGACCTTGGCGCAGCCGGCGTCCAGATGGGTTCGCGCTTCGCCGCCACCGTCGAGTCCTCGGCGCCTCAGGGCTTCAAGCAGATGTACGTCGACGCGACTCCGGACGATGTCGTGCTGGTGAAGAGCCCTGTGGGTCTGCCGGGCCGCGCGCTGCGCAACCCTTTCTGGGAACGCGGACAGCGCGGCGAGTATCCGCCCATCGAGAAATGCAGCTCGTGCATCAAGGAGTGCAACAAGGAGTACTGCATCTTCGACAGGCTCAAGGTAGCCCAGCGCGGCGACGTGGACAACGGGCTCGTGTTCTCGGGCTCTGCAGCAGCGCGAGTGCACGACATCCCCACCGTGGCCGAACTCATGGCCCGCCTGGAATCCGAGTACGAGGCCGCCGGTGGTTCCGCGCTCGCCGGGGAGGCGTCCAGATGAGACGCGTCGTCGTGACAGGGCTCGGGGTCGTGTCCCCGCTCGGCACGGGCATCGACGCGACGTGGGACGCGATCATCGCCGGCAGGAGCGGCGTCCGACCGATCACCGCGTTCGACCCAAGCGCGTACTCGACCCGCTTCGCGGCAACGCTCGACGACTTCGACCCGAGTGTCGTTCTCAACCCCAAGGAACTCAAGCGCCTCTCGCGCTTCCAGCAGGTCGCTGTCGTCGCCGCCGAAGAAGCCCTCGCGGACTCGGGGCTCGACATCGACGACACGAACGCCGACCGGGTCGGCGTGATCGTCGGCAGCGGGATCGGTGGCATTGGCACGATGGAGGAGCAGTACACGATCCTCGCCGAACGAGGGCCGAGCCGCGTAAGCCCGCTTCTCGTCCCCATGATGATCATCGATCTGGCTGCGGGACATATCTCGATCCGGTTTGGCGCGAAGGGCATCAACTACGCGCCCGTCTCGGCGTGCTCGACCGGCAATCACGCGATCGGCGAGGCCGGAGAAGCCATCCGCAGGGGCGCTGCGGACGTTGTCTTCGCCGGGGGGTTCGACTGTGGCGTGACTCCGCTCGGCCTTGCCGGGTTCTGTGCTGCTCGCGCGCTCTCGACACGCAACGACGATCCGGAGAGGGCGTCCCGCCCGTTCGACAGTGGACGCGACGGCTTCGTGATGGGCGACGGCGGCGGCCTACTCATCCTCGAGGAGTACGAGCACGCGAAGGCCCGCGGCGCCCGCATCCGTGCGGAGCTCGTCGGCTACGGAGCGACCGCGGACGCCTACCACATCACCGCACCAGCCCCCGACGGCAACGGCGCGCGTCGCGCCATGCTCGCGGCTCTGGCACAGGCGGACTTCGCGCCGGCGGACGTGGGGTACATCAACGCTCACGGTACGTCCACGCAGCTGGGCGACATCGCCGAGACCGACGCGATCAAGAGCGTCTTCGGCGGCGACGCCCCGCCTGTCTCGTCCACAAAATCCATGACGGGCCACCTCCTCGGGGGGGCGGGCTCACTCGAGGCCGTGCTCTGCGTGCTGGCCCTCGAGCGCGGTGTCCTTCCGCCGACGATCAACCTGGTCGAACCGGACCCCGCCTGCGACCTCGACTACGTGCCGAATGTCGCACGCCAGACGTCGGTATCGGCAGCAATGAGCAACTCCTTCGGTTTTGGCGGGCACAACGCCACGCTCGTCTTCGCCCGCGGCTAGGCCGCCGACGTGTCCGCGAAGCGCGCCACAGGCGCGGTCGATGGCCAGCTCACCGACGAGGCTCGTCTGGCGATCGCCGAGAAGGCCACCGGGCACAGCTTCCAGGACCGGTCCTTGCTCCGGAAGGCTCTCACGCACCCGTCCTTCAAGGAGGACCAGCGCAGCGAGGCCGACTACGAGCGGCTCGAGTTCCTCGGAGACGCGGTCATCACGCTTGTCGTCGCCGAGGAGCTCTACAGGCGGTTCCCCCAGGAACGCGAGGGCGGCCTCACGAAGCTCAAGATCGGCGCCGTGAGTGGCGTCGCCCTCAGCGCCGCCGCACTGGAACTCGGACTCGCCGATGCGCTCTTCTTGGGCGAGAGCGAGCGCGGAACGCACGGCAGAGGCCTCGCCTCGGCTCTCGAGAACGTCTTCGAGGCGCTTGTCGCTGCCCTCTACCTCGACGCCGGCTTCGGCGTAGCACGTGACTTCGTCGCCCGTGCACTCGGAGCGCACATTGGCGAGTACACCGCGATCCCCGGGCATCCAAAGTCCGACCTGCAGGAGCTGCTGCAGGCGCGTGGTGCGATACCCGAGTACCGACTTGTCGCTCAGGAAGGACCGCCACACCACCGAACGTTCACTACTGTGGTACTGGTCGACGGCGATGAGGTCGGCAGGGGAGAGGGACGCTCGAAGAAGGAAGCCGAGATGCGGGCAGCCGAGCAGGCGTTCACGCGCCTTGGCGACGCGCACAACGGCGCTTCTCACGAGCAGTAGCGCGCGCCGCTCGACCACTCCTGCTGTGGTACGATACCTCTCGCTTCCGTGGCCCCTCTGAACGCCCGGACCAGTGCTGCTCGGAGAGGCGGTTCGTGCACCTCAAGCGACTCATACTCAAAGGCTTCAAGTCCTTCGCAGACCGCACCGTCCTCGCCCTGGAACCGGGCGTCACCGTTATCGTCGGCCCCAACGGCTCGGGCAAGTCGAACGTCTCGGACGCGGTGCTCTGGGTCTTGGGCGAGCAATCGGCCAAGACACTCCGGGGCCAGGCGATGGAGGACGTTATCTTCGCCGGGTCATCGGCCAGGCAGGCCGTCGGCGTTGCGGAGGTCGACCTCGTTCTCGACAACTCCGACTCTACGCTGCCCCTGGAGTTCTCCGAAGTCACCTTCACCCGCCGCATGTTTCGCAGTGGCGAGAGCGAGTACCTCGTCAACCAAACGCCGGCGCGGCTCATGGATGTCCAGGAGCTGCTCCACGACTCCGGCCTTGGCCGCGACACCCACTCGATCATCAGCCAGGGCCGGCTCGAAGAGATCCTGAACTCGCGCCCCGAGGACCGCCGCGCGCTCATCGAGGAAGCGGCAGGCGTCCTCAAGCACAAGAAGCGCAAGGAGCGCGCGCTGCGCAAGCTGGCGGGCATGGACGCGTACCTCGATCGGGCACGCGATATCACCCAGGAGATCGAGCGACAGCTCCGGCCGCTTCAGCGACAGGCAACCCGTGCTGCCGAGCACGCCGACCTCGCCCAGGAGCTCCGAGACATCGATGTCGCGCTCGCGGTCGACGAGCTACGCGCATTGCAGAGCGCGTGGGACGCTGTAGCCAAGCGCGAGAAGGAAGCCGACGCCGACGTCGAGCTCTCGCGCTATCGCCTGAACGAGAAGCAGCGCGAGCTCGAGAAGTTCCAGGCGCTCCTTGAGGAGAAGGGTCTCTTCGTCGGCGATCTCTCCGAGCAGCGTCGTCGCATGCAGTCCATCCTCGGGCGGCTCGATGCCGGGCTGCTTCTGCTCGAGGAGAAGGGCAAGAACCTCATCGAGCGACTCTCCGAGCTTCGCCAGAAGCTCTACCAGAGCGAGACTCGCTCGGCCACACGAGCAGGGGAGCTCGAGCGCCTGACCGAGGAGCGCGTCACCGCAGACGCCCAGCTCAAGGCGCTCTACGGCCAGCTTTCCGAGCTCCGCCGCGAGACCGAAGCCGTGCGCAAGGCGCGGACTGCGGCCGACGAGGAATCGTCCCGCATCTCCGCGGCGATCCGCCGCACGCGCAAGCAAGTTGAAGACGACCGCTCTGAGCTTGCGACGGCCGAGAAGGCCCTGTCCGCTTCGCGACTTGAAGAGGAGCTGCTCGCTGAGCGTGCCGAGCAGGTCCGCGACCAGCGACAGTCGACTCAGGCGACCCTGTCGGCGCGTCGCGCTCGCATCGAGCAACAGGACGCAACGCTCGCCCGCACCAAGCGCGAGATGGCGCTCGCGGACTCCGACGTGGACAAGCGCGTGCGCGTACTCGACAGCCGCCGCAAGGAGCTCGGCGAGCGCCGCGATCAGCTCGCTGACGTGCGCGGAGAGATGCGCGGGCTCGAGGAGGTCGACCGTGCGTTCGCGACCGCATCGCCCGCACTCGCGTGGGTGCTCGCGCACGAACGCGAGCTCGACGGCTTCGTCGGACCGCTCGCCGAGCGCCTCAAGACGCCTCCGGACTTGGAACGCCTCTCCGAGCGCGTGCTTGGCGCCGACTTGTTCGGTCTGCTCGTGCGCGATCCGGCGGCCGTGGCTCACATCGCGGCTGCGGTCGCGGAGCAAGCGCCTGGGGACATCTCGCTCATCCCGCTTGCGACCGTCCGTCCGCGCGATACGCAACGCGACACCCGCGGGTCAATTGCCGAGCGGATCGAGTGCGACCCGGAGGTCCGCCCCGTCGTCGACGCGCTCCTCGGCGACGTCTACGTGGTCGACACGCTCGAGCAGGCGCTCGCGCGGGCGGCCGCCGATACCTCCGGCGCTCGATTTGTCACCGCGGACGGGACCGTCGTGTGGCCCTCTGGCAAGGTCACCGTGGGTGCCGTCGTCGATGACACGCCCGGCGTGCTCGCCCGCAAGCGCCGCATCAACGAACTGACCGACCATCTCTCCGCGCTCTCGGCACGCGTAGGTGAGGCGGAATCAGCTGCCGCTGACGCAGAAGAGGCCCTCGCCGCCGCGCAGCAAGACGCGCTCGAGCTTTCCCAGCGACTCGCAACACTCGCGGGCGAGGGGGACTCGCTTCGCGAGGAGGTCGGTCGTCTGGAGCAGCTCCTCACGACCCTCGATGCAGAGGCCGACGGGGTCGCTCGGCGAATCACCGAGATCCGGGAGCGTACGACTAAGGAGTCTCCGCAGCTCGACAGTCTCGGGGAGCGAATCCACGCAGCGGAGGCGGAGATCGACCGTCTCGAAGAGGATGCAGCTTCAGCCCGCGAAGCCCGCGACACGAAGTTCCGTGAAGAAGCCGCCACGAACGAGCGCCTCTCGGCATGCCAGATCGAGATCGCTGCTGTCTCCGAGCGAGAAGTGCACCTCAAGCGTCAGGTGACGTCCATCCGCGCCGAGCTCGCCGAGCTCGAGGAGACCGTGCGCTCGTCGCGCGTGACTGCCGAGGCACTCGAGTTGCTGCGCGAGCGCATCGAGCCGATCCACGACCTCTACACCGAACTCCAGGAACGTGCCGAACACTGGGCCGAGAAGCTCCGCGATCGCGCACGATTCGAAGCCGCTGATTCGGACTCGTTGCGATCAACCATCCATGGGGCTCAGGAGGCGGCCAAGGACGCACAGGCCGAAGTCGACACGAAGCTTGCCACGGCAGGTGACCTGCGTGTGGAGAAGGGCCAGCTCGAGATCCAGGTGAACACCGCGGTGCGACGTATCGTCGAGGAGCTCGGCGTGCCGGTCGAGCGTGCACTCGACGGCGAGCCGCTCGCGGACCGAGCTGAGACCGTTGAGCGCGGACACAAGCTGCGCAAGCGTCTTGCGAACCTCGGGCCGGTGAACCCCATCGCCATGGAGGAGTACGATGCGCTCTCGGCGAGGCGCGAGTTCATGCTCGCGCAGCTCGAGGACCTGGAAGCGAGCCGCAAAGCCCTCCACAAGATCCTCGCCGCAATCGACCGCAAGATCCGCGAACGATTCCTCGAGACATTCGAGCAGGTCGACGCGTACTTCCAGGAAACGTTCGCCGTGCTGTTCCCGGGCGGCACCGCGCAGCTCGCGCTCACGGAACCCGACGACCCCGAGACCACCGGCGTTGAGGTCGTCGCTCAGCCGCGAGGCAAGAAGCTCTCGAAGCTGTCGCTCATGTCCGGAGGCGAGAAGTCGCTCACCGCGCTTGCGCTCCTGTTCGCGGTCTACCGAACGCGTCCGTGCCCGTTCTACATCCTCGACGAGGTTGAGGCGGCACTCGACGATGTCAATCTTCGGCGGTTCATCGCCTTCGTCGACAACATGCGCACCGACACGCAGTTCATTATCGTCACGCACCAGCGCCGCACGATGGAGATGGCGGACGTCCTCTACGGTGTCTCCATGCAGGCAGATGGCGTGACGAAGATCGTGAGCGAGCGGCTCGATAGGATCGCGACGAGCGCGAAGGAACCCGATGAGCACGCCGTGGTATAGGCGGCTCACCGAGGGGCTGACGAAGAGTCGGGAGCAGCTCGGCGGGCAGCTCAACGTTCTCCTGCGACGCGGGCCGGACCTCGACGAGGAGTTCTGGTCCGACCTCGAGGACACGCTCATCGCCTCTGACATGGGCATGACAGCGACGACCGAGATCGTCGAGCGCCTACGCGACAGCGCCGCCCGCAAGGCGCTTCCCGACGCCGCCGCGGTGCTCGATGCCCTCGTCGATCAGGTTGCGGCCGAGTTCCCCACCGAATCCGAGGACTTCCTTGAGACCACCCCGGTGGCGGTGCTCGTGGTGGGCGTGAACGGCACCGGAAAGACGACGACCGTCGGCAAGCTCGCGAAGCAGGCGAGCGAGTCGGGCCGTCGCGTCTTGCTCGGCTCAGCCGACACGTTTCGTGCCGCAGCCGCAGAGCAACTCGACGTGTGGGCGGAGCGGGCGCAGGTGCCCGTGGTACGACGCGCCCGCGGCGCAGATCCCGCAGCCGTAGCCTTCGACACGGTGGCTCGGGCTGAGGCCGAAGGCGCGGACATCGCGCTGATCGACACCGCAGGTCGGCTGCACACGTCCCCCGACCTCATGCGCGAGTTGCAGAAGGTCGCCAAGGTGACCCAGAGCAGGAGCGGAGCTCCGGTGCGCGTGCTGCTCGTCATGGACGCGACCACGGGCCAGAACGGGCTCGTGCAAGCACGTGAGTTCAATACTGCACTGGACGTGGACGGCATCGCGCTCACGAAACTCGATGGCACTGCCAAAGGCGGTATCGCTGTCGCCATCGCGCGCGAACTGGGCATCCCGATCCTGCGTATCGGCGTGGGGGAGGGCATCGACGATCTTCGCCCCTTCGTACCCGCTGAGTTCGCCGCCGCGCTCGTCCGAGGAGACTAGCAGTTGGAACTCGAGCCCGGCGCTCCTCGGCACAACGATCGCCTCGCCGCATGGTTCATCGTTCCGCTGACGGCGCTCTTCGCGATCATCCTCATCGTCTTCTACGGCCTGTTCGACACGACCACCATCGACGGAGACTCGATGCTGCCGACGCTCCGGTCCACCGAGAAGGTCCTCCTCACCAAGAGCTACTCCCGTCCGATCAGGGGCGACATCGTTGTGATCCATGTGCTTGACGAGCAACGACAGCCGCACGACATCGTGAAGCGGGTGGTCGCCGTTCCGGGAGACACGATCGAGGTGCGCGGAGATGTAGCCTGGGTCAACGGGTCGCGCGAAGCCACGCACGGTGTGATACTCGATCCTGCTGCAGCGGTGAGCCTACCCTCGCAGCGCATCCCTGACGGCGAGGTCTTCGTCATGGGCGACAATCGTCCCGTCTCGCTCGACAGCCGCTTCATCGGCCTGATCCCTCTTCCTGATGTCAAGGGAAAGGTCGCCGCTGTATTCGCACCCATCACGCGCCTGAGGCGCGTCAACTAGGAGGCACGTCCGTGTTCGACAACCTTAGTGCCCGGCTCCAAGCGGTCTTCTCGAACCTGACCGGCAAGGGACGACTGTCCGAAGCCGACGTGGACGCTGCTATGCGCGAGATCCGTATGGCACTGCTCGAGGCCGACGTGAACTACAAGGTCGTCAAGGACTTCGTGGCCCGTATCCGGGAACGCGCAGTCGGCACCGACGTGATGCACAGCCTCACGCCGGGACAGACCGTCATCAAGATCGTTCTCGACGAGCTCACGGCGCTCATGGGCAGCACGGAGAGCAAGTTGGTGCTCTCGGGGCGCATCCCGAACGTGATCATGCTCGTCGGCCTCCAGGGTTCGGGCAAGACGACCGCGACGGCCAAGCTCGCCAACCTGCTGCGCAGGCAGGGGCGCCGCCCGCTCATGGTGGCCTGCGACGTGTACCGACCCGCCGCCATCGACCAGCTCGAAACGCTCGGCCGCGAGCTCGAGATCCCCGTCTTTCGTGGCGAGGGAACCGATGTGGTCGCCATCGCCCGGGCGGGAATCAAGAGCGCGGTCGACACCCTGCGTGACGTGGCGATCCTCGATACCGCCGGACGCCTCCACGTCGACGACGACATGATGCGCGAGGCGGCACAGGTCCGGGACGCAGTTCGCCCTGACCAGATCCTGATGGTCGTGGACGCCATGACCGGCCAGGACGCGGTGAACGTCGCGAACGCCTTCGCCGAGAAGGTCGACTTCGACGGCGTCATCATGAGCAAGCTCGACGGCGACGCGCGTGGCGGCGCGGCGCTGTCCATTCGGCAGGTCACCGGCAAGCCCATCAAGTTCGCGAGCATGGGGGAGAAACTCGACGCGCTGGAGCCGTTCTACCCCGACCGCATGGCGAAGCGGATCCTCGGCATGGGCGACGTCGTCTCGCTCATCGAGAAGGCTCAAGAAGCCGGCGTGGCAGAGCTGGACAAGGACGCCGAAGAGCGGCTGCGCAAGGCCGAATTCACGCTCGAGGACTTTCTCGGCCAGATCAAGCAGGTCCGCAAGATGGGCGGCATCGGCAGCATCCTGTCCTCGCTTCCCGGCGCCGGGAAGCTCAAAGGCATGACCGGGGAGGTCGACGAGGGGCAGCTCGACACGATCGAGGCAATCATCTTCTCTATGACGGCGCGGGAGCGGCACAAGCCGCAGATCATCAACGGCTCTCGACGTGCGCGCATCGCCGCAGGCGCGGGTGTGCACGTCTCGGACGTGAACCAGCTCCTGAAGCAGTTCACCGAGATGCGCAAGCTCATGAAGCAGTTCCAGGCCCAAGGCGCGAAGGGCCGCCGCCGAGGACTCAAGCTGCCCGGCGGTATGAGTCCGTTCTAGAACGTCCGGCGTCGCCGCGGCTGCAGTAAGCCGCGGCGTGGTTCCAAGCACACGTGTCCGGGCGTTTTGACCCGGTACCTGCGATGTCGTATCATTACCAATCGTTTTGCGTGCCCCGTGGCCGGAGACGCCGGCCACTCATTCGGAGGTGACCCTGGTGGCAGTTAAGATCCGTCTCGCGCGTACCGGTGCGAAGAAGGCGCCGTACTACCGCATCGTCGTCGCTGACTCTCGCGCCCGCCGTGACGGCCGGTTCATCGAGATCATCGGCCGCTACAACCCCCGCACACAGCCGAGCACGGTCGAGCTCGACGTCGAGAAGGCGCGTGCGTGGGTCGCGAAGGGCGCTCAGATGACCGAGACGGTCGAGAAGCTGCTTGCGATCGCCGAGGGCACGAAGGAAGCCCCGGTGGCCGAAGAGAGGCCGTCGAAGAAGGCCGCTGCAAAGGCAGAGGCCGACGCGAAGGCTGCCGAGGCCGCAGCCGCGGCACCCGCGCCGGCCGCTGAGCCCGCCGAGGAGGCCGCCGAAGAGCCCGCTGCAGAAGAG
>CAYGYT010000010.1:0-43021 GCA_964354215.1 uncultured Eubacteriales bacterium | reverse complement strand
GAAGAGCCCGCTGCAGAAGAGGCGCCCGCCGACGAACCCCCTGCTGACGAGGCGCCCGCCGAAGAGCCCGCTGCAGAAGAAGCTGCTGCAGAACAGGCGCCCGCCGACGAACCCGCTCCTGACGAGGCGCCCGCCGAGACGCCCGAGACCGAGTAGCGGCCCCGTGGTTGCCAAAGGCGACATGGAAGGTCTCGTCAAGTTCCTCGTCACGTCGCTCGTCGACACTCCCGACGCAGTCGTCGTCACGGAACGGCGCGACGGTACGCTCATCGTGTACGAGGTTGAGCTCGGGCCCGACGATGTCGGCAAGGTGATCGGCCGCAAGGGCCGCATCATCAAGGCCATCCGCACCGTTGTACGAGCAGCTGGTGGTGCCGAAGGCGCGCACGTCGACGTGGAGGTTCTCGGCTAGGGCTATGGAGCCCGCGCCGTTCACGGCAATCGCGCGCGTCGTCAAGACCCACGGGGTTGCCGGCGAACTCTCCTGCACGCCTCTCGAGGGACCTCTCGACGAGCTGCCGCTCGGGCTGCAGGTCTGGTTCGTACCGCCTCCAGGTGCTCCGCTCTCTGCACTACTCGAGGGTGTCCGTCCCGGTCCAAAAGGAACGATCGTGAAGTTCAGCGGCATCGATTCGGTCGAAAGCGCGCGTGACGTTCGCGCGACACTGCTTCTGACTCGGACTGGGGACCTCCCGCCCGACTGGCTCGAACCCGAGGCCGCCGACCCGATCGGACTCGCCGTAACCGACGCGGAGCGTGGACTTCTCGGCACGGTTGCCGATGTGATCGTAACGGGCGCGAACGACGTGTGGGTCGTCGACGGCGACGCCTACGGGCAGGTTCTCATCCCGGTCATCGATGACGTGGTCTTGAGCATCGACGAGATCGAGCGGACCGCCCGCGTACGCCTTCTGCCCGGCCTGATCGACGAGGACTGAACGTGCGCATTGACGTCATCACGCTGTTCCCCGCGATGTTCGACGGCCCGCTCGGCGCGTCCATGATCGGCCGCGCCATCGAGCGGGGCCTTCTGGACGTTCACCTGCACGACCTCCGGGACTCGACGCACGACAAGCACCGAACGGTGGATGACTACTCCTTCGGTGGCGGTCCGGGCATGGTGATGAAGCCCGAGCCCGTGTTCGAGGCGGTCGAGGCGGTCCAGGCCCAGACCGCTGAGAAAGCCTACGTCGTGTTCTTCGCACCCGCCGGTCACGTCTTCGACCAAGCGCTCGCCGAGGACCTCTCGCACAAGCCACGCCTCCTGTTCGTGTGCGGACGGTACGAGGGCTTTGACGAGCGGGCACTCTCGCTCGCTGACCTCGAGGTTTCCATCGGGGACTACGTGCTTACCGGTGGCGAACTGCCCGCGCTCGTTGTCATCGATGCCGCCGCACGGCTGCTTCCGGGCGTGCTGGGCGGGGAGACCTCGGCCGCCGAGGAGTCCTTCTCGGAAGGTTTACTCGAGTACCCCCAGTACACGCGTCCTCAGGTGTATCGTGGCATGGAAATCCCTGAGGTCCTTGCGTCGGGCGACCACGGACGCATCGCGGCCTGGAGACGAGAGCAGTCAGTCAGGCGTACTGCGCGGGTGCGACCCGACCTGCTTCGGCACGCGAGCCTGAGCGTCGAAGAGAAACGCATGACAGACGAGGAGATCGCTCGCACGAGCGAGCACGTGACGGAAGGAACCCCGGATGACTGAACCCGAGACCCCCACCGGGCCACAGAGTGATGCGCCGATGCGGGACCTCGGTCCGACGCCAGCGGCAGGGAGCACCGGCGAGATTGTACAGCCGGCGCACAAGCCACAAGAGACGAGTACCGTTCGATGGCTCATCGAGACAGCGCTCCTCGTCGGGCTCGCGTTCCTGCTCGCGCAGGGCATCAAGACGTTCATCGTGCAGCCCTACATCATCCCGACGGGCTCGATGATCCCGACCATCGAGCTTCGCGACCGGGTCCTCGCCGAGAAGATCAGCTACCGCTTCCGCGACCCGAAGGCGGGGGAGGTCGTCGTCTTCAACGACCCCACCGGGCAGCACCCGAAGCTGATCAAGCGCATCATCGCTGTGGGCGGTCAGACCGTGGATATCCGCGAAGGGAAGCTCTACGTCGACGACCAGCTACTGTCCGAACCGTACGTCCACGGGAAGGTCACTGAACCCGGGACGGTCCCGATGCCTGCGGCCGTACCGAAGGGACACGTGTGGCTCATGGGCGACAACCGCCCGAACAGCGGAGACGCACGGTTCTTCGGCGTGCAGCCGGTGAGCGCGGTAGAAGGCCGCGCGTTCTTCACGTACTGGCCACCCAAACGCATGGGCCAGCTCCGCTAGGGAGTCCGGACAGCGCCGAGGCGCGTCACCCCGAGTGCGATGCGGGGCTCGGTCGCCGGAAGCGCATTGCGCCGGCTCGAAGCGCTGCGCTATACTACGCGCTCGTGTCGCGAACCATCGCGGCCTGAGGACGACTCGAGGAACAGGGATTCAGAGCATGGACATCATCCGCGCCATCGAACAGCAGCAGATTCGCGACGACCTTCCCGGATTCCAAGTCGGCGACACTCTCAAGGTCCACTACAGGATCATCGAGGGTAACCGCGAGCGCACCCAGGTTTTCCAGGGCGTGACGATTCGTCGCCACGGCGCCGGCAACCGCGAGACCTTCACCGTTCGCAAGGTGTCCTTCGGTGTGGGCGTCGAGCGCACGTTCCCCGTCAACTCGCCGAAGATCGAGAAGATCGAGATCGTCAGCCGTGGCAAGGTTCGCCGGGCCAAGCTGTACTTCCTGCGCGACAAGGTAGGCAAGGCCGCCCGACTCAAGGAAGCGCAGTTCTAGGAACCGCGAATACCGGCCGCCGAGACATGTACCCGGCCTGTCGCATCACGTACGATCGAGCGGGGCACGAACGTGCCTCGCTCGTTTCGTTTCTCGGGAGCTGATATGAGCACGCCGAGCGTGGACGAGATCCGCCGACTCATCGCCGCGGTCCCGGTCTCACGGCTCGGCGAGGTGCTGGAGACACACGCCGAGGACCCGCGGGCGGGCGTTCAAAGCGCCGTACGGTCGGGTCGTGTCCTACTCGAACGCGCACGCGCCGAACACGCGCGGTTGGATGAACTTTACGAACTCGAATTGCGGCTGCGACGCGAAGGCTGTTGCCGCATAGCGGGAGTCGACGAAGTTGGACGCGGGGCACTGGCCGGCCCGTTGACCGCAGCCGCAGTGGTCCTGCCGGAGTCTCCCCGCATCGACGGTTTGGACGACTCGAAGCGACTCACGCCGGAACGTCGGGAGGTCCTCGCCGAGCATGTCATGTCTGTTGCCATCTCGGTGTCGATCTCTCACGTGTCGCCGACCGAGATCGACAGCATCGGAATCGGCAACGCGGTCCGCCGAGCAATGGTGCTCGCCATCGGGCAGCTTCCCCTGGCGCCCGACCACGTCGTGGTCGACGGGTTGCCGGTGGGCATCGCCGAGCAGGAGACCGCCGTGGTCAGGGGCGACGGCACCGTTGCGGCCATCGCCGCGGCATCGATCGTCGCCAAAGTCGCTCGCGATGCACTGATGCGCTCGCTCGCCGTCGACTACCCGCGCTACGGATTCGACGTCAACAAGGGATACGGCACGAGCGACCACATCGACGCCATCACCCGACATGGCCTCACGCCGCTGCACCGGCGGTCCTTTGGTCCGTGCGGCGGCACGCTCCCGCTGTTCTGAGTCCCCTCGCAGCGCGCCTGTCGCGCAGCGAGCCTGTCACAGCGCTCCCGTCGCCCACTTCGCCCCTCCCAGCCCGGCGGATCGCTGGCTCATCTGCAAAGGTCAAACTCCGGTAAGCAGCGGTTCGGGGGTCTTTGCCATGCTCCACCCAGGAGGTGGGGACATGCCAGAACGAACGACCGGCCAACGGGGCGAGGACGCCGCTGCTGGGTACCTCGAGCGTGCGGGGCTCACGATCGTCGAACGCAACTGGAGGTCGAAGGCGGGGGAGATCGACATCGTGGCCCTCGACGGGGAGACACTCGTGCTCTGCGAGGTCAAGACGCGACGTACCGTGTCCAAGGGCACGCCCGAGGAGGCGGTGACGCCCACCAAACAGCGACGGATCACCCGTCTGGCTGAGGCCTACGTCCAGCACGCGGGAATCGAGCCCGTACACGTGCGTTTCGACGTCGTCTCGATCCTCGTGCTCGCCGAGGACCGCGCCCTTCTTCGACACCACCGCGCTGCGTTCGTCGCGGAGTAGTGATGGGTGCGCACTTCTGCGTGCGCACGTCGACAATCCTGGGTATCGAGGCACTTCCGGTCGACGTCGAGGTCGATGTCAGTTCCGGTCTGCCCTCGTTCTCGATCGTCGGCCTGCCGGACGCTGCCGTCCAAGAGGCGCGTGAGCGCGTGCGAGCGGCGGTCAGGGCCGCAGGCTTCGACTTCCCGGGAGCTCGCGTCGTTGTGAACCTGGCGCCCGGGCCCTTGCGCAAACACGGCACGGGCTTCGACGTGCCGATCGCCGCGGCGCTCCTCGCAGCCACGCATCAGATACCTCAGGCGCAGTTTGCGGGCGTGGCGGTCGTTGGGGAGCTCTCGCTGGACGGCACAGTCCGAGCGGTTCCGGGCATACTCGCACACGCGCTCAAGGCAAGGACACTCGGCGTGATGATCGGGCCGTCGGATTCCTACGGGGCAGCGAGCCTCGAGGGCCTTGAGTACCGTCCCCTCGGACATCTTCGGGACCTTCTCGCTCCGGGAGGCGTCTGCCACACGCGTCAGCCCGCCGAGCTCGAACCACCGCGCCCTGTCGACGACATGTCCGACGTCTATGGACAGGAGCTGGC
Organism: uncultured Eubacteriales bacterium; assembly: GCA_964354215.1. GTDB lineage: Bacteria > Actinomycetota > Coriobacteriia > Anaerosomatales > CAVRZR01 > CAVRZR01. The sequence continues at coordinate 38,183 of CAYGYT010000010.1, read as the reverse complement.
CAAACGGGCACTCGAGATTGCAGCAGCAGGCGGGCACAACGTGCTCATGGTCGGCCCGCCCGGGTCGGGCAAGACGATGCTCGCTCGGCGCCTCGCCGGGATTCTCCCACCCCTGAGCGCCGACGAACGCCTGAGCTCTGCGCTCGTCCATTCGGTCGCGGGCCTTGACGACTCCGGCGCGCTTGCAGGCGTGCGCCCGTTTCGTGCCCCGCATCACTCGTGCTCGATCGCCGGTCTGGTCGGTGGCGGCAGTCCCCCCCGGCCCGGCGAGGTCAGTCTCGCGCACAACGGCGTACTCTTTCTCGACGAGATGCCGGAGTTCGGCCCTGCGGCACTTCAGGCCCTCCGGCAGCCGCTCGAAGACGGTCGCGTGGTCCTGGTCCGGGCCGACGGTCGTGTCCGGTTTCCCGCCCGGATCGCTCTTGTCGGAGCGGCGAATCCTTGCCCGTGTGGTTTCTTCGGAGACCCCGACCGGCCGTGCACCTGCCCTCCTGCGCTCGTGACGCGCTACCAGGGCAGGATCGGCGGGCCGTTGCTGGACCGCATCGACATGTACCTGCGTCTCGAGCGAGTGGATCCTCGGCGCATTCTCAGTGGCACCCCGGGAGAGACGAGCGACGCCGTTCGTACACGAGTGTCTCGCGCTCGGGCCGAGAGTGCGTGTCGCGGCGTAGCATCTACTGCCGTCCTCTCCGGGGCGCCGCTCTTCGCGGAGTGTCGACTCTCGATGCCAGCACGCGAGTGCGTCGAAGGGCACGCGCGGCTACACCACCTCTCCGGTCGTGGAATCACGAGGCTCCTGCGGGTTGCGCGATCCATCGCCGATCTCGAAGGGTGTCAACGGGTGACCGCCGAGCACATCGACGAGGCGTCGGGCTTCCGCATTGAGACGGGAGGCGACACACGTGTCCACTACGCACGCTGAGGCTTTCGAGATCGAAGTCGACGATCCCGGCTATCCCGAGCAACTCGCCAGGACTCCCGACCCGCCCAAGACGCTCTACGGCATCGGCGACCCTGCGACACTCGCGCCCGGACTCGCGGTGATCGGCGCGCGCAAGGGCACGCCCTACGGGCTTGCCGCAGCCCGGCTGTTCGCGGGGTGGGCAGCGGGGAGGGGGGCTGTGATCGTCTCAGGCGCCGCGATCGGGTGCGACCAAGCGGCACACCACGCTGCGCTGGAAGCCCACGGCTGCAGTGTTGCCGTCCTGGGGTGCGGTGCCGACGTCGACTACCCGAAAGGAGCCGCCCGGCTTCTCGCGGAACTTCGCACCGGCAGACAGGGATGCGTCGTTTCCGAGCTTCCCTGGGGGAGCGAGCCTGCCCGTTGGGCGTTCGCGCGGCGCAACCGGATCATCGCGGGGCTCTCCGAAGCCGTTCTCGTGGTCGAGGCGTCTCTCCCGAGCGGAACGTTCTCGACTGCGGATTTCGCGCTGGACGCCGGACGGCAGGTGCTCGTGGTCCCGGGTTCGATCTTCGCTCCGGAGTGCCGAGGATCGAATCGGCTGCTTCGGCAGGGGGCAACACCCATAAGCGACGTCTCCGACCTCGCCTCGGAGCTCGGTCTGTTGGACGAAGCCGTTGCCGCACCCGACCCTGACGAGCAGAGCGACGCACTCCTGGCGGCGCTTCGGACGAACCCCATGCGCCCGGACGACATCGCTCGGGACCTCGGGCTCGGTATCGTCGAGGTTGCACGCAGGATCGGCGCTCTCGAAGCCAAGGGGGTGGTTGCTCGATACCGCGACGGGCGCTACGGGCCGTGCTGAGTCGGCAACTCCGATCGCGGACTGGCGATACAATCGGATGCGCCGCCTCCCACATCACCCGGAGCCACCATTCCTCAACAGACTCACACAATCGGGGAAGACACCCGCTCGGCCGGCCCAACTCACGCGACGGTCACGGTGGTCGGGGGCGGCCTCGCGGGAAGCGAGGCCGCGTGGCAGCTCGCCACTCGCGACGTGCCCGTGGTCCTGGTCGAGATGCGACCGGCCGTCATGCCTCCCGCGCACCACACGGGTCTCCTTGCAGAGCTCGTGTGCTCGAACTCGCTCAAGGGGAGCGACCCGTCGACCGCAGCGGGCGTGCTCAAGGCCGAGCTCTCGGCGATGGGGAGCCTGGTTCTTGCCGTGGCCCGCGCCACGTCGGTGCCGGCAGGAGCTGCACTGGCCGTCGATCGAACGAGGTTCTCGAACGCCATCACGAGTATCCTCGCGTCGCACCCGCTGATCGAGGTCGTTCGCAGGGAACAGCTATCCCTGCCACCTGGACCGGTCATCTGTGCGACCGGCCCGCTCACGAGCGAAGGCTTCGAGTCGGTGCTGAAGGATCTCGTTGGCGCGCACCGGCTCGCCTTCTTCGACGCGGCAGCTCCGATCATCGACGCCGAGACCATCGACCGCGAGCGCGTGTTCGAGGCGTCGCGCTACGGCAAGGGTGGCGGCACGGACTACCTCAACGCGCCCCTTGACCGTGAGACGTACGGCGGGTTCATCGATGCGCTCGTCTCGGCCGAGCGGGTCAAGACGCACGATTTCGACCGGCGCGATCTCTTCTCCGCGTGCCAACCCGTTGAGGAGATCGCGCGTAGTGGCCCAGACGCGCTCCGATTCGGTCCGCTCAAGCCCGTCGGCCTGACAGACCCGAGAACCGGCATGCGTCCGTGGGCGGTCGTCCAGCTGCGTGCCGAGAATGCCGAGCGGACCGCCTTCAACCTGGTCGGCTTCCAGACGAACCTCACGTTCGGGGAGCAGGAGCACGTCTTCAGGATGATTCCGGGCCTCGAACACGCCGAGTTCCTACGCCACGGCGTCATGCACCGCAACACGTTCGTTGACGCGCCCCGCCTGCTTGACGAGACGCTCGCGGTCCGCTCCGACCCCCGCGCGCGCTTGGCCGGTCAGCTCACCGGAACCGAGGGCTACCTTGAGGCCGCGGCGTCCGGCCTGCTCGCCGCAGTCAACACCTACGCGGACGGCACGGATGTGGCGGCGTTCGTCCTGCCCGCCACCACCGCGCTCGGATCGCTCGTCGCGTACGCGACCGATCCCCAAACCGTTGACTACCAGCCGATGCACGTGAACTACGGCCTGCTCCCGCCGCTCGAGCATCGAGTGAGAGGTAAGCAGGAGCGCTATGCTGCCTACGCCGAGAGAGCCGCACGAGACCTCGAAACCGCGGTTTCCGCACGCGACGATCTCCGGTTCGCTCACGTGCGCGGCGCCGCCGAGAGCGCCCAGAGGTGGGCACGAGGGGCGTCGAATGCGTGAGAAGGGACCCGTGGTAGACAGCAGCGTCGATCCGTCCGAGGCCGGCGTGCTCGTGGACCGCTTCCTCGTTCACCTGGGGGTAGAGCGCGGCATGTCGCCCAACACCCTCAGGGCGTACTCGTCCGACCTCGCCCGCTATCTGGAATGGGCGACGCGCGCCAACGTCGACCCGATTCGGCTCAATCACAGGCAACTCCGCCTCTACCTGGCTGAACTCGACCGCGCCGGATACGCACGCCGCACCGTTGCGCGGCGACTCGCCGCCGTGCGCTCGTTCTTCACGTACCTCGTCACCGAAGGCGTTGTCGAGTCGGATCCCTCGAGTGTGCTCACGTCGCCCAAGCAGCAACGCAGGCTACCGCGAATCGTTCCTGACGACGCGCTCACGGCCCTCCTGAACGCGCCCGACCGCTCCACGCCGACCGGCATGAGAGACGCCGCCCTGCTCGAACTCCTCTACGCAACAGGCATTCGCGTGAGCGAGCTCACCGGCCTTTCGGTCAGGTCGCTGGACCTCACCCAGGGTCAGATCATCGTCTTCGGCAAAGGCGCCAAAGAGCGCATCGTGCCGGTGCACCGACACGCAGTCGGTCTGTTGCGCGAGTATCTGGGCGAGGGAAGACCGCACCTCGTGCGGCCGGACTCGCCGGACACACTCCTCCTGTCGACGCGGGGGAGGCGGCTCTCGCCCGAGGCCGTTCGCCGCATTATCAACCGTCATCTCGCCGAGGCTGGAAGCGCCGTCCACGTCTCGCCGCACGCGCTCCGCCACACGTTCGCGACGCACCTCGTGGAGGCGGGAGCGGACCTTCGCACCGTCCAGGAGCTCCTGGGTCACATTGCGCTGTCTACCACGCAGATTTATACTCACGTGAGCATGAAGCGGCTTCAGGACGTGCACCGGAATGCGCACCCGAGAGGCTGACCGCGCGATAGGGGCTACTGGATGAGATCTGACCCACGGACGGACGTGTCCGCCCTTTGGGCCCGCTACAAACAAGACGGCGACCCCCACGCCCGGGAAGAACTCATCCTGAACTACTCGCCTCTCGTGAAGTACGTCGCCGGCCGCGTTTCCTCCGGTCTCCCGCAGACGGTCGAGACCGCAGACCTCATCAGCTACGGGCTGTTCGGGCTTATCGACGCCATCGAGAAGTTCGACCTCGAGCGCGGCATCAAGTTCGAGACCTACGCGATCGCTCGCATCAAAGGCGCGATCATCGACGAGCTGCGCGCCATGGACTGGGTCCCGCGCTCCGTTCGCTCGAGGGCGCGCGAGATCGAGGCGGCGTACATCAAGCTCGAGAATAGCCTGAAGCGCGTGCCGAGCGACGCCGAAGTCGCCGCCGAGATGGGCATCACCCCCAAGGAGCTGCGGGATATCTTCACGAAGCTCTCGTACACCTCAGTGGTGTCGTTCGAGGAGCTGTGGGTGGGCGGGGAGAAGGACGAGCACCAGAACGCAATCTCGACGATCAAGGACGACAGCGCCGAGGATCCGGTCGCGATCTTCGAGAGCGCCGAGATCAAGGAGATCCTCGCCGACGCAATCGAGAAGCTCCCCGAGCGCGAGAAGGTGGTCATCGCGCTCTACTACTACGAGGGACTCACCCTGAAGGAGATCGGGCAGGTCCTGGGCGTGACCGAATCGCGCGTGAGCCAGCTTCACACCAAGGCCGTGCTGCGTCTTCGCGCCAAGCTCCACGCCGCCCAGGGGTTCGGTTCCTGAGCGAGGGTACCGCCGCGATTCCCATCTAGCAGCTCTTGGCGTCCTCTGCTACACTCTCCCGGCTCTTACTACACACGCTCGCCGACCTCGGCGCTGGTGCCGTCTTTCTGACCGGAGACGGAGGCGCCTCTCACGAGGGAAGACGCGGGCGGAGGACAGAACCGAACAGGGAGGTTTCATCATGCCGGTCGTTTCCATGAAGGCACTGCTCGAAGCAGGCGTCCACTTCGGCCACCAAACACGTCGGTGGAATCCGAAGATGAAGCCCTACATCTTCACCGAGCGCAACGGGATCTACATCCTCGACCTGCAGCGCACGCTCAAGGAGATCGAGTACGCGTACACCTTCACCCGCGCCGTTGCGGGACGCGGCCAGCAAGTGCTGTTCGTCGGCACCAAGAAGCAGGCGCAGGAACCGATGCAGGCCGAGGCTGAACGCGCCGGGATGCCGTATGTGAACCAGCGTTGGCTCGGCGGCATGCTCACCAACTTCGTCACCATGCGCAAGCGCATCGACCGACTCACCCAGCTCGAGACGATGGAGACCGACGGGCGGATGGCCTCACTGCCCAAGAAGGAGCAGCTTAAGCTCCGCGGCGAGATGGAGAAGCTCGAGAAGAACCTCTCCGGCGTGCGCGAGATGCGCGATCTCCCCGGCGCGCTCTTCGTGGTGGACACGAAGCGCGAGGCCATCGCCGTCGCCGAGGCGCACCGCCTGAAGATCCCGATCATCGGGCTTGTGGACACGAACGCCGATCCGGACGAAGTCGACTACGTGATCCCGGGCAACGACGACGCCATCCGCTCGGTAGGCCTCATGGCGCGCGTGATCGCCGATGCGGTCATCGAAGGCAATGAGGGTCGCCAGGGCAGCGCGCCAGGTGCCGGCGTCGAGCCTTCCGCTGCCGAGGTTCCCGTGGTAACCATGGCCGACCTTGAGCCGGCACCACCGGCCGAGCCGGCCGACGTTGCCGAGCCCGCTGTCGCCGACGTTCCTCCGGTCGAGGCGAGCGCCACTGACGCCGCCGCGACCCCCGAGGGGCCCGCGGACGCCGAGCCTTCTGAGGCAGTGGCGGCCGACGAAGGCGCAGTCCAGGCGTAGGTATCGCGGGGTAAGTTCTTCTCGGCGGCGTTGCGCCGGCTGCTGCCCCTCTCACCACTCGATCACGAGGAGGCGTAGACAGATGGAAATCAGTGCCAAGATGGTCAAGGACCTGCGCACGTGCACGGGCGCGGGAATGATGGACTGCAAGAAGGCTCTCACCGACGCCGAAGGCGACATGGACCAGGCCGTCGACATCTTGCGGATGCGCGGGTTGGCTGCGCTCGCCAAGAAGGCCGGCCGAGCCACCAACGAGGGTGTTGTCGCGGCATACGTGTCGGAGTACGCGGCTATAGGCGCGCTTGTGGAGGTCAACTGCGAGACCGACTTCGTCGCGCGCAACGCCGAGTTCCAGACGTTCGCAAGCGCTCTCGCGGAGCAGGTGGCGGTCGACGCCCCCGACGGGATCTCTGAAGGTGACGCCGCTCTCATGGTGCAGCAGTACAAGCGGAACCCGGCGCTCACGGTCGAGCAGGCCCTCGGCGAGATCGTGTCCAAGCTTGGTGAGAATATGACGATCAGCCGATTCGCTCGGCTCGAGGTCCTGGGCAACGGCGCCCTCGGCAGCTACATCCACGCCGGTGGTCGCATCGGTGTCCTGGTCGAGGTCGGCTATGACAACGAGGCGACCCGCAAGAACGAGGGTCTCGCGACGTTTATCAAGGACATCGCCATGCATGTTGCCGCGGCCGCGCCCGCACACGTGACGCGCGACGAAGCCCCGGCCGACGTGGTCGAACACGAGCTCTCGATCTACCGCGCCCAGGCCGCCGAATCAGGCAAACCGGAGCAGATCCAGCAGAAGATGGCCGAGGGCCGACTCGAGAAGTACTTCAAAGAGGTCACTCTGCTCGAGCAGCCCTTCGTCAAGAACCCGGACATCTCCGTGGGCCAGTACACGACCGAGACCGGCAAGAACCTCGGCGATACGCTCACAATCGTCGGCTTCGAGCGCTTCGTCCTCGGCGAGTCCGCAGGTGCCGGGGAGTAGCACCGAGCCACAGCTCGCGCCCGCGACGGGTCGACCCATCACGGGCCGGCCCGTCTGCTGTATCCTGTCCGAGATGACTGGGCATACTCGCCCGATGATCCGACAGGAGGACCCGGTGGGGGAGTTCCGCTTCAAGCGAGTCCTGCTCAAGCTATCTGGCGAGGCGCTCATGGGTGACGCCACCTACGGCATCGACCCGGAGGTGCTCGCAACCATCGCCCAGCAGGTCCAGACCGTACGCGAGCGCGGCGTCGAGATTGCGATCGTGGTCGGTGGAGGCAACATCTTCAGAGGCCTTGCAGCCGCTTCCAAGGGGATGGACCGGGCTCAGGGCGACTACATCGGCATGCTTGCGACGGTCATGAACTCGCTGGCGCTCCAAGAGGCTCTCGAGCACCTCGGAGTGTTCACCCGCGTCATGTCTGCCATCGAGATGCAGGCGGTCGCCGAGCCCTACATCCGCCGCCGGGCGATCCGGCACCTCGAGAAGGGCCGTGTCGTCATTTTCGCTGCCGGCACCGGCAATCCGTACTTCACGACCGACACGACTGCCTCGCTGCGCGCACTTGAGATCGGTGCGGACTGCATCATGAAGGCGACGAAGGTCGACGGCGTCTACGACTCGGACCCCAAGACCAACCCGAACGCGGTCAAGTTCGACGAGCTCCGCTACATGGAGGTGCTCAACCTGGGTCTGCAGGTCATGGACAGCACGGCGATATCACTCGCAATGGACAACAACCTGCCCATCATCGTGTTCAACCTGAACCACGAGGGGAACATCGAGCGGGCACTTCTCGGCGAACCCGTAGGAACGATAGTCAGAGGAGACAACCGGTGACGAACGACATCATCAAGGACGCCGACGCTCACATGAACAAGTCGGTGGCCGCCCTCGCGCACGAGTTCTCGACGGTGCGCACGGGCAGGGCCTCGGGCTCCATCCTCGAGAAGATCCAGATCGACTACTACGGCACACCCACGCCGCTGCTGCAGATCGCCGGCGTGAGCTCCCCCGAGCCACAGCTCCTCGTGATCAGCCCGTACGACCGGAGCGCAATGGGAGCTATCGAGAAGGCGATCCTCGCGTCCGACCTCGGTCTGAATCCCAGCAATGACGGACAGGTCATACGGCTCCCGTTCCCGCCGCTCACCGAAGAGCGCCGCAAGGAACTCGTGAAGCTTGTGAAGCACTATGCCGAGGAAGCGCGGGTCGCCATCCGCAATATTCGCCGCGACGCCAACGAGCGGATGAAGCGAGCGGAGAAGGACGCCGAGATCAGCCAAGACGACTTGCGACGCGCCGAGGCGGATATCCAGAAGCTCACCGACACGCACATCCGCGATATCGACGAAGCGCTCAAGCGCAAGGAAGCCGAGATCATGGAGGTCTAGGGGCGTGCCCCCGACCCAGCGCTCGCTTCGCGAGCACTTCACCGGCAAACGCGCGGCCCCACTGCTCGACGAGCTCGACCTCGATCGCGTGCCTCGGCATGTGGCCATCATCATGGACGGCAACGGCCGCTGGGCCGCCAAACGCGGCCTGCCTCGGCTGGCTGGCCACCGGGCAGGTGCGAAGGCCGTCCGCGAAGTCATCGGTTCGGCGATCGAACTCGGTATCCGCTACCTGACCATCTACTCCTTCAGCTCGGAGAACTGGTCGCGCTCCTCCGATGAGGTCTTCGGACTCATGAAGCTCTTTGTAGAAGTGCTCGAGCGGGAGCTTGCCAACCTCGAGCGCATGCACGTGCGGGTGCTGGTCATCGGCGACCTCGATGCGGTTCCCGCAGACACTGCTGACGCGTTTCGACGCTGCATCGATCGCACCGCCGGCAACGACGGCCTCACGCTGGTGGTAGCCCTCAACTACGGCGGCCGCTCGGAGATCGTCGACGCCGCACGTTCGCTCGCCGAAGACGCGGCTGCAGGCCGCATCGCACCCGATACCATCGACGAGCACGCCTTCGCGTCTCGGCTCTCGACGAGCGGCGTCCCGGACCCCGACCTCGTCATCCGCACAAGCGGTGAGCTGCGCGTAAGCAACTTCCTGCTCTGGCAGATCGCGTACTCGGAGCTCTGGGTGACGTCAGTGCTCTGGCCGGACTTCGGCAGGACCGACCTTCTGCGGGCCGTCGTTGACTTCGAGAAGCGTTCGCGTCGTTACGGAGGTCGATCGTGAACGAACAGGCGCGCACTCCCTCCGGCTTCTCTACGCTCGCCGTGCGCCTCGGCACGGCGCTCGTCGTGGGTGTTGTCATGCTCGCGGTGGTCATCTGGGGCCGCGCGCTTGGCCTCGGCATCTTGCTCGGCGCGGTGGCCGGACTCGCCTCGGCCGAGTTCTACACGATCACCCGTCGGGAACACCGGCTCCCGAACGAGGTGTTCGGCGTGCTGGCCGCGGCCGCGATGCCTGTAGCGGCGGCGCTCTGGGGAAGGCTTGGGCTCACGGCGACGGTCACGGTGTTGATGGTCGCCTCGCTCGGGTGGCACGTGGCGTTCAGGCAGGTGCGCACTGCCGACACCGCGGTGACGGTCTTCGGCGCCGTCTATGTGGGCTTCTTGCTCGCGCACCTTGTGCTTGTGCGGACGCTCGATTCGGGCACCGAGCTCACGCTCGCGGTCATCGTGAGCGTCTGGGCGAACGACGTGTTCGCCTACCTCATTGGCTCGACGATGGGCCGTCACAAGCTCGCGCCCACGATATCCCCGAAGAAGTCGTGGGAGGGCCTCATTGCCGGGACCGTCTTCACGATCGCGATCTGGATGGCGGTGTTCTTCCTGACCGATCCACCGCTCTCCCTCGCGGGGCTCGCGCTCACGGGGCTCGCCATCTCTGTGGCGGCCATCGTGGGGGACCTGTTCGAGTCGCGTATGAAACGTGAGGCCGGCGTCAAGGATTCCGGCACGCTTCTCCCGGGCCATGGCGGATTCCTCGATCGCTTCGACAGTCTCATCCTCGTGTCGGTCGTCGCCTACTACCTGCTCGTGTGGGGCGGCGCGCGATGACGCGGCTTCGGATCGCGATCCTGGGCTCCACGGGGTCCATCGGCCGACAGGCACTGGACGTCGTCCACAACCACCCTGACCGCATCGAAATCGTCGCGCTGGCCGCGCAGCGCAACGCCGAGCGGCTTGCCGAGCAGGCGCGGGCCTTTGGCGTGCGCGATGTCGCGCTCGCGGATCCCACAGCCGCGCTCAAGGCCTCGAAACTGCTACCGGCATCCGAGGTCGGCGAGGGCCCCGAGGCCGTGGAGGCACTCGCGTCTCATCCCGACGTCGATCTTGTCCTGAACGCCCTCGTCGGCGCGGCCGGTCTGCGCGCGACCGTCGCGGCCCTCGAGGCAGGGAAGACCCTCGCGCTCGCCAACAAGGAATCCCTCGTGGTCGGCGGGGAGTTCGTGACCTCGCGCGCCCGCCCCGGGCAGCTGCTCCCGGTCGACAGCGAGCACTCGGCGATCTACCAGTGCCTCGTGGGCGAGAACCCGCTCGACGTCACGCGGCTCTGGCTCACGGCCTCCGGCGGCCCCTTCCGCGGACGCACCCGCACCGAGCTCGAACGGGTCACCCCGGCAGAAGCACTCGCGCATCCCACGTGGTCGATGGGTCCGAAGATCACGATCGACTCGGCCACTCTCATGAACAAGGGGCTCGAGACGATCGAGGCCCACCACCTCTTCGGCGTGGACTACGACCAGATCTCGATCGTGCTGCACCCCCAGTCGTGCGTACACTCGATGGTCGAGTTCGCCGATGGGTCGGTGAAAGCTCACCTCGGCGCGACCGACATGCGCATCCCGATCCAGTACGCTTTCTCGCACCCGGACCGGTGGGATGCGCCGCTGCCGCCGGTGGACTTCACGACCATCGGCCGGCTCGACTTCGAACCGCCCGATCTGGAGACGTTCAGGGCCCTCGCGTTGGCGCTGTCCGCGGGACGTGCCGGCGGTACGATGCCCGCCGCACTGAACGCAGCAAACGAAGTCGCCGTGGCGGCGTTCCTTGGCGGGCGCATTCGCTTCACCGACATCGACGAGCTCGTCGAGCAGGTCATGACCGAGCACGACTGCGCCCGGATCGAATCGCTCGAGCAGATCGAGCTCGTGGACAGCTGGGCGCGAGACGCTGCCGAGAGAGGCGTGCGCGTGCTCGAGTAACGCGGAACGCGGGCGAGCGCATCGGTGCGCGCGGCGCAGGCACCGCGTGTGCGCTTGGTGGAGCCTTCACGCACCGCGAATCACTGGCGCATCGCTTGCTCAACGCCGATAGAGTCTCCTGACGGGTACCATCAACGCCGTGTCTTCCATGCCGCGGCGCGAAGGGACGTGACCTGCAAGCATGAGTGCGGTGGCAAACGGCCTGTATACGGTGTTCTGGGGCGTGGTGACGTTCTCGATCCTCGTCGTGCTCCACGAGGGCGGGCACTTCCTCGCAGCGCGCGCATTCGGCATCAAGGTCCACGAGTTCATGATCGGGCTACCCGGACCCGCAATCCGATTCAAGACGAAGTCGACCACCTTCGGCATCACGGCCATCCCCCTCGGCGGCTACGTGAGGATCGCCGGCATGGAACCGGGGCCGGAAGACGAGCTCATGGGGCCTGCTCTCCAACAGATAACCCGCGCTCGGCGCCTGAACGCACTCCAGCTATCGGTCGCGCTCGGCATCGATGGTGCGCGCGCCGAGGGCCTGCTCGTGAGCCTCGCGGACTGGGGCGCCGTCGGGGCGGCCGCCGATTCCGACGACGACTACGTGGCCCTCATGGACGCTTCTCTTGCCGATGACGAGCAGGTGCTGCTCGATACGGCCCGCCAGATCACCTACCGCGGGCAACCGCTGTGGAAGCGCATCGTAGTGCTCGTGATGGGAGTCTTCGTCAACCTCGTGACGGCCATACTCATCTTCACCATCGTGCTCAGCCTGTTCGGCTACTACCGGCAATCCCTCGTGGTCGAGAAGCTGGTAGCCGGTGGCGGTGCTGCTGCGGCGGGACTTGCTGCAGGCGACCGCCTGACATCAGTGGACGGTGTGAAGGTCAAGGACTGGCAAGCGTTCACCACACAGATCGCCCTGAACGACGTGGGGGACACCGTTGTCATCGGCTATGCGAGGGACGGGTCAGAGCGCTCGACCAAGGCCATGCTAAAGGCGCGACCGGATGGGGAAGGGGCGTTCCTCGGCGTGCAAGCGACCGTCGAGCACGTGCGGCCGAATCCGCTCGCGGCAGTGCGCGAGAGCTTCGTGTGGACCGGCATGGTCTTTGTGGCCATAGCGGACTTCTTCCGTCCGTCCACGTTCAGGCAGTCGATCGAGGGCGCCCGGAGCGTTGTGGGCATCAGCGTCGAGGTGGCACGGGCCGTCAAGAACGGCGCGCTCGACTTCGCCTGGTTGGTCGCACTCTTGTCGCTGTCGCTCGGTGTGATGAACCTGCTGCCAATCCCCCCGCTAGATGGCGGCAAGATCGCTGTGGAGCTCATCCAGAGTCTCATGGGACGGACGTTCAGCAGGCGCTTCTCGTACGGCCTGAGTGCCGCCGGCGCGCTCCTGCTGTTCTCGCTCATCGGCTACCTGGTCTACGCTGACATCATGCGCTACGTCGTTCGGGGCTGAATCGCGCCTCGATATCCGAGCGGGGGGCTTGTTGATGGAACAGCGTCGCGATTCCCGGCCGGTGATGGTCGGCTCCGTGCCCATCGGCGGCCGATCTCCCATCTCGGTCCAGTCGATGACGAACACCGATACGCGCGATGTGGCAACCACGCTCGCACAGATCGCGCGACTCGCCGACGCAGGGTGCGAGATCATCCGCGTGGCCGTCCCGCGCCGGGATGCGCTTGACGGCTTTGCCGCCGTCGTCGCCGGCTCGCCGCTGCCGGTCGTGGCCGACGTCCACTTCGACCACACGATCGCTGTGGATGCCGCACGCGCGGGTGCCGCGAAGCTTCGCATCAACCCCGGCAACATCGGCCCGACCGAACGCGTCGATGCTGTCATCGACGCGGCGGGGGAGGCGGCTATCCCGATCCGCATCGGCGTGAACGCCGGCTCGCTCGCCGAGCAGTACCGGGACGTGGACTGGCCGCTCGCCGAGAAGCTCGTGGCGAGCGCGGTCGCGTTCTGCCGCCACTTCGAGTCGCGCGGCTTCGAAGACATTGTGGTCTCGGCGAAGGCCTCGAGCGTGACCTCGACGATCGCTGCGTACCGGCTGCTCTCGGAACAGGTCCCGTACCCCCTGCACGTTGGCGTCACCGAGGCCGGAACATCGCTCGCGGGCACCGTGAAGTCCTCGATCGGCCTTGGTATCCTGCTCGCCGAGGGCATCGGCGACACCCTGCGCGTCTCGCTCACCGCCGACCCCGTCGACGAGGTACTTGTGGGCTGGGAGATCCTCGCCGCGCTCGACCTGCGCCGGATACGCCCCGAGCTGATCTCGTGCCCGACCTGCGGCCGCTGCGAGATCGACCTCATTCCGATCGCCGAGGAGGTCGAGCGTCGGCTTCGGCAGATCCGCACGCCGCTCAAGGTCGCCGTCATGGGGTGCGTGGTGAACGGGCCCGGCGAGGCCCGGGAAGCCGACATCGGCGTCGCGGCGGGCAGGGGAGTCGGCCTCATCTTCGCGAAGGGACAGCCCATTCGGCGCGTCCCGGAGGACGAGATCGTCGACGCGCTCTTCGAGCAGATCGCCGAGATGGGCGTTTCCGGCTAGGAGTCCGTGGTTACTCGGCGGTGGGGCTCTCGGGTATCCTGTCGTGCGAGGGCCGCTCTCTCGACGTGTGCTGCCGAGGCCGGGCCGAGACCGGGCCGATGCCACACGACGACCAGTCCGCACCGATCGACGGAGATACCACCATGCGAGTCGCACTGCGCATGAGCAGTCTGTACGCGCCGACGCTCAAAGAAGACCCCGCCGAGGCCGAGCTTGCGTCCCATCGGCTGCTGCTGCGCGCGGGGATGATCCGCAAGGTCGCGGGCGGTATCTACAACTTCCTCCCGCTCGGCTGGCGCTCGCTCGCCAAGATCGAGGACATCGTGCGCGAAGAGATGGATGGGATCGGCAGCCAGGAGATGCTGATGCCGGTCGTCCAACCCGCCGAGCTGTGGCAGGAATCGGGCCGCTGGGAACTCTACGGCCCCGAGCTCGCCCGCCTGAAAGACCGCCACGACCGCGATTTCTGCCTTGGGCCCACCCATGAGGAGATCGTCACCACGCTCGTGCGCGGCGAGGTGCGCTCGTACCGCGACCTCCCGCTCTCGCTCTACCAGGTGCAGGTCAAGTTCCGCGACGAGGTGCGTCCGCGCTTCGGGCTCCTGCGCGGACGCGAATTCATCATGAAAGACGCGTACTCCTTCCACGCCACCCAGGAATCGCTCCAGGAACACTACGACGCACAAGCGGCAGCGTACGCGCGCATCTGCGAGCGGCTCGGACTCGAGTTTCGACCCGTGGTCGCCGAGTCGGGCCAGATCGGCGGGAAGGTCACGACCGAGTTCATGGCGCTTGCCGAGAACGGCGAGGCCGAGCTCGTCTACTGCGGCTGCGGCTGGGCCGCCAACGTCGAGGCCGCCGAGACGGTCGTCCCGCGCTCACCGAGCATCGTCGAACCGCGCCCGATGGAGCGCGTGCACACGCCCGACATCCGCACCATCGCCGAGCTGGCGGGATTCCTCAGCATTCCCGAGCACGACACCGTCAAGACGATGGCGGGCAAGACACCCGGCGGCGAGCTCGTCTTCTTCTGCGTGCCCGGCGACCGGGAGCTCAATCCAGTGAAGGCCGACTGGGCCGCGCCCGGAGTCGCGCTGCTCGACGAAGCCGATTTCGAGCAGTACGGCATCCCAAAGGGGTCGCTCGGACCGGTGTCGCCGCCCGCCAAGACGCTCGTCGTCGCGGATCGCTCGCTCACAGACGACGTCGCGTGGGGTGTGGGTGCGAACGAGAACGACTACCACCTCATCTACGCCCAGCCCGGACGCGACTTCGAGGTCGACATCTGGGCCGACCTCGCGATCGCCCAGCCCGGCGACGGTTGCCCTGAGTGCGGCGGCACGCTCAAGGGCGCACGGGGCATCGAGGTCTCGCAGGTCTTCCAGCTCGGCACGCGCTACTCGGAGACGATGGGCGCGACCTTCACCGCCGAGGACGGCTCGGAGCAGCCGTTCATCATGGGCTGCTACGGGGTCGGTATCTCGCGCTCGCTCGCGGCGGTCATCGAGCAGCACAACGACGAGGCCGGCATCCTCTGGCCGGTCACGGTCGCGCCCCTCGAAGTCGCCGTGCTCCCGCTCGCCTCCGATGGCGAGCCCGCCGAGGTCGCCGAGCGCCTCTGGAACGATCTTGCCGACGCCGGCGTGGAGGTCGTCATCGACGATCGCGCCGAACGGCCCGGCGTCAAGTTCGCCGACGCCGACCTCATCGGCTGGCCCTACCAGATCATCGTTGGAGCGCGCGGCCTTGCGGAAGGCGTCGTCGAGATGAAAGTGCGAGCAACAGGGGAGCGCGAGAAGGTCCCGGTCGACGGAGCCGTGACCGCCATCGTCTCAGCTCTTCGCGCTGCGGAAGGATCCCTCGTAGCGCGCACGCCGCGGCCCTTGTGAGCACCGCGCGCGTCCTTTGACCCCCCTTACCGCTGTGCTAGAATGCACAGCGGTGTACGACATCGGTTCCTGCGAGAAGTGGGTTGACCCCCGCTTCTTTTGTTCTGGAAGGAGGTTTGGACGCGATGCCCACAACAGAACTCGTCGAGCGACTCGAACGAGCGCTTGACGCCGAGGCACACAACCACGGACTCGAACTCGTCGCCGTGGAGCAGTCGGGCGGCCGGCATCAGCCGGTTATTCGCGTCCTTATCGACCGAGAGGGCGGGATCGATATCGACTCCATCGCGCAGGCGAACCGCTGGATCTCCGAGATTGTCGACGCCGAGGCGCTGCTCTCGGGGCCGTACGTGCTCGAGGTTTCCTCTCCCGGCATCGACCGGCCCCTGCGCACGCCGCAGGACTTCGGGCGGTTCGTTGACGAGACCGCGACTGTGAAGACGCGCACCCACACCGGACGCGCGACCTACACGGGCCGCATCGTCCGAGCAGACAGCGCAGAAATCGTGCTCGAGTCCGACGATGGAGAACACCACATCGCATACGACGACATAGCCAAGGCGCGCCTCAAGGGCGCCATTGACTTTGGCACTGGAAGGAGCGCGGAGAACCGATGAGCTCCGAACTCATGGAAGCCCTCAAGCAGCTCGCGCGTGAGAAGGGCATAGAGGAGCAGTTCATGCTCCAGAAGCTCGAGGAAGCGATCGCCTCCGCCTACAAGCGCAGCCCTGACGTGATGGACCGCATGGAGGATCCCGACAACGACCTCAGGGCGTCGATCGACCGCGAGACGGGTCGCATCTATCTCTACGAGCAGTTCAAGGAGAGCGACGAGCCGGATGCGGCGGTGCTTCGAGAGGTCGACATCACGCCCTCTGACGTGTCCCGCTTCGCCGCGCAGGCAGCCAAGAGCGTCATCACGACGTCGATTCGCGACGCTGAGCGGGAGCGCATCTTCGAGGAATACGCCGATAGGGTGGGCGAGAGCGTGACCGGTACGGTCCAGCAGTCCGAGAAGCGCTATACCCTCATCAAGCTCCGGGAGGGCGTCGAAGCGCTCCTGCCGATCGACGAGCAGCCCGGCAACGAGCGCTACGAGCACAACCAGCGGCTCAAGGCCTACATCACCGAGGTCCGCAAGGGCTCGGGCGCCGAACCGTCGATCGTTGTCTCGCGAACGCACCCCGGCCTCATCCGCAGGCTCTTTGAGCTCGAAGTGCCCGAGATCTACGACGGCATCGTCGAGATCAAGAACGTGGCACGCGAGCCCGGCATGCGCAGCAAGGTGGCAGTCTCGAGCCGAGAATCCGGCCTCGACCCTGTGGGCGCCTGCGTCGGACCCAAGGGCAGTCGCGTGCGTATGGTCGTCTCGGAGCTTCGGGGTGAGCGCATCGACGTCGTGCCGTGGTCGGACGATTCCGCGAACTACGTCGCGAACGCCCTGTCGCCGGCCAAGGTGAGCAACGTGCTCATCGACGATAACTCGCATACCGCGACGGTCGTGGTCCCCGACGACCAGCTTTCGCTTGCCATCGGCAAGGAAGGCCAGAATGCTCGGCTCGCCGCGAAGCTCACGGGCTGGCGCATCGACATCAAGAGCTCGTCGCTGGCGCTCGAGAGCGGACTTTCGTCGAAGACGACGGGCGCATCCGGCGCCGAAGAGGAGTTCGACGGACGCTGCATCTCGATGACGAGCACGGGCGTCCGGTGCAGGAACAAGGCTCGCCCCGGCACCTACTACTGCGGCGTCCACGAGAAGGAGGCCGCCGCATCGTGACCAAGGTCCGTAAACCGCCCGTCCGCACGTGCGTAGCGTGCAAAACCCCCTCGGACAAGCGCCAGCTCGTCCGTATCGTGCGTACGCCACAGGGAGATGTGCACGTGGACCCCTCCGGCAAAGCGAACGGCCGCGGGTCCTACGTGTGCCTCGCTCAGGGGTGCTTCGAAAACGCTCTCGCCAAGCGTCGCCTGGACAGCGCGCTTCGCGTGAATCTCAAGGAGGACGACCTGGACCGGTTGAGACGAGAGTTCGACGTACTGTGCGCCGAACACGCCGAAGCGATGCGTGCTGACGCACGGCAGGGACGGTGACCGATGCCCGCCATGAGAGTGCATGAACTCGCGAAGGAGTTCGGGATGTCTTCAAAGGAGCTGCTCGACCGGCTCCAGGAGATGCGGATCCCCGCCAAGAACCATGCGTCGACCCTCGTTGAGGCGTACGTCGACAAGATCCGCAAGGCCCTCGGACCTGAGATCGCCGAACGCCAGGCTGCGCTCGAGGAAGAGCGCCTGAAGCACGAGGCCGAGGAGGCAGCGAAGCGCGCCGAGGAAGAAGCCCTTCGCAAGGCCGAGGAAGACGCTCGCCACAAGGCAGAAGAGGAGGAGCGCGCGCGCCGCGAGGCCGAAGAGGCCGCTGATCGCGAGCGCCGTGAGGCCGAGGAGGCTGCCCGCCGCGAAGCCGAGGAGGCCGCCGAGCGTGCCCGCCGCGAAGCCGAGGAGGCCGCCGAGCGTGCCCGCGGTGAAGCCGAAGAGACCACGGCACTCGAGAAGGCGGAAGAAGAGCGCTACCGCGAGATGGCCCGCGAGGCGGAGCGCCTCGAGAAGCAGAAGGTGATAGACGAGGCTCGCGCCGCGGTCGCCGCCGCTCAAGCGGAGAGCACACGCAAGAAGAAGAAGCACAAGAAGCCGGGCGCCGACCAGGATGCGGTCGAGCACGCCGCAGTCACTGAGCTCGCACCCGTCGCCGCGGAAGGCACGGCGGTCACGGTGGCCGAGGGCGTCACGGTGGGCGACCTTGCCGATGCCCTCGGGATCGCCTCGACCGAGATCATCAAGCGCCTCATGCTCCTCGGCGTGCCGCTCACGGTGAACCAGGCCATGATGCGCGACGTGATCGAAGTGATCGCAGAGGACCTCGAAGTGACGGTGAACGTCATCAGCCCCGAGGAGGAGGCCGCGGCGGTCCACGTGTTCGAGGACAACGCCGAGGACCTCAAGCCGAGGCCCCCGGTGGTCACCGTCATGGGTCACGTCGACCACGGCAAGACCTCGCTCCTGGACGCTATTCGCGAGACCGGAGTCGCCGCCACCGAGGCCGGTGGAATCACGCAGCACATCGGCGCGTCGGTCGTGCAGCACGACGGCAAGCAGATCACCTTCATCGACACACCCGGCCACGAGGCGTTCACGGCCATGCGCGCCCGCGGCGCGAACCTGACCGACGTCGCCGTGCTCGTAGTTGCGGCCGACGACGGCGTCATGCCGCAGACGGTGGAGGCCATCCACCACGCCCGCGCGGCGAAGGTCCCGATCATCGTGGCCGTGAACAAGATCGACAAGGACGGCGCGAATCCCGAGCAGGTCCGTCAGATGCTCACGGAGCACGAGATCGTGCCCGAAGAGTGGGGCGGCTCGAACATCTTTGTGAACGTCAGTGCGAAGAAGCGCATCAACATCGATGAGCTCCTCGAGATGATCCTCCTGCAGGCCGACGTCCTCGAGCTCAAGGCCAACCCCGACGCCTGCGCCTCAGGTGTCGTCGTTGAGGCGAAGCTCGACAAGGGCCGCGGCCCGGTCGCCACGGTGCTCGTGCAGCGCGGCACGCTCAAGGTCGGCGACCCCATCGTCGCCGGCACGAGCTACGGGCGCGTACGTGCGCTCGTCGACCCCAAGGGGAAAGCCGTCAAGCAGGCGCTTCCAGCCAACCCTGTCGAGATCCAGGGCCTGTCCAGCGTGCCCTCTGCTGGAGATGACTTCCGCGTCTTCGTCGACGAGCGCGAGGCCCGCGACCTTGCCGAGGAGCGTGCCCTGAAACAGCGCGTCCTCGAGCAGGAGAAGAAGACGCACGTCTCACTCGAGGACCTGTTCGCCCGTATTTCCGAAGGCGAGCTCAAGGAGCTCAACCTCGTCGTCAAGGCTGACGTCGACGGCTCGATCGAAGCCCTCAAGGACGCCTTGCCGAAGATGGACCAGACTGAGGTGCGCATCAACGTCATCCACTCCGGCGTCGGCGCGATCACCGAAAGCGACGTCATGCTCGCCGACGCGAGCGACGCGATCGTAATCGGCTTCAACGTGCGCCCGTCTCCGCAGGCCAAGGCGCTCGCCGAGCAGGAGAAGGTCGACGTCCGCCTGTACCGGGTCATCTACCAGGCGATCGAGGACATCAATGCCGCACGTGTGGGCATGCTCGCTCCCGAGTACGTCGAGGAGGATACCGCCCGCGTCGAGGTCCGCGAGCTGTTCCGCGTGCCCAAGATCGGCGTCATCGCCGGCTGCTACGTCCAGGACGGCGAGATCAGCCGAGAGGACCGCGCGCGAGTCGTGCGCGACGGCACCGTCGTGTTCGACGGCACGCTCCACTCGCTCCGTCGCTTCAAAGATGACGTGAAGTCGGTGAAGTCCGGCTACGAGTGCGGCGTGGGTCTCGAGGGCTTCCAGGACATCAAGCAAGGCGACTTCATCGAGACGTACAGGGTCGTCGAAGTCGCCAGAGAAGCGTAGGGGCGCCGCCATATGAAGCAGACCCCGCGGACCCGCAAGGTGAACGAGTCGGTGCGCGAGGCGGTCGCGTCGATGCTCGTCGACGAGATTGCCGACCCGCGCCTCGACTTCGTGACGGTCACCGGCGCCGAGGTGAGCCCGGACTTCTCGGTGGCGACGATCTACGTCATCGCACACGGCGGCGAGGAGCGCTACGCCGAGGTACTCGCCGGACTCGAGTCGGCGCGCGGACGCATCCGCTCGCTTCTCGGCAGGCGCGTGAAGACGCGCATCACCCCCGAGCTCCGCTTCGCTATCGACCCGAGCGTGGATGAGGGGATGCGCATCTCAGAGGCGCTCAAGGACGTGCCGCCCTCGCTGCTCACGCAAGCGGCTGAGACGGACAGCGCGGGCGATGCAATGGAAGCGAATTCAACCAATACCGTCCCGGAAGGCGCTGAGGGCGAGGAGTGAGTGTGCTCTACCACCGCGCGGCCGTAGCACTCAGACACGCACGCTCAGTCATCGTCTGCGGGCACGTCAGGCCGGACGGTGACGCGGTCGGAAGCGTGCTCGCCGCGACCTTGACGCTTCGGCACGCCGGGATCGCGGCGGTGCCCACGCTCGCCGATGAGGGTCCCGCACCGCCGACCTATGCCTTCCTCCCGGGGTTCGCGCTCTTCGCCCGGGCGTCGGACCTCGAGACCCCGGACGCGTTCCTCGCACTTGACGCACCGAATCTCGATCGCCTCGGCTGCGCGGCAGACATGGCATCCGCGGCGCGAACGCTCGTGGTGATGGACCACCACCCCGACGCGCAGGAGTTCGGCACGGTGAGCATCCTCGATGCCACGTCGGCCTCCACCGGGCAGATGGTCTGGAGACTCGCCAAGGCGCTCGAGATCGCGCCCACGCCGGAGATCGCGCTGTGTTGCTTCGTCGCCCTCCAGACGGACACCGGCCGGTTCCAGTACTCGAACACAACGCCGCAATCCCTTCGCGACGCCGCCGAGATGATCGAGGCGGGCGTGGATCCCAGCGAGGCGAGCAGGCTCGTCTACGAATCGCGATCGAAGGCGGCCATCGCGCTCGAGGGACGCGTACTGTCGCGCCTGACGCTCGCCAACGACGGCCAGGTCGCGTATTCCCTCGTCGCCGACGAGGACTTCGCCGAGACGGGTGCGCTGCCCGAGGAGACCGAGCAGCTTGTTGACGCCGTGCGCTCCCTCGGCGGCATCGATGTCGCGCTGCTCTTCCGCCTGCACGGCGACGAAGTGCGCGTGAACCTCCGCGCCAAGACCGGCTTCGATGTTGGCGCCGTGGCTCGGGACTTCGGCGGGGGAGGCCACCACGCAGCATCAGGATTCACCGCGCCCGCCCCGCTCGAAGACCTGCTCCCACGCCTGCTTGCGCTCCTTCCCGGGAGCGACCAAGCGTGAGATCCAAGCGGGGTGCGACCGGGCTTGTCGGCATCGTGCCCGTGGACAAACCCGCCGGGATGACGAGCCACGACGTCGTGAACGTCGTACGCCGTTGTACGGGCGAACGCCGAGTTGGCCACGCCGGCACGCTCGACCCACTCGCGACCGGGCTGCTCGTCGTGCTCGTCGGTCCTGCGACGCGCTTGGCGCCCTGGCTTGCCGCCGCCGAGAAGACCTACGAGGCCCGGATCGTCTTCGGGAGCCAGACCGACACGGACGATGCCGACGGGACGGCGATCGCCACTGCCGACGTGCCCCCCGTGCTTGCCGACAACGCCTTCGCACGTGACGCCGTTCGGGCACTCGAAGGCGAACGCCTCCAGGTGCCGCCGGCATTCTCTGCGCTCAAAGTCGACGGCCGCACAGCACATCGTGCAGCGCGGGCGGGCGAGGATGTGGTGTTGGAGGCGCGACCGATCCAGGTAGCGGACGCCGAACTCCTCGCCGTCGACGCCGGGCCGCCGATCGTGTGGGACCTGCGGCTGGCTGTCTCCAAGGGCACCTACATCCGTGCCGTCGCTCGCGACCTCGGGACGAGCCTCGGAACGTACGCGCACCTCGCCGCGCTGCGCCGCACCTCGAGCGGAACCCTCTCGCTCGACGACGCGCACACCCTCGACGATGTGGAGCGAGCAGGTGCGCTCGTGGACGGCCTCTTCGTCGATCCCGTGCGCGCTCTCGGCCTCCCCATCCTGAACGTGGACGCGGGCGCCGCCGAACGTGTCTCCCACGGGTGCGCGCTCGCACCCGAACACCTCGCGACCCAGGTCCCCGCAGCAGGATCGGCCGTTGCGGTCGTATCTGATGGGGAGTTGCTCGCCGTGTACCGTTCCGACGGCGAGCGGTTGTATGCTGCGGTCGTGCTACCGGGAACGAAGTCATGACCAGAGTGCTGGACTGGGAGGCTGGAGCGCTGTCGCTCGGTCATGCTGTCGTTGCCCTCGGCGTGTTCGACGGCGTGCACATCGGCCATCAAGCACTCATCAGCGACACTGTTCGGCGCGCTCGCGAGCTCGGCGTGCTGTCGTGCGTCATGACCTTCGACCGCGACCCCGACCAGGTGCTCACGCCCGATGCCGCCGGCCCGCAGTTGCTCACGCTCGAGGACAAGCTCGCAGCGATCGAGGTCCTCGGCGTTGATGCGATCGTCGTCGTGCCGTTCTGCCGCCTCATCGCCGAAATGGCACCCGACCGCTTCGTCTCGGACGTGCTCGCCGACGCGCTCGACCCGGTCGAAGTGCGCGTCGGCCGCGACTTCAGATTCGGGCGCTCGGCATCCGGGAACGTCGCCGTGCTCGAACGCTACGGACTCAGCCGCGGCTTTGCCGTCGTGGCACACGACCTCGTCGCTGTCGACGGCGAGCCCGTGACGTCGACGCGAATCCGGCGTCTCGTCGCTACGGGCGATGTGGCCACGGCACACCGCCTTCTCGGCCGACCGCATCGCGTTCACGGCACGGTGGTGCACGGACGGGCTGCCGGCCGCGATCTGGGCACCCCGACCGCGAACGTCACGCCGGTCGTCTTCGCGGCTCTCCCCGCCGACGGTGTGTACGCTGGCGCCGTCGTAGTAGAGGACGCGCGCCATGTGGCCGGCATCTCCGTAGGGAATCCGCCGACGTTCCCTGAGGCTCACGACTACCTCGAGGCGCACCTCGTCGGCTTTGACGGCGACCTGTACGGAAAGCAGGTCGACCTCGAATTCGTGGCTCGCCTGCGTGATCAGCGTGCCTTCGAGACCCCTGACGACCTCGCCGAGGCGATTCGACGAGACATCGGCGACGTCGTCGCGACGATGGGCGAGGACACGTGACGGACGCAACCGGTACTCGAGACGAAGGCTTCACCGAGGACGGCACGCCGGTGATCTCGAATGCGGAAGAGCTCGAGGCCGCCGAGGAGGCTGCGCGAACCGCGCTCGACGAACAGTCCGCGCTGGACTCCGCTCCGGGCATCGAGCGCGACGAGCCGTGGGTTCCCGTGGCGACGGCGCCCTCTTCTGATCCCGGTCGCTCGCTCGAGCCCGTGTACGAGGCGCTCTGCGAAGCGGGCATACCAGCGTCCTTCGATCCGTACCGGCCGGGCGTGGCGTCGTCACCGCAGCCGTTCTTGCAACGCACGTTTAGCGTAGTCGTTCCTGAGTCGCGGCTGCGCGAAGCACGTGACTCCCTGGCGCGGATGGACGTGCGCGTGCCGGCGCCCGCGCGGGCAGACGAGCACGGCCCTCGAGCTGATGCAGGCGTGCGTCCGGGCGGCACGCGCCGATCGTGGCTGCTCGATCGCAGACTCATCATGCTCCTCGTCGTGCTGTTGCTCGTTGCGTTCGCGGTTCAGCTCGTCGTCGCGACGCTCTTCGAGCTCGGCGCGCTCCGGTAGCTTTTCGCGAAGCAGGGCCTCGGCGGACGGCCTTCGCTGGACCGGCTCGCCCGGCGCACCGCCGACGGGCCCGACCCCTCGCCTGTGCTATACTTCACCGTCTGTCTGTACCTTCGCCCTAGACGTGCGACCCACCGACGCCGCTCTCGGCCGAAGGCGAATCCGTAGGAAAGGTGAACTGAATATGCCGCTTCCCAAGGACGTTAAGTCCACGATCATTGGCGACTACGCCCGCGGCGAGGGCGACACCGGCTCTGCCGAGGTGCAGATTGCGCTCCTCACGCAGCGCATCCGAGATCTTACCGAGCATCTCAAAACCCACAAGAAGGACCACCACACGCGTCGTGGCCTGCTGAAGCTCGTCGGCCAGCGGCGAAGGATGCTCAACTACCTCAAGAAGACCGACATCCAGCGCTACAGAGATGTTGTCGCGAAGCTGGGAATCAGAGGGTAAGAAGCCTCAGAAGACCTGAAGGCGGGAGTGTGACTCCCGCCTTCTTGTTAGCCCGCTCAAGCGGCAGAGCCGCGCGGGTCGCACGACAGAAGCAAGCCCGGGCGCATGGGGCGCAACGGGCGAGGGAAGAGGAAGAGAACGCACATGGCCAAGATCGTCGAGACCTTCGAACTGTACGGCAAGGAATACACCCTCGAGACCGGCGAGCTCGCCAAGCAGGCCGGCGGGGCCGTGGTCGTCCGCCAGGGCGACACCATGGTGCTCGTCACGGCCACCGCCTCCAAACAGCCCAAGGACCTGGACTTCTTTCCGCTCACCGTCGACTTCGAAGAGCGCATGTACGCCGCGGGTAAGCTCCCGGGCGGCTTCATCAAGCGCGAGTCGCGCCCGAGCGAGAAGGCGGTTCTTACCGCGCGCATGATCGACCGCCCAATCCGCGCATCGTTCGCTGACGGCTTCCGCAACGAAGTCCAGGTCATCGTGACGGTGCTCTCGGCCGACCAGATCAACCAACCCGACGTCGTCTCGATCATGGGCGCGTCTTCGGCACTACTTGCGGCCGGCATCCCGTTCGAGGGCCCGCTTGCCGGCGTGCGCATCTGCCGCGACGAGGACGGCGAGTTCATCGTGAACCCGTCCTTCGACGAGGCCGAGGACTCCGATCTCGACCTGGTGGTGGCCGGGTCCAAGGACGCGGTCTTCATGCTCGAGGCCGGCGCGCTCGAGGTATCCGAGGAGGACATGCTCGCCGCCCTCATGTTCGCCCAGGAGGCCATCGCGGCCTTCTGTGACGTTCAGGAGCGGTTCCTCGCCAAAGTCGAGATCACGCCCATGGATGTCCCGCTCCAGACCATCGATGCCGCGCTCCTCGACCGCGTATTTGCCGCGGGTGGCGAGAAGATGAAGGCAGCGCTTCACAATCCCGACAAGCATGCCCGCATGGACGCAGTATCGGCCGTCAAAGATGAGCTGCTCGCGACGTTCTCCGACGAGGAGATCGCGGCGTCCGGCAAGAACGTCAAGGCCGCACTGAAGCAGCTCGAGAAGAAGACCATGCGCGCGATGGTCCTCGAGGAGGGCGAGCGGGCCGATGGCCGCAAGGTCGACGAGATCCGCCAGATCACCTGCATCGCCGGCTACCTGCCGCGCTCTCATGGCTCGGGACTGTTCACCCGCGGCCAGACGCAGGTGCTCTCCGTGCTCACGCTGGGCATGCTCTCCGAGTGGCAGCGTATCGACACCATCGACGTCTCCGAGGGCAAGCGCTACATCCACCACTACAACTTCCCGCCGTTTTCCACCGGCGAGACCGGTTTCATGCGCGGGCCCAAGCGCCGCGATATCGGTCACGGCGCGCTCGCCGAGCGGGCGCTCCTGCCGGTCATCCCGGCCGAGGAGGACTTCCCGTACACCGTCCGCATCGTGAGCGAGGTGCTCGAAAGCAACGGCTCGAGCTCGATGGGCTCGGTCTGCGGCTCGTCGCTCGCTCTCATGGACGCCGGCGTGCCCATCGCGGCGCCCGTCTCCGGCATCGCGATGGGGCTCATCAAGGAGGGCGACTCGGTCGCTGTCCTCTCGGACATCCAGGGCCTCGAGGACTTCCTCGGCGACATGGACTTCAAGGTGGCCGGTACGCCCAAGGGTATTACGGCCATGCAGATGGACAACAAGGCCAAGGGACTCTCGCACGACATCCTCGAGAAGGCGCTCATGCAGGCCAAGGAGGGCCGCGCGTTCATCCTGAGCAAGATGGTCGAGGCGATCGAGGTGCCGCGCGAGGCGCTCTCCGAGTTCGCACCGCGCATCCTCACCGTCAGGATTCCGACCGACAAGATCCGTGACGTCATCGGCAGCGGCGGCAAGGTCGTCCGGGGCATCCAGGAAGAGACCGGCGCTCAGATCGACATCAACGAGGACGGCACGATCTACATCGCGAGCCGCGACCTGGGCGGGGAAGAGGCGCTGCGCCGCATCCAGGCCATCGTGAAAGAGCCCGAGATCGGCGAGGTCTACAAGAAGGCGCGCGTGGTCTCGATCCAGACCTTCGGCGCGTTCATCGAGCTCAGCCCCGGCAAGGACGGCTTGCTGCACATCTCGCGGGTCGCCCAGGGCCGCGTGAACAAGGTCGAGGACGTACTGAACGTCGGCGACGAGGTCGACGTGGTCATTCTTGACGTCGACGAGCGCGGCAAGGTCTCCCTCGACCGCCTCGACAAGCCCGAGGCGCCTCCAGCAAGCGAGTCGTCGGGCGCCGACAGCGGCGACCGCGGCCCGCGTCGCGACGGCGGCGGGGGCGGACGCAGCGATCGCGACCGCAAGCCCCGACGCCACCACTAGGCGAATCGAGCGGCAGATGTTCTACCGCAAGACGGTTCTCGACAACGGCGTGACCGTCATGTCCGAGGAGATGGACGCTGTCCGCTCCGTAGCCCTCGGCATCTGGTTCGCCGTGGGCAGCCGCGACGAGAGCCCGGCCGAGGCCGGCATGTCGCACTTCATGGAACACATGATGTTCAAGGGCACGCCGAGCAGGACGGCCGCTCAGATCTCCGAGGCGTTCGACCAGCTCGGTGGTGAGCTCAACGCGTTCACCTCCAAGGAGTACACCTGCTACTACGCACGGGTACTCGACGAGCACGTCCCCACGGCGATCGAGATGCTCTCCGACATGGTCGTGAACTCGCTCCTCGACGAAGAGGCGTGCTCGAACGAGCGCCAAGTCGTCATCGAGGAGATCTCCCGCATGGAGGACACTCCTGACGATCGCATCCACGAGCTGTTCTCCAGCACGCTCTGGCCCGACCACCCGATCGGACTTCCGATCCTTGGTCGGCGAGAGACGGTGGGCGGTTTCGGCCACGACGCGTCGGTGCTGTTCCGCGAGCGCCACTACCTCACGGGCAACACAGTCGTCGCGGCGGCGGGGCACGTCGACCACGATGCGCTCGTCGAGCTCGTCGAGCGACACCTCATCATGCCTGACGGCCCGCGCTCCGCGCGTCCTGCTGCGCACGCTCCCTCGGCGTCGCGCCTCGCGGTCCTCGAGAAGGACACCGAACAGGCTCACATCTGCTACGGCATGAGCGCTCTGAACGCGCACCACGAGGACCGCTTCACGCTCGCGATCATCGACGCCATCTTGGGCGGCGGCATGGCCTCGCGCCTCTTCCAGGAGATTCGCGAGAAGAAGGGCCTCGCCTACGCCGTCTACAGTTTCCACGCGCTCTACCAGGAGACCGGACAGTTCAGCGTCTACGCGGGAACGCGACCCTCGAACACCGAGCAGGTCATCCGGCTCATCCAAGCCGAGATGGAGCGCGTGCGCACCCAAGGTGTCACCGCCGAGGAACTCCATCGGACGAAGCAGTCCATCAAGGGACACCTCGTGCTCGGGCTCGAATCGACGCGCAACCGCATGACACGCCTCGGCAAGAACGAAGTCACGAACGGGGAGATACTGTCGGTGGACGAGGTCGTCCACCGGGTGGACGCCGTCTGCGACGCCGACGTGAAGCGCGTTGCGAACGAGGTGCTCTCAGCCGAGAAGGTGCTGGCCGTGGTCGGCCCGTTCTCCGCCGAGGACCTCGAGCATCTGGCGTAGCGCGCCTCGCCGTGGCAGCATGGCGGTCAAGCAGCACGTGAGCCAACAGGTCAAGAGGTCATGATGATCCGAGTACTCGTCGCCGGTGCCGGCGGTCGCATGGGAACCGAAGTCGTGCGTGCCGTGAGTGCTGCCGCGGGCATGGGCGTGGTCGCTGCCGTCGACCCCGCGCACGAGGACAGCGAGGTGCTCGACGGCTTGGGCGGCACAGTCCTGTGCACCGAGGACCTCGCTTCGGCCATCGCCGAGACCGCCCCCGACGTGATGGTCGATTTCACGCACCCGACCGTTGTCGCGGGCAACCTGCGCGTCGCCCTCGCAGCCGGTGTGGACTGCGTCGTCGGCACGACCGGCCTGTCAGCGAGCTCCCTTACCGCGCTCGCGGCGCTCGCTCCCGAAGGCACGTGCCTGTTCGTCGCTCCGAACTTCGCGCTCGGGGCGGTGCTCATGATGCGCTTCGCCGAGCAGGCCGCGCGGTTCATGCCGTCCGTCGAGATCATCGAGCTCCATCACGACCGCAAGGCCGACGCCCCGAGCGGCACGGCGTTTCGTACCGCGCAGCTCGTCGCCGCGGCGCGGCAGTCGGCGCCGGACACACCGGGGCGTGAGACCGAGCTCGAAGGCGCCGAGGGCGCGCGAGGCGCAATCGTCGACGGCGTGCACGTGCACTCGATCCGTCTGCCGGGTCTTGTTGCGCACCAGGAAGTCGTCTTCGGCGGACAGGGACAGACGCTCACGCTTCGCCACGACTCCCTCGACCGCACGTCGTTCATGCCGGGCGTCGTGCTTGCGATCCGCGAAGTCGGTGGCCGTTCGGGCCTGATCGAGGGCCTCGAGAAGCTTCTGGACATCTAGCGCGCGATGCCGGACGTCCCTTCGACCCAGGCAGCGTCGCACCATCCGATCGTCGTCATGAAGTTCGGCGGCACGTCGGTGGCGAACGCCGACGGCCGACGTGCCCTCGCGCAACGCGTGACCGCGGCACTCGAGATCGGCGTCGCGCCGGTCCTCGTCGTCTCGGCGATGGGTCGGGCAGGGGCAGCCTATGCGACCGACACGCTGCTCGGCCTCGTCGAGGGGCTCCCCTCCGACGACCGCGAGCGCGACCTGCTCGCCACCACCGGAGAGCTCATCGCCTGCGTCATCGTCGCCCACGAGCTCCGTGCGAACGGCGTGGCGGCAGCGGCGTTCAGTGGCGCGGAGGCGGGAATCATGACCGATGGCGTTCACGGCGACGCGGCGATCACGTCCATCTACCCCGAGCGCCTGCTCGAGGCGATCGACGCGGGCCACGTCCCGGTCGTTGCCGGCTTCCAGGGAATCGCCGAGGACGGGGGACTCACCGCGCTCGGCCGTGGCGGCAGCGACACGACCGCCTGCGCGCTCGGCGTCGCGCTCGACGCCGAGGCCGTCGAGATCTACACGGACGTCGACGGCGTGATGAGCGCCGATCCCCGCGCCTGCGACGGGGCGAGCGTGCTTAAGACCATCGGTACCGATGAGCTCTTCCAGATGGCAAGAGCGGGCTCGAAGGTCGTTCACACGCCCGCTGCCGAACTCGCACTTTCGAGCGGCCTCGCGTTGTCGGTGAGAAGCACCTTCGGCGATCGAGAAGGTACTCGGGTCACCGACATCGCCGCGTACCGTCCCTCGTCGGTGGCAACCGCGGTCAGCCGGGTCGACGACGTGGTGCGCGTCAAGCTTGCGCTGCCGGCCGAGGAGGGGACGCGAGAGCACATGACCGCGCAGGCACGTGTGTACCGGGCCATGGCCGACGCTGGTATCTCGCTTGACATGTTCACTCCGGCGGGCACCGCACTGCTGTTCACGTTGCCCGCCTCATCGCTCGCCAGTGCGTGCGATGTGCTCGAGTCGCTCGGTATGCCCTTTGACGTGCAGGAACATCTCTCGAAGGTGACCCTCGTCGGTGCCGGCATGCACGGCGTCCCCGGCGTCATGGCCCGCGTGGCGGGGTATCTCGACGCGCGCGGAGTGCCCGCCTACCAGACCGCGGACAGCCACACCACGATCTCGGTTCTCGTGGCCGAGGACGATGCAGCCGCCGCTGTTCAGGCGCTGCACGACGGGTTCGAGCTGGGCGAGGGTCAGCGAGGCGACGTCTCACGCGTCTGACGCCTTGGTGACACCCGGCTTGACCCGAAACGCGCGTCAGGCGTGTGTGGCACAATGAAACGCACCAGTTGCACGTGAATCGCCGCGCGTTTCGCTCGGCGTGCATTCCAGGGGGCACACGACCATGAGCACGCCTCGCTTCGGCCGCATGATCACGGCCATGGTGACACCGTTCACACCCGATCTCGACCTCGATCTGCCGCGCGCGCAGGAGCTTGCCGTCAAGCTGCTCGACGAGGGCAGTGATGCGCTTGTCGTCTGCGGCACGACCGGTGAGTCGCCAACGGTCTTCTACCCGCAGAAGATGCAGCTGTTCAAGGCCGTCATCGAAGCGGTGGGCGGCCGGGCGGCCGTCATCGCGAACGCGGGTGACAACTGCACCGCCGACTCGGTCGAGTTCGCGCGTCAGGTGGTGGCACTCGGCGTTAACGCGATCATGGCGGTGGTTCCCTACTACAACAAGCCGCCGCAGGAAGGCATCTACCAGCACTTCCGGGCCATCGCGGAGGCCGTGGACGTCCCCGTGATCGTGTACAACATCCCGGGACGCTGCGTCGTGAACATGGAGCCGAGCACGGTCCTGCGCCTCGCCGCCGACTGCGAGAACGTGGTCGCCGTCAAACAGGCGAACGCGGATCTCTCGCAGACGGCGGCGATCATCGCCGGCGCACCCGAGGGGTTCGAGGTCTTCGCAGGCGACGACGAGCTGACGCTTCCGATGATGGGACTCGGCGGAACGGGAGTCATCTCCGTCATCTCGCATGTGGCCGGCCCGCGTTTCAAGGAGATGGTCGAGGCCCAGGCCAACGGCGACCACACCCGCGCCCTGCGCATCCACCTCGAGCTGCTGCCGCTCATGAAGGCGCTGTTCATGACCGCGAACCCGATCATGGTCAAGGAAGGGCTGCGCCTCCAGGGCTTCGACGTCGGCACCGTCCGTCTGCCCCTCGTGCCGCCCACGCCCGAACAGACCGCCGAACTCGAGCGCATCATGCGACACGTGGGCGTGCTCGACTGAGAAACGAACGAACCGTCGCCCTTTGGGGCGACGTTGTACGAGCCATGTCCCGACGCCGGCCGCATCGGCCATGTGGCGTCGCCCCGAGGGCCCTCGAACGCGACGGCCCCGAAAGGAGCGCACACCAGCCCTCATGACCAGTAAGAAGAAGACGCGCCTGCGCGTCATACCACTCGGCGGTCTGGACGAGATCGGCAAGAACATGACGGTGTTCGAGTACGGCCCGGACATGGTCGTGGTCGACGCCGGGCTCATGTTCCCCGACGAAGACCACCCGGGCGTCGACCTCATCCTGCCCGACTACAGCTACATCGTGAAGCGCAAGGACAAGCTGCGCGGGATCGTCGTCACCCACGGACACGAGGACCATACGGGCGCGCTGCCCTACCTCCTGAAGGACCTTGGGCACCCGGTCCCGATCCTCGGCACGAAGCTCACCCTCGGGCTCATTGCCGGCAAGCTCGAGGAACACAAGATCAAGAAGCCGAAGCTCCGCGAGGTGCGGGCGGGCAGTCACGTGTCGCTCGGCGTCTTCGGCTTCGACTTCATGGCCGTGAACCACTCGATCCCCGACGGCATCGCTACGCTCATCCGCACGCCCGTCGGCAACGTGCTCCACACCGGCGACTTCAAGTTCGACCAGACGCCCGTCGACGGCCGTCTCACGGACTACGGCGCGATCGCCAAGGCCGGCAATCAGGGCGTGCTGTTGCTCATGTCAGACTCCACGAACGCGGAGCGCCGAGGCATCACGCGCTCCGAAGCCGAGGTGGGGGAGTCGCTTCGGAGGATCTTCGCCGAAGCCGACCAGCGCATCATCGTCGCCTCTTTCGCGAGCCACATCCACCGCGTACAGCAGATCTGCGACGCCGCCGTGAGCGCTGACCGCAAGGTCGTCGTGACGGGGCGCTCGATGGTGAACAACACGCGTATCGCCCGGCAGCTCGGCTACCTCGAGATCGCCGACGAGAACATACTCGACGCCTTCGAGATGTCGGGGCTCGCTCCCGAAGACGTCGTCGTACTTTCGACGGGCTCGCAGGGCGAGCCGCTCTCGGCGCTCGCTCGGATCGCGAACGGCGACCACCGCACCGTCGAGGTCGAGTCGGGAGACACCGTGGTCATCTCGGCCTCCCCGGTGCCGGGTAACGAGCGCGCGGTGGGGCGGATCATCAACCGTCTCGCCAAGTCGGGTGCGAAGGTGATGCACAAGGAGACCGCCGACGTACACGTGTCCGGGCATGCCTCCGGCGAGGAGCTCAAGCTCATGCTGAACCTCGCGAAGCCACGCTACTTCATGCCCATCCACGGCGAGACAAGACATCTCAAGGCTCACGCACGACTCGCCGAGACCACGGGCGTGGCTCCTGAGAACATCTTCGTGCTCGACAACGGCGACTGCCTCGAGATCGACGAGATCTGTGCGAAGCAGTGCGACCACGTCGAGTCGGGTGTCGTCTATGTCGACGGCCTATCGGTCGGCGAGGTCGGACAGGTCGTGCTCCGCGACCGCCAGCTGCTCGCACGCGACGGGATTGCGACCGTCGTTATCGCGATCGACGGCCAGACCGGTCGCCCCATGGGCGATCCGGAGATCGTCATGCGCGGCATCGTCTTCGGACCCGAAGAAGGCGCACTTGCCGACGAGGCCCGCGCCAGGGTGGCAAAGACGCTTGCCAAGACCGCGGGTGAGGGCGCGACCGACCACCAGGTCATCAAGAACGCCGTGCGGGAGTCACTCTCTCAGCTCCTCTGGGAGCGCAGCCACCTGCGACCGATGATCATTACCGTCGTCATGGAGGTCTAGGCCGTGAGCCTGTTCCAGGCGATCGTCCTCGGCGCCGTCCAGGGCCTCACGGAATTCCTCCCGATCTCCTCCGACGGGCACCTCTGGATCGTCTACCGCCTCTTCGGCGATCACCCGAATCTTACCTTCGAGGTCTTCTTGCACTTCGCGACGTTGCTGGTGCTCGTCGCCTATTTCTGGCGAGATATCGTCCATGTGCTGGCCTCTCTCAGCCCTGCGAATCGCGAACAACACGCTGAGCGCCGGCTCGCCCTGCTCATATTCGTCGGCACGCTCGTGAGCGGCGCCATCGCCGTCTTCATGCGATCGGTCGTGGAAGCCGCGAACGCCTCCGCAGCGTGGGTGGGTCTCGGTTTCCTGCTTACAGCAGCGCTCATGACCCTCGCCGAGGTGGTTCTCCCTCGCGTGAAGCGCCTCGCCGAGGCAGGCGACCTCCCGCTGTGGAGGGCCGTGCCCATCGGCGTGCTCCAGGCGCTTGCCGTGCTCCCAGGCGTATCGCGCTCAGGCTCGACCATTTCGGGAAGCATGTACTCCGGACTAAGCCGGAGCGATGCCGCACGCTTCTCCTTCCTTCTCGGCATCCCGATCATCGCGCTCGCTTCACTCAAGGACGCTGCTGACATCATCTCCGGCAACGCAGCACTTCCGGGCATTGGGCCCTCGATAGCGGGCTTCATCGCCGCAGGCGCGTGCGGCTATGTCGCGATATGGGGGCTCCTCGCGTTCGTGAAGCGGCACAGGCTCTACTGGTTCGCCGCGTACACCGCGCTGCTCGGTACGGCTATCCTAGTATCGACAGTCGCGAGATAGCGGGGGTGAAGTCCTGAGCGCCGCGCCGAAGAAACCCAACGGCTCGAGCCGAAACGGCGGTACGAGTCGGAGCCGCAGCACCGGCGCAACCCGTCGACAGCCCTCGAAGACGGCCCCCAAGACAGGCGGCCTCGACGAGCGGTCGCGTCGCGACATCTACGGCGTCGCCCTGTCGGTGCTCGCCATCGCCCTCGCGATCGCAGTCGCTCGCGGCAGCGAGGGTGTCGTCTCGGATGCCATCGCTTCACTCTTCCGCCTCGGCTTTGGTATCGGGGCCTACATCATCCCTGTCGTCGTCCTCCTGTGGGGCGTCTCGTTCTTTGTGCGCGTCGGCGACATCAGCGAGGGACGGGTGGGCCTCGGGCTCGGGCTTGCGGTACTCGCGCTCATCTCGATGGCGGCCATGCGCGCACCCGTGGCGAGCTTCTGGGAGCCCTCCGTGCTCCAGAGCCACGGCGGCTACGTCGGCGCGTCTGTCGCGCGCGCCCTGAGTCTGCTCGTGGGGCGCACCATCGGCTACGTGCTCCTCGTGGGGTTGCTCCTCGTCGGCCTGGTCGTGACGGGGCTCTCGATCTCCGGCCTCATCGAGTGGCTGCGCAATCGCATGGTTCGCGAACCCGCCGAGCCGCGCGCCCGCTCGTCTGCCGATCGTGGTCGCACGCCTCGCGCCCTGCCGCTCGACGACGCCGAGGAGTACGTGTCGGGCGCTACGCCCTCGGCCGCCGTCACCGGTGTGGCAGGCGCCAACGGCGAGCGAGCGGGCGCGACCAAGCGCATGCGCGGCGAGACGCCGCCTGGCAGCGCGACCGACGAAGCGGGCAGGACCGTACCACTGCCGGCGGCGGCCGCTCCGCGCGCCATGGAGGGCTTCGAGCTGCCCGCGCTTACGATTCTCAAGCGCACGTCTGAATCGGCTTCCAAGCATCGCGCAAGCGAGAAGGAACTGCAGGCGACCGCGCGCATCATCGAGGACACGCTCGCGACCTTCGACATCCCGTCCCGCGTGGTCGATTGGGTGCCCGGCCCCACGGTCACGCTCTTCGAGATCGACATCGCCAAGGGCGTCAAGGTGAACAAGATCACCGTGCTCGCCGACGACCTCGCCCTCGCACTCGCGGCGAGCACGGTCCGCATCCTCGCCCCGATCCCGGGCAAGTCGCTCGTGGGTGTCGAGGTGCCCAACGAGCGTCGCGCGACGATCACCCTCGGCGACGTGCTCTCGGAGACCCCGGCGAGCACAGGGAACCCGCTTCTGCTCGGCATCGGCAAGGACGTCGCGGGCGATTCCGTGATCGCCGACCTGTCCACCATGCCCCATCTGCTCATCGCCGGCTCGACCGGCACCGGCAAGTCGGTGTGCATCAACGCCGTCCTCGTCTCGCTCATCATGCGCTCCACGCCCGCCGAAGTCCGCCTCATCCTGATCGACCCCAAGCGCATCGAGCTCTCGCTCTACAACGGCGTACCGCACCTCTACGTGCCGGTCGTCACGGAACCCAAGGAGGCCGCAAGTGCGCTCGCATGGGCGGTCTCGGAGATGGATGGGCGCCTCAAGAAGATGCAGAAGGCGGGGGCGCGCAACATCGGCATGTTCAACGCGCTCGTGCAGGAGGGAAGAGCCCCCGAGGGCGCCGAGGAGCTGCCCTACCTCGTCATCGTCATCGATGAGCTCGCGGATCTCATGATGGTGGCCGCCAAAGAGGTCGAGGACTCCATCTGCCGACTGGCCCAACTCGCACGGGCGGCCGGCATCCACCTCGTGGTGGCGACGCAGCGGCCGTCGACCGACATCATCACCGGGCTCATCAAGACGAACATCACCAACCGCATCGCATTCGCAGTGGCAAGTTCGATCGACTCGCGCGTCATCCTCGACCAGCCCGGCGCAGAGAAGCTCGTGGGCAAGGGCGACATGCTGTTCTCGACGCCGGAGTGGCACAAGCCCAAACGCATACAGGGCGCGTTTGTGGGGGAGGACGAGATCGGCACCATCGTCGAGCTCCTCAAGGCGCAGGGCGAACCGGACTACCACGACGAGATCCTGCACCTGCGCATCGCGGCGGTGGGCGGGGGAGTCGACATGGGCGAGGGCGACGACGACCCGTTGCTCTGGGAGGCAGCCGACATCGTCGTGACGACCGGCATCGGCTCGACGTCACTGCTCCAGCGACGGCTCA
This sequence comes from uncultured Eubacteriales bacterium, assembly GCA_964354215.1. Taxonomy (GTDB): domain Bacteria; phylum Actinomycetota; class Coriobacteriia; order Anaerosomatales; family CAVRZR01; genus CAVRZR01. The sequence goes on along the minus strand of CAYGYT010000010.1, from coordinate 2,158 downwards.
AGGTCGGGTATGCCCGCGCCGGACGCATCATGGACATGCTCGAGGCCAAGGGCGTCGTCGGGCCTCCCGACGGCAGCAAGCCTCGCGAAGTGCTCGTCGACATCGAGGAACTCGAGTCCTTGAAGGCATTCGAGCGCCACGACGCCGCGCAGGAGGAGGGCTGGTAGTGGCTTCTCTCGGCGACACCTTACGCAAGCGGCGCATCGACATGGGCAAGACGCTTGCCGATGCCGAAGCGGCCACGCGCATCCGCGCACGGTTGCTCGACGCGCTCGAAGACGGGGCGTACGACAAGCTGCCCAATCCGGCGTATGTCCGGGGCTACATCACGAGCTACGCGCGCTGGCTGGAGCTCGAGCCCGCGCCCCTCCTCACGATGTATCGCGCAGAATCCGGCTCCGTCGGGCCCACCAGCGCGCTTCCTCGGCGCGAGCAGGTGGTCGTGCCGCGCGAGAAGGCGCACGCGGTCCCGTGGAAGCCCGCGGTCATCATCGCGGGCATACTCGTAGCCGTGCTGCTTGCGTTCTGGGGCATCCGTTCGCTCAACCGGAACGAGCCGACAACGCCTCTGCCGGCCGAATCGCAGACGACCCAGACCGCTACCTCGCCCGGCGGGGCAACCAAACCCGCGACGTCGGCGCCGTCGGCGACCGGCAGCGGCACCGCCGTCCAGACCGGCGATGCGCCCCAGACCGTTCCGTTCACCGTGAAGGTCGCCATCACCGGAAATGGCGCGTCGTGGGCGCGGATCACGGTCGATGGCAACAAGGCGTATGAGGGCACGCTCGTGAGCGGTCAGTCGAAGGAGTACGACGTGCTCGAGGAGGCGGTCGTGCGCCTCGGCAAGCCCTCCGTGGTCACCGTGTACCGTGACGGCACCGAGGTAGCGCTGCCGGACTCCCAGAACACTCCGGAGATCACGCTGAAGGCCGAGAAGAAGCAGTAGCGTCAGAGGCGCCGATTGCGCCAGTCGCGCCGCGCGCGGAACGAGGAGGCGAGCATGGCCAAAGAGCAGAGCTTCGATGTCGTGTCCCACGTGGACATGCAGGAAGTGGACAACGCGGTCCAGCAGGCGAGCAAGGAGATCCTGCAGCGCTACGACCTCAAGGACACCAGGTCGAAGATCGAGCTCGACAAGCACGACGCAGCGCTCACGCTGCACGCACCGAGCGACTTCGTGCTTCGGCAGGTCATCGACGTGCTCAACACCAAGCTCATCCGCCGCGACATCGACCTCAAGGCGGTCTCCTGGGGCAAGGAAGAGTCGGCCTCCGGCGGCACGGTACGCATCACCGGCAAGATCGTGAACGGCATCGACATGGAGATCGCGCGCAAGGTCAACAAGGACGTGCGCGACGAGAAGTTCAAGGTCAAGGTACAGATCGAGGGCGACAAGGTGCGCGTGTTCTCGGCGTCGCGCGACGAGCTGCAGGCCGTCATCGCGTTCCTGAAAGAGCAGGACTACGGCATCCCGCTGCAGTTCGTGAACTACCGGTAGGAGCGGCCGAGGCCTCACCGCTCCGATCCAGCCCCGCGAACCCCGCCGACAGGCCGCCTACCGGCGGCTACGTCGTGCGTCAACATCCGGGCTCGCCGGGATGACCGCAGCACGACTGCAGCCGCGTGATCTTGATCCAGGTGTTGCTGCTGATCAGCCGAAGCTTCTCGCCCACGGGCATGGGCGCGCGAAGGTTCCGGACGTACGCGCTGGGGCCTGGTGCGCTTTGGCTGCACATGCGAGCTCCTCGTCGGCAAACTCCGTCGGGCACTATCGGGTTCCTACCCAGCCGGACCGCTCGGGGGTTCGCTCGCGCTAGACTGGGGCCATGCACTCTCCGTCAACGACCAGCAATCCCAGAGCCCCTGCCGTCTGCTTACTCACCCTCGGCTGCCCGAAGAACGAGGTCGACACCGACCGCATGAGAGCGGCGGTCCTCGGCTCGGCGTTCAGCGTCACCGAAGACCCTGAAGCCGCCGACATCGTGGTCGTGAACACGTGTTCCTTCATCCAGGACGCCACCGAGGAGTCGATCCAGACCATCCTCGACGTCTCGCAGTCGTGGCTGCCTGCCCGACAGGGCCGCAAGCTCGTTGTCGCTGGCTGCATGCCGTCTCGATACGGCGCCGATCTCGCCGAGGCGATGCCCGAAGTCGACGC
>CAYGYT010000009.1:0-58958 GCA_964354215.1 uncultured Eubacteriales bacterium | reverse complement strand
CCGTCAGGCCCTCGTTCGTAGCGGCGCATCACACCCACCGGCTTGAAGCCGACCTTCTTGTATGCGGCAATCGCACGCGCGTTGTCAGCCGCCGGGTCGATCATGATGTGGTGATGACCGCGGGCGTCGATCAGGTACCGAGCGAGCGTACGCAACGCGTCAGTTCCAAGACCCTGGCCCACGTGGCCGGTATCCACGGTGACGTCGATCATCGCGAACTTGTAGTAGGGGTCCAGCTCCTCGGTGTACATGATCAGGCCAATGAGCTCCCCGTCGAGCTCGATGGCAAAGGGAGTGACGTCCTCATCACCGAACGTCTCCTCCCGCATCCGGTCCTCGTTGTAGCCCCACCACCACTCACGCACTCCAGGTTCGCTCACGATCTCCACGAGTCGATGAATGTCGGCCGGCAGCAGTGGCCGCAACCCTACTCGCTCGCCGTCCAAGCTCACTTCGGGACCCGCCATCGAGGTCTCCTTCGTCGATGCGTGCAACGTGCCGCTCTCTGGTTCCTTCCCTCGACGCGCCGAGCCGCGCCGCTTGCCGCCGCACTTCCTCGAGTCGCGCTACACTCGGCGGTGTCGTGGACGGCGTTGCCGAGGAGGACTCCGTGAGCGATCAAAGCGAGCAGGTGCGGCGGACCCAGTCGGACGATATGCGGTCTGCCGAGGAACTCATCGCAGCCTACCGTCGCGGCCCCGGGCTGGTGGCATCGGCAATCGAGGGCATGGACGCCGACGCCCTCAGAGCGCGTCCGCTCGAGGGCAAGATGAGCTCGCTTGAGGTCCTTGGCCATATCGCTGACTGCGAGCAGTTCCTCGCGGACCGCATGAAGCGCACGATCGCGACCAACAAGCCTCTGCTCATGGGCGTCGATGCCGGACACTACCTCGACCGCCTCCACTACCACGAGCGCGACCCGCGTCTCGACCTGCGGCTCATCGAAGTGACCCGGGAACAGATGGCCGGCGACCTCGCCAGGCTTACACCCAACGAGTGGCTTCGCGAGGCGGTGCACTCCGAGACGGGTCTCGTCACGCTTCGCCAGCTCCTGCTTCACTCGATCCGCCACTTCGAATCGCATGTCGACGCGATCCATGAGAAGCGAGCAGCGCTCGGACTTGACCGCGGCTGACCGCAGACATGCGCGGGTAGACTCAAGTCCATGACCACTCCCACGTGGGACATATACGAAGCCGCAACGCCGCGGGACCTCGAGCAGGTGCGCGCCCTCTTCCTCGAGTACGCCGAGGACGTCGGCTGGGACCTCGCGTCCGGGGGACGGTTCGCCGACGAGATCGAGGACCTGCCCGGTCCGTACGCGCAGCCGGCCGGTACGCTGCTCCTCGCATGCGTCGACGACGTCCCTGCAGGCGTGCTCGGCCTGCAGCCGGTGCCCGAAGACGTGCGGATCCCAGGTATCGGAGCCGAGCGATTCGGCGAGCTGAAGCGACTCTTCGTCCGCCCCAGCTACCGGCGACTCGGGATCGCGCGAGTCCTCATGAAGCGCTCGGAGGCCGAGGCCCGGACGCGCGACTACGGAGCCCTCGTGCTCACGACCTCGTCAGAGATGATGCCGCTCGCCCAGGCGCTCTACAACGAGCTTGGGTACTGCCCTGCCGAGCCGTATCGCACCGATATGCCGTGGCCGGGAATCAAGTGGCTGCGGCTCGACCTGTAATCGCCGAACTGCAGCCAAGGAGGCGCAGGATGTCGCTCTTCGAGACGTTGAAACGACCCGATCTGACCGAGTGGCTGCTCGCCGCCGAGGAACCGGCCGCGCGCTGGATTGCGCTGACCCGGCTGCTCGGAATCGCCGAAGACACTCCAAAGGCCGCTGCCGCGCGCGAGGCCGTGGTCCGCGAGCCGGGAACGCAGGCCCTGTTCGTCCTGCTTCCCGATTGGGAGACGGCTGCCGAGGTCTCCGGACACGACCGCCCGCTGCTTGCCACCAACCTGCTCGACCTGCTCGGCGAGATGGGGGTGCGCGAGGCCGACGACCCGCGCATCGGGCGCTTGCTCGACCAGATGCTCGCGCACGCCGACGAGAGCGGTCGCTTCCAGATGTGCGGTTTCGAGCGCGGCGGCGACACGCCGAGGTGGGGAGCGCTTCTGTGCGACACGCACGCCATCGCCGATGTGCTGCTCCGCTTCGGGCGAGGCGAGGACCCGCGCGTACGGCGCGCGCTCGACACCGCCGTAGCCGACCTCGCAAAGACCGACCAGGGACTCGCGTGGCCCTGCCGCCCGAACACGGGCGGCACCTGGCGCGGACCGGGACGCGCGAGCGACTGCTGCCCCCAGACCACCCTCGAAGCGCTGCGCGCGTTCTCGTGGCTACCCGCCGATGAGCGACCACCCGTCCTCGCGGAGGTCGCACACACGTCTCTCGGCGTCTGGCGCTCGCGAGCAACGCGCAAACCGTACCTGTTCGGACACGGGCGCCAGTTCAAGCAGGTCAAGTGGCCACCTACCTGGTACGGCGCCTACGAGGTGGTCGACACCTTCGGCAGGCTTCCCGACATCTGGAGCGGCCCCGATGCTCTCACTGAGGATCGCCATTCGCTCGCCGAGATTGCCGCCTGCCTGCTCGCCTACAACGTGAGCCTCGACGGCACGGTGACGCCGCTTTCGGCATTCAAGGGCTTCGAAGCCTACTCGTTCGGACAGAAGAAGCAGCCGTCCGCCGTCGCGACCGCGCTCGTGTGGGCGGCACTGATACGCCTGGAGCCCATGGCCGATGAGATCGCGAGCGTGGACGTGAGAGCGCTCGACAGCTCGAAGGGCGGCTCGGGTACGCCGATGCCTCCGAAGGTCGCGGGCGGCTCGGCGACCGCGTAGGTCGGAGCGGCAGCTACGTCTCCTCCATGATCTCGACCTCGATGCCGTCCGGGTCGTGCAGGAAGAGCAGCTTGTAGCGACCGAGCACCTCGCGGACCTGCGCGTCCTTTCCGACGAGCGCCTGACGCTTCAGCTCGGCAACCACCCCAACGATGTCGTCGGTCTTGAGCGCAAGGTGACGGAACCCGACACGCTTCGTCTCGCCCTGCGCGAGCGGCTCCGGTGTCTCGGCGTACCAAAAGAGCTCCAGCCGGAAGTCCCCGAGTCGCGTGAACGTGATGGAGCGCGACCCGTCCTCCATCGGGAGCTCGGACTCAACCTCGAATCCGAGAGCCCGGTAGAACGCCAGCGAACGCTCGAGGTCGCTCACCACGAGGCCGATGTGGTGCGCTCGCAGATCCATGGTACCCCCCTGCTCAGCACAGCTGTTCGTCTCGCCGAGGATACCCCCTTGGACGTGGTCTCGCGCGGGCGGCAAGGCCCATCGCTCAGCGCCCATCGCTCAGCGACCGGCAAGCGTGCCGTCCCTCTCGGCGACGTCGAGATCCGGCACCGCGACGTTCACCCAGCCGGCGTCGTACTCGAAGGTCGCCCACGGCCTCGGGTCGCCGGCCCACGTGAGGTTCGTCTTCGTCGACACCAGAATGCCGTCGTCGAGTGTCGTGCGCTTGCTCATCTCGACAAACCACTCGCGCTTCGCCGTATCCTCTGGACCACGGAAGCGCATCGCGCGGGCGGTGGTCGGCTCGCCGGACTCGGGATCGAAGCCGATCACAATGCTGTCTTCGCCGTCGCCGAAGGGGACGACGAGCCTGGCTGAGGTCTCGTCCACCGGCTCCCATCGCACGCGCGGATCGCTCAGCAGCGTTCCGGGTGACGCCGTCGCCTCAAGCCAATTCGCGATGTTTGCGCCCTGGTCGATCTGCGGACCGTCGAACGCGCCGCCCGGTGTCACCATCCTGCCCCGACTCCCCACGAACGTGTCGAGACCGTGCAGCACGGGTATGCCGTACCACGTCAGATCCATTCGCCTCACGAAGCCCTCGCCGGGCCGGTACTCGACCCGGTGGCGGAACGGGAGCGGGAGCGGCCCGATTCGCATGACCCCCAGGCCCTGCATGACGGCTGTGTCGTACACCGGCGCGCCGTCGGAGAAGTCAGCGCGAAGCCAGCGGTCGACCGGCGCCGGCAGCCCATCCGGGATCGGCACGAGCCGAGCCGGTCGAGCCGCATCGGTCGCCCCGGCCGGCTTCGGGAACCGCGCGGGCTTCACGAACAGACCGCCGACAAGCACTGCAGCAAGCGCGACGAGTCCTCCGAGCACGTAGAGAACAACCTTCATGATGACGTCCTTCCTGGCCGTCGCATGAGCGACACGCCGGGCGCCGCGCAGCCTACGCCGCCAGTCCGAGTTTGCTCGCTGCGCCCCGTGTCCACTCGTCGATCGCCGCGAAGTCGCGGAAGTCTCCCTGCGGAGTCTTCATGACCTTCATGATCATCCGCTCGGCGAACGAGAACTTCTTGGGCTCGTTCCAGCCGGCAAACAACCCGAGATCGACCGGCTTGACACCCGTCTGCTCGATGAGCGGATCGGTGTACGCCGTGACCTCGGCGATCTTCTCCGACCCTTCATTGATCATGAGCCCGCACGTGTAGAAGGCGACGGGGCGGGTCTTGAGTGACTCGGCGTTGCCCGCGACCCAGGTGCGTACGACCTCGTGCCACTGCCCGGCACGAATGCCGCTGCCAACGACAACCGCGTCGTAGCCGGCGGGATCGCCTGCCTTCTCGGCAGGAACGACATCGACCGATGCGCCCTCGGCGGCGAGCGTCTTGCCGATCTCCTCGGCCACGCCCGTCGTACAGCCGGACTTGGTTCCGTAGACCACCAGTACCTTGCTCATGCCATCTCCCATCCTCATGCTCGGAAGCTCGGCTTCCGGAGCCCACGTGGCCGCTTTGATCGCGCTGCCACCAACTACGACCGTTCCCGTCGTGATCACGCCGATCTTGATGAACCTTCGGCGCGTGATCTCCGCACTCATCGCTTCCCCTTCTTCCGCTTTCCTCCCCCTGTCGACCCCGTCGCCCCCTTTGGCGCCGTCTTGGGCGCTGGGCTCGGCGCGACACCTGCCAGGAAGATCTGGAGCAGCTGCCCGCTCACCTCGTCGAAGGGCATGTCGTACGCCGCATCCGACATTCCGCCGAGGACCTGGCGGGACATCACCGTTTGCGACGTCAGTGCAAAGAAGGCCTCCGCCATCACGCGAGGATCGATATCCGAGCGCAGGTCGCCGGCCGCCTGACGCTCACTGAGGTAGGTGGCCAGGCCTGCGAAGTTCTCGTTGGGACCGCCGCCCATCACTTCGGCAACGTCAGGAGTGTGACGAGCGTCGAGTGCCAGTCGCATCGCCGCCGGACCGAACTCCCTGGCCTGTCTGACCTCGAGCTCGGCGAGCGTCTCGAGCGTGCCGCGCGTGTCGTCGTCCTCGGGAATCCGCGTGACGGCGAAGCCCGCCATGCGATCGGCCCACGACGCACCGAGTGCCTCCAGGATGCCGCGCTTACTCTTGAACTTGCGAAAGAGCGTGACCTCGTTCACGCTCGCGCGCTCAGCGATCGCCCTCGTGGTGGTCGCCGCGTAGCCGCGCTCGGCGAACAGCTCCGCAGCAGCGTCGAGAATCTTGTCGGCAGCGTCTACGACTGGTGTCATGGCGGACCTCCCCGGAACGTGAGTGCAAGTGCTTGCTTGCACACTATCCCTGCGAGCGTCGGATGTCAAGCAAGTGCTTACACGCATAGCTCGCGCGCCGACGCGGCGGGACGGCGTGTGAAGGCCCGCGTCTCGCTAGGCGAACTGCCTACCACCGAGAAGCGCACCTGCTACGCGACGACCGACTCGGCTCAAGGGGTAGGAACAGAAGACAGAGTCGTGTTCCTTCGTGACGAAGAAGGTGGTTTGCGTGTCGCACTGGGGTCCGTTCTCGCTGCACGACAAGAACGCAGTGGTAACCGGTGGAGCAATGGGGATCGGTCTCGGCATCGTGAAGCGACTATCCGAGGCGGGAGCCAACGTGCTCATTGCCGATCTTGACTTCGACTGCGCGATGACCGAGGCAAAGGCGCTCGAGACGGGCGACGCCAAGGCCGCGTGCCTGAAGCTCGACGTCACCGCACCGGATGCAGGTGATCAGATCGTCAGGGCGATGGTGGAGAACTTCGGTGGAGTCGACATCCTCGTGAACAACGCCGGCATCTATCCGCAGGTACCGATGCTGAACATGGAGCCGGCGCTCTTCGACAAGGTCTATCAGATCAACCTGAAGGCGCTCGCATTCATCTCCAAGGCGGTCGGCCAGAAGATGGTTGACCAGGGCAAGGGCGGCAAGATCGTCAACATCGCCTCGATCGACGGGCTCCACCCGTCGATGGTCGGCCTCGCCGCGTACGACGCTTCAAAGGGCGGCGTGGTCATGTTCACCAAGAACTTCGCACTCGAGATGGGCAAGTACGGCGTGTCCGTGAACGCCATTGCGCCGGGCGGCATCAGCACACCCGGCACCGCAGCACCGCTCGCGGGCAGCGGGATGACGCAAGAGCAGATGGATGCCATGATGGCCGCCTTCACGGCTCGGATCCCGATGGGCCGAATGGGCGCGCCGGACGACATCGGCAAGGTCGCGGCATTCCTCGCGTCCTCGGCCTCGGACTACATGACCGGCGAGATCGTGGTGGTCGACGGTGGGATGCTCCTGAGCTGACGCCCGACGCCCTCCTACCGCCGCTTCCGGCGCTTGGGCGGCCCCGGGTCGAGGATCAACGGTACGTCGCCGCTTCGGACGGTGCCCCGATATAGGTCTTCGCCGAAGCGCTCGAACTTGGGCACAGTAACGATGCCGCCAACTCGGCTTGCGATGCGCTCCAGGAATCCGTCCTCGGTCAGCTCGGCGTCCGTGGCGAGCATGACGACGTTGCGGGTCTTGTCGCTCGCGTCGTCCGCCGAGCCGATCGGGAAGACCCACAGCTGCTGCCACACGTTGGCGGCGGTTCGGTAGAGGCTGCGGAATGGCTTGCTCTTCGGCCCGTACACCGAGCCGATGACGTTGTAGGCGACAACGCCGCCGGGAGCGAGGCGGTCGCGGCACTCGCGCAGGAACTCCTCGGTGAGAAGCCGCCGAGGGATGCGGTCGTCGTCGAAGGCATCGATGATGATGATGTCGTAGGTGTACGGGCACGAGCGCATGAACGCGCGGCCGTCCTGAACGTACACGCGGATGCGGTCGTCGTCGGGCACTGCGAACAGACTCCGCGCGACCTCGACGACTTCGGGGTCGATCTCGATGGCGTCGAGGTGCATCCCTGGGTAGTCGCGCCACATGCGCTTGACCACCGATCCACCACCCAGGCCGATCACGAGCGCTCGCCTCGCTCTCGGCACGATCGCCATGGTCAGGTGCAGATAGCCGACGTACTCGATGTCGGTTTCGAACGGGTCGTCGAGGCGCATCGAGGACTGATGATTGTGCTCGAACTTGAGCAGCCGTACACCGTCGTTGTCGGTGACGCGGAGTCGGTGGTAGGCGGAATCGTGCTCGTACATGGGACCCCTCAACGTGCCGGCAGTGACCGACCGCCAGGACCGGCGTGCCCGGACTGGGCGCTGTCAGCTGCTCGCACCGACTGTGGCGGGTATGTGGGGCGTTGACAAGGTTGCACCGACCGCAGCACGAGGCAGCGCTTCAACCGGGCCGGCGCACATCCGCCGCGTCTTCGGGCGCGCTCACGCGACCCGGCCGCACTGCCGACAATCCAGGTGGCACCCCCTCTCTCGAAGGAGGAGTCCGCTCGCGTGCTCCTATATGCCGCCATCGCAGTACTCGCGGTCGCGTCTGCACTCGGTTGCATGACTGCCTGGCTGCACCTCGCCGCCAACGTGCGACTCGCCGAGGTCTCGCTCGACGGCATCCGCGAGTGGCCGAGCGTCTCGGTGATCATGGCCGCGCGCAATGAGGCCGATCGCATCGGACCCGCGCTTGCGTCGCGCCTCGCTGACAACTACCCCGGCCTGCAACTCCTGCTGGTAGACGACCGTTCGACCGACGGAACGGCCGACGCCGCAAGAGACGCTACCGGGGGCGACCCACGGTTGCAGATCGTGCGCGTCGATGAGCTACCGGGTGGTTGGCTCGGCAAGGTGCATGCGCTCGACGAGGGAGTGCGTGCATCCCACGGCGACTACCTGCTCTTCAGCGACGCCGATGTGACCGTCGAGCCGAAGACCCTCGCGCGCGCTGTCGCGCTTTGCGAGCGAGGGGCCATCGACTGCCTCGCGCTCGTGCCTGAGTATCGGTCGGCGAGCGTGCCGGTTGACGCGACATGGACGGTGTTCATGCGCGTCATGTGTCTAGCGCTCGACCCCGTGAAGATGGCCGATCCCCGGTCGCCCACGGTCATCGGCTCGGGTGCGTTCACACTCGTACGCCGCTCGGCACTGGAGCGCACGGCGGGCTTCGAGCACCTGCGCATGGAGAGCGCCGACGACATGGCACTCGCCGGGATGATCAAAGCGGCAGGCGGCACGTGCGTCGGAGTCGTGGGAATGGGCTGCGTGAGCGTGCGGATGTACGATTCTGTGGGGGAATTCGTGCGAGGGGTAGAGAAGAACGGGGCCACCACGGCCGCTCGGCCAGTCGCGGCGACGCTCGGCGTGCTCGGATTCGCGATCCTCGATTACGCGCCGCTGCTGGCGCTCGCGGTCGGCCCAGCATGGCTGCGCGCCCTCGGCGCGTCCGCGGTGCTCGTCCAGTGGATAGCCAACGTCGCGATCATGCGCGAGACCTGTCGCCTCTGGGCGCCGGCGTTCCTATGGCCCGTCGGGACCGCGCTCTTCGCGTTCGGCGTACTGCGTGCGACGTGGCTCGCGGTCATCCGCCGAGGGGTGACGTGGCGCGGGACCTTCTACCCGCTCGCCGACCTGGAGGCGGGCCGCCGCTTCACGCTGTAGCCCTCGATCGAGCGTCGCGGCGCGCTGAAGGCCGCCGTCCGTCTCTCAGATCGTCAGCTCGCCGCGACCGACAACGACGGCGCTGCCCCCGACCTCCACGGCTGTGACGCCGTCCGGCCCGCCCTCGGCGCGCGCGTAGAGCGTGCTTGGCCTTCCGCTCTCCGCGCCCTGCGAGATCTCGATCTCCTCGCCCCATCCGACCACACCGTGCCGGGAGAGGTGCACCGCGAGCGGACCGGCGGCCGAGCCCGTCGCGGGGTCCTCGTCGACACCGAGCACAGGCGCGAATACCCGTACCCTCACGCGCCCGCCGGCAAGAGCGAAGCAACTCACGCCGTCGCCGGCGATCTGGGCAAGACGAGCGAAGTCGGGACGAATCGCCGCGACCTCCTCTGCAGAGTCGAGCATCACGTACACGTGCTCGATGCCGTTGTCGTACACCTCGATCGGGAGCCGGGCAGCGCCCGGCGGCAGTCCCAGCGCGGCCAACAACTCGTCGGCGGGCGGGAAGAGCGCCCATGTGGCGATGGGCTGCCTCATCCGGCCGAAGACGATGCGTGCGCCCTCGCGCTCGAGTGACACCGGGACGATTCCGGACCCCGTCTCCAGGTCGATGTGCGAGAGCTGGAGGGGCCCAGCGAGCACGAACGCCGTCCCAAGCACCGGGTGGCCCGCGAACGGGACCTCCGCTGCGGGCGTGAAGATGCGTATCCGCGCGTGGCCGCCGGACTCAGACGGAAGCACGAACGTGGACTCGGAGAAATGCAGCTCGCGGGCGAGCTCGAGCATCTGCTCCCCGGTAAGCCCGCGAGCGTCGGTGAACACTCCGAGCTGGTTTCCCGCATACGGACGATCAGTGAACACGTCGACCAGGTTGAAACGGACGGTTCTCACGGAGCCCTCCAAGCAGTGGGGCCAGGCAGCGGGGCAAGATGCTACGCCTTCATCGTACCGCTCGTCCGAGGGCATCGCGCTGCTACCGCTCACGCCCTCAAGGGACCGATGCCGCCCAGTGGGGACCGTCGGTCCGAAAGCCAAGCCATGCTCGTTTGAGACATACCCCCATGGGTATACAAGAGGTGCACCGGAAAGGGGGTGTCAACGATGACACCGATCACAGTAAGCAGGCTGGCAACATCTCCCGCATACGCAGTTCTTCCCGCCGAGGACATACATCGTGCACACAGGTTCTACGAAGAGACACTGGGACTTGAGGTAGAGAGCCGGAGCGCCACGGAGCTCTACGTCTCGGCTGGCTCAGGCACGAAGTTCATGATCTACGAGCGTGCTCGCACCAAGGCCGAGCACACGGTAATGACGTTTCTTGTCGACGATCTGAAGGCCGCGATGAGCGACCTCGTGTCACGCGGCGTCAAATTCGAGGAGTACGACCTTCCCTACCTCAAGACGGTAGGCGGTATTGCCGAGTCGCCAACCGAGCTCGCGGCATGGTTTGCAGACACCGAGGGCAACATCATCAACCTTGCCCAGATGAAGTAGTCTCGCAAAGACAGGCACGCAAGAGAGAGGGACGCCGGCGAGGCGTCCCTCTTGTTGTTCTGGCTCAGGGACCGCGGCTCTCGGAAACCGGCGCTCTCGGGGACCGGCGCTCTCGGGGACCGGCGCTCTTGTGGAACCGGCGCTCAGAGGTCGCGCGGCACCGTGAAGCGCTGGGTCTTGCGGTAGATGCTTGTCCCGTCCTGGTAGGCCTCGAGGTCGTCGGTCACGACGAACGACACCTCGTCACACGTCATCTCGGCAGACGCGACGACGCGAATCGACCAGCCCTCACGCTCGATCGTGAAGTCGCGAGCGCACGCGACGCGGGCCGAGAGCGGATCGTCCTCGGCGATGCTCCACTCGTCCACGTGCGTTTGGGACAGTAGAGTCGCCGTGGCAACAAGACCCGCGCTCCGAACCTCGCGGTCCTCGATCACGTAGCGCCCGCCTAAAGCCTTCCTGTGTCTCGTGCGTGAGTCCCGCGCGGGCGGGTCGAGTTCGATCGGCGTCGCCGTCTCGGCATCCGAGAAGGCTACCGACGCGCCGTCGCCCTCTCGGTTGCCACGCACCGGCAGTGCGAGCCGGGAATCCGAGGGCAGCACCCGCAGCGTCACCCGCTCGGGTGACGGCCACGCCATGGGCCAGTAGGTCGGCGAGACCGCGACGCGCAGCCGATGCCCCTGCTCGATCGCCTGGGCCACCGCGTTCAGACGCACCCGGACCACATAGCGACGCCCCGGCTCCAACAGCGCGGGATGCTCGTGGCTGTCGCGATGAGTCAGGTTGAGCTGACCCCACGTGACGAGCGCCGAGGTGCCTTCTGGAGCCACGTCGCAGAGCCTCACCGCCACGAGGGCGTGAGGCCGATCCACCTCAAGGGAGAGAGTGACCTCCGGGAACCCGAGGATCTCGAGTCGCTCAGACAGGGGCGCGCTGTCGAAACGGAGAGACAGGGCGTCATCGGTCTGCTGATCACCGGCCATCTCATCGGCCATCCCGTTGGCGCACCACACGCCGGCCGTCGCGCCGCAGGCTTCGGAGCCAAGCAACTCGACCCATTCCTCCGACCGTGCGGGTTCCGCGTCGGACCCTTCGCCGAGCACGTCCAGAAGCCCCCCGTCGACGGTCAGCGCGAACTCCCGGGCGCCAACGGTCCCGGGCGGCCACCGGTCCTCGGCAAGCCATCGACCGGGGCGCTCGGAGTAGGAGGCTGCCGGCGACACGGGTTCCTGCATCCACACGCGCAGCGCCGGCCACGCGGTCACCTCGTTGTCGGCCCCCTTCAGCCAGCGGTCCCACCACAGCACGCATTCCTGCAGAAAACCGATCGCGGGTTCGGGAACGCCCCGCTCGGGGAACATGTGGCCCCACGGCCCGATCAGCGCGTTGCGCGGACACTCCAGATCCTCGAGGAGCCGCGGGATGGCGTTCGTGTACGCATCGGCCCATCCGCCCACAAGAAAGACCGGGCACTGGATCGCTGCGTAGTCCTCGGCGACGGACCCCTGCTTCCAGAACTCGTCCCGGCGCTGGTGCGAAAGCCAGGCCTCGGCGTAGTGCGGCGTTCGCTGGAGGCGCTCGAGCCACATCTCGCGCCATCGCTCGCCGACGAACCGTGGGTCCGGCGGAAGCGCTGTGATCACCCGCATACTCTCCGCCCACTTGAGCATGTCGGCCGCGAGGATGCACCCGCCGCTGTAGTGACAGTCGTCGAGATAGCGGTCGTCGGTCGAGCAGAGGCTCACCACGGCTTTGAGCTCCGGTGGTCGGCGAGCCGCAACCTGCAACCCGTTGAATCCGCCCCACGAGTAGCCGATCATCCCGACTTCGCCGCTGCACCACTCCTGTGCCGCGATCCACGCCAGCACCTCGAGCGCATCGTCTTGTTCCTGCGGCAAGTACTCGTCAAGCAGGATTCCGTCGGAGTCGCCCGTGCCGCGGATGTCCACCCGCACAGATGCGTAGCCGCACCCGGCGAAGTAGCGATGTCTCGTGGAGTCCTGCCACGCCGTCGCGTCGTCCTTACGGTATGGAAGGTATTCGAGGACCGCCGGGACCGGCCGCTCCTCGGCGCCCTCGGGCAGCCAGAGCCTCGCTCCCAAACGCGCGCCGTCCGAAAGCTCGATCCACGTGTTCTCGATCTCACGGACGCGGTATGGAAACTCGGAAAGGGCTCTCACCAGAACTCCGGTTCGCCGAGGAAGCTCCTCATTGGTTCGTTCCCGTGATGCTGGTGCTACCATCGCCTTTCCAGTCCCGCACGCCTGGATGGCCGCATCGACACGGCCCGGAGTCGAGGTCTCTTGACCCGCACGAAGCACAGCATCCTCGCGGGGATGAAAGAGATCTCCCCGATCATCGTCGGGATCGTGCCCTTTGGACTCGTCGCCGGGGCAGCGGTCATACACGATGGCTTCGGCATGGCCGAGGCGCTCGGGATGTCGCTTCTGGTCAACGCCGGGGCGTCGCAGATCGTCGCAACGACGCTCTTCGGCGATGGCGCGCCGCTCTGGATCGCTCTGGGCACGGCGCTGATCGTGAACGCGCGCATGTTCATCTACAGCACCTCGATTGCACCGGTGCTCTCTGACGCATCGCCGAGGCTCCGGCCGCTGCTCGGCCACATGCTCGTCGACCAGAACTACGCAGCGACCATGACCAAGGGCCGCTTCCGGGACGACGTGGACGTGATCTGGTACTACGTGGGCTGTTGGCTTGCGCTCGCGAGTGTGTGGCAGGTCTCGAACATCGCCGGTGCGCTGCTCGGCCCACTCGTACCGACCTCGTGGGGGCTCGACTTCGCGGTCCCGCTCGTGTTCCTGGCGATGCTCGCCCCCACACTCAAGGACCGGATCTCGGTAGGGGTCGCTCTCGTGACCGCGGTATCGGCCGCTGTACTCGTGCCGCTCCTGCCGATGCAGAGCGGGCTCGTCGTGGCGCTTCTCGCGGGGATGCTCTACGGCGTCTGGCGCGACCGCCCGACCGCCGAGGAGCGCGCATGACGCCGCTTGCGCAGTTCTGGGTGCTCATCATCGTGCTCGCCCTTGGGACGTGGGCGATGCGCAGCGTGCCGATCATGCTCCACGGGCACGTCCCACATCCGCCCTGGCTTGCGCGTCTGCTCAAACACGTACCCGTCGCAGCACTCACCGCGATGGTCGTCCCCGGAGCGCTCTATCTGAAGACCGCAGGCGTCTACCAGTTCTCACCGGCTCGAACGCTCGCTGCGGTCGTCGCGCTTCTGGTCGCACTCCGCACGAAGAACACGCTCGCGACTCTTGGCGCGGGCATGCTCGTGCTCTGGATCGCTCAAGCAGCCCTCGCCGCTGTGTAGTGCCCTCGACCGCGTCCCTCTCGGCAAGGGGGCACGCTCGGCGGAGACCCTCGCGGCAGGACCGCACTCCCTCGGCAACCCGGATTCCCGCAGACCGACATGCCTCGTCGGTGAGTGGGTATCTCCAAGAAGCAGAACGCCGAAGGGAGACCGAGATGATCGAGACGTGGATGCGGGGATACCTGAAGGCATGGGAGTCGGATTCGCCCGAGGAAATCGCTGCTCTGTTCACCGAGGACGCACGCTACTACACCGAGCCCTATGCAGAGCCTTGGGAGGGCCGCGAGACGATCGTCCGCGAGTGGATCGAGCGGGGTGACTCGGGAAGCGAGTGGTCGTTCGGCTACGACGTCGTTGCCGAGGATGGCGACACAGCCGTGATTCGCGGTGTCACGCGCTACGAACCTGAGACCGCGGAGGAGACCGAGGGCAAGACCTACCACAACATCTGGATCGTGCGCCTAGCTTCAGATGGCCGGGCGAGCGAGTTCACCGAGTGGTGGATGAAGGCGAAGTAGGCGCCACGAGCGGGCTGGCTGGTATCCGGAATCTGACAGGCGTACGATTGGGCGCGGTCAGAGGGGGCGCGGTCAGGGGGGGCGCGGTCAGGGGGGACCGATGACGCGCAGGCTGCACTACATCGACTGGCTCCGCGTGCTCGCGGTGCTTCTGCTCTTCCCCTACCACACGTCGCGGGTCTTCAACTACGGTGAACCCTTCTACGTGAAGGCTCCCCAGCTCTCGATCGCGCTCGGCTACACGCTCGGCTTCATCTCGATGTGGCACATGCAGCTGCTCTTCTTGCTCGCGGGCGCGTCAGCGTACTTCTCCCTCAAGCGAAGGAGCGGCGGCCAGTTCGCACGCGAGCGTGTGAAGCGCCTCTTCGTGCCACTCGTCTTCGGCATCCTCGTACTCATACCGCCGCAGACCTGGATCGGCGCGCAGTTCAATTCCGGCTACGCCGGTTCGTACGTCGAGTACATCACGAGCGGTCGCTTCCTGGTCTTGAACTTCGGGCCCGGCGGCGACTACTACGGCGGATTCGGCATAGGGCAGCTCTGGTTCATCCTGTTTCTGATGACGTTCTCGATGGTTGTGCTGCCCCTCTTCCTGTGGGGCAGAGGGGACCGCGGAGCTCGCACCGTGCAGCGTTTCGCACGCCTGCTGTCGAAGCCAGCAGGATGGCTCCTCGCGGCGTTCATCATCCTTCTCGCCGAGGCAGCCCCCGAACTCGTCGACAAGAACATCGTCTACTACCTGGTCTTCTTCGTCCTCGGCTTTGTGATCATGTCCGACGATTCGTTCATGGAGTCCGCGGACCGGTATCGCTGGCCCGCGCTGATCGTCGGAGTGATCGGATGCGCAGTATGGGTCGGCACCGGCCCGTGGCGTGACTCGTTGCCCGACCCCTCATTCCCGCTCTTCGGCGTGGTCCTCGCCGGCATGCTCTCGACGTGGCTCACACTCATCGGCCTTCTCGGCACAGGAAGACACTACCTGGACCACCCGACCCGCGCGCTGCCCTACCTCGCCGAGTCGTCCTACCCCGTCTACATCCTCCACCAGACCGTGATCGTAGTTGCGGCGTTCTACCTCCTGCAGGTGCTGCCGGCGAGCCTGCCCCTGCAATGGGTGGTGATCCTCGTGGTCGCGGTCGCGGGGACCTTCGCGCTCTACGAGATCGTACGGCGGGTCGGCGTGTTGCGATTCCTGTTCGGCATGCGGCCGAAGCCGAAAGCCGCCGCCGCCGACAGCGGCTAGCCGTTCTGCACGGTCCCACCCTCGAGCAAAGCCGCCAGCCGATCAAGGAACACCGCCTGGGGTGGCAGGATCTTCTCGCGCGCCTCGTCGAAGGTGAACCACGCGGCTCGATCGACCTCGGGGAAACGCTGCGTCTCCCCGGAGTGCGGCGGCCACTGCATCTCGAACTCGTTACTCACAAGCGTTGCGGGATCCATGTCGCCATCAAAGGCGAACGCGTGGACGATCTTGCCCTTGCGCTGCTCTATCCAACCCAGATCGAGGTACTCGTCTCCGGCGACGTCGGCGCCGCTTTCCTCGGCGAACTCGCGACGCGCCGCCGAGAGCGCACCTTCGTGCCCCGGCTCGTACTCGCCCTTCGGAATCGACCACACTCCGGCGTCTTTGCCCGCGAAGAAGGGCCCACCCGGATGCACGAGCAGCACTTCCGCGCCGCCCGTGGCGGGGCCTCGGTAGAGCAGGATTCCGGCGCTGTGAACAGGCATGCTGTCCGTCCTCGGCGTGGGCAGCGCGGCTTGCAGTTCCGGCCAATGTTCGCACAGTCGCCGCCCGACCAACCGTCTCCCCGGAACATGGGTATATGACCGTGGGGGTGATCGACATGATTGAGGTATCCGTCAAGGAGACCGACCCGATGAGTGTCGCGTTCGTGAACATGCGCGGTGCCTATGCCCAGATCCCGGATGCAATGGGGCGGGTCTACGGGTTTGCCGGCGCATCCGGTCTGCAGCCGGCCGGTATGCCGCACGCGGTCTACTTCACGGCGCCCGACGCGGGGCCGGAAGCGGACGCAGTATGGGAAGTCTGGGCCCCGGTGGCCGGAGAGCCACCCGAATCGGGCCCGAACGAGAGCGGATTGGGCATCAAGCGTATCCCGGGTAAGCTCGTAGCTTCGACGATCCACAAGGGGCCGTACGAGACGATCGAACCGACCTACCGCGCACTCGGCGAGTGGCTCTCAACCGAGGGGTACGAGACGGTCGGACCGCCCGAAGAGCTCTACTACTCGGACCCGAACGAGGTGCCTCCCGAGGAGTACATCACCGAGATCCAGTTCCCGGTCGCGAAGCGGTAGCGAAGTGGGCATTCCTGACGGCGTGCCCGAAGAGACCATCGACTGGCTGCTTGGCGAGGACAATCCCGCGGTGGCAGTGCTTGCCCGCCGCGCGCTCCTCGGCGAGAGTGACTCGGCCGAGACCGAGCGTCTCTGGGCGCGCCGCAACGACTACGAGCCGGTGGCCGCGATCCTCGATGCTCAATGGGCGGACGGATCGTGGGCACCACCTGCACGCGACTACAGCAAGTACGGGGGAGGTCTCTGGCAGATCCACTTCCTCGGCGAGCTGTGGGCCGACCCCTCCGACGCGCGCGTGGGGCGAGGCGCGGAGTACGCGTTCTCCCGCCAGCTTGCCGACGGCTCCTGGAGCTGCAACGGCAAGCCCGTTGCAGCGGTTCCGTGCCTGACGGCCAACGTAGGCCGGGCCCTCGCACGCCTCGGGTACGCGCGCGACGAACGCGTCATAGGGGCACTCGCATCCATCGCTCGCGAGCACGCCGAGATTGGTGTCTTGGGCTGCTCCGGGCTCGCGCCGTATTACCTCAACGGCTACTGCCATATGCTCGCGCCCAAGGTGCTGCTGTTCCTCGGCGAGGTGCCGCGCGACGTATGGCCCGACGGTGCCGAGGAGCTGCGTGACGCGGCCGTTGCGGCTCTTCGCGACAAGCAGGTCTTCCGATACGTGCCCGCGGGCGCCAAGGAGTTCTCCGACTACATCTGGCACGTGCCGAAGGTTGAGCGCGAGGCAGCTCGAGAACGCTACCTCGCCGAGCACGGCCCGTTTGAGTACAGCGACAAGCCGGGCTGGCTCAAGTTCGGCTTCCCGCTCTCGTACAACTCCGACGCGCTCGAAGCGCTGGCCGCACTGGCGGCCCTAGGAGAGACGCGGCGAGAGGAGTACGAGCCGGCCCTAGCGGCCGTGATGGCAGCAGCTAGTCCACAATGGCGCTGGAAGCTCCGCAACAGCTTCAATGGGAAGATGCTTGCCGACGTCGAAGTGAAGGGCCAGCCGAGCAAGTGGCTCACCCTGCGCGCGCTGCAGGTCCTCAATCGCTTCGGCAGCTAGCCGCACGGTACGGCGCGTGCCTCGAGCCTGGGTCGCGAGCAGCCGCCCGGCCGCCGTGAATCGTACGAGAGCACGAGAGGTTGCCGGATGCTGAACCCGGAGTGGTACGACGCCATCACCGATCGTGTCTCACGACGTCGCTTCACGGGCGACAGCATCGACCCGGACCGCGCCGAGCGCCTCCGCCGGTTCTGTGCGGAGTTCCGGCCGTTCGAGACGACACGGACCGTGTTTGTCCAGAACGCGCCGGAGGACGTGTTCATCGGCTTCGTGGGCAGCTACGGGCGCGTCGAGGGCGCCCCCTCCGTGGCGGTCTTCGTGGGGCCCAGGAGTTCGGATCTCGAGCTTGGATACCTGGGTGAGGCGTTCGTGCTCGAGGCGACGCGCCTCGGGCTCGGTACCTGCTGGCTTGCCGGCTCGTTTTCGAGGAAGACCGCGGCTTCGCTCGTGACCCTTGCACCCGGCGAGAGAGTCCCGGCGGTGACGCCGGTCGGGATCGTCGAACCCACCTTCAGCTCGGGCGAGAGAGGCCTTCGATCGTTGGTGCGTGCGTCCTCGCGCCGGTCGCTGGAGAAGATCGCGCCGAACGCGGGGCCCAAGTCGTGGCCCGAGTGGGCGCTGACCGCTCTCGAGGCGGCGCGCCTGGCGCCATCCGGCAGCAACCGACAGCCGTGGCGCTTCCGGATGGATGGCGAGCAGCTGGTCCTCTACCGCACGAAGCGACCGTACTGGACCACGCAGCTGGACCTGGGTATTGCGATGCTTCACGCGCAACTCGGGGCACAGCACGCGGGCGTGTACGGGAGCTGGGAGAGTGCCGAGGCGCCCGACGTGGCGCGGTTCGTTCCGTCGGCCAGCTAGCTTCGATCTCCCGTGCTGACTCGCGGTTCCGCGTTGCTTGACGTTTCTGATTCTTCTGATTACTCTGAACTTGCTGGCCGTGCGGTCAGCGCGATTTGCTCATTCGCCGCAAGGAGTAACCGATGACCGAAGACACCGCCTGCTCAACCTGCGATGGCGCGACCGTCTCACTAGAGTCGGGGACAGGCAAGCAGGAATGCTGCGCGCTCGAAGCGGTCGTCAGCGTTGACGAGCGTGGCCAGCTGGTGCTGCCGAAGGACCTGCGCGTCCGCGCCGGCATTCAGCCCGGCGATCGACTCGCTGTCGTCTCCTACCGGGGCGATGACGGTGCCATCTGCTGCATAACGCTCGTCAAAGCGGGAGCCGTTGCGGGAGCCGTCCGCTCGGTAATCGGCCCCGCTCTCGGTCTCGAACGCTAGGAGGGACATGATGTCCGATCACGATCCGACCGCCATCAAGGAAGCCGTGCGCGACCGCTACGCCGGGCACGCTCGGACGAAGACCTCGTGCTGCTCGGCGTCCATTTGCTGCGGCGATAGCTCCAGTGACACGTCCGCGGTACTCGTCCCGGGCTACGACGCGTCCGATCTCGCGGAGTTGCCGCCCGGCGCCGACCTCGGACTCGGCTGCGGCAATCCGCTCGCGCTCGAGTCAGCGCGCGAAGGCGAGGTCGTCGTGGACCTCGGCGCCGGCGGAGGCATCGACTGTTTCCTCGCCGCCCGCCGAGTGGGCGCGCAGGGTCGCGTCATCGGCGTCGACATGACGCCCGAGATGGTGCTGCTTGCTCGGCGAAACGCGCGCACGGCCGGCGTCGACAACGTCGAGTTCCGCCCCGGCGAGATCGAAGACCTGCCGATCGACGACAACGTCGCCGATCTCGTGATCTCAAACTGCGTCATCAACCTCGTGCCCGACAAGACCAAGGCATTCGCCGAGGCGTTCCGCGTGCTCAAGCCCGGCGGTCGCATCTCGGTCTCGGACATCGTCACGACCGAGCCGCTGCCCGATGCCGCGCGACAGTCAGTCGGCGCCTATGTCGCGTGCCTGGGCGGCGCGCTCGTGCTCGAGGACTACCTCGCCGCCGCGCGAGAGGCGGGCTTCGAGAACGTGCACGTCGCAAGCGAGAGGGCATACGCGACCACTGAAGATGAGGCCGAGGAGCTGCTCGGCGCGTTCGAGGTGGGCGACGGCGTCACGCACGAGGAGGCTGTGCGAGCCGCACAACTGTTCCGAAGCGTCACCGTGCAGGCGGTGAAGCCGTCCTAGGCGATCGTGTCTGGGCAGAAACGGCGATGATCGCAGCCATCGCTACAGAAGGATTCTGGCTCTACTTGCCCGTGGAGAACGAATAGCGGATGACGCTGCTCGGGCAGGTATCAGCGCACGTGCCACAAAGCACGCACTCGGAGTCCTCCATCGAGCCGGACGCCACTAGATCCTGGACGGGAAGGCTCATGGGGCACTCGTTCGTGCACGTCCCACACTCCTTGCACGCGGGAGTGTCGGCCACGAGCCGGAGCGATGGCCAAGCGCCGAGGTGGTTCCGCAACCAACGTCCGATGATCATGAAGGGCGCCATCCAGCAGACGGTGTGACAGCCGGCACGCCTGCCAAAGCCCGCGGCCAAGCCGAAGAACAGCAGCACGACGATCAGGTAGATGGCGTAGGCAGCAGCCACTGGGCGTTCGGCATCGCCTGCCACCGAGATTCCGCCGACGGTCCCGTACAGCACGTCGACCGAGTGGTAGCCGCCCGCGCGCACCACGGCGAAGACGATGAGCGCGACCCACGGAATCCAGACCACCCACTTCACGATGTCGGCACGACGCCCGATGCGGCGACCGTTCACCTGCAGAAGCGGCTCCTGCACGCCGGCTGCCGGACACGCCCAGCCGCACCACAGACGCCCGAACACGAGCGAGCCCGCAAACATGGACGCGAAGACGACGATGCTGCCGTTGACGATCCCCTGAAAGGCGCAGTCGACGATGAGGTACGGAGAGAAGTAGTTCATCGTGAGCGGGAACGCGATGAAGGAGAGCAGCAGAAGCACCCTCCTCATCCCCTGACGCCTCGACATCGTGCGTGTCGCCACGCGCATACCTTCCTCAGTACGGCAACTTCGCGCCCTACCCCCGCCCTTCCTTCTTGCGGTCCTTCGCGTTCAGAAGGCGCTTGCGCAGGCGGATGCTCTTGGGCGTGACTTCGACGAGTTCGTCGTCCTCGATGTACTCGAGCGCCTCTTCGAGCGTGAAGGTGATGGGCGGCGCGAGGATGATGCTCTTGTCGGACGCGGCGGCACGGATGTTCGTGAGCTGCTTCGCCTTGGCGACGTTCACGACCAGATCGCCCTCCTTGGCCGCCTCGCCGACGATCATGCCCTCGTAGCACATGACGCCCGGGCCGACGAACAGCTTGCCGCGCGTCTGGAGAGTGTCGAGCGCATAGGCCACCGACTTCTCGGTCGCCATCGCGACGAGCGATCCGTTCTGCCGACCGCCGAGGTCCCCCTTCGCAGGCCCGTAGTCGGAGAAGTGGTGGAAGAGCGTGGCCTCTCCGCGCGTGCTGTTGAGGATGCGCGTGCGCAGACCCATCACGCCGCGCGAGGGGATACGGAACTCAAGGTGCACGTGCTCGTCGCGCTGCACCATGTCGGTCATCTCGCCGCCGCGCGAGCCAAAGACCTCGATGACCTTGCCCGCGAACTCGCTCGGCACGTCGACGACGGCGACCTCGATCGGCTCGTAGGTCTTACCGCCTTGCTTCTTGAGAATGACCTGCGGGCGCCCGACCTGGAACTCGTATCCCTCGCGGCGCATGGTTTCCATGAGCACCGAGAGGTGCAGGACTCCTCGGCCGGCAACCTCCATGCCCGTCTTGTCGTCGGTCTCGGCGATGCGCATCGAGATGTTGCTCTCCGCCTCGCGCTGCAGGCGCTCCTTGATCTGCCGACCGCCGACGATGTCGCCCTCCTGGCCCACGAGCGGGCTCGTGTTCGCCGAGAAGACGACCGACATGGTCGGCTCTTCAACGTGGATGGGCTCTAGCACGACCGGCTCGATGCGGCAGGTGAACATATCGCCGATGTCGGCGTCCTCGACCCCAACAACCGCGCAGATGTCCCCCGCGTGGGCGGACTCCGCCTCGGCGCGCCCCATCCCCTCGAAGGTGTAAAGAGCCTTCACAGTCGCCTGGTAGCGGCTGCCGTCATTCTTCACGACGAGGATGCGCTCCCCGTTGTGAATGGTGCCGGAGAAGACGCGTCCGATACCGATGCGCCCGACGAAGCTCGAGAAGTCGATAGTGCAGACCTGCATCGCAACCGGCCCGTCTGCGTCGCAGTCCGGCGACGGGATGTGGTCGATGATAGCGTCCAGCAGCGGGAGCATGTCGGCGTTGTCGTCGCCCGGATCGAGACGCGCATAGCCGGCCGTCGCGCTCGCGTAGATGATTGGGAAGTCGAGCTGCCAGTCGTTCGCGCCGAGTTCGACCATAAGGTCGAAGACCTGGTCGATCACTTCGTGCGGGCGGGCGCCCGGGCGGTCGATCTTGTTGATGACGACCATCGGCTTGAGTCCGTGCTCGAGCGCCTTCTTGAGCACGAAGCGCGTCTGAGGCATCGACCCCTCGAAGGCGTCGACGATGAGCAGCGCTCCATCGGCCATCTTGAGCACGCGCTCCACTTCCCCGCCGAAGTCCGCGTGACCCGGCGTGTCGATCACGTTGATCTTCACTCCGCGGTGCCGGACCGAGATGTTCTTCGCGAGGATGGTGATACCGCGCTCGCGCTCCTGGTCGTTCGAATCGAGAACGCGCTCGGCGACCTCTTGGTTCTCGCGGAAGACGTGGGTCGTCTGCAGCAGCCGGTCCACGAGCGTCGTCTTGCCGTGGTCGACGTGGGCGATGATGGCGATGTTGCGTACGTCGTTCTGGTGCACTGGTTCTCCGAGGGTTAGTGACTCGCGCGAGGCCGCTCGCGCCTGACTCGACACGCGGCGCTACCGCAGATCTTGGGCAGGCGGGCTCCGTAGACTAGCACGGACCGCGCCGAAGCGCCGTTCGCGCGCCAGGCGTGGCGGCGCGGACTACTCTCGCCACATCTCCTCGTGACGGAGCGCTTCGGCAACCTCGACGATTCCTGCGGCCCTCGCGAGCGAGCCGGGCACCAGCTCGGCAACCATCCACGCCTCCGAGGGCTCGACCGGATAGGGCGGCATGATCCCGTGTGGCTCGGCGGGTTCGAAGCCGAAACGTGGGTAGTAAGCCGGGTGACCGAGGACGAGCGCGAGGCCGAAGCCCAGGGCCGCCGCGCGTTCAAGGCCCTCGCGCACTAGAGCGGTTCCGATGCCGCGATGTTGCCAGCTCGGAGCCGCGGCAAGTGGCGCGAGGAGTGCGGCGTCGACTGCGCCTGCACGCGCGCGCGTGAAGAGTACGTGACCAACGATCCGGTCGTCGGCGACAGCAACAAGCGAAAGCTGTGGGACGAACGCTTCGCCGGCGACGAGCGCCCGGACCAGGTCCGCCTCGGCGTCCCCGCCGAAGGCGTCTCGCTCGACAGCGAGTACGCCCGCTTCGTCTTCGGGCGTTGCGACGCGCAATAGGACGCCACCCATGTCGTTCACGGTCCACCAGCCCAGCGCACGGCCGACTCCGAGCGCTTCCTGTCGGACAAGCTACTCGAATCGCGCGCCCTAGGACAGGGTCGAGCGTATGTCGTCGGGAAAGCGGCAGGGAGGGGCGGGGCTGCCCCTCCCTGCGAGCTGAGGAGTGTGCGTACGAAGCGGCGCTACTGCACGTCGACGAAGATCGGGTTTGAGTAGAACCAGAGGTCGGCGTATGCCTTGCCGCCGTCGTTGGTCCCCATGGCCGCATCGCTGAGCGGCTCGCCGTTGCTCGTCTCTCCGGCGACGTCGGTTCCGAGACTGGTGCCGCGGAGGCGCACGTAGCTGTCGGCGCTAACGTTCTTGAGCTTGAACTCGGCAGTGACCCAGCCGTGGTCGGCCTTCCAGTCGGTCTTGTCGAGTCGGGCCGCGACCACCGTCGTGGTATTGATCGCGCTGGCGTAGTCGGGGTCGCTCGGAGCGATCTTCCCGTTGACCTCACCGACGATCACGTCAACATGGTCGACCTTCGGCGAATCGCCGTTGTTGTTCTTCGCCGGAGTGTGGAAGCGGACGCGCACCTTGACGTCCTTGCCGCTCTTCGTGACGAGCGTGTCGCCCATGCCGGCCCTGTCGCGGCCGCTCGCGGCAGTGAAGCCGAGCCTATCGATGAGACCACCGTGCACGGCAAAGGAATCGCCGGAGCGCATCCCGTCGACGAGCGCCTCGTAGCCACTGCCTTTCACGCGCGTGAAGCTCTTTGCGTACTCGCCAGGCCAGAAGTCGTTGACCGGGTCGTGGAAGTCCGAGTTCACGAACGTCCAGAAGTGCCGGCCCTCGCCGAGAAGTGCGTCCCACAGGCCACCTACCTTCGCGACCATGTAGTCGGCTCCACCGTACGTCTGCGCGAGCGCGTTGCTGGAGGTGTAGCCTCCTCGGCTCGACTCCTTCTGGTGCCCGGGCAGGCCCTCGAAACCGAAAGCCACGTCGGGTGCGGCGTTGTTGAAGTCGCGGATCGCGGCGATCGAGTTCTTCAACTTGCGGGACGGGTGGTTGAGCAGGAAGTAGCTCTGGTCCGGGTACTTCGCCTGGAGGAACGCGGCACCGGCCACGGCGTCGGCGTGGGTCGTGTTCGTCTTCACGAGACCCTCGCCGGCACGGCTCGTGTCGCCGTCGTTCTGGTCGAACGTGTACTCGAAGTCCGAGACGGCCGATGGCTCGTCAGTGATGATCCCCACGCTCGCGTGCTCGTGGGTAGGGACGTTCCACTCGACGCCCTGGACGATCATCTTGTCCGCGTAGATGTTCCGCAGGTCGCTCACCATCGGGAACGAGTAGGTCTTGAGGGTCTCCCAGCGGTACTTCGGCGCCGCGAACGGCTGGCCGAGCGCGTCACGGCCGAACAGGCCGCCGTGCTCGGAGTTCGCCATCCAGTCGAGGCCGTACTTGTCGAACGCGTTGTAGACGACTTCCGTCTGCCTGCGCTCGCCGTCGGTCAGATACGTGTGCGTGTGGAAGTCACCGGCGAGGTAGTCTCCGTCACCGTTTGTGGCGGCAGCGACAGATGCGCCCACCGACACCGCTAGCACCAGCGCAGCCAGCAGTGACAGCAGTCTCGTGCGGGTGATAGTGCGCGTGGCTCTTCCGTGCATGGTTCCCCCTTCGTCATCGGCTCCAAGTCCGGCGAGAAGTCCCGCCGACGCCGACGCTACCGGCCGCCGACGCGAGAGTGGTTGCGCGCGCGCAAACTCTGCGGAAACTAGTTGCTTAGATTCCGCTCAAGAGCTGTGAAATCGCCTCTTGGGGAAGCGTCGAAGCACTTCTGAACGCAAACGCAGGAGCCCAGTGGCACCCGCCCCTCCACGCAGGCGTTTAACACCGCGTTCACCGGCGTTGTCCCAACGTGCAACCGACTTCTTTCACCGGTGCAACCACCTCTGTTCGCCGCGCCCCTAGCATCAGGGAGTCTCGGAGGCCGCGCGGTTCGCTCAGCCTCCATCCCGCACGAGCGCGAGATCGCGCACATGAAGGAGGCAACATGCTTGGCAAGTCCAGGGCCGTGATCATCGGAGCCATCGCGGTGACGGTCGCCGCAGTACTTGCTGTGCCCGCGTTCGCAGCAGTGATGTGCACGCTCACGGCAACACCCACGACCGGCAGGTACGGCACCGAGGTGAGCGTCATGCCGAGCGTGGACACCACGGTCAAGCCGGGCGACAGGTTCCAGCTCCAGACGTTGGAGGACGACGAGTGGTTCGACTATGCGGAGGCCCACTCGGTGGAGGAGACCGGGGAGGTCCTGCCGGTTTCGCTCGTTCTGAACGGCGAGTTCACCTACCCGGCCCAGGTACGCGCGGTGTACACGAGCAAGAATGCTTCGGCAACCAGCGAGCCCGTCACTCTGAACATCGTCAAGAACTCGCGGACCGCTGTTGTGATCACCGCTCCGAAGGTTGTCTCCCGCAGCCGGAGCTTCACAGTGATTGCTCAGGTCGCTCCGGACTCGGGAGTAGGCATCATACGGGTGGATCGCGCTCGAGTCGGCATCAACAGCGGCATCCCCGCCGACTACACGATCACGACCGACGACCAGGGCCTCGCCACGACCACAATGAGGTTCACACAGAAGGGCACCTACGTCATCTCCATGAGGTTCCTTGGCAACCAGTTCGGCGCCGCGTCGGCGGTCGCCCGCAAGACGATCGTCGTCAGGTAGCGACAAGCGCCACTGATGTCCAGCTGCCGCATACAACCACGTCTGATCCCAGGAGGTAGCACAATGCTTCGTTTCGGCTCCAAGCGTTTGCCTGCAATCGCTTTCGTCGCCTGCATGGTCGCCGTTCTCGTTATGCCGCAAGTCGCCGCGGCAGCGACCATCAAGGTGACGGGTTCTACCACGGTTCAGCCGCTCGCGACCGAGTGGGCAACCGCCTACCGCAGGGTCCGGCCCGCCGACTTCGTTGTTGTTGCCGGCGGCGGTTCCGGCAAGGGCTGGACCGACGTCCGTGACGGCGTCTCCGACATCGGTATGTCCTCGCGCGAGCCGAAGAGCGGCACGTTCGAGGCCGGCCTGTACAAGGTCGCTGTCGCGAAGGACGTCCTCACGGTTGTGGTGAACCCCGCGAACCCCGTGAGGAGGCTCACCGCAGCGCAGATCAAGGACATGTACACAGGCAAGATCACCAACTGGAAGCAGGTCGGCGGCAAGAGCGCTCCCATCGTGCTCGCGGGCCGCACCGGCGCTTCGGGGACGTATGAGTACTTCAAGACGGAACTCCTCGGCGGTTCCCGTCAGTCGGCTCGCACCAAGGCGTTTGCGTCCTCGGGCATGGTTCGCTCCTACGTCGCCCGAGACAAGAACGCGATCGGCTACGTTGGCATCGCTTTCATCAATCGCACCATCCGGGGCGTGACGATCAACGGGGTTGCGCCCACGAAAGCGAACGCGCTCGCGAAGAGGTACCCGTACGTGCGCGACCTGTACTTCATCACCAAGACCAAGCCGAGCGGCTCGGTGGCCCGGTTCGTCAACTGGTGCCTGAGCAGCGCCGGCCAGGCGATCGCAGGTCGCGAGTACCTCCCTATTCGCTAGCGGGGAGCAGAACCCGAGCGGTATGGGGCGCGGCGAGCTGCCGCGCCCCATACCGCTCTGAATGCCAGGTGTAGCGCGCTGGAACGTTGATGCAACACCACGGCCGCGGACACGGGATCAGGGTAGAGACACGGGAAGGAGACTCATGGCGAACGGTGGAGAGGCGATGGCGTACCGAGCGCCAGCGCCGACCCAGGTCCGACACACCATCCAGCTGTCTAAGAAGCGTTCGCGCGTTTCCGACGTGCTTGCGAAGCCGCTCCTCGCGGCGTGCGCTGTCTTCTCTGGGGCCGTGGTCACCCTGGTGCTCCTCTTCATCATGGAGAAGGCGGTGCCCCTCTTCGTCCACCAGGGGGTCGCGTTTCTGGCACGCACAAACTGGGACACCGCCATCATGGATGCATGGGATGTCCCGAGAGTGATCTTCGGCGCGTGGCCGCTCATCGTCGGGTCGGTGTTGACGACAGTCGGCGCCCTGGTGGTTGCCGTGGTACTCGGTTTGGGATGCGCCGTCTTCCTGGCCGAACTGGCCCCAGACTGGTTGCGCAAGCCGATCGAGACTATCGTGCAACTGCTCGCCGGAATCCCTTCGGTCGTGTTCGGTCTGGTTGGTCTGTCGGTCGTCGTCCCCGTCCTCACCAAGCTGATTCCGGCCGATGCTGCCGACACGGTCACCGATGTGCCACTCGATGGAGCGTGCCTCCTGGCGGCCGTCATCGTCTTGAGCTTCATGATCTTGCCCTTCTTCGTGACCGTCGCAGTCGACTCGCTACGCGCAGTCCCGCGAAGCTACATGGAGGGCGGCCTTGCCCTGGGCATGGACCGGTGGCGGACCATCCGCAAGATCCAAGTGCCTGCGGCAAGTCCGGGGCTCTTCGCGGGAGCCGTGCTCGCGGCGGCGAGAGGCATCGGCGAGGCGATCGCACTCTCGATGGTCTCCGGATCGATGGCGTACGTCCCGACCCTGAAGTACGGGCTCAAGTACTTCCCGTTCATGCCAATCCGGACGATGGCCGCCGCGATCGTCGAGACCGGCGGTGAGGCGATGAGTATCCCAATGATCCAGGCCGCGCTGTTCGGCCTTGCTGCACTACTGCTCCTCTCGAGCCTGATGCTGAGCGTGTCCGGACGATTCCTCGTCGGGTGGTTCAATCGCCGCCTCGCGATGGATGACGGCCGGGCACTCTAGGAGGGATACACGATGAGCGAATCGATCGCAGGCACTCCACGCGACCTGTCAGGCCGCCGTCGCTTCTCGACGGCGCTCGGTCCGGGTTTCGCGTGGGCCTGCGCAATCATCGTCGCCCTCGTGTGTGCGGGTATCTTGGGCTATCTGCTCTATCAGGGGTGGTCTTCCATCAGCCTCAAGTTCCTCACCACCGACCCGAACCCCAGCATCATCGAGGGGAACGCGGGCGGTATCCGGGTGCCCATGGTCGGGACCCTGCTGCTCGTGCTCTTGAGCACGCTGGTGGCGTTCCCCATTGCGCTTGGCGCCGCGATCTACCTCGCCGAGTACATGGACGAGCGCTCCCGCCTGACCCGCTCGATCCGGCTGGGCCTCGAAGTGCTCGCGAGTGTTCCGAGCGTGGTTTTCGGCATGTTTGGTCTGGCTCTGTTCACGCGACCCCTGTTCACGTTCCTCTCCAGCTCAGGTGCCCAGGGCGCGAAGATGGCCTTCGGGCGGTCGTTCCTTGTGGCGGCGGTCGTGATGGGCGTTCACGTGCTTCCGTTCGTTGTGAAGGTTGCCGAGGAGGCGATCCGCTCCGTGCCGAACGCCTACCGTCAAGGGGCGGCGGCGCTCGGGATCACCAAGTGGCGGGTGACACGCAAGGTGGTGCTCCCTTCGGCGTCGAACGGGATCGCCACGGGAGTGATCCTTGGGATGGGTCTCGCCGCGGGTGATACCGCGATCGTGTGGCTCACGCTCGGAGGGACGATGACGATGGCCGTCGACAGGTGGTGGTCACCGTTGCACTATCTCGCTGTCCTCAAGGGCACCGGTTCGACGCTCACGACGTTCACGTACTTCTCGTCGCCTGCCGGTGAGGGCAACGCCCCGCAACTGGCGTTCGCGGCGGCTCTCGTGCTCATGCTCATCGTGCTCGGTCTGAACCTCGCCGCCGTCTTCATCGGCCGACGGGCATCAGCCCAGAAGTAGCACCGACATCAACGACCCAGGAAGGATGGTTCCAATGGACTCTCTCGCCACTCCCGCCGAGGAACAGGGAACCGAAGGGCTGCTCGCCGAGATCGACGCGGTCATGCGTCGTGTCCAGACCGGGGAGACCAGGCCCATGGTCGAGGTCGAGCACCTCGACGTGAGCTACGGCAAGAAGCGGGTCCTTTCCAACGTCACCTTCCAGATGCCGGCGAACCGTATCACGGCCTACATCGGACCCTCGGGTTGTGGCAAGTCCACAGCCCTTCGGTGCTTGAATCGTATGAACGACGAGATACCGACGTTCTTGATGAGCGGCAAGATCACGCTCGACAAGACCGACGTGAATCACCCCTCTGTGGATGTCACCCAACTGCGTCGCGAGATCGGCATGGTATTCCAGCAGCCGAACCCGTTCCCGATGACTATCTACGAGAACATCGGGCTCGCGGTCAAGGAGCACCGTGGCCGTATGCACCGTGACGAACTCGATCACGTAGTCGAAGACGCGCTGAGAAAGGCGAACCTGTGGGAGGAGGTCAAAGACGACCTCCGGCAGTCAGCGTTGGCGCTGTCGGGCGGCCAGCAACAGCGGTTGTGCATCGCCCGCGCGCTTGCCGTGAAGCCCACTGTCATCATGCTCGACGAACCGTGTGCGTCGCTCGACCCCATCTCCACCGCGCGCATCGAGGAGCTGCTGCTCGATCTCTCGAGCGAATACACGATCATCATCGTGACTCACAACCTCGGTCAGGCGCAGCGCGTGTCGGACAAGGTGGCCTTCTTCTTGATGGGCAACCTCGTGGAGTTCGGGGACACGCTCGAGGTCTTCGAGACACCCGCCCGGAAGGAGACGGCGGACTACGTCCGCGGCATGTACGGCTAGAGCGCGAGGGTGCTAGTCCGGGTCGTCGAGCGCCCTTGAGAGCGAACGAGGCGCACCGACCGACCCGGGTGGACTCGTATAGAGTGTCATCGCCCGTTTCCGTTCGACTGGAGGGATCCGAACATGGCCAAGAAGTCAGCCGAGAAGAAGCCGGCCACGCGCAAGGCAGACGCAGCGGAAGTCACCCAGAGTACGCAGACGCCCGCTGCGCCGCGAGCGGCGGCAGCGCGTCGGCGTGGGACCGCTGCGACGGGTGCCGCGAATCTGGTGGACACGCTCAACGAGCTTCGTGCACGCGAGCTCGCGGTGATCGTTCAGTACATGCGTCACCACTACACGGTCACTGGCGCCGACGGGCTCGCGCTGGCCGACGAGTTCAAGGAGGCGGCCATCACCGAGATGAAGCACGCGGAAGCGCTCGCCGAGCGCATCGACTTCCTAGGCGGAGACCCCACGACGATCCCTTCCGAGATCAAGAAGGGCGACAAGACCCTCGCCGAGATGGCCACCTCGAACTTGGCCGCGGAAGAGGAGGCCGTCGCGCTGTACACGGCTGCCATCGCCGAGGCGGATACTGCTGGAGACGTGACGACCCGTCGGCTTCTTGAGACCATTCTCGGTGACGAGGAAGAGCACGTGGACGTCTTCCGATCGATGCTCGGCAAGTAGCCCCAGGCGCCGCGATCGGCGGCGGTGCGCTCGCGAACCGTCGGGGCCTCGAACGTGGGGCTCTCATCCCGCGGCGGCGAGAAAGGCCACGCTGGTGGACAAGCGATTCGTCATCCCGGGCGTCGGTGCCAACACCCCGCTGGCCGAAGCCGCCGTCGCGCTTCTGCGTGCGAAGGCCCAGCCGCTGTTCGAACTCGAATCGTCCGCCGCTGGGGGCGCCGACATGGACGCCGTCCACGACATGCGCGTCGCCTCCCGCCGTCTACGTGAGGCGATGCGCCTCCTTGCGCCACTGTACGAGAAGCGCCGATTCGACGAGTGGTACGGGCGCATCCGGAATGTCACCCGGGCACTCGGCCCCGTGCGGGATTCGGACGTCTTCATCGACTACTTCGCCCGACTCGAGACAGAAGTGAGTGACGCGGCACGCGTCGCGACCGTCTTCCTCGTGGGCTACAGGATGGGGCGTCGAGAGCAGGAGCTCGCCCGGCTGAACCGCGACCTGCGAAGGCTCGATCTCACCGCTTCGCGGAAGGCGTTCTGGAAGATGGCGTCTTCCGTGTCGAACAGCGCCGAGGCCGGGCGTCCTTTTGTCGATTTCGCTCACGCCGCTGTCGCCGAACGGTCCGCACAGGTGTTCGGCCTGCAGCTCGCCGCGCTCATCGAGACGAATGTGCCGGAGCAGCATGCCCTCCGGATCGCCTACAAGCGCCTGCGCTATGCGGTCGAGGCGTTCGCCCCCTGCTACGGCGAGGACTTCGACGAGCTGCACGAGACGCTGACCGCCTTCCAAGACACCCTCGGCGAGCTTCACGATGCCCATGTCTTCCTGGAGATGGTGTCCTCGCCGGACATGCTGGAGTCTGCCGGACGCGCGGGCGTGCCAACCGAGGGCATCGAGGAAGTAGAGGCTGCCCTGTTGGAGAGGGCGAGCAGGATGTTCGCTCACTTCGTCGCACTCGCCCAGGAGCATCCGGCCCAGCAGCTCCTGCCGAGGCTGCTCCTCCCGCTCTCACTAGTGCCTGAGGCCCAAGGGGAGTCCGAGGTGGTCTCGCAGCAGGAGTGCGAGACTGTGTCCCAGACTGAGGAGCCCGGGAGCGAACAGCCTCGCGCGTCCTCGGGCGCACCCGGGTCCGAGACGGCGGATGCGGACCAGTCCCGGGCGGATGCGCCCGGGACTGAGGCCGAAGGGGGTCGGGAAGAGCCGCCCGACGCGACGGCGGCTCCAGAGGAAGAATGCGGCCCATGAGCGACGGTGCCAGTGCGGCGTCTCGGGCGCGTCAGATCGCCTTGTGGCGCCCCAGAAGCCGATGGAGCGCCGAGAGAGCCTTGAGTTGCTCGATGCGAGTTCGCTGGACTTGGAGCTCGGCTTCGAGGCGCTCGCTTCTGCCGCGCTCGGCCTCAGGGGCCTTCTGCTGCTCCTGGGCGACGGCACGAGTCCACGCCACCTGGGCGAGCAGTTCGGCGCGGTCCGATTCGAGCTCTGCAATGCGAGCCAGCTCCCCGCGGCTTCCTGCGCCGCCGCCGGCGTCCAGAACGGTGCGAAGGACATCGATGTCCGCGTCTGAGAGAGCGAACCGACTGTTGCGCTTGTTGCCGCTTCGGGCAGGGTCTATGACGCCAGCCTTGATCTGGCGGCGGATCCACTTCGGACTAACCCCCATCGACTCGGCCGCCTGCTTGACTGTCTTGCCTTGCTTGGCCAGCCGACTCACTGTCCGCCCCGGTCGCGCGACTCAGTCTCCCGTATGCGAGTGTAGCCCATGGTACTGCTGGCCGGAGACACACACGGAACGCCCCGGGCTTGGTGCGAGCACGCGATGAGCAAGTGGGAGATCGAGCGGAAGTTGCTCTGGGACCGTGAACCGCCCACACTGGAGACGAGCACGGCGTGCCAGATCAGACAGGGCTACCTGGCGGTATGCGACAACGACGAGGTGCGGGTGAGGTCTGCCGATCACGTGTGCACGCTCACAGTGACGTCGGGCCGAGGCTTGGCACGCTCAGAGCATGAAGTTCACATCTCCGAAGAGCAGTTCGAGGCGCTGTGGCCCACTACAGCTGGCGGGCGCTTGGAGAAGAAGCGCTGCGAGGTCCTGCACGACGGCCGCACACTCTACCGCGACACCTACCAGGGAGAACTGCGCGGTCTGCGTGTAGTGGAGATCGAGTTCGCCTCGACGTCCGACGCGGAGTCGTTCGTCCCCCCAGAATGGTTCGGGCGCGAAGTCACCGGCGCCGAGCGATACAGCAACGCGTCGCTTGCAGCGACTGGCCTGACCAGACTCGCGGGGGAGGCGCAGTGAGGATCGCGGCCATCGACATCGGGACCAACTCGGTGCGATGCACGATTGTCGAGGTGCTCGTTGGTGGGCCGCGCAAGACCATCGATGACGAGAAGGCGTACACGCGTCTGGGACGCGGCCTGTATGAGTCGGGTCGGCTGTCCGAGCAGTCCATCGATGACACACTCGACGCGCTCGACCGCATGCTCCAGATCGCCGAGCAGCATGATGTGACCCACATACGTGCGGTGGCCACGGCGGCCGTCAGGCGCGCCGACAACGCCGGGGACTTCATCGAGCGTGTTCGCGAACGGCTCGCCATCGACATCGAGATCATCGATGAGGACGAGGAGGCGAGGTTGGCCTTCCTGAGCGCCGCGGACGGCCTGGGAGTCGAAGGTCGCTCGGCCGTGGTGGATATCGGTGGCGGATCGGTCGAGGTAATCCGCGCGACGGATCGCCAAGTCGAGTTCATGACTTCCTTGCCGCTTGGCGCGGTCGTGCTGTCCGAGCGTTACCACACCGAGGACCCTATCCCCAAGGGGGACTACGAACGGCTCGTCAAGTATGTCAGGCGCACTCTGAAAGAGGCCCTGGCCCCCGACCCCGACCCCGTTTCGCGACTCATCGGCTCGGGCGGGACTGTGACGACGATAGGGACGCTCATTGCGGCACAGCGGAGTCCGAGCTTGACGAGCGTCCATGCGTTCGAGTTCAGGCGTGCGGAGCTGATCCACCTGCTCGCGTACCTTCGGCACAGCACCGCGGATCAACGCCAGCGGATGAAGGCCATGCCCGAGGGGCGTGTGGACATCATCCTCGCAGGTGCCGTGGTTCTCGATGAGTGTATGAGGGCCCTAGGAGTCAACGAGATCGTGGTGAACGCGCACGGCATGCGCGAAGGGGTCATCGTCGACACGATCGAGCGAGAGCGGGGCGCCGCCGAGCCGTTCAGCCGAACGCAAGCAGTGACCGACTTCGCGCGCAGATGCCACACCGACCTGAATCACGCCGAACAGGTGAGCAGGCTGTCGCTGTCGCTCTTCGATGAACTTGCGGTCCGGCTGGGCCTTGATACCAAAGAGAGACCACTGCTTGAGACAGCGGCCGTGCTTCATGACGTCGGCTACCACATCGCCTACGAGAGGCACCACCGCCATAGCTACCACCTGATCACGTACTCGGAGCTGCCGGGCTTCACGAGTCACGAGCTGCGGCTGATCGCGGCGATCGCACGGTATCACCGGGGCGCGCTGCCGAAGACGCGGCACGAGGCCATGGCCGATCTGAAGCGCACGGACCGACAGCGCGTCGAGCGCCTCGCCGCGTTCCTCAGGCTCGCCGACGGTCTCGATCGGTCGCGAGGGCAGCGCGTTCGAGGATTGAGATCTCAGCTGCGCAGGTCGCGCCTGGTCTTGACGCTCGAGGGTGATGGACCCTTCGACGTGGAGATCCATGGGGCGCAGAGGAAGTCCGACCTGTTCGAAAGGGCTTTCGGTGTTCGGGTGGATATCACGCCCGGCGGGGCACCAAGCCAGGGCATCGCCGTGGCGGTGGAACCTGTAACAGACATTTCACCTTCTCCGGGCCTCAGGTGAGAGACTCGTCGCGCTGAGAACGGCTCACCCGGGTCATCGAAGGACAGAAGCGAGTATGACCACAGACCTGACGGCTTGCGCCCAAGACAGCGCGGCGCGGGCCATGTACTTGCCCGAGCATGCACTCGACCTCGACGATCCGAGCCGGTACCTGAATCGCGAGATCGAGCTCCTGAAGTTCCAGGAACGCGTTCTCGAGGAGGCTTCGGACCAGGACAACCCGCTTCTGGAGCGCGTCAGGTTCTTGTCGATCGCGGGTTCCAACATCGCCGAGTTCTACATGGTGCGAATCGCAGGATTGCGCCAGATGGTAGCCACACGACTTCTTCGTCGAGGACGACGGGGAGGACGCCGCGGGCCCGCGCCTTCGCGAGGGAGAAGCCGAGCGCGCACGTGCATGGGGCGCGGAGCTGGCGGCAGAACTCAGGGCCGGCTGATGTCCTCGTGAACCGGATCGTCGCCTCGTACTGGGACCGCTTCTCGGGCGGGTACGCGGGGCTGGGCAATGCGACGTTCTGGCGGCGGCACCGATCGAGGCTCGTCGCCGACGTCTCGGGGCGCGTCCTCGAAGTGTGCTGCGGCGGCGGACACCTCGTCGTTGAGATGCTTGAGCACGGATGCGACGCCTACGGGATAGACCTCTCTGCGAACATGGTCGTGCGAGCGAGGGCCGAGCTGGCGAAGTCGGGTTTCGACCCCGCACGCATCACACAGGCCGATGTGACCAAGCTGCCCTTCGCCGACGGCGAGTTCGAAGTAGTCGTGTCGACGGGCGCGCTCGGCCTGTTCCCGCCCGACGTGCAGCGCGCCGCGCTTGCGGAGATGACGCGCGTCGCGTCCCAGGAGATCCGACTCCTCGAACCCGTCGAGAAGCATCCCGGCCTGTACGTCGGGCGTATCCTTGCGTGGATGTTCGACGGCATGCGGCCCATTGCCCGCGAGGCGCTTGGGACGTGTGGCGATGTCGAGGTTGAGTGGGACTGCCTCGGCGGCGCCTTCTCGGCGGTCCGGTGCAGCAAGACATCGAGGACAGGGAGTACCGATCAGTAGTCCGGTAAGACGAGCTGCAGGGGACCTGATGTGCTCAGCAAGCCACGATCAAGAGCCGGGATACGTCTGTCCGTGGTGGCTGATCTGGACGTTCGACAACCCGGCCCGTCGGCTCTTCCAGAACCCCGAGAAGCTGCTCAGGGACTTCGTGCGCGAAGGCGACCGCTGCCTGGACGTCGGATGCGGCACCGGCTACTTCACCATTCCGATGGCGAGGCTTGCCGGGAAGTCGGGCAGCGTCACCGCCGTCGATCTGCAAGCTCGTATGCTCGAAGGCGTGCGGCGCCGCGCGGAGAAGGCGGGGCTGCAGTCTCGGATCCGGCTGCACCGGGCGAACGCTTCCAATCTCGATGTCGACGGGGTATTCGACTTCGCGCTCGCCTTCTGGATGGTGCACGAGGTCCCCGACCAATCGGCGTTCTTCCGGCAGATCGGGGAGCGGCTCAGACCGTCTGGCCGACTCCTCGTGGTAGAACCAAGCGGGCATGTTGACGGGCCCTCTTTCGATGAGAGCCTGACCAGGGCGTCGCGAGCCGGGCTGGAGCGTGTGGGGAAGATCGATGTCGCCTTCAGTCGAGCCGCGCTGCTTGAGCGCGCCGTGGGGACAACCGAATGAGGAGGGCTGCTATGACAAGCAGACGCTCGGCAAGGCAGTACGCGATCATCCTCGGGTTCGGCCTCATCGGCTGGGCGCTTTGCGCGGCGATCATGGGTGTTGGGTCCGCCCTTCTCGGCATGCGCACCACGCTCGTCGTGCATGCGATCGGCGCGCCAGTCATCTTCGCCCTACTCTCGTACGTGTACTCTCGCCGGTTCGGCTATACGAGCCCCCTCGCGACCGCGTTCGTGTTCCTCGGCATCGTCGTCTTCATGGACTTCTTCGTAGTTGCGACGCTCGCACTGCGCAGCTACGACATGTTCGCGAGCTTCATCGGCACGTGGCTCCCCTTCGCTCTCATCTTCGCGTCCACGTATGTGACCGGGCTGCTTGTCGAGAGGTCCGGACGACCGAAGACGGCGTCGGCCTAGGTGGGCAGCATGGTCTGGCGTACGATTCTCGGGACGATCGTTCGGCCGAAGAAGGCCCTCGCCGAGCTTGAGCGTCAGCAGCGCCCGGCGCTCCCCGGCATGGTGGCGCTCCTCGGCGTGTCTGCGGTCTACACGTTCATCTTGATCGCGTTCATCGCCAAGGACTACCCGCCTGCCTCGGCCTCGGCGCTCGCGCTACCGGCCGAGCGGCAGTACCCCGTGCAGGTCTGGTATCAGGCGCCGCTCTTCTTCGCGAGCACGGCGCTCATCGCCGGGCTGCTGGTGCTTGCCGCTCGTGCGACAGGGACGCGGCTCGGGTTCGGGCTGTCGTTCGGACGGCTTGCGCTCGCGACGGCCGTGCCCTTCGGCTGCACCACGATGCTCGTCGAGGTCGTGGTCGCGGTGCTCGTGCTGCTCGGCTTGATCGAGCCCTCGGCTATCTGGAACTGGCTGATGGGGCCGGGCTCCTGGTTCGCGACGACCTACCAGCTCGTCGGCGTGGTCTGGCTCGTGGCGCTCGTGTTCGTCGCTGTGCGTGCGAGTGGCCACCGTCGCTGGTGGGCCGCCGGCCTGGTGACGCTGCTGCTCGTTGCGGTCTACGCGCTGCCAATCGGGCTCTTCATCAGGTAGGCGACGATGAGTGGACGGCTAGTCGCGCTTCCTTTCGGCCTCGCCGTGCTCAGCCGCAAACGAGCCGGCTTCCTGGTGGGCGAGCACCCACGAGACGCGGGCGCAGGGCGGTGCGCGGTGCTTCTTCCTGAGACGGGAACGTGCGCGTGGCTTGGGGACGAAGTAGCTGGTCACTGCACCTCCGATACGGACGGCTTCGCGGTCGTTCGAGCGGATGAGCCCTCTCGGCGGCGTGGCGCAGACCCGAGCGCCCATCCCATGAGTCGCGGCACGCTGCTGAGCCTGACGAGCGGCACGCGCACGTTGCGCCCGGAGCCCTTCACGCCGACACGCCAGACGTTGAGCTGGATGTGCGGAAGGTGGCCGAAGTCGCCGAAGCGGTGATGGGCACGGTGCGCACCGAGCTTGCCGGCGAGCAGGCCGACGCTGTCGGCGCCCGGGCGGCTCCAGAAGGGAGTGAGGACCACGGCCGCGGCGTCGCTGCGGTGCGGGGTGAGCAGGGCCCGGAAGGGCACGGCGACGAGCTCACCGATCTCGCGTTGAGGGCCGGGGGATGCGAAGGCGGCTGCCCGTCCTTCCATTCCAAGGTCGCTCGGCTCGTTCTCAGCGTGCAGTCAGGTGCGGCGGATCACTCGCGGAGAACGTACGTTCCGGTGTGGTCCGCAGTCAAGACGCCGACGAGGAACCGCATGTAAACTTCTTGCGTATCGCCGCAGGCCGCGAGGCCTGCGGCCCGGGCTAGCGGGGTAGAGGCAACCCGGCGAGGGCGGCGAGCACTCCGGCGAACCCGCAGGCGAGGAGCACGGCGACGACTGCGGTGCGCCTCAGGCCGAGCCAGACGAGAGCCGCTCCGAGCAGGATCGCTTGTACCCAGCGGTTAGCCCGCAACGCGCCGAAGTGCCGGAGATGCCCGCGCGCCTGGTTGCTGTTCACACCATCAGATCGAACCGTTCTGGCATGTCCGATCGGCAGCCTCGCGGGACCGAGCTACCGGCTCGCAGCGTAGCCCTCGAGCATTGCACGGACCGTCTTGTCCGCGGTCTCATCGCGCCACTCGGCGAGACGCTTGGCAAGCCCTGGCGGCTGATTGCTCGTGTCCGTCTCGGCAGCGCGGGAGCTGAAGAGCGAGAAGCCGGTCACGAACGCGATCATCGACTGCCACAAGCCGACCGCATCGTCTTCGCTCAAGCCTAGCTGAACCAGGTACTGCAGCCCGTCAGGGGACGGGTCGGACTCGACACGCTTCCCGGCGTAGATGACCAGGTTCGGGTGTGCAGAAAGGACGCGGCGG
Organism: uncultured Eubacteriales bacterium; assembly: GCA_964354215.1. Taxonomy (GTDB): domain Bacteria; phylum Actinomycetota; class Coriobacteriia; order Anaerosomatales; family CAVRZR01; genus CAVRZR01. The sequence continues at coordinate 20,742 of CAYGYT010000009.1, read as the reverse complement.
TACTCAGCGAAGATAGTGACGAAGAGGTCGATCCAGTCCTCGGGCAACGGCTCGGGGAGCTGGACCTCCGAGCGCAGCTTCACGAGCATCCCACCGATGAGCGCGTCTTTGTTCGGGATGTGGTGGTAGAGGGACGCGGCCTCGACACCGACCTCTCTCCCGAGCCGGCGCATCGTGAGCGCGTCGAGACCGTCGGCGTCGACGATCCTGAGCGCGGTCGCGTAGATCTCATTGGTCGTGAGCGGGCAAGTCCGCTTCCTAACAGTCACCATGTCCAATGCCTCCGTCTCGGCGTCGCTGTTCCAGCGGGCATACACCGAACCTAGGGGCTTGACCCTAACAGCGTTAGGTGAGACACTGCACGGGGTAACCTAACGTTGTTAGACTAGCACGTTTGCCCGCCAGGGCAAGGTGGTAGCGGAGGGCATCGCTCATGCCAACGGAGATGTCTCGCAGGGAGTTCATCACTGCGTCAACGGTGCTCGGAGCGGCGGCCGCGGTCGGCGGTCTGACAGGTTGCGCTGCAAGCGCGGAGCCGGACAGCACGCCGGTGCCCACGCCGTCAATGAGCTACGGAGGAGGTAGCGCGGTGAGCAAGCGAGTGCTCGTCGGATATGCCACGGGGACCGGGTCGACCGTGGGCGTCGCGGAGAGGATCGGCGAGACGCTCGGCGAGCATGGCTTCGACGTCGATGTGAAGCCGATGAAGGACCGGCCCTCGCTCGACGGCTACGCGGTGGTCATATTGGGCAGCGCGGTCAACGGGGGGCGCTGGCTGCCCGAGGCCGAGGCCTTCGTGACGGCCAACGGCGACGCTCTCGGCAGGGTGCCCGTCTCGCTCTTCTGCGTCCACGCGATGAACACCGGCCCCGAGCCGAAGAAGGTCGCGCGCAAGCACAAGTACCTCGAGAAGGAGCGCGAGGTCGTCACACCCGTCGCCGAGGGTTACTTCGCCGGCATCGGGCTGACCGGCGACAACTCCAACTGGTTCACGCGCGCGATGTTCCGGGCCTTCGGCGGTGATGTCCAAGGCGATGGCCGCGACTGGAACGCGATCAGGGCGTGGGCGGAGCAGGTGCCCGTGTAGCGAACGAACTCGACTGCGCGGCGGACGGGGCGCAGCGGCGACTGGCAGGTGAATGATATGCGCATGCTCAGCGTGCTCTTCGGCGTCTTCCTCGTCGCGCACGGACTCGTGCACCTTCTCTACGTCGCGCAGGCGCGACGAGTGCTCGAACTCACGCCGGGTCTCACGTGGCCCGACGGGTCTTGGGCTGTCTCGAGACTGCTCGGCGACTCGGCAGCGCGGTGGGTAGCGGCCGTCGCCTTCGTGCTCGTTGCCCTCGCCTTCGTCGGCTGTGGGGTGGGGCTCCTCTTCGGCCAGTCGTGGTGGCTACCGCTCTGCGTCGGCGCGACAGTCGTGTCGAGCGTCGTCATCGTGCTCATGTGGAACGGGCACTTCGAGCGGCTCTCGGACCAAGGAGTGGTCGCCCTCATCATCAATGCGGCGATCCTCGTGCTCATGCTCGGCGTCGGCTGGCCGAAGGTCGCCGGCTAGAGCCCGTAGGCAACCTACGCCGTCGCGAGCAAGTAGACACTGGCCGCCGCGAGCGCAGCTGCCACCCATGACCCGATCCGGTGCACCCATAGCGCCCACGCAGGTGCCTCGCGCATGCCGCTCACCACACCGCCCGTGGCGAAGGTCAGCACGACGAGCGCAGCGGCGACGGCGAGTATCAACCACGTCGACGACGGCAGCGGGGTAGTGCGGTTCGTCTGGTACGCGATGATGCCGATGAAGACGACCGCGCCCAGGTCGACGAGCTTGTGGACGTTCAACAGCAGAGGCCCGTAGGGCCTTCCCGCGCGCGTGAGCACGATACCCGTGCCGAGCACGATCACTGCGGCTACCGCCAGCCCGACGCTCCTCAGGGCATCGCTCCTCATGACGCCATCGCCTTCTCGGACGGCGCCCTGACCGCCCCAGCAATCACAGGCGTGCTGAATCCCCGCGCGATCAGCCAGACAGCCATGACCATCTCCTGCACGGCCAGCGGAGCCATCAGGAAGCCGAACTGGTAGCCGAGCATATGCGTCACGGGCGCCATGATGTAGAGCACCGCTCCGACAAGTCCCCAGATGGAGAGCCACCTGGGAACGAGTCTGGACTGATAGAGCAGGTAGTAGAACATCAGGGCGCCGAGAATGAAGGGGAGCGCGATCATCTCGTCCCACAGTACGCCCTCGGCAGTCTTCAGGTAGCCGGCAAACGGCCCCACCGCCTTTGCGGGCTCCGAGCTCAGTGCGATCAGCATGAGCCAGCCGAGTCCGCCGATGATGTACGTGAACGTCTCGAGCGCCCCCCGGAAGATGACGTAGCCCATGGCGAGCGTCAGGTTGTACCTCTTGCCCACGGGGTAGAACACCGCCGGCACCAGTGCGAGCGCGAACCCCATGGTCAGCACGAGGAGTACCCCGAGGACCATCTGATCGGAGTGCGCGTCGACTTGCGCCAGGTAGTCCGGTTTGCCTAGGAGCGGGTCCGTGACTCCGAGGCTGAGCCCTCCGGCGACCGTCCCGATGATGAAGAGCACGCCGACCCAGATCGCGACTTTCCTGTCCGAGCTCATGTCAGACTCCCCCTCAGCTGAGATGCAGCCACTCGCTCGGCGGGCGCGCCGCGCACGAGCAGCCACCCTCCGAGCACCGGCTCGAATGGCACGTACACGACCATGGCCAGGATGCCGAGCGCGCCGACATCGAATCCGGGTTCCCACGCGACGAGCAACATGTTCACAAGGAGCAGCACGACGCCGACCATGCCCCAGATGCCCATCCACCTCGGCACGATTCCCGACTCCATCAGCAGGTAGCACCAGATGAATCCCCCAAGGCAGAAGAAGAGCATATGGATCGTAAACGCGTTCTCTCGCAGGCCGAGGAAGAACCGGCCGGCAAGCTCGGCCGTCGCCACAGGCGTCCCACCCGTTCTGGCGGCGTCGCTCGCGACCATGATCCCGTACGTGCCGAGAGCCGTCGCCGCGAGGAAGACCCCCTCCGCGATCCACCAACCAAAGCCGATCAGCGCGAGCGGCCGGTTCGCATCGCGAAGCACCGCGTAGAGCAGGGCAGCGAGCACGATGATGCCGATGGCGGTGACGAGCTGGAGCAGGTTGCTCGCCCGCACGACAGTGATGTTATCCGCGACCTTGTCGAGCACCCTCGGTATGCTGCCCTTCAGCGACGGGTCGGCCATGAGGCCCGCCGAAAGACTCGTCGCGAACACCCCGAGGAACGCGGCGCCCAGGTACCTGACGGTGCGGTCTGATGATGTGTCCATGATCCAGGCCCCCTCAAGCAGCGACGTCCTAGCCGACGTCGCGCATCATCTGCTCGATCGACTCGACCGAGATGCGAACCGCCGCGAGGTCGGCCTGCATCGCGGTCTGCACGTCGTGTGTCTCAGCGGCGAGCTGCTCGAACTTCTCGGCGAGGACCCTGTACTGCTCGCCGCCTTTCGCCTTGACTTCGGCCATCTTCAGCTCGTGGCGCCGACGCTTCGGCTCGCTGGCTGCGACGACCACTACGAAGATGATGAACATGATCAAGAGAGCCGCAGGCCACGTCAGTGTCATCTCGAACTCCTTCTCTCCTGCGCGGCGTCTAGCCGACGTCGCGCATCATGGTCTCGATGGACTCGACCGAGTTCGCAAGCCGGTTCACGTCGGCGACGACGGCGGCTTGCGCCTCGGCACTTTGCCGCTGCAGCGTCGCGATGTCAGCGCGTATGGCCGCCTGGGCCTCGCGGGTCTCCCGCGCGAGCTTGGCGTAGTCGTCGGCGAGTGTCTGGTACTGCTCCGTGTACCTCCCCTTGATCTCCTCGGCGTCGATGCCGGCGCGCGCGGCCATGCGGGTGCCGATCACCCCGACGATGCCGATGATGAGCGTCGCGAGAACGATCGCTCCTGGCCATCCGATGCTCATTTCTTCATCCTCCCTCTTGGCTCGCCCTCCGCGCTCAGGGTCTTCGTCGCCTCGGTGATGCGTTGTGACGTGAGGCGTTCATCGAAGTCCGTCACCGTGTAGAAGCGAAGCGCCTTGCCGTCCTCGGAGATCTCGTGGCGTCCGACCACGAGCCCCGCCTTCTCCAGCGTTTGAAGGTGCATGTGAAGGAGAGGACGGCCAATGCCGAGTTCGCGCGCGAGCTCGCTCACGTACGACTCCCGCTCGCTCAGCGCTGCGAGGATCCGCAGCCGGTGGGGGTTCGCCAGGGCGCTCAGCACCTGCAGCAGCTCGTCCCCTGTCCGGTCGTCTGTCATCTCACTCCTTCACGTGTCAGTCTATACTGACATGTGACTGACGAGTATGTCAAGACCCTGGCTTCCAGTGGATCGCCAGCCGGCAGGCGCGAAGCGCTTGCGACGAGCACAACGCGAGGGACCATCACCTACTGCGCCGAACGACGCCACCGCTGGCGCTGGAGGCACCCTGGTTTCGAGCGGACGGCGAGGGCCCCGCACAGGCGGGGCCCTCCGAACAACTGCCGCGCTTCAGTTCGACGTTGCGGGACTACGCAGTGCGCGTGCGCGGCTAGGAGACGTGCAGCTTCATCGACCTGGCCCACTCCGACTCGCTGAGACGTACCACGTGCTTCTGGGCCTGTGCCGCACTCAGGGTCGGGTTGGTGTAGTCGACACAGAAGTACTTGCACATGACGCGGAACAGGTCGGTGTTGTCGATGTAGGCCTTGACGCCGAGCGAGTGCGCGTTCTTGCCGTAGACGAGCACGATCTGGTCCTCGGCGGTGTGGTTGTTCGACGTGAAGGCGACGTTGCCACGACGGATACCGAGCGACGAGTCGTTGTGGGCGAAGATACGACCGAGCTGCGTCTCGGCGAGGTAGCCGAAATCGCCGGGGTAGTGCTTGAAGCCCGGCTGCAGCGAGTCGTAGATCATCTGGGCTTCTGGGTCCGTGAGATCGCTGAAGCCCGTGTAGGTGTTCAAGATCGCCTTGATCTCCGTGAGGTTCTTGCCCCTGAGCATCGGGGAGATCTTCTCCCACGACGCGGTGATGGTCTGGTACTTCTGGAGCGCCGTCGTGGCGTCGTTGTAGCCGGGACCGGTGCCGTTGACGCCCCACCCCGAGTTCCCGTGATCCGAGGTGATGATGAGGAGCGTGTTGGGATTCATGGCCATGTAGTCGCGGATCACGCGGAGTGTGAGGTCCATCTCGTATGTGTCGAGGATCGAGCCCCACGCGTCGTTCGCGTGGGCCGCATGATCGATGCGGCCTGCCTCGACCTGAAGGATGAAGCCCTTGCGGTTGCGAGACAGGCGATTGAGGGCGACCGTCGTCATCTCGGGCAGTGACGGTTCCTGGTCGAACAGCGCCGGCGTGTTCTTGCGGTCGACGAAGTAACTCACATGGGAGTTGTTGAACGTGCCCACGATCCTCTTCTCCGAGACAGGCAAGTTCAGCAGATCGTTCCTGGACCTGAGCACGTCGTAGCCGGCGGCCGCGAACTCGTCGAACAGGTTGCGGTTGCCGTTTTCTGAGGCGGGCAGGAAGTACTTCGTGCCACCGCCGAGCAGAACGTCCGGCCGGAAGTTGTAGTAGTCGATCGCGATGTTGTACTCGAGGTCCCTGTTCTTGTTGTGCGAGACCCAGGCTGCCGGCGTTGCGTGCGTGACGCGCGTCGTGGTCACGAGACCGGTCGCGAGCCCGCGCCGCTTCAGGATCTCCATGATGGTCTTGAGCGGGGTGCCGTCCGGGAGCGTGGCGAGCATGCCGTTGTTGGTCTTGGAGCCCGTCGACCAGGCTGCAGACGCGGGAGCGGAGTCGGTGACGATGCTCGACAGGCTCGCAGTACCCATGTAGCTCGCGATCGTCTTCCGGTCGTCCATGAGGTCGTAGAGCGCCGTGCCCGCCTCGCCGAATACACGCGTCGCCGTCTCGTGCATCGCGCGGATGACGCCGAGCGGCATACCATCGCCGACAAGGAAGATGCAGCTCTTTGGCGAGCCCTTCTGGTCGATGAGTTCGACCGCGCTGGCGGCACCGGGAATCATCGCCAACATTGCGGCCGCACCGACGCCGGCGAGCACCTCGCGACGCGTCGGACCCTTGGGAGCGGAGCGGTTGTCTGCCATCCTGCGTGTCCTCCTCCTCGATTGGGCCACTCGCATGCCAAGGCGATGCGGCCCGTGCCCCCCATTTGGAGGCGTTGACTGGTGTGTCTCATTTGTACGAGGCCCCGGGCGACAAGTGGTTGCACCGGAGTTAGAACGTTCGGTCAGGAATGTGAGAATCCGCGAAAGCTGGCGTTAACGCCCGTGCGCCGCGAGGAGGCGGCTTGTGGCGCGGCGCCTTGGCAGCCTTCCCCATCTCACACGGACGACGCGCTCGCTGCACTGGCCGCGTAGAACCATCTGTGAGCAGGGACCTCCAGCCCGCGGCGATACAGGAGAAGTTGACGCTGCGCTTCTCGGCGGTGTTGAATCGGGCCCTGTTCGGACCATACGTTCTGTGCGATTGAACCGCCGCAACTGATCGCACGAGGACTCGGCACGCATCCTGCGCATCGCCGCTTCGGCGACCTCGGCCACGCGCGTCCAAGTCAACCAGTCCCCCATGATCGACGACTGCGGCGAGAGCCGGCGCTGCGCGGTAACCGGGGTGCCTAGCTGGCGTGAGCTGCACGCATGAGTTCGTCGAGCTCGTCGCGTTCGCGATCAGGGAGCTCCCACTGGTCGGCGAGTTCGTCCACCGGCGACTCGGTCTCCGGTCCACTCACCTGTGCCAGCAGCATCGCGGCCCACTCGTGCCACGGGCGACTCTGCTCCCACATCGAGTCGAAGTGCTGGCGCAGTATACGTGCGAAGTAGGGGTTCACCGCGCGGATGCCGCGAACGTCCATCTCGTCGGCTTCGTCTGAGAACGCGAGAACTGCCCCCTGACCGTCCCACACGTGGAACCGGAACGTGGAGACGGACACCGTCGGGTTCACTCGCACCTGCACGCCTCGGCGATGCTGCTCGAACATGTCCCGCAGGTGCCCCGGCTCGTTCCCGGTGATGCACCGGTAGTCGACGCCTCTGGAGTACAGCCGAGAGACGTCCTCACCTGCAACGGCGAGGTCGGCGTTGGCCGTATGGCTCACGAAGCAGCAGTAGTCCTCGGCCGCTTCGAGGGCTTCGCGCTTCATCGCAATGTACGACTCGCGACCCAACTCCACCCGGGTATCGCGCATCTCGGCTACCAGGTGTTTGCGCTCTCGCGCCTCTCGAAGCGCGTGAACGAGAATCGTCGACTCGAGCACGACGACGGCGACGAGCAAGACCCACTCCCAATCGTGGATGAGACCGATCACCGTCAGCATGGAGAACCCCTTTCGAAGGCGTGGGCTCACCCTACGGACCGGTCGACGTCGCGTGGTTGCAGTTCGGTGCGCGAAACGTAAGGAGTACGCAAACGGGCCGGATCCGCCCCGGTCGACAGACGGGTCCTCGGGGCCGACCGCACCGTCTCCCGTGACGAAGCGGGTTCACGGCCGATCCCACGACTGTATCGACGGTCGCCGAGCTCGGCGTCAGGTGGCGGATCGACGCCTGTGAACGCTCCGTTCCAGGCCTGCAAAAAGTCTGTTGCTTGTCCCTTTGAGGGGTAGCGCCGTCCACGCACGGCGGGCATCCTCGGCACAGGACGTCCCGCACCAGTCAACGCAGCCGGACTTCGACGTTCTGGACGTGTTCCCCGCCTACGGGAGGTATGCATGTCTGGGAAGGCTGCGTCGGACTGGTCGAAGCTCGATTCCCCGATCACGACAGGTCGGCGAACCGCATTCGTCGCCCTTGCGGAGGAACTGTTCGTGTCGCTCGCTCCGCTTCACGGGCTATCGACTGATGACCGCGAACTGCTGGCTCTTGCTGTTGAGCTCCGAGACTGCCGGCACGGGCATCTGGTTGCGGGGGCGACCAGCGCGGTCCTCCTTCAGGCCACGATGGCCACGCTTCCGGCTCACGACGTCCTGGTGATTGAAGCGGTGGAAGACCTGTCCAAGCACTCGCTTGGCTACGATTCCGGCATCGTCTGGTCGCTCGTCCCCGACGCCGACAGGACGCGCATTCTCTGGCTAACCGCACTGGTCCGTTTCGCCGAGGCTGCAGACGCTCGATTCGGGTCGGACATCGAGGGCTTCTACGCCGCCTGGACCGACACGATGCTCCATGTGGAGCTGGACGGGTCCCGGATCACCGAATCCGGTCTTCGGGCCGTTAGAGCGCGGTGCGCAGCGCTCGAGGTCGCATCAAGTCGACAGGTCGTGCTGACATCTTCGCATCGGCGACGCTGCGGGGGTGCTTAGACAGTTAGTGACATTCCGGGGCGTTGGCTCGCTGGCGTCGACGAGCGAGTCTGGACACGCGAGACGGGGGCACGGGCTGTCACACCGAAGTTGCGGTCTTATCACGACGGTGCAACCAACCGGACGTTGTAGTCCACCACACTGAGCTTGCGCAATCAGACGCCGGTCGCTCATCTTCCGACCTACGCGGAGACGCGATGCCTGGTTCCACGCAAAGTACAGCCAGCTCAGAACACCCGTTACGGTACGCCTGCGTGCCGCTCCTTGGCGGATGCGCCGCGGTTGTCATGAGCGAACGCGGCGTCGTGGATGTCTGTTTCGCGGGGAGTGACGTCGACCTCGTGCGCGAGCTGAGAGTGCGCTTCCGCGAGGCGGCTCTCGCACCGGACGCTGGCTTGCGCCGAGCATGGGTGGATGCAGTCGTGCGGCGCTTTCACCAGCAGGCCTCGGGTGATTCAGCGGGATTCCCGTTGGACCTGAAGGGGACGTCGGTTGCGCGCAGCGCCTGAGAGACCACACCCCTCGCACGGCGGGATTGCCGCATCAAGGAAGAGCGGGGTGATCGCACTCGGAGAGCGCGGCGGGCGCCCTCCGAGTGCGCTGGCCGTAGCCTTCCTGTCCGATGAGCGCCGGCCATACAGTCGCGTGAGATTCGAATCCGAGTCCGGAGCGCTGGGCTTGCGCGTGTCCTGGCTGGATCCGCAGCATTTCGATCTACTGGTCCACTCGGGCGAACCTAGGACGTACTACCGCACCCGGCCACTGCAAGTCCCAGCTGCGGTGGTACCCCGGACGGGCAGCGACACCACTGTGTTCGCGCGAGCTGTCATACGGCAGTTCGAATCGACGCCTGGCGTACTGGTGGTGAACTCCTCGGACGCAATCATGGCCGCGCGCGACAAGTTGCTGGCTCACCAGCTCCTGGCGGCCGCGGGTGTGCCTCTCCCCAGGACCGTGCTCGCTCGCCAGCCTTCCGACGTTGCCAAGATGGTTCGGCTTGTCGGTGGCCCTCCGGTGATCCTCAAGCTGCTCTCGGGCACACACGGCAAGGGAGTGATGCTCGGCCGGGACATTGACGAGATCCAGGCCTCCCTCGAGACCGTGTGGGCGCTCAATCAGACGCTCCTCATCCAGGAGTACGTCAATCACGAGCCAGGGACCGACGTCCGCGTGCTCGTCGTAGGCGGCCGCGTTCTGGGCGCCATGAAGCGCGCGGCCAAGCTCGGCCGATTCCGGGCGAACGTACACCAGGGCGCGCAGGTCGAGTCCTGTCCGTTGACGGAGGACCTTGAGTGGCCTTCGCTCCGGGCGACCGAGGTCATGGGTCTTGACGTGGCGGGTGTCGACTTGGTGAGGACCGCCGAGGGACACGCGGTTATCGAGGTGAACTCCGCGCCCGGCTTCGAGGGTTTCGAGAAAGCCACCGGCATCAACGTCGCCGCTGAAATGCTCCGCTACGTTCGCTTCAGGCTCTGGGCCTAGAAGGCGAGCGGTTGACGCGCCGGGCCTAGCGGGCCCGTACGAAGCTCAGCGTGAATCGAGAGCCGGAGCCGAGCTCTGACTCGACAGAGACAGTACCTCCAGAGTGCTCCACCATATGCCGCACGAGCGCAAGCCCCAGACCGGTCCCGCCACTGTCGCGCGAGCGGGCGCGGTCGACCCGGTAGAAGCGCTCGAAGATGCGTGGAAGGTCCTTCTCGGGGATGCCGATTCCCGTGTCCACGACGCTCAGACGCACCGCGTCTGCATCGGCCTCGAGCTCGATTCGCACGCCACCGCGCTCGGTGTAGGTGATGGCGTTGTCGAGCAGATTGTCGATGGCAACCGCGAAATCGGTCGAGTCCGCCTTCACGTAGACGTCTTCGGTCGCGGTCGAGGAGTCGTCGAACTCGAGAGTAAGGTCCCTGCCTGCGGCGGCCGAGCTGTGTCCTGTCAATGCGTTGCGCACGACCTCACGAACGTCGGTGATCGTGTCGGGCATCGCTGCGCTCTCGAGACGGGAGAGATCGAGCAGGTCCTTCACAAGCCGCTGCAGGCGCGACGAATGCTCCTCGATCTGCCGCGCGAATGCCAGCGCCTGCCCCTCGTCGCCGTCTGCAGCAGCGTGAGCCACCGACTCCGCCAGCAGCTGGATTCCCGCGACCGGCGTCTTGAGCTCGTGGCTTGCGTTCGCCACGAAATCGCGTCTCACACGGTCCAGGCGCGCACGCTCCGTCACGTCCGAGATCACGACGAGCGTACGAGGTCCGGTGTCGCTCTCATTGAGCGGAACGACGGCCAGACGGAGCGTGCGCCCGGTGGGATCGGGGCTCAGCTCCTCGGCAAACGGCTCGGGTGCGCCAAGCAGTTCCATGATGCGCGCCGTCAAGGAAGCGGGCAGCTCGGCCGAGTCGAGGTCGTGATTCCGCCAGCCGCCTACGGGCATCCTGAAGAGCTCGCTCGCAGCTCGGTTGGCAAACTGGATCAGGTCGCCGTGCAGCAGGAAGACGGCGTCGTCGAGTCCGTCCAACACGGACCGCATGCTTCGCTGCTCCGCCTCGAGGTCCTCGATCCGCGCACGCATCTGCCTGCGCAGCTCGGCAAGCGAGTCGCCGAGTACGCCGAGTTCGCCGGAAGGCCGAGGGATCTCGACGCCCAGATCGCCCGCTGCCATGCGCTCGGCCGCCGAGGCAAGACGCTGCACGGGGTCCGCGAGGCTCCTGCTCACCGCGGCCGCGATGACGACAGCGAGTGCGAGTGCGAGTACCAGAAGCAGCACGCCGAGTCGACGAGATCTCACTATGAGACGCTCGATGCTCGCCACGCGTTCGGAGGCGCGAACGGCGACGCGCGCTCCGGCTCGTGAGGCCGGAACCGCCACGTACAGCTGTTCGGTGCCTTCCGTGCGCGAGACCCGCTGGGCCTTCCCGATCCGGTTCTCGAGCGCAGCGGCGATCTCCGGCCGGTTCGCATGATTGTCCATCTCGGTGGGGTCATCACGCGAGTCGGCAAGCACGGTGCCGTCGGCAGCGACGATCGTGACGCGTACGTTCGAGCGAGTCCCAAGTGCGTCCGTGATCTCCTGCCATCCGAGATCCGACTCGCCAGCCATGGCGGCGCCCGCGTCGGCGACCGTGGTCAAGCTTCGCGTCTGCTGCTCGACAAGCGCATTCGTCAGCGGGCCGAAGAGGCTCCAAGCCCACGCGATGCCAAAGACCGCCACAACCAGTGCGTACCCGAGTACCAGGCGGCCCCGGTAGGAGTTCGCCCACCGCCGTGCGCGATTGGTCATTCGCTGCCCGTGTCGTTCGAGTGCTCGCGTGCCTCGCTCTTGAGAACCGGCTCGAAGCGATACCCCATCCCGTGCACGGTGTGAACATAGATGTAGTCCGAGTCGTCCTCTATCGCCTGCCGAAGTCGCCGGATGTGCACGTCAATCGTGCGGGAGGACGGGAGGAACTCATACCCCCATACCTCCTCGGCGAGACGGTGTCGCGTACAGAGCGCGCCGGGCCGCGAGGCAAGCGCGACAAGGAGCTGGAACTCTTTGACGCGCAGCTTGGCGGGGTGGCCTTTGATGAACGCACGGAAGCCCTTCGGTTCGATCCTGAGGTCGCCGGTCTCGAGCGTCTCCTCTTTCGCCAGAACCTCCTGAGCGCGTGCCCGGCGCAGGTTCGCTCGCACGCGAGCCAGAAGCTCCTCCATGGAGAACGGCTTCGTGATGTAGTCGTCCGCTCCCGCGTCGAGCCCACGCACCTTGTCGCGCTCCTGATCCAGCGCCGTGACCATGATGATGGGCATGCTCCGTCCGCTCGCGCGCAGCCGCTCTGCAACCTGGTAACCGTCCATTCCCGGCAGCATGAGATCGAGCAGCACGAGATCGGGCTCCCCCGCGCTCGCGGATTCAAGCGCGGCGTTCCCGTCGGCGGCGGTCCTGGTCTCGAAGCCGGAGCGCCTGAGGGCGTACTCGACGGTGTTCCTGATGATGGGGTCGTCCTCGACGACGAGGATCGTGGCCATATGGCTCCTCGGGGAGGCAGCCCGCGAGCGGGCGTGTCGAGCATGGTCGCCGCACATGATGTCACGCGTGTTGCCGCGTGCACATGGATTTTACATGTGTTTTACACCGGCCTCTCAGATGTAACACCCGTGCAACCACCGTGAAGCGACTGGTTCCTACCATGACATGGAGCGGTGCGTGGGCCGCTCCATTCAAAGACCCGATGAAGGGACAGGAATTGAAGCGCACATGGCTCATTGGCTCGCTTGCATTTGTACTCGCAGTGGGCGCGTTCGGTCTGGTGGGATGCGGGGGCTCCGACGATTCCAGCGACTCGGACGCTGGCGGTCAGGAGTCCGAACTCACGGGATCTCTGAACGTCGAGGGCTCCGACACGATGGTGAACCTCTCCAACTCGTGGGCGGAGCAGTTCATGACAGAGAACCCCGGCGTGAACATCGCGGTCAAAGGCGGCGGCTCGGGCAACGGCATCGCCGCGCTCATCAACGGCACCGCTGACTTCGCCAACGCGTCCCGTGAGATGAAGGACGAGGAGACTCAGCAGGCCAAGGACAATGGCATCAACCCCGTTGAGACGCCTGTCGCCAGCGACGGTATCGCCGTCATCGTGAACCCCGCCAACGGCGTGAAGGGCCTCACGATGGAGCAGCTCGGCAAGATCTATCGCGGCGAGATCACGAACTGGAAGGACGTCGGCGGGGCGGACCAAGAGATCGTCCTGCTGTCGCGCGACTCCTCGTCCGGCACCTACGAGTACTTCAAGGAGGTAGTGGTCGGCGAGGACCAGAACTACGCGAAGTCGGCGAAGCTCCTGCCCGCGACCCAGGCCATCGTCGAGGAGACCAAGGGCAACGAGGCCGCCATCGGCTACGTTGGCGTGGGCTACGTGACCGGTGACGTGAAAGTCCTCGAAATCGACGGCGTGGCCGCATCAGTCGAGACGGTGCTCGACAACTCGTATCCAATCAGCCGCAAGCTCCACATGTACAGCAACGGCGACCCGGTGGACGCGGGTAAGGCCTTCGTCGAGTGGATCCTCGGTTCCGAAGGCCAGAAGGTCGTCGAGGACGAGGGCTTCGTCCCGCTCGCGAAGTAGATGACCGAGACATCAGCGACAGCGGCTGCGAGGCGGAACACCCCTCCCTCGAGACAGCCAGCCGGTACTGATGCGGCGCTCGGCCGCCGGGCTCGCAGCCTGGCGGCCGAGACCGTCCTTCGGACGCTCGTCTACGCGAGCGGCTGGATGGCGATCCTCATCCTCGGAGCGATCATGGTCTTCCTCAGCCTGAATGCCGTCCAGGCGATCCAGGTGAACGGGCTGTGGGCGATGCTCCGGGGTGACGCGTGGTTCCCGACGGGTACCCCGAAGTCGTTCGGCTTCCTGCCGTCGATCGTGGGATCTGTCTGGATCACGCTGGTTGCGGTGGGAGCAGCCGTCCCGGCCGGGCTCGCCTCTGCGGTCTTCATCTCTGAGTTCGCCGGAGGGCGAATCAAAGAGGCCGCAAAGTCGATCATCGAGTTCATGGCGGCCATCCCCTCGGTCGTGCTCGGCATGATCGGCATCTATCTCGGCGTGCCGTTCGTCAAGGACACGCTGGGGCTGAGCACCGGGCTCACCGCACTCACCGCCGGACTCTTCGTGGGCTTCATGGCATTGCCGACAATCGTCTCGATTTCCGAGGACGCACTTCATGCGGTTCCGGAGTCGCTTCGGTTCGGTTCCCTCGCGCTCGGCAACAATCGCTGGCAGACGAGCTACAAGGTCGTGATCCCCGCGGCGTCTTCGGGCATCTTCGCGGCGGTCATGCTTGGAGTTGGACGCGCCATCGGTGAGACCATGGTCGTGCTCATGCTCGCCGGCAACTCCGGCCTCATCACGAAGACGCCGTTCGAGTCCGTGAGAAGCCTGCCCGGCACGATCGCAAACGAGATGGGCGAGGTCGTACAGGGCGGGCTGCACTACTCGACGCTCTTCGCGATGGGCCTCGTGCTGTTCGCGATCACGTTCGTCATCAACCTCGCGGCCGACGTGGTCCTCGAGCGGCAGAGAGCGAGGTGGCGTCGATGACTCGTGCTCAGCGCGCGCGGCTCGTTCAGACTGCGGCAGCGACTATCACCGGCCTCGCCACGTTGTTCGTCGTCGGGATTGCGGTGTTCTTCCTCGGCTTGGTCTTCGTCCGGGGAATCGGCGCAATCTCGTGGGACTTCCTCACTATGCCCCCGAGAATGGGCATGCGCGAAGGCGGCATCTACCCCGTGATCATCGGCACGCTGCTCCTCACGGTGGGGACAGCATTCTTCATGCTGCCGATCGGCATCGGTGCAGGCATCTATCTCTCGGAGTTCGCGAAGCGAGGTCGCTCGACGAGGCTGATTCGCCTCGCCATCGCGAACATGGCGGGCGTGCCGTCGATCGTCTACGGCCTGTTCGGGCTGGCGGTCTTCGTCATGGCAGCGCAGTTCGGAGCCTCGATCATCGCCGGCTCGCTCACGCTCGCATGCCTCAGCCTGCCGGTCGTCATCACAGCGACCGAGGAGGCACTCCAGCAGGTCCCGAGCGACCTGAGACATGCATCACTCGCGGTCGGCGCCAGTCGGCTGCGGACGATCGGCAAGGTCATCCTTCCTGCGGCTTCCCCCGGCATCGTGACCGGGTCGATCCTCGCGCTGTCGCGCGCGGCCGGCGAGACGGCACCCATCATTTTCACGGCGGCCGCCTTCTCTTTGCCGCAGCTGCCCGACTCGCCGCTGTCGAAGGTCATGGCGATGCCATACCACATCTACGTTCTCGCGACCCAGATCCCGCGGCGCCCCGACGACATCATCTGGGGCACCGCGTTCGTACTCGTCTTTGGTATTGGAATCATTAATGTGAGCGCCGCGGCCTGGCGTTCGGCACAACGGAAAAGGATCCGATGGTGAAACCGCAGACAGTAGGCCTCGAGGCCCAGGTGATTCCTCTGCCCCGCGGCCCGCAACAACTCGAGCCGGCGGCGGGCCTGTCGCAGGACGAAGAGCTGTCGGCTGCGGCCGCACCCGCCTACCCCAAGGCGGAGGTCGCAGAGCGCCTCGCCGAGGATGAGATCGCCGCCACCTCGGCCGCCACCGGCAGCTTCGACCTGAGGGACGTCTCCGTCACGTACGGGCGCGAGACTGCGATCGCAGGAGTCACCATGCGCGTGCCCGCGCACGCCGTGACCGCGCTCATCGGCCCCTCCGGCTGCGGCAAGTCCACGCTGCTGCGGTGCCTGAACCGCATGAACGACGAGCTCGGCAACGTGCACACAGGCGGGACCATCATGCTCGACGGGATTGACGTGTACGACCGTTCCGTCGACCCGGTCGATCTCCGCCGCCGTGTCGGCCAGGTCTTCCAGAAGCCGAACCCGTTCCCGATGTCGATCTACGACAACGTGGCCTACGGCCCGCGCACCCATGGCGTGCGAAAGCGCTCGGAGCTCGATGAGCTCGTACAGGACTCGCTCGAGCGCGCCGCGTTGTGGAACGAGGTCAAGAACCTGCTCAAGAAGCATGCGTTCGAGTTGTCCGGAGGCCAGCAGCAGCGCTTGTGTATCGCGCGCGCGCTTGCGACCGCTCCCGAGGTGCTCCTCATGGACGAGCCCGCATCGGCGCTCGATCCGATCTCGACGCAGCAGATCGAGGACACGATCGCCGAGCTCAAGTCCGCAGTGACGATCGTGATCGTCACCCACAACATGCAGCAGGCGGCGCGCATCTCCGACCGCACGGCGTTCATGCTGCGCGAGAGCATGGACGAGCCTGCGACACTCATCGAGATGGGCGACACGAAGACGATGTTCACGAACCCGGGCGACAGCCGTACCGAGTCGTATATAACCGGACGTTTCGGGTAGGCATCCGGGACGGCTCCCGCCACAGACGGGGCGAGCCCGCTCTCGCCAGCTGATCGCCCCTCGCTCCGGCCGAGCTCGGCTTCGAGCGCACGTGCAGTACAATCTGGACGGCACGGTCTCGGCGCCGAGGGAGGGAGAACAATGGCGGACGCCGGCACTGGCGGTGGTGCGTTCTTCTACAAGGTGATCAAGTTCGTCTCGTGGCTGGTATACGGGGTCGTAGTCTTCGGGATCATCGTGCTTGCGTTCGGATTCGTTCTGCTTCTATTCGGGGCCAAGCCCACGGGCTTCGCCGAGACGATCTACACGTTCGGCTCGAAGTTCATGAATCCCTTCACCGGCATGATCGCCCCCTCGAAGCTCGGGAACGGCGGGGCCATCAGCTGGAACGCGCTCTTCGCGATCGCGGCGTATGCGGTTCTGGCATGGATCATGAGCAGCATCGTCGACTGGGCTTCACGGCGGGCTTTCCAGGCCCGGCAGCCGGCGCCCGCCACGGCAGCCGTGACAGCGCAGCCTCCCGCAGCTGCCGCAGCTGCTCCGCCTGCTCCGGCGGCGACTGCCGCGCCGACTCCGGCGGCTACGACCCAGCCCGTAGCGCCAACCGCGCCCCCTTCAGCCGCAGAGTCCGCACATGCCGCTGAAGAACCCGCAGAGTCCGCACTTGCCGCTGAAGAACCCGCGGGAAGATCGCCTGCTGCTGAACCGCCTGCTGAGGCGGCGCCAGGGGAGCCCTCCGAAGGATCAGAAGATACGGCCTGAGGCTGCCGCCGAGTCAAGTTCGTAGCGCCGTAGCGTCGCTCCTACCACACGTGCGCTCGCATCTCGCCGCTGCGCACCATCGGCGAGCCCTCGGCGATTCGGAACGCAGTCGCAAAGGCCGGGAGGTTCGAGAGTGGGCCGTTCGCGCGGTAGCGAGTCGGCGAATGCGGGTCGACGTTGACGAGCAGACGCGCGTACTCGTCCGTGTAGTTCATGCGCCACACGGTCGCGTACGAGACGAAGAAGCGCTGCTCGGGGGTGAGTCCATCGATCGCTACAGCGCCGTCACCGAGAGTCTCTTGCAGCGCCTCGAAAGCGATCGTGACACCACCGAGATCGGCGATATTCTCGCCGAGCGTGAGGCGACCGTTGACGTGCAGGTCGTCAAAGACCCCGTACCCGTCGAACTGCTCAACGAGCACAGCCGCACGCCGTTCGAACTCGGCGCGATCCGTCTCCGTCCACCAGTCACGCAGACTGCCCTCGGCGTCGAATCGGCTGCCTTGGTCGTCGAAGCCGTGCGTGATCTCATGCGCGATCACTGCGCCGATCGCGCCGAAGTTCACGGGGGCGTCAGCATCCGCGTAGAAGAACGGCGGCTGTAGGATCCCCGCAGGGAACACTACCTCGTTGAGCAGCGGGTGGTAGTACGCGTTGACCATGTGGGCGGGCATCGCCCATTCGGCCTTGTCGACAGGCTCGCCGAGGCGGCCCATCTCCCGGTCGTACTCGAAAGCCGCGCACCGCACGCGGTTCTCGACGTACGGGCCCCGCTCGATCGAAAGGCCGGAGTAGTCCCGCCACTGGTCCGGGAAACCGATCTTGTACCCGAAACCCCCGAGCTTCTCGAGCGCCTGTGTCTTGGTCGTCTGGGTCATCCACTCGGCACCCCGGATTGCTCTCCCCATGGCCGACAACAGATGCTCGACCATCTCTTCGCAGCGCTTCTTCGCCTGCTCGGAGAACGCGGCGTTCACGTAGAGCTGCGCCACCTGTTCGCCGATGTCGGCTGTGGCTGCGTCGAGCACGCGCTTCCATCGGGGGCGCATCTTCTGCTGTCCCCCGAGCGTCCGACCGTAGAAGTCGAAGGCCTCGTCCTCGAATGCGGGCGCGAGCGAGGACGCGTACGTGAGGACGAGGTGCCAGCGGAGGTAGTCTCGGAGCGTCTTGATCGAAGTGTCGGCGAGCGCAGCGTCAAGGGAGGTGAAGAAGCCGGGGTTGTCGATGTTGACCGTCGGCGACGTCACGCCAAGCTCCGCGACATACGAGCTCAGTCCGAAGCACGGCATGAGTTCGTCGAGTGCTACGACGTTGTGGCGGTTCATCGTGAGCTGAACATCCCGCATCTTCTCCGCGGGGTAGGACGCCTCGGCGAGGCGCGTCTCGAGCGTAAGGATGCTCACGGCCGCGTCACGCGCATCGGCTTCGCCCCCGCCGAGGTTGCCGAGCTGCTTCGCGATGTGACTGACATATGCGTCACGAAGGGTCGCCGAGCGCTCGTCGTCGCGCGTGTAGTAGTCCCGCTCCGGCAGCCCCAGCCCTCCTTGTCCCACGTAGACCAGGTAGGCGCCAGAGTCCTCGAAGTCGGGCGCGATCCCGAGCGAGTGGAACGCGCTCACCGCACTATGCTGCAGGTCACAGGTGATGCTTTTGATGTCGGCGACGGACGCTGCAGCATCGATGCGCTCGAGAAAGCCCTCGAGTGGCACGACACCGGCGGCCGCGATCGACTCCTCGTCCATGGCGGAGGCGAAGTAGTCGCCAACCATCTGGTTGGCCGTGCCGCGTGGTCCGGGTTGGGCCGCCGCGTCCTTCAGCAGCCCGTGCAGCAACTCCTGGTTGCGCTCGTTCACCTCGTGGAACGCGCCCCACGAGCCGTACTCGGGCGGGACCGGGTTGGCGTCGAGCCAGCCACCGTTCACGTGGCGGTAGAAGTCGTCGGATACGGCCGTCTCCGAATCGAACAGCGACGTGTCAATCGCACGAGGGGGCTTGCGCATGGCAGATCTCCTGAGGTCTCCGAGTGCAGGTGGTCGTCTGAAGGGTACCCGTTTCGGATGAGCCCGTCGCCGAGCGAATCGACTAGGCTTTCAATAGGAGACTGCGGGAGAGACCAGGGTGCCTCGATGGTGCTTCGAGCCGAGAGAGCCGGGCGGACGACCAGGAGGATGGGATGAGCAGGTTCGGCGAGACCTTGCACGGCGGGCCCGTGGACGGCGACGAGATCGCACGCGTCCGCGAAGTGGTGATGTTCGAGGAGCCTGACCTGCGGGCCAGACTCGTGCGGTTCGGGGCGCTCCTCATCATGGCCGCAGCCATCGCGACGTTCGGCCTCTACGCCGACTCCGTCGCCACCGTCATCGGCGCGATGATCGTTGCCCCGCTCATGCTGCCGATCATGGGTCTCGCATTCGGTATTGCCATCGGTGACGGGCAGGCTATCGGAAGATCGATCCTCGTCGGGCTCGGCGGCATCGCGACGGCGATCGCAGTGGGCTACCTGATCTCTTTCATGATGCCGAACTCCTTCGATCCCACGACCAACACGCAGATCATGGCGCGCACCGCCCCCCGCCTCGTCGATCTGTTGGCCGCCTTGGCGACCGGTCTGGCCGGAGCGTTCGCCGTCGGGCGCAAGGACGTCTCGGACACACTGCCCGGTGTGGCGATCGCCATCTCGCTCGTTCCGCCGCTTGCCAACGTCGGAATCCTGCTCGGGGCGGGCAGGGTGGACCTTGCGGTCGGAAGCATGCTGCTCTTCGTCACGAACTACTTCGCGATCCTTCTCACGGGTTCGTTCGTATTCGGGCTGATGGGCTACCCGAAGGCCGCACTCCAGGGCTCGACGCCGCGGATCAAGCGCGCGGCCATCGCGATCGTGGTCGTGATGGTCGTGGTCATCATGGTGCCGCTCGGCCTTTCTAGCCTGAAGGTCCTGACGCGCAACGCGGCCGAGGGACGTGTCGCCAAGGCAACCAAGAACTGGCTGAAGGGCAGCGGCTACCGGTTCATCTCGGCGGCCGCCGCCGACGACCGTGTCAACGTGGTCGTTGCTGGCTCGGGGGAGTTGCCCCCGGACGGGACTCTTGTCACGTCTCTGAAGGGGCGGCTCTATGGACTCGCCGTCCACGTGGAGGCCGTCCCGTCGACCTCAATCGACTTCGCGACCAAGTAGCAGGCATAGATCGAGCAGGCGGCGTGAGCCACGTACGTCCGGGCGCTAGCTCCCGGACCGCCACCGACACGAAGCAGTCGGCGGCGGTCCGTTGAGTTCGAGGAAGAGCTACTGGCCGCTCGACACGATAAGGGCGACCTCGCTGCCCTTCGCCACGTCCAGTCCGGCGGCCGGGTTCTGGTACAGAACCTGATCGGCCGGTTTACCGGTCCCGTCCGTCTTGTAGAAGACCACCTTGAAGCCTGCCGAGGTGAGGGTGGACTTGGCGTCCGATAGTGCCTTGCCCACCACGTTGGGTACCTTCACCATTTCGGTTCCGGTAGGCTCGGGACCCTTCGAGATCAAGAGGGCGACCTGCGTTCCCGGCGCGACCGATGCCCCTGACGGAGGCGTCTGACTGATCACCTGGTCGACCGGAACAGAGGTGCTGTAGCCTTCCACACTCTTGGCCACCAGGCCGGCGTTGTCGATCTTCTGTTCAGCCTCGTTCTTGGTCATTCCGGAGACGTCCGGGACGCTCACGTTCTTGGGCCCGTTCGAGACGACGATGCCCACCTCGGTGTCGGC
>CAYGYT010000008.1:57966-60383 GCA_964354215.1 uncultured Eubacteriales bacterium | reverse complement strand
GAAGCAACGATGATATCCGAGTGAGCACCTCGGCCGGTGAACACGCTGCCGTCGGCGGCACGCACGCGGATCGTGACCTCACCGAGCGCGTCGATGCCGCGCGTCACGGACTTCACCGAGAACTCGATGAGGTCGTTCTCGACGTCGATCATTCGGTTGATGGCCTTGTAGACCGCATCGACCGGACCGGTGCCGTGGCTCGAATCCACGAGCTGGTTGCCCTCGCGGTCGATGAGCTCGACAGTCGCCGTGGGGATGCCCGGCTCGCCGCATACCACCTGGACCGCGCCGAGATGGTACACCTCGTTGATGGTGCGCTCGCTCTCGCCTACCAGCGCCTCAAGATCCTCGTCGTAGACTTCCTTCTTCTTGTCGGCGAGCAGCAGAAACGCCTCGTAGACGCGTTCGAACTCGTCGTCGGGCATCTCGTAGCCGAGTTCCTCGAGCCGGTGCCTGAGCGCGTGGCGCCCGCTTCGAGCCGTGAGCACGATGCTGCTGCCACCGGCGCCCACGTCTGCCGGGTCGATGATCTCGTAGGTGCTGCGCTCCTTGAGCACGCCATCCTGGTGGATCCCGCTCGAGTGCGCGAACGCGTTGGCACCCACGATGGCCTTGTTCACCTGCACGGAGATCCCGGTGATGCTCGAGACCAGGCGCGACGTCCGCGTGATCTCGCGGGTGTTGATGCCCGTATCCACGCCGAAGACGTCGGGACGCTGCTTGAGCGCCATCACGACTTCTTCCATCGCGGTGTTGCCGGCTCGCTCGCCCAGGCCGTTGATCGTGCACTCGATCTGTCGTGCCCCGGCCTTCACGCCCGCGAGCGCGTTGGCGGTCGCCATGCCGAGGTCGTTGTGGCAGTGCACGCTCACGATCACGTTCTCGATGCCCTTGACGTGCTCCATGAGCCCGCCGATGAGCCCGCCGAAGACCTCCGGGTACGCGTATCCCGTCGTGTCCGGGATGTTCACGACGGTCGCGCCCGCCGCGACCACATCCTCGATCATGCGGTAGAGGAACTCGGGATCCGCCCGCCCGGCATCTTCGGCGTAGAACTCGACGTCTTCCACGAACGAGCGCGCGAGCTTCACGGCCGCAACCCCGCGCTCCAGCGCTGTCTCGCGCGTGATGCGCAGCTTGTCCTTCAGGTGCGACTCGGAAACCCCGATGCCGGTATGGATGCGGGGCCGCACGGCGGTCTTGAGCGCGTCGGCAGCGACCTCGATGTCCTTGGGCACGGCGCGCGAGAGCCCGCACACGACCGCGGCATCTCCCACTTCCGTGCCAATCAGTCGCACACTCTCGAAATCACCGGGGCTCGAGATCGGGAAGCCGGCTTCGATGATGTCGACGCCGAGACGCACGAGCTGGCGAGCGATCTCGAGTTTCTCCTCGGTATTCATGCTCGCGCCCGGCGACTGCTCGCCGTCACGGAGTGTGGTGTCGAAGATGTAGACGCGGTCCATCTCGGCCTCCTATGAGCCCTCCACCCGGGGCTTGCTCGTGACTCGTGCGCGGGGTGACGTCTTGTCGGGGCGAACAGTGTCGCTCGTCCGCACGGCGGCGCATGGCAACAGGGTGAGTCCGGCAGGAATCAGAGCGTAGAGGAACGGCACGACCGTCGCACCCCAGTAGTTGATGCGCTCCCCTGTCGTTTCGTACCACGCGCGGTTGGCAACGAAGAGAAACGCAACGAGCGGGGCGAGCGTCGCGACTAGCGCGAAGACGCGCATCGAACGGTCCGGCAGCAGCACGGCACCCGCAAGGCCGAGCACCGCGAGCGCGACCGCGAGCACGCCGGGTCCGCCCAGCATGTCGGTCGCGTAGGTCACGGCTGCGACGACGTTCCCCAATCCGCCTCGGGAGAACTGGCTCGGGCCCGAGGACGCTGAGATGTAGGGCTTCGCGGCCACGTAGTGCGCTGTGTACGACGCGGCAATGGCGACGAGACCAGCGATCCACGCCGCCACCCGGAACGGCCGGCGTTCCGACCCGACGAATGCGGAGGCCGCGCCCGCGATGGGCAGGAACACGAGCGTCTCCCGGATGAGAGTCCCGATCACCGCAAGCGCGACCGAGGCCACGACGAATGCGCGCCAGTGCTCAGACCTCAGGGACAACGCGAACGCGGCGAGTGAACCCAGTCCGAAGCAGACCGCCCAGGCCTCCTGGGAGAAGACAGGCAGCTGCACCGGGAAGTACACGAAGTACGCGGCGAGCGCAGTTGCGGCGGGCACCACGAGCGGCGTCCTGGCCACCCCCGCGGTGACCGGTACCACACACAGGGTCGCGAGCGTCGCCAGCACAAGAAAGGCGATCACGATGGACGACGCGCTCGGCAAGAGTGCCCAGGTCCAGAACAACGTCGGCATCCTGAACTGTGTCACCGACGTGGGTGCCCACCGCGGGTTGTCCTT
>CAYGYT010000008.1:48061-57866 GCA_964354215.1 uncultured Eubacteriales bacterium | reverse complement strand
ACGTCGGCATCCTGAACTGTGTCACCGACGTGGGTGCCCACCGCGGGTTGTCCTTAAGCGCCTCGGCGAAGGCCGGGTAGTACGCACCCCCGGTTCGCACCCGCTGGTAGACCTTGTAGAACCAGGCGTCGTCGCTCGCCGCGATCTGTGCAGGCAGGTCGCCCTTAATCTGCTGCCAGAACGTGGGCATCTGCGTACCGCTCACCGGGTCGAAGACAGATTCGTTGTTGACGTCGAACGTGGTCACCCAGATGTTGGCCACGATGACGGCGAGCGCGAGCGCCACGAGGACCCTCGGCCACGCGCCCCTTCGCTGCACCAGCAGGCGCGCGCCGATAGCCACAGCCGCGGCCACTGCCGCCGCTACGGCGGCTCCCGCAGCCCGCTCGGGAAACGATCCGGCTCCGTACCACGCGTTGGCCGGGCCGACGAGCACTCCCACGGCCACACCCGCCGCACCTGTGAGTACGGAGGTGAGCACCGACGGTGCGATCAAGCCCGCTGCGATGCCGGCAAGGAGCCCCACCTGAGCGCTCGGCGCGACGGTGAACAGGCCGCCCGTCGCACAGAGCGCCGTCAGCGCCGACGACACGAACGCAAGCACCACGCGCCAGCGATCGTCGCACGGTCTGGCAGCGGCGCTCACGAGCTACCCGCTGCTGGTGTCGACTCCCTCAGAGCTCCACGCTCCACGCATCCTGCATGCCGGCCTCGGTGACGATCTTGTGGAGCACGTCGGCGGGAACCGGCACGTCGACGTTGACACCCATGAGCGCGTTGCCGCCCTTCGTCTGACGGCCGACCTGCATCTGTCCGATGTTGATGTCGTGTGCGCCGAGGATGGTGCCGACCTTGCCGATCATGCCGGGTTTGTCTTCGTAGATGAAGAACGACATGAACGTGGACGGCGGCATGTCGAGGTCGTAGCCGTAGAGCGACACGAGCCGCGGTTCGTTCTTCTTGCCTGCGAGCGTCGCGCCCGCCTCGAGCGGACCGCTCGGGGTCTGCGCGCGGATGTAGATCATCGAGACGTAGTCGTGCGTCTCGCTCTGGCGCGACTCGGTGACGCGAATACCGCGCTGCTCGGCGTAGTAGTCGGCGTTCACGAAGTTGATCGACTCGGCGCTCACGACCGTGAGCATTCCCTTGAGCACGGCGGTCTTGAGGATGCGCGTATCGACGTCGGCAAGTCCGCCAACGAACAGGATGTCGAGCGCGTCCACACCACCGCGGGCCATCTGCGCGAGCATCTTGCCGAGGTTCTCGGCAAGCGGCAGGTAGGGTCCGACCTTCTCGTAGACGTCCGGCGGCACGGGCGCGATGTTGACGGCTGTCGGCACCATCTTTCCGAGAAGCCCGTCCGCGACAAACTCGGCGATCTGCTCACCTGCGCGGTCCTGCGCCTCTTCGGTCGACGCGCCGAGGTGCGGCGTGAGGATGGCGTTCTCGAACTCGATGAGCGGAGAGTCCGTGCAGGGCTCGACCTCGAACACGTCGACGGCCGCCGAGGCGACCTTGCCGCTGCGAAGCGCGTCGGCGAGCGCATCCATCTGGTAGATGCCGCCGCGCGCCGTGTTGATGAGGCGCACGCCGTCCTTCATTGTGGCCAACTGCTCAGCCCCGAACATGCCGATCGTCTCTTTGGTCTTGGGGAGGTGCACGGTGATGTAGTCGGCGAGAGGCAGGATCTCCTCGATGGTGTCGTGGAGCTCGACACCCATCGCATTCGCTCGCTCCGCCGAGGTGTACGGATCGAAACCCACGAGCTTCATGCCGAAACCGCGCGCCCGCTCGGCCACGAGCGAGCCGATGCGTCCGAGACCGATGATCGCGAGCGTCTTCTCGTAGAGCTCGGCACCCGTGAACTTCGAGCGCTCCCACTTGCCCTGCTTCATGCTCGCGTTCGCCTGCGGGATCTTGCGGGCGCTCGCGAGCATGAGCGCCACCGTGTGCTCGGCGGCGGACACGATGTTCGAGGTCGGCGCGTTGCACACGATGATGCCGCGTTCAGTCGCGGCGGCGACGTCCACGTTGTCGACACCCACGCCCGCGCGGCCGATGATCTTCAGGTTCACGCCGGCCTCGATGACCTCGCGCGTCGCCTTCGTAGCCGAGCGCACGATGAGCGCATCGTAGGTGGGTATCTCGGCAACGAGCTGCTCGGGCGTCAGATCGGTCTTCACCTCGACCTCGAACTGCGCCTTGAGCATCTCGATGCCCGAAGGCGCGATCTTTTCGGCAACCAGGACCTTCATGTGTTCCCCCTTGTCTACAGACCCATGAAGACGGCTTCGGCCGCCTTGATGCCGGCGGCTCGTTCGAACTCGTAGCCAAGCTCGGCGAGCGTCATCTCGAGTGCGGCGAGCGTCGTGATGATGTCGAACTCGCCGAAGTAGCCGAGATGCCCGACGCGGAAGATCCGTCCCGCGTAGTCGTCCTGGCCGCCGGCGATGGTGACGCCGTACTTGTTCTTCATGATCTTGACGATGGCCTTGCCGTCGACGCCTTCCGGAACCCAGACCGGCGTCACGGCGCTGCCGCGGCCCTCCGGCGGGGCGAACAGCTTGAGGCCGAGGGCCTCGCAGCCTTTGCGGGTCGCCTCGGCGAGCTTGCTGTGGCGCGCGATGGTGTTCTCGAGGCCCTCCTCGCGGATCATCCTCACGGCGACCTGGAGGCCCAGCACGAGCGAGACCGCCGGGGTAAAGGGCGTCGTCTCCTTCTCGATGTTCTTCTTGTACTTCATCCAGTCGAAGTAGTACTTGGGCAGTGTCGAGCGCTCGTAGGCCTTCCAGGCCTTCGCCGAGACGGTCACGGCGGCCAAGCCCGGCGGGAGCATGAGTCCTTTCTGCGACCCGGTCATCACCACGTCGAGGCCCCACTCGTCGGTCTTGCACTCGACGGCGCCAATGCCGGTGATCGAGTCGACGATGAGCACCGTGTCGGGGTAGCCCTTGACGATCGCGCCGATCGCCTCGACGTCGTTCAGCACGCCGCTCGAGGTCTCGGACTGCGTGACGATCACGCCACGCACGCCCGGATTCTCCTCAAGCGCAGTCGCGATGTCGGTCGGATCGCAGACCTCGGTCCACTCGTAGCTGAGGTCGACGACGTTCAGGCCGTAGGCCTCGGAGATCTGCTTCATGCGGTCGCCGAACTTGCCGTTGCGGCACACGACGACGGTGTCGCCCGCCGAGAAGCAGTTGACGATAGCCGACTCCATCGCGCCCGTGCCCGAGGACGCGAAGAGCAGCACGTCGTTCTCGGTCTGGAACACGTACTTCAGACCCTCGATAGACTGCATGAAGGCGGCGCTGAAGTCAGGCGTGCGGTGGTGGATGATCGGCGCGGCCTGCGTGAGCAGAACCTCGGCGGGTACCGGGGTCGGACCCGGCGTCATCAGGTACTTCTTCTGCATCTCGTCAGTCCCCCTGTCTTGCCGGCGGGTGAGCCGCCATGGCTAGTCCTTCTTGAGCCACGAGAACATCGAGCGCAGCTCGGTGCCCACCTCTTCGATGTAGGCGTCGGCGTGGATGCGGCGCATCGACTTGAAGTGAGGCTGGCCGGCCTTGCCCTCCAAGATCCAGTCGCGGGCGAACTCGCCGTTCTGGATCTCCCAGAGGATCTGCGCCATCTCGGCCTTGGTGTCCTCGGTGACGATGCGTGGCCCGCTCACGTAGTCGCCGTACTCGGCGGTATTCGAGATCGAGTCGCGCATCTTCGCCATACCGCCCTCGTACATGAGGTCGACGATGAGCTTCACCTCGTGGAGGCACTCGAAGTACGCGATCTCCGGCTGATAGCCCGCCTCGACGAGCGTGTCGAAGCCCGCCTGGATGAGGTGGGTCAGACCACCGCAGAGGACTACCTGCTCGCCAAACAGGTCGGTCTCGGTCTCCTCGGGAAACGTCGTCTCAATGACGCCCGCGCGTGGCCCGCCGATGCCCCACGAGTACGAGAGCGCGAGCTCCCTAGCATTGCCGGTGGCGTCGTTGTGGATTGCGATGAGGTTTGGAACACCCGAGCCCTCAGTGTAGATGCGGCGAACGAGGTGACCCGGGCCCTTGGGGGCGACCATGATCACGTCGACGTCGTCGGGCGGCACGATCTGGTCGTATCGGATGTTAAAGCCGTGCGCGAAGACGAGCGCCTTGCCGGCCGTCATGTGCTCGTGGATCTCCGCATAGTAGATGTGAGCCTGCAGCTCGTCGGGCAGCAGGATCATCGCGA
Source organism: uncultured Eubacteriales bacterium (assembly GCA_964354215.1). GTDB lineage: Bacteria > Actinomycetota > Coriobacteriia > Anaerosomatales > CAVRZR01 > CAVRZR01. The sequence continues at coordinate 53,639 of CAYGYT010000008.1, read as the reverse complement.
CGTCCGCCTCGGCGGCCGCCTCGCGCGCGGTCATGACCTTGAACCCGGCTTCCTTCGCCCGCTCCGCACTCGGAGAGTCCAGTCGCTCCGCAACGCGCACGTCCACGCCCGAGTCGCGAAGGTTCTGCGCGTGCGCATGCCCCTGCGAGCCATAGCCGATGATCGCGACCTTCTTGCCCTTGATGATCGACGGATCGCAGTCACTCTCGTAGTAGATCTGTGCCATGTCCTATCGCCTTCCTCCCACTCGCGCCGTCCCCGGCGTCTCTCGATACCCGTTGTTCTCGCTGCGGCCGTGGCGCCGCAGCGGCCCTATGCCTCGCGCCCTCGAGAGAGGGCGATCTTGCCGGTACGTGCCAGTTCTTTGATTCCGTACGCTCTGAACAGGTCCTCCATCGCGCCGAGCTTGTCGGCGGAACCGGTGGCCTCGATCGTGATGCTGTTTCGTCCCACGTCGATGATCTTGGCGCGGAACACGTTCGCAATCTCGATGATCTCGTGGCGCCTGTCCGGCGCGGCGTTCACCTTGAAGAGCACGAGCTCCCGCTCCACAGAATCGGCGGGGTCGAGGTCCTGGATCTTGATGACGTTGATGAGCTTGTACAGCTGCTTGGTGATCTGCTCCAACGGTGTGTCGGCGGCACTCGCGACGATGGTGATACGCGAGAGCGTCGGGTCCTCGGTAACGCCCACGGCGAGGGAATCGATGTTGAAGCCGCGCCGGGCGAACAGCGAGGTCACGCGCGTGAGCACGCCCGGCTTGTTCTCGACGAGTACGGAAAGGGTGTGCTGCATCACTCCCACACCTCCTCGAGGAGCTCGTCATCGAGCATTTCGGACACCGGGCATCCCGGCACGCCGCCGAGCATCTCGTCGATGGAGCCGCCAGGCGCCACCATCGGAAACACGCACTCCTCGCCCACGACCCGGCAGTCAACGACGGCGGGACCGTCGAATGCGAACGCGGCCTCGAGCGCCTGGTCGAGCTCGGAGGGCGTCAGCACTCGCACACCGAAGCAGCCGTACGCCTCGGCAACCTTGACGAAGTCGGGGACGTCCTGCGAGAGCACCGACGACGCGTAGCGCTTCCCGTAGAAGAGCTCCTGCCACTGTCGCACCATGCCGAGGTAGCCGTTGTTGAGGATGATGACCTTGACCGGCAGGTTGTTGATCTTCGCCGTCGCGAGCTCTTGGATGTTCATTTGGAACGAGCCGTCACCCGCGATGTCGACCACGAGCGCGTCCGGCCGGCCGGCCTGCGCGCCGATGGACGCCGGGAAGCCGAACCCCATCGTGCCAAGACCGCCCGAGGACACCCAGGAGCGGGGTGTGCGCAGCGTGTAGAACTGGCACGCCCACATCTGGTTCTGGCCGACCTCCGTGCAAAGCACGGTGTCGCGGTCCTTGGTGAGTTCGCTCACGCGCTGCACGACGTATTGCGGGAACAACGTGTCGACATCGCCGCCGCCGTAGTGGAGCGGGAAGCGGCTGCGCCAGTCGTCGATCGCGCGCACCCACGCGTCGGTCCTCGGCTCGGAGCCCATCTTGCGTAGCTCCGCGACAAGCCCGGCGAGGACCGTCTTGGCATCGCCGACGATCGGCACGTCGACGGCCTTGTTCTTGCCGATCTCGGCCGGGTCGATGTCGACGTGGATGACCTTCGCTTTGTTGGCGAACGCCGAGAGCTTGCCGGTCACGCGGTCGTCGAAGCGCACGCCCACACCGATCAGCAGATCGGTCTCGGTAATGGTGTAGTTGGTGTACTTCGCCCCGTGCATGCCCGGCATGCCGATCCAGAGGTGGTGGTCCTCGGGGAAGGAACCTTTGCCCATCATCGTGGTGGTCACGGGCAGCTGCATGAGCTCGGCGAGCTCCTTGAGCTCCTTGGCACCGCCCGAGGCAACAACCCCGCCGCCCACGTAGAGCAGGGGCTTGCGCGCCTTCGCGATCATCGACGCGGCCTGCTTGATCTGCTTGCTGTGCCCCTTGTAGGTGGGCTTGTAGCCCGGCAGGTTCACCGATTCCGGGTAGACGAAGTCGAGCTCGGCTTTCGAGACGTCGACCGGGACGTCGATGAGCACAGGCCCAGGTCTTCCTGTCCTGGCGATGTGGAACGCTTCCTTGATGACCTCGGGCAGCTCGCGCACGTCCTTCACGAGGTAGTTGTGCTTGGTGATCGGCAGCGTGATGCCGGTGATGTCCGATTCTTGGAATGCGTCCGTGCCGATGACCGCCGTCGCAACCTGCGCGGTGAACACAACGATCGGGATCGAGTCCATGAACGCGTTCGCGATGCCGGTCACCGTGTTGGTCGCGCCAGGGCCGCTCGTGACGAGCGCGACGCCGCAGCGCCCGGTCGCTCGCGCGTAGCCGTCGGCAGCGTGCACCGCGCCCTGCTCGTGGCGGGGTAGGATCGTGCGTATCTTGGTCGAGTCGTAGAGCGCGTCGAAGATGGGCAGCGCCACGCCGCCCGGATAGCCGAAGAGCACCTCGATGCCCTCGGCCTCGAGACTTCGGACGAGCGCCTCGGCCCCGGTGATGCGTTCTGTCATGACAGCACCGCCCCCTTGTCTGCGCTGGATACGAAGTGCGCGTAGCGCGCGAGATAGCCGGATGTGACGTTGGGCGCAGGCAGCTGCCAGTGGCGCCTGCGATCCGCGAGACGCTCATCGGTGACAGCGAGCTCGATCGTGCCCGAATCGATGTCGAGCGTGATGTCGTCACCCTCCTCGACGAGCCCGATGACTCCGCCCGCGGCAGCTTCCGGCGAGACGTGCCCAACGGCCGGGCCCTTGGTGGCACCGGAGAAGCGGCCGTCGGTGACGAGCGCGACGCTCGTGGAAAGTCCCATGCCGCTGATCGCCGAGGTCGGGGTGAGCATTTCGCGCATGCCCGGCCCGCCCCTCGGACCCTCGTAGCGGATCACCACGACGTCGCCCTCGTTGATCTTCCCACCAAAGATCGCTTCGACTGCGGCCTCTTCGGAGTCGAACACGCGCGCTGGTCCCGTGTGATGTCGCATCTCGGCCGAAACCGCGGACTGCTTCACGACACAGCCGTCGGGAGCCAGGTTGCCGTGGAGCACCCGCAGACCGCCCTCGGGGTAGTAGGGGTTCTCGATCGAGCGGATGACCGTGCCGTCCGCTTCGGCGGCCTCGTCCACGATCTCGCCCATCGTCATGCCGGCAACGGTCATGACGTCGCGAACGACGAGGCCCTTCTTGTCGAGCTCGCGCATGATCGCAGGCACGCCGCCGGCGAAGTAGAGGTCCTCCATGTGGTACTCGCTCGCAGGGCTGATGCGGCAGATGTTGGGCGTTGCCGAGGACACCGCCGACCAGTCGGCAAGCGTGATGTCAGCGCCCGCCTCGTGAGCGATGGCGGTGAGATGCAGCACGGTGTTCGAGGAACCGCCAAAGGCCATGTCGAGCGTCATCGCGTTCTTGATGGCCTCGGGGGTGATGACATGACGCGCAGTGACACCGGCTTTGAGCAGTTCCATGACGCGCATGCCCGCGCGCTTGGCGAGCCTGATGCGCTCGGAGTACACGGCCGGTACGGTCCCGTTGCCCGGGAGCCCCATGCCGATCGCCTCGGTGAGGCAGTTCATCGAGTTGGCGGTGAACAGCCCGGCGCACGAGCCGCACGTGGGGCATGCCGCTTCTTCGAGAGCGCACAGCTCCTCTTCGGTAACCGTGCCGCCTCTCACGCCTCCCACAGCCGTGAACACGGTATCGAGGTCCACCGCCTTGGTGCCCACCCGCCCGGCGAGCATCGGCCCGCCGGACACGACGACCGTGGGAAGATCGAGTCGCGCGGCGGCCATGAGCATGCCGGGGATGACTTTGTCGCAGTTCGGAATCATGACTATCGCGTCGAAGGCGTGGGCCTCGACGGCGAGCTCGACAGAGTCGGCGATGACTTCTCGGCTCGCGAGGGAATAGCGCATCCCCGCGTGGTTCATCGCGATGCCGTCGCAGACGCCGATCGTCGAGAACTCGAGCGGTGTGCCACCGGCGATGCGGACCCCGGCCTTCACGGCATCGGCGATCTGGCCGAGCATCAGGTGACCGGGAATGATCTCGTTCACCGAGTTGACGACCGCGACCAACGGCCGCGCAATCTCCTCGTCGGTGAGCCCGTCGGCCTTGAGCAGGCTACGGTGTGGGGCCCTCGTGAGGCCCTGCTTCATGCGGTCGCTTCTCAGGTCCATCGTCCGCCCTCCTCCAGGCGGCGGCCCTGCTACGCGGCCGCACGAGCTGTGCGCGGGGATGTGGCGGACTCGGACCGCGGAGGTCCGAATACAAAACGGACCGCGGTGAGCGCACGGCTCATCCCCACGCTGGGACGAGAGCCGAGACTCCCGCGGTACCACCCCGCTTGACGCTTCGCGTGCCGGGACCTCAGTGCGGTCGCGGCGCTTGGGCGCCCACTCGTGCGGCAGGTAACGGATGCCACCGACCCGGTCTACTTGTCTCGGCCTCTTGCGAAGGTCGTCCGCGTTGGAAGATGCCGAGCGTTCCCTCGGGTGGCTCAGGGGCCAGATTCGAAGCGTCCTGCGCCGGGCTCCCAGCGTTCCCGACTCTCTGTGGGCAGGATGAGCCCCTACTTGTCCCCGTCAACGCCGTCTGCGCTGTTCGGTTGAAACGCGAGTCTAGCGCAGCCCCCTGCCTGCGACAACCCACGGTTCGCGACTACGCCGCGGCTCTGTCCATGACACCCGTGAGAATCGACTCCACGTCAGCTGCGACGTCGGCGATCGCCGCCCCGGGGAAGAAGCCGCCGATGAGCGTCGGGCGCATCGTCGAGATGAAGACGTGGCCATTCTCGGCGTAGACCATGATCGGGCAGGGCAGTAGGAGACCGATCTTCACGTCAGCCGCCAACACTTGGCTCGCGTACTTCGCGTTGCACACCTCGATGATCGTCACGCGCTCGCGCTCGAATCCCTTCTCGGCGAGCGTCGCTGCCACATCGTGGACGAACTGGACTTTGAAGCCTGCGTCGATCGTGGCCTGCACGACCGCCTCGACTGCTTCGTCGAAGGGCTTCTCTGTCGGGATGGTGTAGTCCAGCTGCACGTTTCCTCCTCCTCCTCGTCGGAGCCCTGTGGTCGCGACGGCCGGCGACGTCTCGCCAGCAGCGACTCTGGTGAACGAATCGCGCCGCGGAGACGACAGAAGCCGCCACTGATGAGCCACTCGTGAGAATACCACAGGGGGTATTGAACGCGAGGCGGCGTCGCTACGGGCTCGAGTCCGCGACGCGGGACGCCGACGGCGTGAGGACGGTCACGCGATCCTGCTCGATCTCGGCGAATCCGCCCCCGACGTCGAAGCGCACGGTTTCACCGCTCTCGGAGATGTACGAGATCGGGCCCGGGCCAAGGTGCACCGTCTCCGAACCGTGGTGCGGGAGGAAGATCACCTGCCCGCCGTTCCGGAACTGTTCCTCGAACCGGCGAACGACTACCTTCGCCACTTCCGACTCGTTGAGGACACGTCCGTGCGGAGTGACGATCTTCAGGTAGAGGCCGCTCATCGCGCAGCCTCCGCTTCTGGCTGCTCGTCCGGCGCGT
>CAYGYT010000008.1:1311-47961 GCA_964354215.1 uncultured Eubacteriales bacterium | reverse complement strand
CAGGTAGAGGCCGCTCATCGCGCAGCCTCCGCTTCTGGCTGCTCGTCCGGCGCGTGGGGCACGACAGCGGACATCACGTCCGCCTCGCGTTCAGCTTCGGGGATGGGCGCGACCACGCCGGCCTCACCGCCTGCGCTTGCGGCGCTCGGCTGAGCGCAAGGTGTGCCGCCTTCTCGAGCGCTTTGTCGATCGTCCCGACCATGTAGAAGGCCTGCTCCGGCACTGAGCACCCTGCGCTGGGCAAACGGGATTCAGCTGGACTGAGCAGTCATGCTCGGCCATCACTCGCAATCCGAAGGTCATAGGTTCAAGTTCCGTCCGTGCGATCGCCGACCTCCCGGCCGCGCGCACAGATGGACGGCGCTACGTCTTGGCCAAGATGCTCGCGAGCAGAATGAGCATCACGACGAGGATCACCGCGACGTTCAGGCTCATGTCGCGGGCGTAGCGCTGAATCAGGCCTCTCGTGCGAACGACGGTCTCGGCATCATGCCGTGGAGAGAACAGCTCAGAGTGCTCCTGAGTCGAGGCTTCGACGAGGATGTGCACGACATACATCACGGAACCGGTCATGATTTCGACAGTACCGGTTCCGGTGGCTCGCCAGTCAGGCACCGCGTCGCTGACCCACCCCACCATGATCTCGACAAGGCTCGCTCCGGCAGCTCTCCGCTCGGCGAACGTTAGGGGGCGGGCGGGAGCGGCCGAGTCGCGCAGCATGCGCGGGAAGTCCTCCTCCCGCACGATGCCTCCCGTGGCGACCGCAAGCTCGTCGGTGACGTCCTCCCCGCTCAAATGACGGTCGAGTAGGTCGAGCGAGACGGAGGTGACGCTGGCGCACGAGCGTCGGGCGTCGACCAGAATGCCCGGGAAGCTCTCGCGCACGGAATCGATCTCGTTCGCATTCGCGAAGTCCCTGAGCACCTCCATTCGGTGTGCGTAGAGGCGCTCGGCCTGGAATCCAGCGAGTTCCCGCGCCGCCGCGAGAACGGCCGCACGGCGCCCAACGTTTGCTTCACCCGCCACCTGTGGCGCGAGAGCCGCCGCATCAACAGCAGCTCGTACGCAGGTCTGTCGTTCGCGGGCGAGTGCGAGAACGGACGTGCGCAAGAACCGCTCGTTGCGGGACGCGGGCGTGCCGGACGCAGGCTCGACCACCAGGCGACGCCAGCGACGTTGGACGTATCGCCACGCTCGACGAGCATGCGCGTAGATCGCACGCCCTGAGCGCACGAGCCAGGCCAGGTAGTCCTCGTACCACTTCTGCACGGCTCCACACCCACGCACGAAACCGCGGGCGCCCGCCTCGTACCAGTAGTTGACACCGAACCAGGCCGGCGCGCGCAAATGGAACAGCCCGAACTTGATTCCGACGACGAAGATCACGACGCCGATCGCAAACGCGAGAACGAACGACATGAGGTCTGCCGGACTCAAGAACATGGTGTTGAGGTACTTCTCGATGAGCTCCGAGGACAGCCCCCAGGTGTGCAGCCCAGGCGCGATCACGCCTTCGAGCACGATCTGCGGCCAGATGCCCAGAGCGATGATCGCCGCGCCGAGCATCCCCATGGCGACGAGCATCCTCGGCGGCGCGTCGACGACCTCAGGCCCGTACTCCCGCTTCGGCTTGACGAGGAAGGTGAAGCCGATGAGCTTGATGAACGAGCACGCGGTGCCGCCGCACGTCACTACGTAGATCCTCTCGGCGATGCCGAGTGAGGCGAGATGCTGAAACTCAAACGCCTCGACGAGCGAGTGGTGGATGAGGCACTTGCTCACGAATCCGTTGAAGAGCGGCACGCCGGTGATGCCTGCTGCCGCGATGAGGGTGAGCACGAAGGTCAGCGGCATGCGTTTCCACAAGCCACCCAATTTGTACATGTCGAGTTCGCCGGTGCGAAATGCAACCGCCCCGACCCCCAGGAACAGCGCGCCCTTGAACAGGGCATGGTTGACGACGTGGTAGAGTCCGCCGGCCACGCCCAGCGCACCTTCGGTGCCGAGGTAGGCCGCCGCTCCGATGCCGGCGAGAATGAATCCCATCTGGCTGATGCTGTGGTAGGCGAGCATGCGCTTTGAGTTGCTCTGCCCGAGCGCCATGATCACGCCGATGGCCATCGTGGCGATTCCGATCCAGAGGATGACCAGCCCGAAGCCCGCGGTGGCTTCCCAGAGCGCTTCCTCGACCTCTCCGGCCACTGGTGGCCGAAACAGCGCACATGCCGTGCGGAAGATGCCGTAGGCGCCGGCCTTGATCATGACGCCGGAGAGCAGCGCGCTCGCGGGCGAGGGTGCGACGGGGTGCGCGTCGGGGAGCCACACGTGCACCGGGAGCATGCCCGCCTTGACCCCGAAGCCCAGCACGAGTAAGCCGAAGGTGACCCACTTCAGGGTCTCGGTGGCTTCCTCGAGCGGCAGCGGGAGAAGCGAGCCATTCCCGCCGATGGCGTACGTGAGGAAGATGCCGGCGATGAGCATGAGCCCGCCGACTACCGTCATCCAGAGGTACTTGACCGCCGCCCGCTTCGCCTTGTCCGTTTCGGTGTGGATGACGAACAGGAACGCCGTCAGGCCGAGTGCCTCAAAGAAGAGGTAGAGCGTGACGAGGTCGCCGGCGAGCACCACGCCGAGCATCGCCGCGAGCACCACGAGGCTCGTGGTGTGGAAGCGGTCCCGCTGGTGCTCGTGTTTGAGGTAGTCGAGGGAGTAGAGCGTCGCGGCGAACCAGAGAAACGCCGTGAAGATCGCGAACAGCATCGCGTACGAGTCCACCGCGAAGACGAGGTCGCCAAGCAGCATGGGCACGCGCGTACCTACCACGTGCTCGGAGGCCACTAGCGGCACGAGGGCGGCGGCGGCGAGCAGGGTCGTCGCCGTCACGAACGCCATGAAGCCGTTGCGCACGCTCTCGCTCCAGCGTCCGAGCGGGTAGACGAATAGCGCGCAGACGAGCGGCCATGCGACCAGGAGCGCTGGCAGCGGGTGATAGACGGCCTGTATCGCGGACTCCGTGACCGGCACCTCCTAGTGGAAGATCGTCTCCGCGGCTTTGCGAGCGAGCGAGAGCGGCAGACCAGGAACCGAGGCTGCGACGCCGAGCACGATGGTGAGTGCCGCCGCCACCACGGCGGGTACGAGCATCGAAGTCGGGCCTTCCCGGCGGCGCTCCGGGTTCCCGGCGGGCACGCCGGCCGGCTCGGCGAAGCCTGCGGCTGCGCCGCTGACACCGCCCGCGGGCGCCTCGGCAGGCTCGCCAGCGGCAACACGTGCCGCCTCGGGTGCCGCGGACGTCGCTGGCGCCTTGAAGTAGGCGAGGTAGACGATAGGCAGGAGGTAGACAGCGGCCAAGAGCGCTCCGCCGAGCAGCACGATGAGGTAGTACGACTCGTCTACTTCCAGCATGCCGAGGCCGAGGTACCACTTGCTCACGAAGCCGGAGAGCGGCGGCGTGCCGATCATTCCGAGGGCGGCCAGCGTGAACGCCGCCATCGTCACCGGCATGCGGCGGGCGACACCGGCCATCTCGCTCACGTTGTGGATCCCCGCGCGCTTGATGAGCAGGCCGGCACAGAGGAACAGGCACCCCTTCATGAACGCGTGGTTGGCGATGTGCACGAGCGAGCCCACGAGCGCCTGCTCGCCCAGCAGCGCGAATCCCAGCGTGACGTAGCCCATCTGGCTGATGGTCGAGTAGGCGAGCCGCCGTTTGAGGTTGTCTTGATTCACCGCGAGCACCGCAGCGAAGAGCACAGTGAACGCCGCGATTCCGGCAAGCACCTGAGTTGCCCCGAGTTCGGAGAGCAGCTCGACGCCGAACACGTAGAACAGGACACGCGCGATGCCGAACGTGCCCGCCGCGACCATCACACCAGAGAGGACGGCGGAGAACGGTGCGGGCGCCGCCGGGTGCGCGTCGGGCACCCACCCGTGCAGCGGCACGAGGGCCGCCTTGACGCCGAAGCCCGCGATGAGGCACCAGAAGATGACGAGCAGTGCGGTGCGGTCCGTCTCCGCGCTCAGTATCCCCCCGACCTTCAGCGCAAGCTCGCCCGAGAAGAAGAAGGTCCCGATGATCCCGAGCAAGATCAGACTGCCGCCAATCAGGATATAGACGATGTACTTGAGCGCCGCCGCCCGGGCCTCAGGCGTTTCCGTGTGGATGACGAGCGGGTAGGTCATGACCGAGAAGAGCTCGTAGAAGACGAGGAACGTGAGCAGGTTCCCCGCATACGCCACGCCCATCGTCCACGCGAGGCAGATCATGAAGAAGAGCCAGTAGCGCCCCAACTTCTCGTCGCCCGCCATATAGCCCGCCGAGTACACAAGTGCGAGCAACCACAGCGTGGCCGCCGTCAAACCGAAGAGCGCCCCCATCGCGTCGACCTTGAGCTCCAGCCATGCCGTTGGAGTGAGTCTGAAGAGGTAGATCCCGTACTCGGTGCCGCGCAGCACTCCGGGGACGAACGAGATGGCAAGCGCAAGGGTTCCCACGCAGAGCGCTGCGAGCACTCCCACGCGCACCCGCTCGGCGAGGTACGTGTGCACCTGCGGCAATCCGAGCAGTGAGCCCAGAAGTGGCAGGAGTATTGCGATCGCCGGGAGTACTGATGTGACGGAGGAGGTCTGCACGTCGATCACTCCTACATTCCAAAGACGAAGTGCACGGCGGCCTCTGCAAGTGAGAAGGGCATCCCGGGGACCTCGGATGTCGTTCCGAGCAGGACGACGTACGCGGCACAGATGATGATCGGCCAGAGCAGGATCGGCGGCGCGTGGCCGAGCGAGCAGCTCTCGCCCTCAGCATTCTTGAAGAACGCCACATAGACGACTGGCAGCCAGTAGACGGCGTTGAGCAGCGAGGATGCGACCATCACGAGCACGAACCACGACGCGCCGGGCCACCATGTCTCGTTGGCCTGCATGGCGCCGAGCGACAGATACCACTTGGTGATGAAGCCGGCAAAGAGCGGTACCCCGATGAAGCTCAGGGCGGCCACGGTGAACGCGGCCATCGTGTAGGGCATCTGATGGCCGATGCCGGCGAGCTCGGAGATCTTGGTCTTGCCGGTCTTGCGCTGGATGGCGCCCGCGACGAAGAACATCGTGATCTTTGGGAACGCCTGGTTCGCGATGTGCACGATCGCGGCGGTCGCGGCGTAGGGCGTCAGCAGCGCTGCCGCGAGGATGATGTAGGAGAGCTGGCTGATCGTAGAGTACGCGAGGCGTCGTTTGAACACGTCTTGCGTGGCCGCCATGAGCGAACTCGCGATGATCGTGAACGCCGCAAGCCATGCGAGCGGGACGGTGAATCCCACCTCCTTGAGTAGCTCGACACCGAAGATGCAGTAGATGACGCGCAGGATGCCGAATGCCCCGGCCTTTACCACCGCGACCGCGTGCAGGAGAGCGCTCACCGGCGTGGGCGCGACCATGGCCGTGGGCAGCCAGCCGTGCAGCGGCATGATGGCCGCCTTCACCCCGAAGCCACCGATGAAGAGCCCGAAGATGACGAGCAGGACTCCCGTCCCCGCTTCCGGGCCGAAGATGCCGGGCGTGCCGAACGAGAGCGTGCCCGCAACGCTGTAGGTGATCGCCGACGCGACCAGCACGCATGCGCCGCCCGTGAGCGTGTAGATGAGGTACTTGCGACCTGCGCGGAGGGCCTCAGGGGTCTCATCGTGGACCACGAGCGGATACGTGCAGATCGTGAGCATCTCGTAGAAGAGGAACAGGGTGAGCATATTCTCGGCGAAGGCGATTCCGACCGTGGTCGAGACGCACAACGCGAAGAAGCTGAAGAAGCGTCGCTGATTGTGCTCGCCCCGCATGTAGCCGATCGCATAGATCGTCGTGAAGACCCACAGCGTCGAGGATACGAGCGAGAAGAACATGCCGAGGGCGTCGGCACGGAATCCCAGGCCGATACCGCGTGTGAACTCCACGACGTTGTACACGTAGACGATCCCCCGGAGCGACCCCGGAAGCATCGAGAGCACCACGGCGAACTTCAGCGCGGCGGCGCTCAGGCTCCAGAACCCCCGCCAGAAGGGCTTGTCGCCGAAGGCGATGACGAGCCCGGCGCATACCAGCGAGATCACCGGCGCGAGCAGGACGCGGACATCGACGACTTCCATCTCAGCCTCCCAGCGGGGAGAGCATCCGGAGGGTCGCCGGTTCGATGAAGCTCAAGGGGATGCGGCCGAATACGCCCATGATCAGGCAGAGAACAGCGAGCGCGAGAATCGGAATGAGCATCGACAGCGGTGGGTCCTTCGCGTTGCGCACGCCGTCGTTAACCGGAGTCTGGAAGTAGAGCGCGGTGAGCATCCGAACGTAGTAGATGAAGATGAAGAGCGCGCCGAATATGAGCACGAATCCGAAGAAGGCCTGGTTGGCATCGAACGCCCCGAGTGCGATGTACCACTTGCACAGAAAGCCGGCGGTCGGGGGGATGCCTACGATCGAGAGGGCTCCGATCGTCATAGCAGCGCTCGTGATCGGCATCGTCCGACCCGCTCCGCGCAGGTCGTAGAGCGACCGGTAGCCCGTCCCGTAGATGAGCGCACCCGCCGCGAGGAAGAGCGCGGCCTTGATGAGTGCGTGGTTGAAGACGTGGACGAGTCCCCCCATGACACCGAGAGAGTTGCTGAGACCCAGGCCCATCACGATGTAGCCCACGTTCGAGATCGTGGAGTACGCGAGCATGAGTTTTATGTCTTCTTGGAAGATGGCGAAGAAGGCCCCCATCAGGATGGAGATGGCGCCGAGCCACACGAGCACCTGGTTGAGCAGCGACAGGTCGAGGACGCCCGACCCGTAGTAGATCTGATAGACGCGAAGGAGGCCGACGATCCCTATCTTGACCACGAGTCCCGAGAGGATCGCGCTGATGGGGGACGGCGCGATCGCATGCGCGTCAGGCAGCCATATGTGCACGGGGAAGACGGCCGCCTTCACCATGAACCCGACGGCGAAGGCTCCCAGAGCGAGGGCCACCGGCACGCGCGCGACAGGCAAGGCCAGTCTCGCCGAGATGTCGGCCATGTTCAGGCTTCCGGTGACTGCCAGCAGCAACCCAATGGCCATGAGCACGAGGAGTGAGGAAATGGCACCCATGAGCAGGTACTTGAACGAAGCCATGGATGCGAGTGACTCACCGCTGATCGCCACCAGGGCATAGGCCGACAGCGAAAGGATCTCCGTGAAGACGTAGAGGTTGAAGAGGTCCCCCGTGACGCAGAACCCGATCATCCCGCCCAGGTTGAGCAGAACAAGCGCGTAGTAGTAGGGGATGCGCTCTTTTGCCAGCCCGCGCAGCCACTCGGTGTAGTGGAACGAGTAGAGCACCGCGAGCCAGCCGATGAGGCAGATCACGGCGGTCACAACGCTGAACTCGTCGAAGCGAAGCTCGATCCCGAAGGGCGGCTTCCAGCCGCTCGCGTAGTAGGAGAACGGGCCCTCGGCGCTGACGCGCACCGCGAGCATGTAGGCCGCCAACGAGGTGATTGTCATCATGGCGAGCGCCCACCACTTCGCCACGTGGCGCGACGGCAGTGAAACAGCGGGCGTCAGCACACCGCCCAGAAGCGGCGTGAAGATGATGACGATGATCCAGTGGGGCCAGGCGGCCACTACTCGATCTCCCTCAGCTCGTCAGCCTCGATGGTTCCTCGCTGCTGGTAGATGCGGATGATGAGACTCAGCGCGAGCGCGGTTGTGGAAACCGCTACAACGATGCCGGTGAGGATGAGGGCCTGGGGCAGCGGGCTCGTGTAGGGGGGACGGGCATCCGGCCCCATGATCGGTGCGGTGCCTCCGTCCAGCACTCCGAGGGCGATGACGAACGAGAAGATCGCCGTCTCCATGATGTTCAGCCCGAGGAACTTCTTGATGAGGTTGTCCTTCGCGATGATCACGTACAGGCCGATGAAGAAGAGCACGACCGGCACGACGTAGTCGATATTCGTCCAGATAGACGCGAGCATCACTGGGCCTCCAACTCTGCGAAGAGTGCCGCGAAGATCGCCGCTCCCCCCACGCCGATGCCGATCTCGATAACGATCAGCATCCCCGTGCGTACGGCACTCTGCGCTTCGGACGTCGGAAAGCCGAGGTAGGAGCCGGTCGTGATCAGACCGACAATGCCCATGCTCACGAATGCGATCGGCGCCGCTGCGCGAAGCCAGGGACCTGCTCGCTCGGGGATCAGTCTCCGGGCCTGCGCGGGCTCGAGCGCTGCGGACATCACGATGAACAGACCGCCGAGGACCGCCCCGCCCTGGAAGCCGCCGCCCGGCGACACGTGACCGTATAGGATCACGTAGATGGTGAAGAGAACGGTGAAGGGCGCGAGGATGCGAACGGCGAAACTCACGACGGGGCTCACGGGCAGTTGGGCTCCCGGTTCGGTGCGCGCTCGGATCAAGGCTGCGGGGAGCAGCACGGCAAACGCGGCCGCGAACCCCGTGAAGATGACGGTCACCTCTCCGTTGGTGTCAAGGCCACGGTAGTTGAGGATGACGGCGGTGACGATGTTCTCGGCACCGGACTCCTCGGCACCGTTCTCGAGGTAGTAGGCCGAGGCACCCGTCTGCACGGGAGTATCAGGGTCGCCGTGGGGAGGCAGCGCAGCCGCCGCGAAGAGGAACGGGATCGCGACAATTATGAGGAGGGCCGCTACCAGCGCCTTCTTCACTTCTCCCGCCTCACCGTCTTGCTGACGGCCACGAGGAAGAACACGGTCGTGATCCCCGCGCCCACGGCTGCCTCGGTCATGGCGACATCGGGGGCACCCCGATGCAGCCAGAGCAGACAGAGCACGAGGCTATAGGCCGAGAAGATGATGGAAGCGGCCAAGAGGTCCTTCGTGCGTGCGACGATCAGCGCGATGGCGACAAGCAGCAACAACAGGATCGCATCGAAAGCGGCGCTCATTGGACCTCACGCTCCTCTTCCTTCGTCCAGGGTTTGAGTCCGGTCCGGAAGGCAGCGCGGGCGAGCGCATGTCCGCTCGTGGGGCTTACCACCAACACGATGAGCGCGAGCACGAGGATCTTGAGATTGGCGACATTCGCACCCTGGTAGACCGCGAGGGCGAAGAGGAGCGAGCCTGCTCCGACCGTGTCGCACTTGGTCGCCGCATGCGTGCGGGTGAAGAAGTCGGGCAGGCGGAGCAGGCCGATGGTGCCGATGAGGAAGAAGAGCGCTCCGACGGACGCGAGCACCACGGTGACTGCCGTCCGGACCGGATCCAGCGGGATCATCACCAGTCACCCCCGAGGCGCTCGGTCTCGATGTAGCGAGTCGCCACCACGGTGAGCACGAAGTTCAGCAGTCCGTAGATCAGTGCCACATCGAGCAGCATTCCGCGGCCGAAGACCGTCGCGAGCAGCACGAGCACGACGAGCGTCTTGGTGACCACGATGTTGATGGCCAGCACCCGGTCGACAACGGTCGGGCCATCATAGGCGCGATACAGGCACGCGAACGCGTTGACAAGCAGGAAGATGGCGGTGCTCCAGAAGAACGTGTCCACGTGCCATCACCTCTCGAATACGCGCATGATTCTGCGTTCCAAGTTGCCGCTGGCGATGTCGTCGGCGAAGCGCTCGTCAATGCAGTGGATGTAGAAGGTGTTGCCTTCCACGTCGACCGTCAGCGTCCCAGGTGTCAGCGTGATCGAGTTGGCAAAGGCGACCCGCGAGACGTCTCTCGAGAACGAGGTGCGGTGGGCGATCACGATCGGTGCCATCGGCATCCGCGGATCGAGCACGACCTCGGCGACCTGCACTGACGCTACTACGATGTCCCAGAGCAGGCGGCCAAAGTAGGGCACGAAGCGGCCTGCCTGCCTGAGCGTGAGCACCGGGGCGTCCTCGCCCCACAGGTAGCGCGCCGCCCACACCCCCAGGATCAGGGAGAAGACGACGCCGAGTGCCACGTCGACCAGCTTGAGCGAACCGGTGATCGCGAGCCAGAAGAGCATCAACGGAACGGCGGCTCGCACCACTCTCATGACGGCACGTCCCCGAGCCTCGGCGCGCCAGAGCGAGACCCCTCCCCGTGCGCCCCCTCGGGTGGTGCGGACGAACCGAGCCGAGCGCGCGCAGCTGCCATCAATGCGCTGGCGTCGGTGGCGTCGTCGGGATAAGTGACCGAGACGACCTGCAGGCTGCGATACACCACGGGTTCGAGCGCATCGCCCTCGAACTCGGTGGCTTCGACGGCTGAGATGACCCGCTCGGCGATTCCCTGAGCCGCTTCGGCAGTAGTGGCCGGCATGATCACCGCGAACAGTGCGGAGTCGAGCCGTCCTACCATGTCGGTGTTGCGGACCGTGAGGTGGAGCACCTGCGCGAGCCGTTCGAGCAGCAGGTCTCCCTTGACTCGCCCGTACATGCGCAGGAAGTCGTCGAACGCGAGGACCCGGACGACCGAGAGCGTGAAGCCGTCGCCGTAGCGAGAGCCGCGTCGAACCTCCTCATCGACACGAACCTCGAAGTAGTCGGCGCAGTAGGCGCCGGTGAGCGCATCGCGGGTGGCGTCCTGTTCGAGCTGTTGGCGCTGGCGCCGATAGCGCTGGGTCTGGATCCCAATGACGAGGCCCGAGACCGCGAAAGCGACCGCACCGATGACGAGCGTGGTCGCGGGCGGGACATCGTAGTCGGCCCCGTAGGCGAGAAGCGCGACAACGGCGCTCGAAAGCGCCACGGTCACGATGGCGCCGGGCGCGTGATAGGCGAGCGACGCCAAGACCACGGGGAGGATGTACAGTGGCCAGTAGGTGTCGACATCACCCGTGGTGATGATCAAGGCTGTGACGAAGGCACCCGCGATGGCGACTGCGAGCAGCCACGCGAGATGCAAGCCTATCGGTTGGCGCTCAGCGTCCGGCATGTGGCACGCCACCCCTGCATCTTCCAGCAAGCGCCCCGTTCTTTCTGCGCGGGCCCTCGGCCTTCTCCCTGATGCCAGGCGCACCGGCCGAGGGTCGTGCAGGCATTCATTGCACGCTCACTGATGAAAGTATGGCCCACTAGGTGCCGACTGTGACGGCTTCGGTGAAGCCTGAGGCTAGATGAATCTGGCGGTCGGCGTCCTGAGCCCGGCAACGGGCCCTGTCTACGTTGAGCGCGCTCCGCGGGGGCGCAGAACCGAGGGGAGTCGACGAAGCCCGTTCGAAGATGACTCGGGCGGTGCCGGGGCGCCGGGGGCACAAGCCGACGGCGCAAGACCGAGCCGCTCCCACTGCTCGGCCGCCACTAGCGGTCAGCGCCCGATACGATCACGGCCTCCCTGTGCCCGTCCGGCGCCACACGAACGAGTGCGGTCTGCTCGCCTTGCCACGAGTTGCCTTCGATCGCGAACACCGCTGACGAGTCCGCGGTCCATCCCAGCGGATACGCGTCCCTGCGCTGCGACACGGGAATCGGGATGCCTCCCGTCGTACGGACGAGGGCCATGCGCGAGTAGCCGTCGTCACCAGTTCTCGCAAACGCGAGACGCGTTCCGTCGGGCGCGAGCGTGAGCATGCCGAAGTCGCCCCGCTGGTGACTGCCCTGGGCTCCGACGAGGAGTCGCCGCTGATCGCCGAACGTGAGCGACCACACTCCCTCGGCTGCAGCATCGCTCCCCGCACGCGATGTCGCGACGAACGCCTGACCGTTTCCGAGCACCACGTCAACGATCGGCGCAGGTGCACGGAGCGTCTTGAACGGTCGCCCGCCACGGATCAGCTCTAGAACGTCGCTCACCTCTCCTGCGGCGGTCGGAATGAGAGCGATGACCGAGCCGTCTGGCGAGACGGCCGCTTTCGATCCTGGGCCCAGCGGCTCAGCCTTCCCGGTCGCGCGACTCACGCGGAACACCTCAGTCCCGGCACCTCCCGACACATCCCGCACCCCCAGCAGCCATGCGGAGTCCGGAGACCACACGGGTGTGACTTGCCGAGCAGGACCGACGGTCAGCGTGGCCTGCTTCGAAAGATCGACGATGACGAGCAGCCGGCGTGCAGAGTCTACGTACGCAAGCGAGCGCGCGTCGGGCGAGAGGGCAAAGACCCCGCTCGCGGACGTGACGACGGGAATGGCACCACTGCCGTCCTCGCGCGACAGGTAGAGGACGCCGGCACGTCGGTAGGTGACGTAGGGGGCGCGCACGCGGGATGCGGCGGGAACCGTGCCCGTGGGAGAGGGGGTCGTACTCGGCTCGAACGTCGCCGTCTGGGTCGGCTCGATCGTATCGGTCGGCACGGGCGTTGTCGTGGCGTCGGGTGTCGGTGAGGGAGTCGTGGGCTGGGCGGGCTCGATCCCGGGCGGCTCAAAGGTCGCAGCGGTATCTGTGGCTGGGCGATGCGTGAGCGCCCATGTGGCTCCGACGCCGACCACGATCGCGAGACCCGCCATCGCGAGAGCCGCGATGACGCGGCGGCTCCGTTTCTCTTCGGACGCTGTGTCAGGGCCACCCTCGCGGTCGCCCATCAGACGCTCCTTTTGCCGCTACACGAGTCTCTCGATGATAGCGTCTGCATACGCCTGCGTCCCGACGCTGCCCTCGGTGCTGCCGGTGTTCGTCCGCTTGATGTCGTAGGTGACCCGCGTTCCCTCGGCAAGCACGGCCTTCACGGACTCAAGCACACGGTCGGCAGCTTCACGCTCTCCCAGGTGCTTGAGCATGAGCACCGCCGAGAGGATCTCCGCCGTCGGATTGGCGACGTCTTGGCCGGTGTACTTGGGCGCCGAGCCGTGCACGGGCTCGAAGACCGCACACTCGGCGCCGATGTTGGCACCCGGCGCCATACCCAACCCGCCGATGAGCCCGGCGGCCAAGTCGCTCACGATGTCGCCGTAGAGGTTCGGGAGGACCAGAACGTCGAACTGATCGGGGTAGAGCACGAGACCCATGCAGGTCATGTCGACGATGCGGTCCTCGAAGTCGACGCGACCTTCGTACTCGGCCGCCACTTCCCGAGCCACGCGGAGGAACAGCCCATCGGAGTACTTGAGGATGTTCGCCTTGTGTACGGCTGTGACCTTGCGACGGCCATTGGCGAGAGCGTACTCGAACGCCCAGCGGACGATGCGTTCGGAGCCGGTGATGCTGATGGGCTTGAGAGAGATGCCAGAGTCCGGACGGATGATGCCGGCGCCTTTGTCGGCGACCCACTTGATGAGCTCGGCGGCCTCGGACGAGCCCTCTTCGAACTCGACGCCGGCATAGAGGTCCTCGGTGTTCTCGCGGACGATGACGATGTCGACGTCGTCGTAGCGCGCACCGGTGCCGGGGATCGAGAACGCCGGCCGGAGATTCGTGTAGAGGTCGAGCGCCTTGCGAAGTGCGACGTTCACGCTGCGGAACCCCGTGCCCACAGGCGTCGTGACGGGACCCTTGATAGCCACCCGGTTCGTGCGGATCGACTCGATGACGTGATCTGGCAGAGGCGTACCGTACTCGTCCATCACGTGCTCGCCTGCGTCGGCGATCTCCCAGTCGATCTCGACGCCCGTCGCCTCGACCACGCGGCGCATCGCGAGCGTGATCTCGGGGCCGATGCCGTCGCCGGGGATGAGGGTGACCGTGTGCTTCGCCATGGACGCGTCCTTCTGCGGTCTGTCAGCGACTCACAGCGGCCGCCGACGGTCGGGGTGCTACTGCTGCTTCCTGGAGCGCTTCTTGGGAGCGCACTGGACGATGCTCTTGGCGCGCCTGCCGACGAGCCCTTTGGTGTGCTCGGCATCGAACTCCATGCGCTCCGCGGCGGCCCTCTTCACGTCGTCGGCGGCGCCGCTCGAGACCAGGCGAACAACGCTCGAGAGCATCGCGGGGAACTCGGGGTCGCCGTGGTAGACCCGCACGGCCTCGTCGATGAGGGGCCACACGCGTTCCGAGCGTTTCGCGGTGGTTGAGCCGTACGCGCAGAGCACGCGGAACGCGGCAAGCCGCACGACGCCCGATTCCGAGTCGTGGAGAGCGGTGGTGATACCCGGCAGCGCGCGGTCGATGATGCGTGCATCTGTGCTCACGAGCTTCTCGAGCGCCCCGAGGATCTCCCACCGTGTCTGGGACTCCGGGCGTTCCAGCGCGTCTGCCAGCGCGTCGGCGTAGGGCCTCAGCACGTTTGGATCGCTCGAGGCGAGCGACTGAACGACGCGCGCGGCCTGCTGGCGCTTGCGACGATCCGCGCCCGAAAGCGCCTCCATCACCTCGGCAAGCGCTTTCGGATCACGCGCGGCGCGTTCGGCGAGTTCATCCTTGTCCACACCGGGTTCGAGCCCGGCGGTGTCATTGGCAGCCATGTGGTTCTCCTCGGCGTGGTGCTGGATCGCAGTGCGGAATTGTGGCGGGCGAACACCGTGCGTGGTCGGCGCGTTCGCTCCGCCCGACGCGAAGGTTCGTCAACGGTACTTTCGTCGGCTAGAGGTTGAATCCCCCATGCTTCTTGAAGTGCTCCACCAGGCCGCCGTCGGCGAGCAGCTGTTCCATGACGGCCGGCAGCGGCGCGAACGGTATCTCCATACCCTTCGTGAGGTTGCGAACCACGCCCGCGTGGAGATCGACCTCAAGATCGTCGCCGTCGTCGATCGAGTCCGTGTCGCACTCGACGACCGGCAGCCCGGTGTTGATGGCATTACGGAAGAAGATCCGCGCGAACGACTTGGCGAGCACTGCCTTCGTGTTGCTGTGAATGAGCACGAGCGGCGCCTGCTCTCTCGACGAGCCCATGCCGAAGTTGGTGCCGGCTACGAGCAAGCCGCCGTCGGGCTTCACCTTGGCGTAGTAGTGCGGATCGAGATCCTCCATCGCATGGACGGCCATCGCCTGCATGTCGGTGGACTTGAACTTGTACTTGCCGCTGATGATGTAGTCCGTGTTGATGTCATCGCCGTACTTGAACGCCTTCGCGCGAATCTGCATCGGGTTGTCTCGCTCCCCTACTCTCTACTGCCGGTTCGTGCCGCTCATCCGCGATCGCCGGTTCCCATCGCCGGTTCCCATCGCCGGCTCGGATCGCCTGCTTCTACTCGAAGTACTTCCGAGGGTCCGTGATGACGCCTTCAATCGCGCTCGCGGCCACGGTCGCCGGGCTGCCGAGATAGACGAACGCGTTGCTGTTGCCCATGCGGCCCTTGAAGTTGCGGTTCGCCGTCGAGATGACGTTCTCGCCGTCGCTCGGCACGCCGTTGTGCGTGCCCACGCACGGTCCGCAACCTGGCGTAACCACGACCGCCCCCGCTTCGACGAGCGTTTGGATGTAGCCCTCACGCATGGCGTCCAGGTAGATCTGCTTGCTCGCGGGCGCCACGATCAGGCGCACCTTCGGGTGGACCGTGCGGCCGCCGAGGATGCGAGCGGCGATGGCGAAGTCCTCGAGCCGGCCGTTGGTGCACGTGCCAAGGTAGCCCTGCTGTACCGGCGTGCCGGCCACGTCCTCGACCGGCGACACGTTGTCGACCGAATGCGGTTTGGCGACCTGTGGCCCGATGGCGGAAGCGTCGTAGCTAAGCGAGCGTACGTACACAGCATCCGGGTCGGGGTCGACGGGCTTGGAGGTGCGCGGCGAGCGGCCCTCGTACCAAGCGAGCGTCTTGGCGTCGGCGCGCATGAGTCCCGCCTTCGCGCCGACCTCGATCGCCATGTTCGAGATCGTCATCCGGGCCTCGACCGACAGCGCATCGATCACGGGGCCGTCGAACTCGATGGCCTCGTACGTCGCGCCATCGGCACGGATCTGCCCGGCGAGGTACAGGATGAGATCCTTGCTGAACACACCCGGCTTGAGGTCGCCGTTGAAGGTGACGCGCATGGTATCCGGCACCTTGAACCAGAGCTTGCCGGCCGCCATAGCGGCGGCGCCATCGGTTGACCCCACGCCCGTCGAGAAGACGTTCAACGCGCCGTAGGTGCACGTGTGGGAGTCGCAGCCGACCATGAGGTCGCCCGGGACAACGTGGCCGTTCTCCGGGATGAGCTGGTGGCACACGCCGCAACCGACGTCGTAGACCTTGACGCCGGTCTTCTCGCCGAAGTCGCGCATGATCGTGTGAAGCGCGCTCACGCCCTCGAGTGGGCTTGGCGAGGAGTGGTCGATGACGAGTGCCACGCGCTCGGGATCGAAGACGCGGTCGACGCCCATGCGCTCGAGCGCGCGGATCGCGAGCGGTGAGGTGCCGTCCTGCCCCATCACGAAATCGACGTTGGCAACGACGATGTCGCCCGCGCGCGCGTCCGTGCCGGAATGTGCCGAGAAGATCTTCTCGGCGATGGTCTTGCCGGGAATCGCACTCACCCTTTCCGAAGGCTCGCGGCTACGCGAGGCGCCGTAGGCGGTTGGCCGCGGCGGTAGTCGGCCGCAGTCGACGGGCTACTCGCCCACCGCCTCTGCCCGGTCCCGCTCGGCGACAAGCTCGTTGTAGATCGCCACGAGTTCCTTGTCGAAGAGCGGGCGCTTGATCTCGACAGCCTTGTGGCGCACCGCCGGCAGCATCGCCGATGCCTCTTCGCGCGTGATCTCGATGCCGTACTCGCCGAACTTCATCTCAATCGTGCGCGAGCCGGAGTGCTTGCCCACAACGATCTGACGCTCGAGGCCGACCTCTTCGGGAGTGAAGACCTCGTAGGTCTTGGGGTTCTTGATAACGCCGTCGGCGTGAATCCCGCTCTCGTGGGCGAACATGTTCGACCCGACGATCGGTTTCCACGCGGGAATCTGCCGACCGGCCGCGAGCATCACGTAGTTCGTGACCTCGTGGAATCGCCTGGTGTCGATGTCCAGGTCGAGATCCTCGAGGTACTTGAGGGCCATGACGACCTCCTCGAGAGCCGCGTTGCCGGCGCGCTCGCCGAGGCCGCCGATGGTGACGTTGACCCACGTAGCACCGGCGTGTACGCCCGCGATGGCGTTCGCGACGGCCATGCCGAAGTCGTTGTGGGTGTGCATTTCGACCTCGAGACCGGTCTCCTCGATGAGCTCCTTGACCACGCGGTACATACGCAAGGGCTCCATCGTGCCGATCGTGTCGCAGAAGCGGATGCGATCGGCGCCCTCGGCTTGCGCGGCCTTCGCGTACTCGATGAGGAAGCCGAACTCCGTACGCGACGCATCTTCGGCGTTGACTGACACGTAGACGCCTTCGCTCTTGGCGTAGGCGGTAGCCTCGCGGATCGACTTGATGACCCACGGACGGTCCTTCTGCAGCTTGGTGGCGATGTGGATATCGCTCGTCGCGAGCGAGATGGCAACCGCGTCGACGCCGCAAGCGATCGAGGTCTTGATGTCCGCCACGTTCGCGCGGTTCCAGCCGAGGACGGACGCCTTCAGACCCATGTGCGCGATCTCGGTGATGACCTCGGCCTCGTCACCGCCCATGACCGGGATGCCCGCCTCGATCTGATCCACGCCGAGCTCGTCGAGCATGCGGGCGATGTTGCACTTCTCCTGATTCGAGAACACGACGCCGGCAGTCTGCTCGCCATCACGTAGCGTGGTGTCGTCCAAGCGGACCGGCATCGCCCCGAGCTTGCTCTCAACGGGCAACTCCCAGACCTTCGTGTGCTCCACGTGCGCGAACCTCCCAGTGACAGATATGCGGGGCATCGAGGCCCCTGCGACGCAGCGCAAACGGCACTCCTCGCGAGAGGGTCGTCAGCGCGAGACGGTCCTCAGCGCGAGTTGTGATTGTACGACAGGAGGCCGCGCTGCGACAGGGACGAACCCCGCGTGCTGCGGCAAGGTGGCGCTGTCGCGCTGGCCAGGCTCAGGCCCGGCGGACGAGCCAGCAGGCGTGAACCCACCCCCGGCCCTCGAAGTCCCGAGGAATCGTGCGCGCCGTGACGTCTTGAGCCGACAGCCCGTGCTCAGCGAGCCCGGCTACGTCGAGATGGAATCGCCGCCGGTTCGACGAGAACACGAGCGTGCCGCTTTCGGCCAGCAATCGCGCCGCGGTCGCAATGAGCGCGACGTGGTCGCGTTGGACGTCGAAGGTCTCGTTCATCCGCTTGGAGTTCGAGAAGGTAGGCGGATCGAGGAAGATCAGGTCGTACCGCTCTTCGACGGTCGCGGGCACGTGAAGCCATGCAAGTACGTCCGCGTGCACGCGCTGGTGCTCAGGCCCCGTGAAGCCGTTCAGCTGCATGTTGCGCCCGGCCCAGTTCAGATAGGCCGAGGACATGTCGACGCTCGTGGTTGAGAGGGCCCCTCCAGCCGCCGCGTACACGCTTGCACTGCCCGTGTAGGCAAAGAGGTTCAGGAAGCGCGCCCCCTCGGCCATCTCGCGCAGCATATGCCGAGTGACGCGATGGTCGAGGAACAGGCCAGTGTCGAGGTAGTCCGAGAAGTTCACCTCGAACTGTAGGCCGTCCTCCTGAACGACGCCTCGCGCGCCTGCGCGACCAAGTCGCTGGTACTGCTCGGTCCCGCGCTGCCGGCGCCGCTGCTTCAGGAACACGTCCTCGGACGCGACGCCGAGGACCTGCGGGACGATCTCGGCCACGTCGTGCAAGCGCGCCGAAGCACGCTCGGGGTCGATGTCGGCGGGTGGGGCGTACTCCGCAATGTGCGCCCAGCGGCGACCTTCGTCCGGCCCTGCGCCGTTGTACACATCGATTGCGACCGCGTAGTCGGGCAGGTCCGCGTCGTACACGCGATAGCAGCTCACGCCCGACTTCCGCGCCCAGCGGTCGAAGTGCCGCGACATCTTGCGCAGCCGGTTCTCGAAGGCCTCGGCCGCGTAGCCGCGCGACACGGTCTCAGATGTTGACGCCGTTGGGACATGATCGGTCTCCGGTGGAGCGGCCGACGCCTCCGCCGCGACAGCCACCGCCCCGGGCGGGGGGCGTTTCGCGGGCGTGCGGGCGAGCTTCGCCGCCGGGCGCTCATCGGCACGCGTCTTGCGCTTGCGTCCCGGTACCTCGAAGACCGAGACCGTCACCGGAATCTGCCCGTTGAACGTGTCGGCGGTATGGGTGGGCATCAGTCCTAGGCCCTCCCCGATCTTCGCGTCCCCGCTGATGACGGCGAGCGTCCACCCGGCGAACTGCGCGTCAAGTCGCTGTCGCAGCCACCCATAGAGCTGCCGCAGCGAGTCGCGCTGGCCAAGGCGGCCTCCGTACGGCGGGTTGGTGGCCACGAGACCGTCGGATACGCCTGCCGGGGCCGCGAGAGCGGTCAGGTCCCGACGTTCGAGAGTGACCGCGCGCCCGAGGCCCGCTCGGCGGACACATGCGCGAGCGATCTCAACCGCCTTCTCGTCCGTGTCGGAACAGAGGATGGGTGGCAGTCCCTTCCGCAGCCCCGCCTCGCCGCGTTGTCTAGCCTCCCGCATGAGCGCTTCCCAAATCGAATCGTCGCGGCCGAGCCATCCAGAGAACCCCCAGCGCTCGCGCATGATCCCGGGTGCGATGTCCGAAGCGATCCATCCCGCCTCGATGCCGAGCGTGCCCGAGCCGCAGAGTGGGTCGACGAACGCACCGCCACTCTCGGCGATTTCCTTCCAGCCCGCCATGGCGAGCATCCCGGCCGCGAGGTTCTCCTTCATCGGCGCCTCGACCTGCACGCCCGGCTCGCGGTAGCCCCGCCTGTGCAGCGCCTCGCCCGACAGGTCGATCGACACGATCGCAGAAGCGCCGAGGAGTCGCACGCTCACACGCACGTCCGGCGTGGCGGGGTCGACATTGGGCCGCGAGCCGTATAGCTCCCGGAATCGGTCGACGACCGCGTCTTTGACCTTGAGGGCGGTGAAGCCCGTGTGCTTGAGTGACGGCGTCGTCCCCACGACGCTCACAGCAAGCGTGCCTTCGAGCGCGAGGTGGGCTTCCCACGGCAGGCCGTGGACCGAGGCGTACAGCTCGTCTGCGCTCCCTGCGGGCACGGTTGCGATCTTGAACAGGATGCGGGATGCGACGCGCGACCACAGGCATGCGCGCAGCCCTGTGGAGAGTGGACCCATGAAGGCCACGCCCGCGCGAGCGGGACGCACGCCTTTCGCACCGAGGCCCCGCAGCTCGTCGGCAAGGACGTCCTCGAGGCCCCGAGGACTCGACGCGAAGAAGTCGAGCGAGCGCGCCACTTAGCGTTCGCCGGCAAAGCCCTCGACCACGTACGTGCCTGAGCGCGGGTCCTTGCGCAGGGTGATGAAGCCCAGTTTCTGTGCGTCCTCGAGCAGCTGCGTGAACGAGCGGTAGCCGTACGTGGCCTCGGCGAATGAGGGTTGCTTGCGCTTGATGGTGTCCTTCACGAGCGACGAGTGCATGGCCTCGATGTTCTCCCGCTGCAGCGCCTCGATGGTCTCGAACAGGAGCGTGAACGCGGGACGCTTCTTCTTGGGCACGCTCTCATCGAAGGTCGGTGCCCCAGCGGGCGCGCCGATGTCCTCGTAGTAGATGAACTCGTCGCAGTTCGCGGCCAACAGATCGCTCGTCGAGTCCTTCATGCCGACCCCGACGACCGTCTTGCCGTTCTCCTTGAGCCTCAAGACGAGCGGAGTGAAGTCCGAGTCGCCCGAGACGATCACGAACGTGTCGATGTGCTCCTTGGAGTACGAGAGCTCCATCGCATCGACGACGAGGCGAATGTCTGCCGAGTTCTTGCCTGTCATGCCCCGCTCCGGAATCTCGGCCAGCTCGATGCCAAGCTCATGCAGCGGCGTGACGTAGGTGTCGAAGCGCCCCCAGTCCGCGTACGCGCGCTTGGCGACGACCTTGCCCTTCTCCACGAGCCGCTCGAGAACCCGCTTCATGTCGAGAACCTGCGGCTTTGCACGAGTTCTGCCTCGGTGCGGCTGCTCGACGCCGATGGCCAGATTCTCGAAATCGATGAAGACCGCGAGCGAATGGGCCTCGTCCACCATCACGCGTCCTTTCGATGCTGCGTCCTGTCAGGACCTTGGGCTCCGACTCCTGATGATGACACGACGCCGCCCGCGACGACACCCGTCGAAGGCATCGAGCAACACGGTCCTCCAGTCTCTAGAGGTACCCAGCTTCGCACGCCGCTACGCGGGTCCGGCCGTTGCTGCGGGTATCAATACTTCTGGAGGCGACCCTTCTCGCTTCAGGGGCGCCCCCGCTGCCACCAGAGACTCGTGAAAGGAACCACGATGGCTGACCCCGCTGGTCAAGACACGTCGACCCAGCCGGTACTGCGCATGTATTGCCGCTCGTGGTGCGGTGACTGCCGGCGCGCGCGGGCGTGGCTCGACGAGCGCGGCATCCCCTATGTCGAGATCGACGTCGAGGAAGACCCCACAGCACACGAGCGAGCGGCCAGCTACAACGACGGTCGTCTCCACACACCGACGTTCGAGTGCGGCACCGAGATCTGCGTAGACTTCCAGCCCACCCGGCTGTGCGACATGCTCGGCATCGAGCCATAGCTCGACGACGCCTCCGTCGTCTGCTCGGCTCGCGTCGTGCGGTAGTCCGCGCGGATTCCCGCGATCGGGCAGTGTGACTAGTCTCCCGCGACCCCCACGAATCCGCCGCGCGCTCCGTACTTGAGTCCAGTGAGCAGCCCGCCGAGGAGTCCGAGGGCGCCCACGGCAAGCCACCGCTCCGCGAGGACCAGCGCGGCAGCGCACAACGCCGAGCACGCCACGAGTGCGAACACGCACAGCACCCAGAAGCGCCAGACTACTGCCCCATAGCGCTGTCCGACCGCGAGGCCGACGGCGACGCCGGATGCCAGTCCGGTCACTCCGGCGCTGATGCTCGCGATCAAGGCACCCCAACTGCTCACGTCGGCACCGACAGGCCGGCAGCTCGTCGCTCCTCGGCGGACGCGTAGAGGAGCCACAGCGCCTGCGTTCCGAGCTCGCTGCCACCCTCGGCGACGAGCAGGTCGTAGAGGCGCTTTGCGCACTCGAGTCCCGGAAGGTCGACGCCGAGGCTCTCGGCGGACTCAAGCGCGAGCCGCATGTCCTTCACGAAGTGCTTCACAAAGAAGCCTGGCGCGAAATCGCCGTCCAGAACCCGGGGCGCCAAGTTGGCAAGAGACCAGCTCGCCGCGGACCCGGCGCCGATCGAGTCGAGCACTCGCCGAGGATCGAGCCCCGCGGCGCGCGCGTACACGAGAGACTCGACGGTGGCGAGCATCGAGCCCGCGATCGCAATCTGGTTCGCGAGCTTGGTGTGCTGCCCCGCGCCAGGGCCGCCCTGGCGAATCACGTTGGCACCCATGACGCGCAGCAACGGCTCGACGTCCGCGTAGGCGCCCTCGCTGCCGCCGACCATGATGGTGAGTGTGGCGTTCCGCGCCCCTACGTCCCCGCCCGACACCGGCGCGTCGAGTGCGGCACACCCCCTGCCATCAGCCGCTTCGGCGATACGAATCGCCAGCGAAGGGGAGGACGTGGACATGTCGATGAGCACCGAGCCCGGCCGAGCGCGCTCGACGACTCCACCGGGCGCGAGATAGACCTCTTCCACGTCGGCAGGGAAGCCGACCATGCTGATCGTCACGTCGGCCTCGGAAGCGGCATCGCCCGCCGATTCCGCCCAGCGCGCTCCGCGCTCCACAAGCGCCTCGGCTCGGGCTCGCGTGCGATTGAAGACGACGAGCGAAGCACCCGCCTCGAGCAAGTGGCCGGCCATCGACGCTCCCATGACGCCGGTGCCGACAAAGGCAACCGTGGTCGAATCGGGCTCGTACGGGCTCATCGTGCCTCCACTGTGCTTTCGGGTGCGGGGGCCGGGAACGGTTGCCGCTCCGAACGTACCCATTCTCCAAGCTGGCTGCCGGTCGGCGATGACATCTGTCGTCAGTCGGACGGGCCCGAAGGTGGACCCAGGGTCTGCCAGGGCGCAAGCATGTCCACGCGTGTGTACGCGATCCGAAAGCCGAGCCGTTCCATGTTGCGCTGCGACGAGCTGCCAGGCGCTGCTTCCGTGACCGCAAGATCGCACCCGGCGTCGCGTGCGCGGCGAAGCCGCTCCAGCTGCATCGAGCGGTGCACCCCTCGTCCGCGGTACGGCGGGAGTGTGGTGTCAGCCGACAGCCACCCTACGCCTTCTTCTACTACGAGCTCGCCCGTCCCGGCAGGTTCGCCGTCGATCCATGCGAGGAGAAGGACCGCTTCGTCCCTGGCCGAGATGATATGAGCCAGATCGAGCTCCGCTTGCGTCGGCACGTCGGGTGAGGAGAATCCCACGGCCACGACGCGGGCCCACAGGTCGCGTTCGTCCGCGCTGCACTGCCGTATCTCAATCGTCGGCTCGGGCACGTCCATGTCCCGCTCGAGCGACAAGGTGAGCACGTTCTCGAATCCGTCGGGCACCCATCCACGCTCACCGAGCAAGCGTGCAAGAGACGGGTGCGCAAAGGGGCAGATGCCGACCTTCCCGCGCGCGCCTCTCCAGGCGTAGAAGCGCTCGAGGAGCGCAGCGTCCTTCTCGGTGACCTCGCCGGCGAAACCGAGCCCGAACGCTTGGTTGATCGGAGAACTCTCGCCGACGAAGGCGGCGACGCCACCCGCCACGTCGATTGCGAGCGCGTCGCGCTCGGGGAACACGGTCCGCGCGGCGCGGGCCATCCGCCACATCTCGCGCGCCGTAAGGCCCTCCAGGCGCCTCGCGAGCTCCTCGTCGGCGTGCACGATTCTTTGCGCGTCCCCGTGTGCCATAGCTCACATCGTACGCGAGGTGCTGTGCCTACGCTCGTGCGAGCGAGCAAAGCGCGCGGCGCCCAGCCACGAGCGTGCACGAGCGGCGCGCGAGCGCGGCGCTACTCGACGGCGAGTCTCCCGAGAAGCCAGGCCATGTTCTCTCCGAGCCGACGCATCGTGCGTATGCCCTCGTCGTCAGCCTCGACCTCTCCCTTGTTGCGCCCGATGCCGACGTTCCAGTAGCTCGACCCCACGACGATCATCTCGCCGATGAGGAAGAAGTGGTTGATCGTGTCGAACGCGTGCAACGCCCCGGCCCGCCGCACGGCCACGACAGCCGCACCAGGCTTCCTGGCCCACACGTTCCCGTTCTGGCGACCGACCATCCCCGAGCGCTCGATTATCGCCTTGAGCTCGGCCGCCACATCGCCGAAGTACACGGGCGAGCCGAGCAGGAGGGCGTCCGCGCCAATCATGGCGTCGATGACGGAATCCCCGTCGTCGGTCAACCCGGAGCACGTCTTGTCCTTCGAGACTTCGCACTTGTAGCACGCCGTGCAGCCTCGGATCTGCTTGCCGGCGAGCTGGATGAGTTCGCAGTCGTGGCCTGCAGCTTCGAGCGGCTCGAGCGCGGCGCGCAGAAGTATTGCCGTGTTCCCGTTGCGACGTGCGGAACCATTGACTGCGACGACCTTCATCTTCCCCCGCTTCCGGCGCGTGCGCCTCTCGTGCAGCTGCCCCCCGAACGCGCCGTCTCGGCGCTACTTCGCAAAGACCGCCCGCCAGTACGTGCTGTCACCGTACACGAGCGCCGTGGCGACAGCCATGTACAGCACGCCGAGGAACGCAGGCGGCGCCCCCGAGTTCCTGAGAGCGATCCCGCCGCCCATCATGCACGCTATGAGCAGCCACGACTTCCACGAGAAGAAGCCGAAGAGGCAACGCTCGCGGCCTCGCATGCGAATGCGGACGACGGCCTTGCGCGCGACCCGATCGAGGACCAGGTGGCCTTTGACCACCCCGATGACGAGCGCCAGCGCGACGAGCCATGCCGCCCAGTGGCTTCTCGACAGGTAGATGACGCCTCGTGCGCCGAGTATCGACGCCCCCACGAGCCACACGGCGGCGGCAAGCACGAGCTGCACGCGCGCGCTACCCCTCGGCATGAGCCGCTGAGACAGCGGAAGGCGAACGCTAGGAGCAGACGCAGAGGCGGGAGCGTCGACGAGCGCGGGTTCCGCCGAAGGGAGCGTGGGGTGTTCCATAGGCCGGGCTTGAAGCAAAGTCCGCGCCGAAACCCGCTGGCACTCTCGGCCCCGCGGGACTATACAATGGTGGACGTGCCTTATGCGTTCATCCGTCCACCGTGAGCCCGAGCTCCCGCCGAGAGGAAACGTATGTCACCGTCGGACACCCCCCGCCGCATCGTCATCATGGGCGCGGCCGGACGCGACTTTCACAACTTCCAGCTGCGCTATCGCACCGACCCGTCCACACGCGTCGTCGCATTCACGGCCACCCAGATTCCGGGTATCGACTGCCGCACCTACCCAACTGATCTCGCTGGAGAGCTCTACCCGGACGGCATCCCGATCTATCCCGAAGAGGACCTGATCGGGCTTATCGCGCGCGAGAGAATCGACGCCGTTGTGTTCGCCTATAGCGACATCGCCCATGTCGACGTGATGCACAAGGCGTCCCTCGTCCTGGCCCACGGGCCAGACTTCGAGCTTCTCGGCCCCGCGAGCACGATGCTCTCCGCGAACGTGCCGGTCATCTCCGTGACGGCGGTGCGCACCGGCGTGGGCAAGAGCGGCATCAGTAGCCGCGTGTGGCAGCGGTTGCGCGAGCGCGGCATCAGAGCGGTCGACATCCGTCATCCCATGCCGTACCGGGACCTGTCCCGTATGCGCGTCGAGCGCTACGCCTCTCTCGAGGACCTCGACGCGTTGGGTGCGACGATCGAGGAGCGGGAGGAATACGAGCATCTCATCGATCTGGGCGCCGTCATCTTCGCGGGCGTCGACTACGCCGACATCCTCGCCGCTGCCGAGAAGGAAGCCCAGGTCGTGATCTGGGACGGCGGGAACAACGACATGCCCTTCATCAGGCCCGACCTCGACATCGTCGCGCTCGACCCGCACCGGGTCGGGCACGAGCGCCTCTTCCACCCGGGCGAGGCGAACTTCCTGCGCGGCGACGTGCTCGTGATCAACAAGGTCGACAGCGCCGAGCCGGGACAGGTGCAAGCGCTCGTCTCGGAGGCAGCACGCTACAACCCCGACGCGACGATCATCCAGACGAAGTCGGCGGTCTATGCCGTCGATGGCGAACGCATGCGCGGCGCGCGGGTGCTTGCGATCGAAGACGGTCCAACGGTCACGCACGGCGGGCTGGCTCGTGGAGCCGCGGCTCTCGCAGCCCTCCAATACGGCGCCGCCGAGCTCGTCGACCCGCGGCCGTACGCGGTCGGCTCGATCCGCGAGTCCTTCGAGAACTACCCGCACCTCACCGACGTGCTCCCGGCCGTCGGCTACTCCGAGTCGCAACTCCGCGAACTCGAAGCAACGATCGCGGCCGTGCCGTGCGATGTGGTCGCAGTGGGCACGCCCATCGATCTGGGCAGACTCGTGGCGATCGGGCAGCCCTCGGTACGCGTCACCTACCGGGTCGAAGACGCGAGCGAACCGACGCTCGACGATAGCGTGGACGCATTCCTCGAGAAGCACGGCCTCGGATAGCGCGCGAGGAAAGGCGCCCCGCGCCCATCAGTGTGCGCGGAATCACAAGCGGCTGCAGCCCGCCTCTCAGCTCGGCATGACGACCGCCGATACAAGGGACGTCCCCTGCGGGACACCCGTGCGACGAGCCTACGGAGCGAGAGAGGCACCGACCTCGTGCTGACTGCTACGAGCGGCCTTGCTGCGATTCGGCCGCACTATGAGGCCGAGAGCAAAGACGTCTTCCGCCTGCTGCTGAACGCCGTTTCGGCTACCGAGGCGAACTTCGCACTCGGCATACTGCTCCAGTCCCATCCCAAGAAGACGCTCGTGACGGCCGTGAATCTACGCGAGGTGCTACACGCGATCCCTGCCTCGCCGTTCCCCATGCACGTCGACGAGCTGACGCTGCTGCGCACCGCGGGGCTCGAGAAGGGCCGCGCCGTCATGAGCAAGACGCTCTATGACGGCCTGGAGCTCGTGGTAACCACGGCCGGCAACCTCGTCCTCGACCTCATCGTGCGAGCGGGGGGCGAGAAGTACTTCTGGTCTCCCGTTCCCGTCATCGAAGACCGCGTCAATCCCGATCTCGTGGACCTCGTGGTGGAGAGCGACTACCTACTCGAAGCGGTCATCGACCTCGTGAAGTCGATGGGACTCGTGTTCAACCCGAAGTTCTACCTGTCACTCGAAGACTGGCACCTCGAGTATGCCGAGGACGCTATGCGTGGACTTGGCGACCTCTTCGGTCTTACTACCGAGGGCTGGCGCGAGACGCTGCCGAGCGTGTAGGCGCTCGCCCCTAGAGACGCAGCTGCGAGCTCCTGATCACATGACAACCTGCCGCTCGCATCTCGTCGAGGGCGCGCCCACCATCCCCGGAAGCAAGATCCACGGCGCTGCAACCGTCCTCGACCACGGTCACCTCGAAACCGAGCGCGCGCCCGTCGAGTGCGGTGTATTTCACGCAGTAGTCGGTGGCAAGACCGCAGATGAAGAGTCCGGTCACGTCCCGACCTCGCAGGAACGACTCGAGGTCTGTTGCACTGCGGTGGTCGTTGTCGAAGAACCCACTATAGGAATCGATCTCGGGCTCCGTGCCTTTGCGGACCACACGATCGATTCGGGCCACGTCCAGGCCCGAATGGAACGACGCGCCGGGCTCGTTCTGGACGCAGTGCGCCGGCCAGAGTACCTGGTCGACTCCGCTAAGCTCGATCACGTCTCCCGGAGAACGTCCGACGTGGTTCACAGCGAAGCTCCCGTGACCGGCCGGGTGCCAGTCCTGCGTCGCGACAACGAGATCGAACCGGGTCACCAGATCGTTCGCGACGGGCACGACCTCGTCACCTTCGGCCACCGGCAACGCCCCGAACGGCATGAAGTCGTTCTGAATGTCTATGAGAACCAGCGCATGCATGCTGTTCACTCCCCAGCTCTCTGTGTGGGACCATCGTCCGCCGGCAGGCCACGAGCTTCGAGTACCAGCCTCGTCCGTTCGTCGTTCAGATGCTGTTCCAGCCCCACCGCGTAGACGTGGGGGTTGAGGAAGCGTGTGACGCTGGGATCAAGCTCGGCCACTCCGGCAGCCGCGCGGTCGCGCACCTCGGACAGGGCCGGAACATCCATCACGAGCTCGCCCGAACGAAACACGGGCACGAGAAGCTCCTCGTAGGCGTTCTCTGCGGTGAAGCGCTTTCGGCGGGTCCCGTCAGCCGGATCAACCATCAACGCCTCCGCAGACGGCGGCGTCCGGATGTCGTAGATCATGTCTCCGGCGAGCTTCCCCTCTCGGCGATATCGCCGCACGCCGAGAAGCCCCGGCGTGGTGACCTTCGTCGTCTGCTCGGAGACTTTGATGCGCGAGATCCAATCCTCACCCGGGCGCCGTATCGCAGAAAGCTTGTAGACGCCTCCGAGCGCCGGCTGATCCCACGCAGTGGCGAGCTTCGTGCCGACCCCCCACGTGTCGATGGCGGCGTGCTGGTCCTTGAGCGACACGATGAGGTGTTCGTCGAGCTCGTTGCTCGCGATGATGCGCACGTCTTCGAATCCGCTCTCGTCGAGGATCGCTCGCGCCCGCAGCGAGAGCCACGCGAGGTCGCCCGAGTCGATACGGATGGCCGCGAGCGTGTGCCCACTCTCCCGAAGCTTGCGTCCGACCGCGACTGCGTTGCGCACGCCTTCCAGCGTGTCGTAGGTGTCGACGAGCAGTGTGCAGTTGTTGGGCATGGCGTCGGCGTATGCCTCGAAGGCCTCTCGCTCACTGTCGAACGCCATCACCCAGCTGTGAGCGTGCGTGCCGGCGACCGGTATGCCGAACCGCTGGCCGGCGAGCACGTTCGAAGTGGCGACGCATCCTCCGACATACGCCGCTCTGCTCGCCGACAGACCGCCGTCCGGCCCCTGGGCGCGCCTGAGGCCGAACTCGATGACCGGGTCGCCCGCCGCCGCCTGACACACCCGCGCGGCCTTGGTCGCAACGAGTGTCTGGAAGTTGATGAGATTCAGCAGTGCCGTCTCGACGATCTGACACTGCACGATGGGTCCCGTGATTCGCACGAGCGGCTCTCGCGGGAAGACGACGACCCCCTCAGGCACGGCGTCGACGTCGCAGCCGAACTCGAACGCCTCGAGCCACGTGAGGTACTCGCGCCTGAAGAGCGGTGCGCCGTCGTTGCCCTTCTGCGCCCCAAGGTAGGCGATATCTTTGGTGTCAAAGCGCAAGGATCGCAGGTAGCCGACGGCGGACTCGAGCCCGCATGCCAGCGCGAAGCCGCCCTCGAACGGGTTCGTCCTGAACGACAGGTGGAACGAGGCGTCGGTGTCGGTTATCCCCGCGCTCCAGTAGGCCTGCGACATGGTGAGCTGGTAGAGGTCGGTAAGCATGGCCCTAGCTGTGGGGCTGGAACTCACCTGCATCACCGTTGGTCTCCTTGCGTCGTTCGCAGCAGCGCGCTTGGCGGGGTTCGGTGCGATCCCGAAGCCCGACATGGCCATCGCGCCTAGGCTATCACTGGACAGCGGCGTCCAGGTGCAGACGACTGCACGGCTCCGAAGAGACGGTGACCGGCCCGGGTCCGCTCGTCGTGAGGACAATTCGCCGAACGGCGATTGAAAGCCGGATTGTCTGGGGTAGTATCTGCACGGCGCTCATCGCGGCAAGGCGAGGCGTCACGAGCATGGGAGGGGTCTGATGTCCGCTGTTGAGAGCGATAGCGCCGACGGCCACGCCAGTTCGTCCGTTCCTGTGATACGGCGCCTGCAAGACCCCGACGCAATCGACGTTCCCGGCATGCTGGTCGGCCAGATCGCGGACCTCTACGCCGAGGCCGAGCGTGAACGCCGAAGCATCGGCGTAGAGCGTGCTATCGCGCGGGCCCGCGCCACCTCATAGTCCTCTGCTCCCGAAACCTTCGGCCGCCCCCACCTCATCCCCTTGTAGCATCGGCGCGCACGCGAGTCTGTTCCCGTGCGCGCTTCGACTCCTCTGTTGATGCGGCTACACTCGTAGCGCAGACCGAGCTCCAGCGCGGCGCCATTGACCCCCAGCCGCGCATCCGGATGAAGGCGAAGACATGTGCCAGTTCTGCGTAGAACACGGGGACGGCAAGCGCTGGTACCTCGAGGCATCGAACTACGCGGCTGATCTTGAGAGCGACCTCGAGCGGCGCGACTACATCGTCGAGTTCCTAAGCGGCTTCGACACGATGCGCGCCCGCGCTATCGGCGCCATGGAATACCTCGAAATGCTGCCAGGCCCGATCGAGCGCACCGGCAAGAAGACGCTGAGTCGCCGGATGCAGAGGATCCACTACGGACAGCCTGTGCCAATCGAGGAGTGCGCAGAGATCTTCGACATCGCCACGAGCATCGTGAGGATTCCGTGCGTGTGCAGGACCTTCGCGGGGCACAAACCGGAGGCTCTGTGCCTCATGGTCACGACACAGCCCGTGGACTCGATTCTTGAAGAGGGGTTCAAGGACTACGTCGACGGCCCCGACGTGAGCTCGTTCGAGCGGCTCACGACACAAGAAGCGCTCACGTTGCTCCACAGATGCGAGACTCGGGGTCTGATGCACTCAGTCTGGACGTTCCTTACGCCCTTCATCGGCGCTATCTGCAACTGCAACGAGCAGAGTGGCTGCATGGCAATGAAGCTCACGGTCGGCTACTCAATGCCGCTTATGTGGCGTGGCGAGTGGGTGGCGCACCTCGATCGCGAGTCCTGCACCGCCTGTCGCCAGTGCGTGTCCCTCTGCCCCTTCGGAGCGCTGTCGGCGCAGGGCGACAACGGCGCCAGGTGGGTCAAGCTGGATCCCACGGCATGCTGGGGGTGCGGCATCTGCCGAAGCGCGTGCACCTCGGACGCCCTGTCGCTCGTCGACCGCCGTACTGTCCCCGAGGTCGCGCAGATCTGGTAGCGATCGCTACCTACGTAGCGCCGCGAGGCTCGCGTCGGTTCGTGAGGCGACGTAGTCGAGCACGAGTTGCCCAACCTGCTTGAGGCGCGTGGGCTGCACGTGCGAGCTCGTGTCGGTCGTCTTGTGGTAGGCGGGGTCGGGCAGCGACTCGATCCACACCGCCGGGATTCGTCCGAGCTCGTAGGGCTCATGGTCGCTTTGGCCCGTCTTCGCCGGGTCCCGCAGGTAGGTCAACGGCACGCGTGAGCGTGAGTACCTGATCATATCCTGCACGAGACTCTGAGGTCCGCGGTTCATGGTGCGCGCATACAGTCTGTCGCCGTATCCGATCATGTCGAGCGAGATCATGCCGGCCACTCCGGACTTCTCGGCCGCTGTCATCTCCGACACGCGATGACGCGAGCCGAAGTGGTGCTGGTTGACGTCGGCACCGATGATCTCCTCGGCGCCGAAGAAGGCGAACTCGACGGTCGCCGCGATTCGCTGGTCAGACAGAGCGGAGGCGATCGCGAGCAGTGCCCCGACACCCGACGCGTCGTCGTTCGCCCCGGGAGACGGTGGTTTCGAGTCGAGGTGCGCGCCGAGAACGATCGTGCGCTCTGAGGTACCCGGCTTCTCGGCGATGACATTGCGCGAGGTCTTGCCGTTGGGGAGTGGCACGTCCTCGATGCGCGGCTCGTAGCCGAGACGCACCAACTGCGCCACGACGTAGTCGGCCGCCCGTCGCTCTGCGGCACTGCCCGCCGCCCGCACGCCAACTCGGTCCGCGAGGTAGCGCACGTGCGTCATGGCTAGCTCCGCGGAGAACGCAGCATGCGACACGATGGTGCCGGAGGCGACCGCCGATGCGGTCGCCTCGGTCGTGACGGCAGACGCAGTGGGCGTTGCCTCGACCTTCTCGATAGTCCCCGCCTCAAGACCCGGCTGAGGACGCGCGTAGCCGAAGGGAATCTTCGAGCCACGCGGGGCATCGGGCTCGAGACGGCCGCGCGAGACCTGAGTCGTGTCGCTGGACCCACAGCCGCTCGCAGAGAGAAGCACCGCGAAGATGGCCCCGAGCGCGAGGAGCACGCACGCGGCGTCCCGGCGGCGATGAGGCAGTGGTGTGGGAATAGCAGCAGGCATGGGTTCCAGCGGACGAGAAGGGTGGCGGCCGGACGCAGCACATGGTGTCGGGTACGAGTATAGCGAGCGATGTGCCCACCTCAGCGCGGCACGCCACCACCTCGCGACCGGAGCGGAGCCCGCGCCGGTGACCGATCTAGCCCGCCCGACGGCAGTCACGCCTATTCGGTGGGGTACTTCTCCCAGGCAAGCGGCACGTCGTTCGCGAAACCGTCGTAGAGGTCGTCGGCGAGCTCGAGCAGCAGACGCGCATCCTCGACATCCCGCGCCCACTCGCCCGGAATCGAGTCGTAGCCAAGCAGGGAACCCAGCAGAGAGCCCGTGAGCGCGCCCGTCGTGTCGCTGTCGCCGGTGATGTTCACGGCGGCGAGCACGCCCTCGGCGAAATCCTCTGGAAACGACAGCGCCGAGAAGAGCGCCACGCCGAGTGCCTCCTCGGCGACCCATCCTTCGCCGAGCATCTCGTAGGCCTCGTCTAGGTCGGCATCGCCCACGAACAGCTCCATGGCGAGATCCAGTCTCTCGAGCGTCTCCTCGCAGCCGTCCCAGCCGAGGAGCAGCTCGCGGGTCTCGGTCACCGCACTCGTGAGTCCTTCGCCCCGGGCGCATCGCGAAACGAGCTCCGCGAACGCCCCCGCGGCGAGATAGCCGCTCGGATGGCAGTGAGTGAGTGCGGCGATCTCGGTCCCCATCTCGAACGCACGGCACGGCTCGAACGCCAGGCCAACCGGAGCGATCCGCATGATGCCACCCGAGCCCTTGCTGTCGTTGATCGGATCGTCGACCTCCCCGGGGCGGCCGCGGCGCAGCGCGCTCAGGCATGTGCTGCCCGGAAAGCGACTCTGGCTGGGGAGGTCTTGGAGCTCCAGCCACGCTTTGTACCGCTCGTACACGGCAGCGCACGTCTCCTCGAGGTGCGTGCGGCGCCAGCGTTGGAGCCCCCTGAGCAGCCCAACAGCGGTCGCAATCGTGAGCTGGGTGTCGTCGCTGTAGGCACCCGCCGAGAAAACGAAGCCTTGATCGTTCTTCCAGCTCGCGAAGTCGGTCACGCCGTCGGGGCCCTGGAGGCCGAGGATCTCGGAGCGCGACATGAACTCCACGGGCACTCCGAGCGCATCGCCGATGGCGCCTCCGATCAGGCAGCCACGATATCGGTTTCGAGCCGCTTCTTGAGCGGCGGCTTCCTCTGCTCGCACCGGCGCTCCCCTCCAGCTCGTCTATTCCCGCGAGCACGGAGACTCGGTCGAACTCGCGTACAAGGGTTCCCCTCACCCCTGTACTTGGGTATACCTGACACGGAGCGACTTAGTGCGCGACCGAACGAACGACGACTTCCGACCATGCATGCGAGCCATGAAGAAAGGGGAGGTGCCTCATGGCAGACGAACGCACCGACGTAGCGGGGTTGGTTGAACGGGCCTTCCTCATGGGACTCGGCGTCATGGAGATGACGCGCGACCGCGTGACGAGTATGAGCAAGGACCTCGAGGAGCGCGGCAAGATGTCCGAGTCCGAGGCCAAGAAGGTCACGGACCGTATCAGCGAGATGGCCGCCGAGCAACAGGAGAGCGCTCGCAAGACGGTGGACCAGGAAAGCGACCGATTCCTGCGTGCCACCGGCGTTGCAACCAAGGAAGACGTCGAGGGACTCAGGGCAGAAGTCGCAGAGCTCAAGGCGCTCATCGCTCAGCGCTCGGTGACCGACGAAGAGGATACGCCCTAGTGGCGACCTTGGTCGTCTGAGGAATCGGCGTGCCTCCCCGCAAACACGTCGAGCGCTATCGGCAGATTGCCGGAATCCTCATCGATGAGGGATTCGACAACGCGCTCGACGCAACAGGGCTGCGTCGCTTCGCGCCCGTCCGGAGCCGATTCCACCGCGAAGGTGGAATCGAGCCGGACGCGCTGGGCGTTCGCGTGCGCAGGACGCTCGAACGCCTCGGCCCCACGTTCGTGAAGGTCGGCCAGGCGGCCTCGACGCGCTCCGACGTCATTCCCGAGGCCATCGTCCAGGAGCTCATGAAGCTCCAGGACGAGGTGGCTCCCTTCCCGTACGAGCAGGTGCGCGAGATCGTCAAAGCGGAACTCGGCGGCGAGCCGGGCGAGGTGTTCGCGACGTTCGACGAAGCTCCCCTCGCCTCGGCGTCGATCGGCCAGGTGCACGCCGCTACGCTCGATGACGGCACCGAGGTTGTGGTCAAGGTCCAGCGCCCGGGCATCACGCACCAGGTCGAGGTAGACCTCGATATCCTGCTTACCCAGGCGCGGTTCGTGGGTGACCACACGGAGATCGGCGAGTACTACGACGTGGTCGAGATCGTGAGGGGTTTTGCCGAAGCGGTTCGCGGCGAGCTCGACTACATCGGCGAGGGGCAGCGCGCCGAGAGGATCGGCGCCATGTTCGAACACGACGACACCGTGGCTTTTCCCAAGGTCCACTGGGAGTACACGACGCAGCGCGTCCTCACGCTCGAGCGACTGAACGGAATCCCGTTCAACCGTCCACATCTCATCGACGAAGCCGGGCTGGATCGGACCGAACTCGCGAAGCGCGGCATCTACTGCTACCTCGAGCAGATCTTCGCGTACGGCTACTATCACGCTGACCCGCACCCCGGCAATCTGTTCGCGCTGCCGGACGGGCGCGTCGGCTTCACGGATTTCGGGCGGGTCGGCACGATCTCACAGGTCGGCCGAGACCAGCTTGCCGACCTGTTCCTCGCAATCATCGACAACGACGTGCAGATGGCGGTCGACACGCTCGTAGATGCCGCCGGGATACCCGGTGACCTCGACGTCGCGGCGCTTGAAGCCGAGGTCTCGCGGCTCATCGGCAAGTACTACAACCGCTCGCTTCGCGAAGTGCACATCGGTGAGCTCATCTCCGAGATCCTCAACCTCGTCCGAGTGCACCACCTCATGATGTCGAGTGAGCTCGCCGTGCTGCTCACCACACTCGCGGTGCTCGAGGGACTCGGCACGCAGC
Organism: uncultured Eubacteriales bacterium; assembly: GCA_964354215.1. GTDB lineage: Bacteria > Actinomycetota > Coriobacteriia > Anaerosomatales > CAVRZR01 > CAVRZR01. The sequence goes on along the minus strand of CAYGYT010000008.1, from coordinate 13,109 downwards.
TCGATCCGAACTTCGACTTCGTCGCAGTCACCGCTCCGTTCGCGCGCAAGATGGCCGATGCGCGCATGGAGCCCCGCGCGCTTCTGCGCACGCTCATGAGATCGCTTAGGCGCAGCTCGCGCATGCTCACCGATGTTCCGGAGTCACTTGCCCGTTTGCTGAAGCGTGCAGGTCAGGGCGAACTCCGCATGGCGGTCCGACCCACCGGACTCGAGCCGCTCATGACGCGGCTCGAGGAGTCGGTAAACCGGCTCTCGTTCGCGCTCGTGGTCGCGGCGTTCGTCGTCGGGCTGTCGATGCTGCTGCGTGACACCGCGAAGCCAGAAGCCTTCATTTGGATCGCACGCTTCGCTCTTTTGGCCGCCGTGGCGGTCGGCAGCTGGTTCTTCGTCTCGGCGATCATCGCGCACTACCGTCGGCACTAGCTGGCGTCGGCGCGACAGAGGGCCGTTCGGCGCGGTATCCTACGTGTCCACCGGCGTTTTCGCCCTGCCGGCAGCGCATCAACCGGCATTGACAGACGTGTGACAGTGGCTCAGGGAGAACTGGCGAGAGGGTAAGGGGTAGCCATGTCAGCGAAGCGCGTACTGCTGATCGTCCTCGGTCTTGTTCTGATCGCGGGTCTGCTCGTCGCGTGTTCCACGCCAGCCGAAGACGCAACATTCATCGGCTACAAGCTGCGCCCTGCCGACGACGACACTCCCGGCATCGCCATCGTGCAGCTCTCCTCAGGCGAACCCGCCGAAGCCGCGTGCACGTACAGCTCGCTCGAGAACGGCGCGGCGATCAAGGTCGCCAAGGATGGCAAGGGCTACGAGGTCATCTCGGTCTCGCCTGACTGGAAGTAGCCCTCCCCTGCCCCGAACGGTGCGCCCTGCCCGGTCTTCCTGTGGCGCCCGCGATGCCGCTAGCCCCGTCGTGCCGCGCCCGCGCCCCGCGCGCAGTCGTATCCCCGCTGGAACACAAAGCGGCCCGACACTCTCCATGCCGGGCCGCTCTGTCGCCGATCGCGGGTGGGCTCACCAGCGGCCCACCGTACGCCTCGCGTCCATCCACTTCGAGTGTAGAAAGGACTTGGCATTCTGAACATACTCCGTCGGTAGGACTCCGTTCGGAGGCGCATCCGGATCGTTGGTCGCGCGCGGGGGCGGCTGCAGTCAAGCTGCTCGGCTACTGCGCCGTATACCCGCCGTCCACCGGGAGCGCGATCCCCGTCACAAACGATGCCTCGTCTGAGAGCAGCCACGTTACGGCGTTGGCCACTTCGGGCGACCGCCCGAGCCGGTTCATCGCGTGCTTGGCCGCGATCATGTTGTAGATGTCGTCGCCCTCCTTGATACCGGCGCTCGTGAGCAGCGGCGTGACGATGAATCCGGGGTTGATGGAGTTCACGCGCACGCCCTGGGGCGCGTACTCGATCGCGGCCACCTGGGTAAGCCCCACGACACCGTGCTTCGCCGAGGTGTACGCCGATGCCGTCGCCCACCCAACCAGGCCGAGGATCGACGAGATGTTCACGATCGAGCCGCCGCCTGCCTTCACGATCTCGGGGAGCTCGTACTTCATCGAGTAGAAGACGCCGTCGAGGTTGATCGACAGGACCGTGCGCCAGCCCTCGACGGAGTAGTCGCCGACGGTGGCCGCTTCCCCGCCGATGCCTGCGTTGTTCACTGCCAGGTGCAGCGCGCCGAACGCCTCGACCGCCGCCTCGACCATCAACCTGCACTGCTCGGGATCGGACACGTCGGCTTGCACCATGCGCGCGGTGCCACCTGCGTCGGTGATGGCCTGAACGCTGCCCATGGCAGCATCGAGCGAGATGTCAGAACACATCACCTTCGCGCCTTCGCGAGCCATCCTCAGCGCACAGTCGCGACCGATGCCCGAACCCGCACCGGTGACGACCCCTACCTTGCCTTCAAGCATGCCTGCCATGCTCATGACCTCCTCGGCTCAAGGAAACGGGACCTAGAGTGGTTCGTACCCAGGCCGGGACTGCAACGCGCGGCCGAGAACTGCCTTCAGACGCGCAGGCGTAGCAGAGGCTGTTGTGATTAGATGACCGAGTGACGCGCTGCACGACTGGCGCACGACGGTGAGAATCAGGGAGGCACTATGCCATTGGTGCTTGCATTCGACCAGGGAACGACGAGCTCGCGGGCGATCGTGTTCGACGAGCGGGGCGAGAAGCGCTCCCAGGCGCAGGTGCCGCTGCCGCAGATCTTCCCGCAGCCCGGGTGGGTGGAGCACGACCCCGAGATCATGTGGCAGAACCAGCTGGCGGTGGCGCGCGATGCGATCACACAGGCAGGTCTGACCGCCAAGGACCTTGCCGCGATCGGCATCACGAACCAACGCGAGACCGTAGTCGTCTGGGACCGGGCGACCGGCACGCCGATCTTCAACGCGATCGTGTGGCAGGACCGGCGCACCTCGGACGCCGCAGAGACACACATCCGAGCAGGCAAGGCAGCGATGGTCCGCGAACGCACCGGTCTGCCGCTCGACCCGTATTTCTCGGCGACGAAGATCGCCTGGATCCTCGACAACGTCGAGGGCGCGCGTGCACGGGCGGATCGGGGTGAGCTCGCCTGTGGGACCGTTGACTGCTGGTTCATCTGGAAGCTCACTGGTGGGGCGGTCCACGCCACCGACGCGAGCAACGCGTCGCGCACCATGCTGCTCGACATCGAGCGAGGCGAATGGGACCGGGAACTTCTGGACCTCTTTGGTGTTCCCGCGAGCATGCTGCCGAGCGTCGTTCCATCGAGCGGTCACATCGGCACGACCGTGCCCGAGCTGCTCGGCGCACCCATCCCCATCACCTCGGCCTGCGGCGATCAGCAGGCTTCGCTCGTGGGCAACGGCGGGTTCTTGGCCGGCGATGCCAAGGCGACCTTCGGAACCGGCGTGTTCGCGCTCATGCATACGGGCACGAAGCGCGTGCGGTCGGACACGCTCGCTGTGACGCTCGCCGCACAGACGAGCGACGTCCTCGAATACGCGCTCGAGGGCTCGATCTTCATGGGCGGCGCGATCGTGCAGTGGATCGTCGAGGGCTTGATGCTCGCCGAAGACCCAGCCGCGGCTCAGAGGCTCGCGGAGAGCGTGCCCGACAGCAACGGGGTGGTGCTCGTGCCCGCACTCACCGGCCTGGGAGCCCCGGAGTGGGATCCACTCGCCCGGGGGGCCATCTTCGGGCTCACCCGTGGTGCCACGAACGCTCACGTCGCGCGTGCGGCAATGGAATCCATCCCACTGCAGGTAGGCGACCTCATCGACGCCATGCGCGCGGACTCGGGCGAAGCGCTCGCCGCGCTGCGCGTCGATGGCGGCGTGACGGTGAACGAGCTCGTCATGCAGACGCTCGCCGACGTGCTCGGCATTCCCGTACACACGGCCGCGATGGCCGAATCGACCGCGCTCGGGGCGGCCTACCTCGCTGGCCGCGCGGTCGGCGTGTGGGATTCGCCCGCCGACCTGCCGATGCTTCGCGCGATCGGGAGGACGTACGAGCCGGACCCGAACGCGAGCGCGCGCCTCGCCGATCTGCGTCTTCTCTGGGTCGAGGCGGTGAAACGCTCGCTTCGGTGGGAGCGGGAGTAGCCCGAGATCAGGCGGCCTCTCTGACTACTCAACCGTCACGTCGACCGTGAACGTCTTCTCGGGCGGAACCGTCGTCTCCCAAGCGCGCTTGTACTCCATCTTGAGGGCGCCCGTTCCTGTCTTGGCGGCATCGAACTGGAATACCTGCCGCTGCGACTGGCCCACTGCCGGTCCCGAGGGGTTGGCATTTGGGTTGACGTCCTGGACCACTGGCTCGCCGATCTGTTTGAGGATCCCTCCGGCGTCATCGACGACCGTCCAGCTGTAGCCGGTCGACGGGTTGCCCACAAGGGAGACCTGAAGCGTCGCCTTCTGGTTGAGCGTCACGGATCCGCCGCTGTCGCTCTCGTCCACGCTCGTTCTCTGGGCGGCACAGCCGACCGGACCCGCGAGGACAACCGCGCTCAGTACGAACATCGCGCACACGCGCACCACGCTCCCCATGCGTTTCTTCATGAGAATCCCCTCCTGCAGTGTCTCTACCCGCTTGGACGGTGTTCGGCGGGCGGGGAGTTCGTCGGCGGAAGACGTTCGGCGCGCTCGACAGCCCCTCGGTTCAGGTCACGTCACGCCGCGAGAACACGACTTGGTCAGGCCCTCGCACAAGAACGCGCGGCGCCTGGGCCTCAGCTGGCAGGTCGAGCCCGAGTCGACTCGGCGGCTCAGCCCTCGGGCAGGACCGTGACCCCCCACCCCGTGCCGGTGTGCGCGGCGATCACCGAGCCGGTCTCGTAGACGACCATCTCGGCGACGTCCCACTGGGAGCGGATGGCATCGGCAAGTCGAAGCGCGCGCTCCTCTCCCAGGGCATGGCCGACGGCGAACTTGCCTCGTCGAGCGGAGCCCATATGCCGGCCGACCCACTCGAGCGTGTGCTCGATGGCGGCCTTGTCGCCGCGGCTGCGGGCGACGGGCTGGAACTCGCCGTTCTCGTCGACGGTGAGCGTGACCTTGAGGTTCAACATCGAGCCGAGGAACGCGGACACGCGCCCGATACGTCCGCCGCGCGCCAAGTTGTCGAGCGAGTCGAGCCCGACGATCATCTTCGCTCGGTCCCGCACACGATGGAACCGCGCGAGGGCGTCTGCCACGCCTTGCCCCTCGGCCGCGGCATCGGCGACTTCGCGCACCTGCCACGCGAGACCCCACGACAGGTTGAGCGAATCCATCACGTGCACGTGGCCGTCGAACTGCTCGGCGGCCTGTCGGGCCGACTCGAGCGTGCCTGAAAGGTGCGACGAGATGTGCACGGAGATGACCTCGGGGTGCCGCGCAAGCGCTCGCTCATAGGCTTCGACGAAGGTGCCGACGCTCGGTTGCGAGGTCGTAGGCAGGTCGGCGGTGGTGCGCATGCGCTCGAAGAACTCTTTCTGCGTGAGCACACCATCAGTGAATGTCTCCTGGCCGAAGGTCACCAGGAGCGGGACGACTTCGATCTCGTGCTCGGCAGCCATCTCGGCGGGGATATCGGCGGTGCTGTCCGTGATGACGGCGAAATGGCGCTGAGGTGTGGTTGAATCCGTCACTCGCTCTCCCCCTTCAGCGTGCCCGGAATCCGGAGTGCCCCTTCACTGAGAAGGTGCGCCTCGGCAGCGGGCGCGGAATCGTTCGCCCGCTCGGCAGTCCTGGTGACGAGGATACCGCGCGAGGTGGGTGCACGCACGTGAAGCCGCGGCCTGGGCGCTACCCGCACCCGCCCTCTGGCCCTTTGCCGAGCAGCATGCGCCTAAGGTAACGCCCCTGAGCTGCCGATTCTCCAATCGTAACGACGAGGGGAGAAACCGTGGCAGACGTCATCGGCAGGCCCGGGTTCGACGCGCTGCGTATGAGTCAGCTGGAGCTGACCAAAGCCCGCGCCGAGCTGGAGAAGGCGCTCCGCGAGGGACACCTCTACGACGAGGCGGAGCTCGGTACGGTGTTCGACGCAGTCGAGCATCCGCGCTCGCGGCTCAAAGGCGCGCAGGGCGAATGCAAGACGGCACGCGTGCTCGACTCGCTGCCGGAGCACTTCGTGGTCTTCCACGACTTCCATGCTCGCTCCAAGAACGGCGGGCGTGAAGGCTGGAACATCGACCACATCGTGGTGGGTCCGCCCGGGGTCTTCGTCATAGACACGAAGAACCGCCGCGTCCCATTGGTGGAGTCCGCCGAGGTCTCGCCAATCACCAGCAACCACGTCGATGCGGTGCGCCGACAAGCGCTCACCGTCCGGAGCTGGATCGCAACTGCCGGCTCGGCGGACCTGAGCAGGGTCTTCGTGAGAGGCGTCGTCACGTACGCGGTCGACGGCGTCGAGGTCGAATGCCCCTCTGGGCGCAGCGTATGGGTCCTCCCCCTTTCGAGCCTGGAGCGCAAGCTTCGCGACGAGCCCGATCGGCTCACGCTCAATCAGGTCGCGCACATCCGCCGACTGCTCGCCGAGCGACGCGCACTGACGCCAGGGCGGTAGCGCGAGGACTGAGCGCCGCGCACCACTTCAGGTGTGACAAGCCGCGCCTCTCGGCGCAGCACACGCGGCTCGGCTCTTGTCGGACTGATTCACCCCGCCGCGCAGTTCACACTCATCTAGGTTTGTCGGCCGACCTCTCCTGGGACCCGCGGAGTACCGGTCGCGTTTCGCCGACGGAGTCGACCCCTTGACTGCCAGTGCCCGCCCGGTGTAGCGTGGTGCTACCAATAGTGCTACCGAAAGGGCTACCGTGGGAAAAGCGAACATATCCTTCCCCGACGGCATGCTCGAAGAAGTTGACCGACGAGCAGCTGCCTGCCGCACGACGCGCAGTGGGTTCATCCAGGAGGCCACCGCGCGCTACATCGCCCAACTCGACTACGACACCGAGCGTGGGGAGCGAGCCGAGCGAATCGAGCGGGCGATCAAGGGCATGCGTGAGATCGGAGCGAGCCTCCCGCCCGGTCCGGACGGAGTGACCCTGATCCGTCAGATGCGCGACGCCGTCCCGGAATGGCTGGGGCAACGGCCAGAAGACGCCGATGAGTAGGCCGCTCAGGGTCTCCACGGGAAAGCCGGTGGTCATCGACAGCTCGGTGGCCTTCAAGTGGTTCGACCCCGCCGAGCCGGGTGCCGGCCTCGCTGTCGAGATGCTCCGGAAACACCAGCGGGACGAGATCGCGCTCGTGGTACCGGCGCACCTCCCGTTGGAAGTCGTCAATGTGCTTGTGGGTCGTCGTACCGACCTCGAAGACGTTGTGCGAGCCGTGGGATTCCTCGCCGACGCCGACCTGCTCGTCGCACCCGTCGACACTGACCTGCTCCTCGATGCAGCACGCATCGCAAACGCGGAGCGCATCGCGCTCTACGACGCCGCCTTCATCGCGCTGGCAGCTCGCTTGGATGCGGAGTTGGTCACGGCAGACCGCCGACAAGCGTCGACTCCGGCATGTGAGGTGCGCCTGATCGGATAGGCGTCAACTGTTCAACCGGCTCACGGTCCCCCTCGCCGTGGGCTGACCATACCGAGTTCCTGGTGCTGTAGCGCCGGGGCGACGACTTCGAGGGGGCCACCATGAATCGCACGGCCGTTTGGGGGCGTCGCTTCGCGGCGCTCACGCTCTTGCTCGCACTCGCGGGGACAGACGCGTCTCCCGGATTCGGGGCTGCACGCGCACCGCATCCGGACTCCGACCTGCTCGCGCAGCTTCGTGCCACCGAGACCACAGATCACGACGCCCTGCTCGTTGGCGCCAACGTGAGCATGGGGATGGAGCGCCCCACGCAGGTGTCCCTTCCGATCACCGCCTTCGCCATGGGCGCAGACGCAGGTCGTCCCGTGACCGTGCGAGAGATCCGAGTGGCAGGGCCCGACGGGCGAACGCGCGCCGAGGTCCGACCCGAACAGCGCCTTCGGGCGGTCTCCGACATCGCCGCATCAAGGACCGAGGTGCTCGCGCGCCTGGCAGACCCGGACCCCGCGCACTCGAAGGCGGTGTTCGAGCGGGGCCCTGCAGTTCGCCCAATCACAGTCCCAGTCGGCGACCTTGCCCTCGCGGACGGCACCACGACCACGTTCACCGTGACGGCGACATTCGATGTGGCTGGGATCGAGCGGACGGCCACGCTGCCTCTGACAGTGTCGATCGCTGCGCTACCCGCTCAGCCCTTCTGGAACGCAGGCGACGGGCACCTGCACACCACATGGAGCGACGGGTGGAACTCTATGGACACGCAGGTGAGCAGTGCGAAGAACAGCGGACACAAGTGGATCCTCGTCACCGACCACTGGAAGGGTATCTGGGCCGAGGGCAACCGCGGTGACGCGAACTGGGCGCTCTACCGCAACGACTGCTCGGCGAAGGAGGCCGTCTACCAGCTACCCGTGCTTCCGGGCGTGGAACTCATGGCGGCGGCGAACAAGGGGCACGCGCTCGCCTACAACCTCGCCGGCACCCGGGTCCCACCGCGCGATGAGTACTTCTCGGCGGCAGACCTCGTCACGGCCATCAATGGCCACACACCGGGCGCGTCGTACGCGGTGGTCGCCCACCCCTACTCCGCGACCGCGGACAGATGGGGCGATTGGAGCGCGTCCGGCTTTCGTACGATCGAGCTCATGTCCCAGGAGCGCCAGGCGAGCGCGAGCACCCAGAGCAAGTGGTTCGAGCTGCTCCGCGCCGGTCTGGCAAGCAGGATCGCCGGAGGCCCGTTCGTTGTGGGAGTGGCCAACAGCGACGCACACGTGACGTGGCAGCGCCCAGGCGAGATGGGGGTGAGCTGGATCCGCTCGACGGCCACCCCGCTCACTCGCTCTGCGGTGTGGACCGCGATCGCAGCGGGAACCGTCTCGGCGTCCGGGCGCGAGGACCTCGGCTTCTTCACCGTCAACGGCGTGCAGCAAGGCGGCGTGGTAGCCGCGTCATCGACAACGACGCTCACGTTCGGTGTCACGCAAAGGCCGGTGACGGGGCGCAAGTGCACCGAGATCAGCATCAGAAACAGCGCCAACGGCGTGGCGTGGTCAATTGCAAACCCCACGGCCGCGACGTACACCAAGTCGCTGCCGGCGCCGGCCGCGGACACCTTCTACGTGGTGAAGATGGTGTTCGCCAAGACGAGCGACACCGACTACTCGCACGTCTGGTGCAACCCGGTGTTCGTCGACCGAAGATAGGATGACCGCCATGCGAGCGACGCGGTTGGCGGCGCAACGCGGCGGACGCCGCGCTTTGGGTCCCCTGTCAGACCTGCGTGCTACCTTCACACCATGAGCACGCGACTCTCGAAATCCAGGTTCCAGAAGGGCCTTCAGTGCGAGAAGGCCCTCTGGCTCGCCGTCCACGAGCCCGAGTCGGCCGACCCCATCACCGAGTCAAAGCAGTGGGTCTTCGATCAGGGCACGGCGGTGGGACGGGTCGCGCACGAGCTCTTCCCCGGCGGTATCGAGGTCGCCGAGGACTACCGTCACTCAACCGAGGCACTCGAGACCACTGCCCGACTCCTCGCGGAAGGCACACGCATCCTCTACGAGCCCGCGTTCTCCTTCGACGGCGTGCTCGTGCGTGTCGACATACTCGTCGGGGTTGCCGATGACCCCTCCGGCACGGACGGTCGGCTCTTCGATCTGTACGAAGTGAAGTCGACGTCCAAACTCAAGCCCGAGCACATCACCGACGCCGCCGTGCAGACCTACGTCGCCGAAGGGTCGAATGTCCGCATCAGGCGGTCGTGCATCGTCCACCTCGACACCGCATACGTGTACGAGGGCGGCGTCTACGACGCGCCACGGCTCTTTGCAGTCGAGGACGTCACCGCGCAGGCCCGTGCGTTCATGCCACTCGTACACGACACCCTCGAGCAGTTCCGCCTGATGCTCGATGGTCCCGAGCCCGAAATCCGCATCGGCATGCGGTGCCGGAATCCCTACGAGTGCGACTTCGCGAGCCGCTGCCACGCGTTCCTTCCGGCCGAGCACCCCGTGACCGAACTGCCGCGTATCTCCGACGACACGCTGCACGCGTTGCTCGACCAGGGCGTCCTCTGCATCCGCGACATACCGGACGTCTACCTGCCGCTCACCCCGCCGCAGCGTTCGATCGTGCGCGTCATCAAGAACGGCGAGCCCGATGTGGACGTCGAGGGACTCAGGCGCGACCTCGGCCGGCTCGAGTACCCGATCTACCATCTCGATTTCGAGACGTTTCGCTCGGCGCTACCCCTCTGGCCGGGGAGCAGGCCCTACGAGCTCGTACCGTTCCAGTACAGCGTGCACGTCGAGCAAGAGAGCGGCACCACGGAGCACCGGGAGTACCTGCACCCCGGTACCGATGACCCTCGACGCCCGCTCGCAGAGCAGCTTCTGCGGGACCTGGGCGACAGCGGCTCGGTCACCCACTACACGGGATACGAGAAGCAGGTTCTCGACGCGCTGGCCGCGGCCCTTCCCGACCTCGCGGTGCCAATCGCGGCCGTGAAGGCGCGCATGTTCGATCTCGAAGCGGTCATCCGCACGCGCACGCGGCATCCGGTGGCAGGCGGGCGAACGAGCATCAAGTGCGTGCTGCCGGCGTGGTGCGAAGACGTCTCGTACGCCGACCTCGGCATCCAGGACGGACAAACTGCCTCGGTGCGCTACCTCAAGGCGATCACCCGAGAGCTGGGCGTGGACGCGCGTCAGCAGGTGCTCGACGACCTGACCGAGTACTGCGGCATGGACACCCTCGCGATGGTGCGGCTGCTCGAGACGCTGCGCGACCTGGCGGAGATGACACCCTAGCCTCGGAGCTGTGGCCTCGGGCGCTATGATTGTCTGACCATGCAGCCTTCTACTCGCCGCCTGCTCCGTTGGGTCCTCATCGTGGTCGCTGCCGCACTCGCGATCGCGGTCGTCGGCTTCGTATGGTGGGGATCGACGCCGCTCGGTCCGACCGATTCCGCCATCGCTGCTCTCCAGTCCGACGCTACGGTCACCGTCGCGCAGACCGACGCCGGTTGGACGTTCGCACCCGTGGCTGGCACAGCCGCGAGCGGCGAGCCCACCGCTGGCTACGTCTTCTATCCCGGCGGCCACGTGGACGCCCGCAGCTACGCACCCTACGCGCGCGACATCGCCGCTCAGGGCTACCTCGCGGTCGTCCCGGTCATGCCGCTCTCGCTTGCGGTGCTCTCCCCCAACGCGGCATCCAAGGCGATCGACGCGTATCCGGGCGTCAAGCGCTGGGTTGTCGGCGGGCACTCTCTTGGTGGTGTGATGGCGGCGCGGTATGCCGACCAGAGACCGGCAAACGCCGAGGGGCTCGTGCTGCTCGCGTCGTACCCTTCCGGCACCACCGATCTCTCCGACGACGACATCGATGTCGCGTCACTTGTGGGCTCGCAGGACACGGTCGTCAACATGCCGGTCTGGGAGAACGCGCGCGACCAGCTCCCCGCGCAGTCGCGGATCGAGGTGCTCCGGGGCGGCAACCACGCGCAGTTCGGGGACTACGGCCTTCAGCCGGGCGATACGCCGGACCCCGAGATGAGCGCCGAAGCGCAGCGTGCAGCTGCCGTTGAGGCGACTGTGCGGATACTGCGCGGCGAGTAGGCGCCTGGGGCGACTCTGATCGGCCCGGCTGGTCGGCGCGGCCCCGTTCTGACGCCCGCTCTGCCGCCCGCTCCGATGCCGCTGTGACCCAGGCTACCGCCAGTCGCCGAATACGCCCCATGGCTCTCGAAGCTCCCGACCGCGACCACGCCAGTGGAAGCACACCTCCACAGGCGCCTCATCGAGCGCGGGGTTCTCCTCGACGAGTGCGCGGTCGCCCGTGTGCAGAGCCTCGAGCACCATCGGCATGTACGAGCGGAAGATGTCGCAGCGCATCCGTGCCGTGCCAAAGACCGGCAGACCGCCCTGCGCGCGGCAATGTAGCACGAGCGCGGGCCCAGTCTCCGTCTCGACCCATTCCGCGAGAACCTCATCGGCCATTGCGCGTGCCTGCGGCTTGGCAAGCGCGGCCCCGTCGTACTCCGGGCCGATCGTCAGGAACAAGTCGCCGGTCCGGTCCGAGTGCGTAAGCGTGTAGCGACGCGGCACACGCGGTCCGCCCCGACCAACTGGTGGAACGAACTCGACGTGCAGCTTCGCTGCGTTGAGACGCTCCGGCATCGATCGCACTCTCCTTCGCCAACTCGCGGGCCCTCACCAGTTCGTACCACGTCGGCGTCCGTCTGCGTCACCTCCTGCGCGCCCGCTCGACTT
>CAYGYT010000008.1:0-1211 GCA_964354215.1 uncultured Eubacteriales bacterium | reverse complement strand
AGTTCGTACCACGTCGGCGTCCGTCTGCGTCACCTCCTGCGCGCCCGCTCGACTTCGACGAGATACACGTGCGCTATGCTCTCGAGTATGCCTTCGCTAAGCTCGCTCGCCTCGCTCGAGATAGACCCCGTCCTGCTCGCGTTCGTCGCGGGCCTCTTCACGTACGGCATGACGGCACTCGGCGCGGCCGGCGTGTTCCTGCAACGCAATCCCTCACGGCGCCTGATGGACGTCATGCTCGGCTTCTCGGCGGGCGTCATGCTCGCGGCGAGCTACTGGTCGCTGCTCGCGCCGTCGCTCGAGATCTCGCGTCAGTCCGGGGGCATCCCCTGGCTTCCACCGGCTGTGGGCTTCGCCGCCGGAGGCCTCGCCCTCTGGGGTCTCGACAAGGTGCTGCCTCACGTACACCGGATCTGGCCCGAGCTGCAGGTGCAGGAGGGCCTCACCACACGGTGGCGCCGTAGCACGCTCATCATCCTGGCGATCACGCTGCACCACATCCCGGAAGGGCTCGCCATCGGTGTGGCCGCCGGTGCCGCTGCTTCGGGAGCTCCGGAGACCTCACTTGGCGCCACGATCGCTCTGGGTCTCGGATTGGGTCTGCAGAACCTTCCCGAGGGGCTCGCCGTTGCCATGTTGCTCGTTCGCGAGGGAGAGACTCGTCGCCGCGGGTTCCTCGCGGGTCAGAGCACGGGTATCGTGGAGCCGTTCGCGGCCATGGTCGGCGCGCTGCTCGTCACCGCCGCAGCCGCACTCCTCCCCTACGGCCTCGCCTTCGCCGCCGGCGCCATGGTGTTCGTGGTCATCGAGGAGCTCGTTCCCGAGTGCCAGCGCAGCGGCCACGCCGATTCGGCGGTGCTCGCGGCGATCGTCGGCTTCACGATCATGACGGTCCTCGACATCGCGCTCGCGTAGCCCTCGCGTAGCCCACGTCACGCGCGCCTGACCCTCGCTGAAGCGTGTCGTCAGCGTCAGACCCGTGGGGTATAGCTATGTAGCGAGGGTATGCACTCGCCGCTCAGGTGCGGAGGGATCTTCGATGACGGTTGCGCTCGTCTACGATCCGGAGTTCGCCGAGTACCGCTTCCCGGCGTTTCACCCGATGAGGCCCGAGCGCTTCATGCTCGCCGTCGAGTTGATGCGCGGCTGGGGGTTGCTTGCCGAGGAGCCCGCCGAGGCCGGAGTCGGAGTCGCTTCGCCCGAGCTGACGC
>CAYGYT010000007.1:58984-63183 GCA_964354215.1 uncultured Eubacteriales bacterium | reverse complement strand
CGGAAACTGCTTGACATTTCGGTTTCCACAGCGGAAACTGACGGTGCGTTGAGTTTCCGTTCCGCACGTACGCAGGCACGGGGACTACCCAGACGCCGAAAGGAGGTGGGCGATGGGCCAGAAGGAGCAGATCGCGGAGGTGTTCGAGAAGCACCTCTCTCGCTACGGCTACGGCAAGACGACGCTTGACGAGGTCGCCCGCGAGATGCACATCTCGAAGAAGACGATCTATGCGCACTTCGACAGCAAGCGCGACATCTACGCATACCTGGTGGACGGGATGGCCGCGCGCGAGAAGATGAAGCTGGCGGCGACCGTCGCGACGCTACCGACCTACGCCGCCCGGATAGAGGCAGTCATGAAGTACGTTCTGGATAGCGGACGCGCGCACATCAACCAGACGAGCGAGACCGAGTGGGTCCAGGAGCTCGAGATCGCCGGTGACGCCTTCCGCCAGGCGAACGGAGACCTCATACGCGAGCTTCTCCAAGCGGGAATGGACGCGGGCGAGTTCCCCCGGGGCGACGCTTCGCTCGTCGAGAAGATGTGCGCTGCCATGATCGTCGAGTACCTGATCATCGTGAACAGCGACCCGGCCTACGACCGGGACGCCGAGTTGCTCGACCGCATGCGGCGGTTCATAGGCTAGTCAGGCAAGGGCCCTACCCCGAAAGGGGGCGGTCCTTTGTTCGGCTCAGTGGAAACGGGAAACCAATAAGGTTTCTGAGACAAGGGGGATTACGATGGAGACAACGACGACGACTCAGGCGACGACCGCCACGAACGAGGCGGTGAAGAAGGCCCCGACCGCAGGCGAGCTCGCGTTCAACTACCTCATCTTCGGGCTCGCGACGGCAGCGACGGTCGCGTTCGCCTACTACCTGTTCACGAATCCGAGCTTCCTCGCCGACACGTGGGCGTGGATACGTCAGCTGCCCCTCATCGTCCAGCTCGTGATGTGGCTGCTCCTCCTGCCCTGGATGATCGCGCTCTGGGTCTGGACGCAACCGTGGGCGCTCGCTCTGCGCCTCGTGCTGGTGGCCGGGATCCTTCTCTTCACCGAGTACTTGGTCTTCCCCTGGAAGCCGTAGGTCCATCGCGGTGACGGACCCGCTCCGGGTCCGTCAGCCACTCCTGCTAGCAGGTTCCGTGCGCCAGCAAAGCGACCTTGCGGCCTTCCCGGAACAGCCCGTTGTACAGCCCGCACGCGTCGGGCGTGACGGCGACGCGGACGTCGCGTATCCCACGTTGCCGGATCTCATCGAGCACATCGGGCGGGCACGTCAGGGCACCGTCTACGCCGTTCCCGATGACGAGCACCTCAAGGGCTAGGTGGTAGACCCCAGTGATCATCTTGGGGGTGAGCGTGTGACCCTTCCTTTCGGCCCATTCGGTCACCGTCTCCCCAACCAGCCGGATGTCCTTCCCGACACCGAGGTGGCCCTCGCCGTGAATCGTGCCATCGATGGTGAAGCGACCCCATTCGAATCGCTGGATCGGCCCTTCGTTGTCCTCGAACATGGTCGTCCTCTCCGGCGCTATTCCAGCGTGCCGCAGCCGTTGCTGCCTTGGCGCCGCGACTCTTCCCACACGCCCCGGACTGCGCCCACGGCCCACGGCGATTCTAGCGCGCGAAGAGCGATGCGAGGCCGGGAACGTCCTTTGCGTCCCACGCGTCGATCCCGACCAATCGACGATGCGATTGGCCCGAAGGACATAGTGTGGGGATAGAACAGGCAGCGTAAGCTGTGGTGTGAGCTGCGAAGCGGAGTGACATGGACTACCTCCACGATAGCGAATGGTACGAGCTCTACCGGATGCGGCTTCGCCGACGCCGTCTGGTCGGCTTCGTGGCGACGCTTCTTCTCGTCGCATTCACTGCGTGGACTCTCCGGCAGGCGCACTTCCAACCGTTCCTCGCCTTCGATCCCGACGCACCCGCCGTGAACCTCGAAGGTCAACCCGTACCTCGCTCCCCTGAGCGGGCTCAGCGCGACGGTACGTGGGCAGTCACCTACGAGTTCTGGTATGAGGGCTCCATGCGGACTGTCGTTGCGCGTATTCCTGCGAAGGACTACGCGACATCGGAATCTCGACCAGATGGGATGGAGATCACCCCCGGGGAGAGCCAGTCGACCTGGACACGGCGCTACTACATACGTCAGCTCAAGTGGCCCGAGCAGCAACGGGCCGTGGCAGCGGTGCTGCCTCAACTCCGGGCAATCCGGACCTCGATGCACCTCGACTCCGATGACTACGTACGGTTGCTGAACGCCTTCGTGGGGACGATTCCCTACGACTCTGAGGAAGCGGCGGCGGGCACGGCACGAAAACGCCCCTGCGGACTGCTCGTCGAGGGCGCCGGCGTCTGCGAGGAGAAGAGCATGCTCCTCGGCGGTCTACTCGCTGCCGAAGGCTACGATGCTGCGCTGATCCTGCTCGAGCGAGACAACCACATGGGGGTGGGGGTGCGCTCGGACACGCACACGTACAAGGGCACTCCGTTCGCCTTCATCGACGCCGTCGGCGTGTCGGTTCATGAACCCGCCCTGGAGTATCAGGCGCCGGTCGAGGTGGGCGAAGCCGAGAAGGTCTACAAGTCGACGCCGCTTGTCGTGCCGCTCGCGCGTGGAGGCATTCGCTTCGGCGGCGGGTAATCCCCTCGCCCGCGCCCTCGAACAAGAGCTCGCTCCCCAGCGTCTTCTCCGCGCTCTTCGATTAGCGCCACGGGTACAAACCCCCCATGACCGCCGACACCGATCGAAGCATCCACGTCGAGAACCTGACTCGCGACTATGGCGAGCTCCGCGCTGTCGACTGCGTCGACATCGACGTCGAATCGGGGCAGATCTACGGGTTCCTCGGCCCGAACGGTGCCGGCAAGTCGACTGTGATCCAGGTCATGGCGACCATCCTCGCGCCCACGAAGGGCCGCGTGGTGCTGGCCGGTTACGACGTCTGCACGCAGGGCCAGCAGGTCCGTGCCGCCATCGGCGTCGCGCTTCAAGACGTCGGGATCGATCCGCTCATGACCGGCGGCGAGCTGCTCGAGCTCCAGGCTCGGCTCTTCGGAGCCAGCGGCCGAGCGGCGGCCCAGATTGCGACGGACCTGCTGGCCACGGTCGGCCTCGAGGACGTCGACCCCAAGAAGCGCACCGGTCAGTACTCCGGTGGCATGAAGCGTCGCCTCGACTTGGCGCTCGCACTCGTGCACGAGCCGCGGATCCTCTTCCTCGACGAGCCGACCACCGGACTCGACCCCGCGAGCCGCGTCGCCATATGGGACGAGGTCCGCCGCCTCAATGAAGAGCGCGGCATCACCATCTTCCTCACGACGCAGTACCTCGAAGAAGCCGATCGACTCGCCGACAAGGTCGCCATCATCAACAAAGGCCGCATCGTGGTCGAGGGCGCGCCCGCCGAGCTCAAGCGCACAATCGGTGCGACCGCGATCACGCTCTCGTTCCACTCTGCGGAAGAAGCTGAGAGAGCGGACGCGGCGCTCTCAGCGACCGTCGCGAACCGACGCGTCGCCGGCTGCGACGTGCTCGCCTACTTCTCCGACGCCGCCAACGTTGTGCCCGAGCTCGTGCGCACGCTCGACGCGGCCGACGTTCCACTGGCCGGTCTCGACATCAGCCAACCGTCCCTCGACGACGTGTTCCTCAACATCACCGGTGAGCGGCTTGCGGTGCAGTCCGGCTCCGCCGAGTCCGAGGCGACCGTCTCATGAAGGACATCATGCTCATGGTCCAACGGTCTTTGGTCGGTGCGCTCCGTCAGCCTGCCGCGCTGATCCCGAACATCGTGATCAGCGTCTTCTTCCTGTTCGTCTACAACGCGGGCCTGTCGTCGGTGTCCCAACTGCCGGGGTTTGAAGGGACGTACCTCGGGTTCATCCTGCCGGTCGCGATCGTCTCGGCGGCGGTGGGGGGTGCCGGCTACTCCGGCCAGGCGATCATTCGCGATATCGGCACCGGCTACTTCACCAAGCTGCTGCTCACGCCGGCCAGTCGCCTCGCCATCGTGGCGGGCCCGATGATCGCTGGCGCGATCCTGCTCGTGAGCCAAGTGGTGCTGATCATCGCCGTGGCCATGGTCATGGGGCTGACATCGGCGAGCGGCCTGCTCGGCCTCGTGGTGGTGGTCGTCTTCGCGTTCTTCTGGGGCATGGCGTTCGCGGGATACGCGGTGTGGAT
>CAYGYT010000007.1:0-58884 GCA_964354215.1 uncultured Eubacteriales bacterium | reverse complement strand
TGGTCGTCTTCGCGTTCTTCTGGGGCATGGCGTTCGCGGGATACGCGGTGTGGATTGCGCTCCGCACCAAGAACGCTGCTGCGGCCCAGGCTGGGACGCTCGCGTTCTTCCCGCTCATCTTCCTGTCGGCGACGTTCGTGCCGCTCGAGTACATCACGGTCGAGTGGTTGAAGGTGGTCGCGACCATCAATCCCACGACCTACGTCTTTGCCTCCATGCGCTCGCTGCTCAACGTGGGATGGGAGCCGAAGGTGCTTGGCGTCGGGTTCGCGGTCGTCTTGGCCACCGCAACCGTCACCGGTCTTGCCGCGCTGAGCCAGGCTCGAAAGGCGACGCAGCTCACGAAGTAGGCCCGTCTCGGTCTATCGGCGCGATCAGATCGGCTATCGGAAACGGCGTCCCGTGCCCGGGGTAGACCGTCCCCACGCTAAGTGTCTTGAGCCGGTCGACGCTTGCCTGCGCGGTGGGCACGTCGTCCATGATCGACCCGAGCTTCGGTGCCTTGCGGTTCTCGAGTACGTCGCCGCACAGGAGGCTGCCGTCATCGAGGAGCAGGGCGATCGATCCTGCCGAGTGCCCGCCAAGGGAAAGGATCCGCGCCCCAGGCAGACCGTATTCGGCCAGATCGGACTCTTCGTCGACGAGCACGTCGGGTTCGAAGCGGTTCTTCTCGGGCAGGCGAGCGATCAGCGGGAGGAGTATCCGCGCGACCCACCCGGGCGTCTTGCGACCTGCGAACATGTCGCCGTCACTCGCCATTCTGCCATCACCCTTGTGCATCGCGATCGGCGCTTTGAACACCCGCTGCAAGAAGGCCGCGTTGCCGATGTGATCGAAGTCGCCGTGGGTGATCAGTATCAGTCTGAGCGATTCGGGCGTGCATCGCTCCTCGGCGAGCCGCTTCTCGAGCTTGGCCTGCTGATTCCGCATCCCGGTGTCGACGAGCACGAAGCCGAGGTCCGTCTTGATGAGGTAGGCATTCACGCTGAACATGCCGGATCCGAGCGTCAGGCGAGTGATGGTCGTGGGCACGCGATGCCTCCTAGCTGCTGCGCCACAGTGCGTCGATCGGCACCGCCCACAGATCCCGAGCGAACGGGACGGATGTGTCGCCGGTGTGCAGCACGATACCCTGGACGAATCGATTCCCGACAGCGTCGCGGAGCGTCTTGAGTCCCGCGAGGTCCCCCGCGCCGACCGTCTTGCCCGCCTTGATCTCGATGCCAACGATCCGACCGTCAGCGGCCTCCATGACCACGTCGACCTCGCGTCCACCAGCGGTGCGAGCGTGCATCAACCGAACTCGCGCCTCGGACCACCCCGCCTGTCGCTGAAGCTCGTTGATGGCGAACGTTTCGGCGAGCCTGCCAAACTGCACCGGTTCAGACTGGAGCCGGGATTCATCAAGGCCGGCGAGGGCGGCAGCGAGCCCTGTGTCGATGACAGCCACCTTGGGCGACTTCACGACGCGCCGCGCAAGGTCTCCGGCGAATGCCGGCACCATTCTCACGAGCATGGCAGCTTCGAGCAGCGAGACGTATCGGCGCACGGTGGTCGCAGGCATCTCCAGCGCGCGTGCGACCTCGGCGAGGCTTACGAGCGTCATCGTGCGAGCGGCGAGCAAGGAGAGCAGGCGAGGCATCGCAGCCAGACTCGTGATATCGGTTCGCTCGGCGATGTCCCTACGAACCACGAGGTCCACGTACGAGTGGTGCCACGGTTCGCGATCCGGCGGAGCGCGCAGGAGCGGCTCGGGAAACCCCCCCGTGCAGATCGCTTTCGCTAGGGAGCCGCGGTCGAACCCTACGCTCGGTCCCCATGTACCCGCACCCGCGAAAGCCTTGTCGATGAAGCCCTCGCGCTCACCCGCGATCTCTCCCTGCGTGAGCGGCCAGAGCGTGAGCACCTCCATGCGGCCGACGAGTGCCTCCGAGGCCCCGGGCAGCACGCTCAGGTCCGCCGAGCCGGTGAGCAGAAAGCGTCCCGGCTCCCGATCGCGATCCACCTCGGCCTTGATCGCGCGGAAGAGCCGGGGCTCGAGTTGGACCTCGTCGATGACCATGGGCCCGCCCGCCGCAGACACGAATCCCTCGGGGTCGCTCTGCACCGCGCCCAATGTGGCGAGCTGGTCGAGCGTGAAGTACCGGTCGACGACGCCCGTGTCGAGCAGCGCGCGGGCCAGTGTGCTTTTGCCGACCTGTCGGGCGCCGTTGAGAAGCACCACCGGACTGCGGCGCAGCGACTCACGAACGACCGATTCGAGGTTTCGTGTGTAGTACATACATGGATAATGCGCCATGGCATGGTGGAATTGCAACCACCGTTTGGCGGGGTCGCTCGGAGCGCGGCTAGCGCTGCGCATGCGCAGTTCGCGGGCGTGCAGCTAATCTAGCGGCTGCTGCAGCGTGAACTCCCGCGCGATCTCCTCGGCGGGCCGATACGTCGCGCCCATGTGTGCGCATATACTCAGTAGCGCGGCAGGGGGTGCGCATGTCGCAAGGCGTTGTCAAGCGGTGTCCCAACTGCGGTATCCGGCAGACTCCAGGGGGTTTCTGCCCAGCCTGCGGCGAGGCACTCTCGATCGAGCCATCACCTTCGGACGACTTGGGGCCGACCCGTCCGCGCGCGCGCAAAGTACTCGTGTGGCTCGTCGCAGCGTCCGTGCTGCTCGGGGTGGTCGTGGCGGGCGGCTTCGCGTACGCGCTGACGCGCGTGCGCAGCATGTCCGCCGCGCAGGAAGAAGTCATCGAGCAGCTGGGTCCGCCTCCGAGGTTCCTCATCGCCTACGTCCCGCGCACAGAGGGTTCGAGCGAGGAGCTCGTCCGAACTGAGGTCTGGTACTACCCCGACCACCAGCAGAGCATCTCATTTGTCGAGGGTGCGATCGCCTCGGTTGAGACGATTGCGCCCGACCCCGAAGGCGCCACCTACCCGGACCTTCGGCCCGAGGCGTTCGACTTCGAGATGGGATACGAGGAGGTAGCCGCGCTCCTCGGCGGTGACATCCAGAAGGTCGAGGAGCTGCCGGACCTGTCCTCGAAAGACGGGATCGAACTCTACGAGGGCGATCACGGTATGTTCGCGATTGAGCGCGGCAAGCTCGTCTACCTACAGACGATAGGGCTGGGGCCTGCGACGACCGCTGCGACCACGGCGACCACCGACGAGGGCACGACCGGAAGCGCCGAGGAGACCGCCGAGGCCGACACAGGCTCAGTGCAGGCGTCGGAGCCCGGTGAAGGCGCCTGGCTGTACCCCGTCTTCATCGGGACATCGTGGGGGTACGTCGACAAGACAGGGAAGGTCGTCGTGCAGCCGCGCTTCCAGTCCGCGGACCCGATGAGCGAGGGGCTTGCGGCGGCGTCGGACGCGCAGGGACGCTTCGGCTACGTGGACGCCACCGGCAAGACCGCCATCCGACCGCAGTTCCAGATCGCCGGCGCGTTTCACGATGGGCTCGCGGTCGCGATGTCTCGGGAGCGGACCGGCTACGTCGACACCGCGGGGAAGTGGGCGATCGAGCCGCGGTTCGCGATGGCCGGCGACTTCGGCGAGGGCCTGGCACCGGCTACCGACGGGAACGGCTTGTGGGGCTACGTCGACCGTACGGGCACCTTCGTCCTGAAGCAGCAGTACGGCGCGGCCGACGCGTTCTCGGAGGGGCTGGCCGCCGTCCGCGTCGGCGACAGCTACGGCTACATCGACACCAAAGGCCGCTCGGTGATCGCACCCAAGCTCACGTCGGCGGGCCTGTTCCGCGATGGGTTGGCGCCTGCGTCTACCGGGGACCGGACCGGCTACATCGACACGAAGGGATCCTTCGTGCTCCCGCAGCGCTTCCTCAACGCCTATCCGTTCTCGGAAGGACTTGCCGGGGTCGCCGTGGAGGAGGGCGTCGGCTTCATCGACAAGACCGGCGCGTGGGTCATCGAGCCGGTCTACGAGGATGTCGGGCCGTTCGCCGGCGGCGTCGCGGCGGCCTGGAAGGACGGCAAGGTCGGCTACATCGACAAGGCGGGCGCGTGGGTCTACAAGCCGGGTGAGACGCCATGAGATGGCTGCGAAACAAGCGCCTCCGTCGGACGGTGGCCATCGTGCTGCTCGTGGCGTTACTCGTCATGGCGACGCCGGACGTGGCCATGGCGCGCACACCGCGATGGATCCAGCGGCTGGGGCACATCGCGGGACACATCGTGAACGCGCCGGCGCGCGTGGCGACATGGTCCACGAAGTGGATGGGTCCCGTCCTGGGGCCGATAGCGGCGATGTGGCTTGCGGGCAGGATCACCGCGAACAGCGACATCGCGCGGATCGTCAAGCACGCGGGGAATGCGCAACGTGCGGCACAGGACCTGAAGCTTCTAAGCGATAGCGCCGAGAGTCTTCGGCAGGTCTATCGATCAGAAGCCGAGGCGAACCGCAAGCTTTCCCAACAGATGGCCACGCTCGAAGCCGAGCTCAAGGCTGACGGCATCCAGCAGGGAGACCTTCGCCGCGTCATCGATCTGCGCCGTATGCAGCAGGCCTACGAGCAGATGGCCGAGCGGCTCGACCGGCGCGCCGAGACGATCGGTACGAAGGACGTGCTCGACCTCTTCAGCCGCAATGCCGTCAAGCGTTTCTTGGCGGGCGGTCAGGAAGTGCTCATGGGTCAGCTCTCGCAGGAGGTGCAGAGGCTCGTCAACAAGGATGTTCTTGTCGTGCTCAACGGAAGGGGCCTCGATCCGCAATCGGTGCTCGAGGGGATCGTCCAGCACGATGCCGAGCGGATGCTCGCCGGTACGGAGCACGCCGACGACCGTGAGTTCGTCGACCGCTTCAGGGAGGCACTCAAGGACCGGCTCAAGAAGGACGCCGAGTTCCTGCGGCACAATTGGCGACCCGAAGTGGCACGCCTCATCGCCGAGGTCGAGCGGCGCCTGAAGGCGGAGCGGGCGGAGTCGCCAACGTCGACGGCCACGGCATCGGGCGAGACGTCGATCACGGAGGAGCAGATCGGTGTCAATCCGGAGGACGTGACCGAAGAGATTCTGCCCGGCGAAGGGCCGGAGGGTGAGGGCGGCAGCGCCGTCAAGCCCGGGACGCCAAAGGACCAGCAGTGGGTGGTGTGGGAAGCCTCCGAGGTCGGCTACAAGCCGCTGCTCATCAATACCGTCGCGGACTTCGAGAAGCCCACGGCGGGCACGGCATTCCCGGGCGGAGGTACGAGCGACGACCCGATTAAGAAGACTATCGTAGGCGGCCCGTTCGCCTCGGTCGACGACGCGCGAGAGTGGCTCGCGGGGCAGCTCACGGACTACGGCTACTTGAGCGGGATCTACGCGGGCGACTACGTCGCGCAGTTCCGGGGCGAGACCCATAACATCAGGATGCTCGGGTTCGATCCCCAGGAGAACCCGTAGAAGGCGAGCGTCTGCCACGGTGCCGCGTGCTCCGACGCGAACGCTGCTCCTTCTTCTACTCGGGTTCCGCTGCCACGCTGTATCTGTCCACGAGCCGGCCGCTGACAGCATAGAACTCGAACGTGAGCGCGCTTTCGCCGATCGTCACTTTCTGAGCCCCCCAGTCGTCCCGGTAGCGGATCACACTTCCGGGAACCGGAGTGGAGAATCGGTAGCGTGGCGCACCCCCGAGTCCGTTGACGAAGAAGGGGATTCCATCGCGCATCACGCGTTCGTATTCGTGCGCATGACCGGAGAGGACCGCGTCGGCGCCCCATTTCGCGAAGGGCCATCGCATGTACGCGGCGGCAGCGCGACCCTTCTGTGAGGAGTACGGCGGATGGTGGTCGTAGACGACGTTCCAACGGGAGGTCGAGTCCGCCAGCCCGCGTTGCAGCCAGCGCCCCTGCGTGGAGGTTGGGCTGGTCCCGTCAGGCTCCGATGTGTTCGAGTTGAGCACGAAGAAGTGGACCGGGCCTTCAACGAAATCGTAGTAGCGTTCGTTGCCCGACGTGTTTGAGAAGCCCGCGCCGGGGAGCCTGAAGTACGTGAGATACGTGCGCGGCGAAGGGGTTGCGTCGCTCAAGTCGTGATTGCCCATCGCGGGAAAGAATGCGTTCATCGCGGCCGTCCCCACCGGATAGCGCTTTCCCGTTGTGGAGATGTCCTTCAGCCACTTCCCGTAGTACGCGCCCGTCGACTCGTCGTACTTGCCCGTGCCGCTTCCGCCGGCCGAGGAGTAGTAGTTGTCCCCAGTCGTGATGACGAACGACGGATCCCATGAGGAGACGAGGTCCGCGACGTCTCGTTCGTGCGCATTGTCGCGGCCGTAGTCACCGATCACGGCGAATGTCACGGGCGGGCTCTCCCCGTAGGGAGAGAACTCTTCAGGGGAGGTCGGCGACGTGACGGTCACGCTGGGCGCGGGCACCGGCTGCCGATTCGGGCCACTCGACACGTTCCCAGAACAACCCGCCGAAGGAGCGAGCACCGCTCCTGCGAGCGCGGCCAGCAGGCAGCCGCGAACGATCGGCAAGCGAACCGATCGAGCCATCGTCGTCCTTTCCGCCCGGCGCGTTGCGCGTCGACGCCATCGCGTTACTCGCTTCCTGCCCGTCGGCCGAGATGGGCGTGTACGCCCACAGGGCCTGCAGGATCGTGAACACCGCGTCCGCAGTATAGGCGACTACAGCGAACGCGAGCATGCCGGGGATTCCCGTCGGCTCAGGGAGCAGTGTTTCGCCCACTCTCCTTGGCGCTTCGGGCGCTCCCGCGGACGTTGGGCGAGCCAAAGTAGATCCCTCTCGGCCAGCCGATGCTCCTGCCAGTCGGTAAGCCCGCCGTCCCTTCGTGCCGAAAGTAGCTGGTAGCGGCGAAAGGACAGGCGGTGCAGCTGCACCTCGACACGATTCGCGCACGTGCGCCACGCGCGCACCTGAGCTCGGCTGAGATCGGGCCTAAGGCTGAGTCCTTACTCGCGCTCGCGAACGCCGGGCTGCCGGTGCCCGAGGCGCGATTCCTCGACTGCGCCGTGTACCGCGAGCACGCCGCCCGGGCGGGCGTGGACGCACTGCTCGCGAACGCACTGGCGGAAGGCGCGCCGCTCGATCCGGTCCTGACGCGCGAGGCGATTGTCGTGACTCCGCTGTTGGGGAATGTCGCAGCGCGGCTTCGGCGCTGGTATCGCGACCTCGGCGAGGGCTATCTGGCGGTGCGTTCGTCGGCGAACGCCGAGGATCTCCCCTTCACCAGCTTCGCAGGTCAGCACGGCACCTACTTCGTGAACTCCGCCGAGGACCTGCTCGACCGCGTTCGCGACTGCTGGGCGTCGCTCTTCTCCGAGCGTGCGGTCTGCTACCGCGAGCGCAACGGCGTCTCGCACGCCGACGTCGCGATGGCGGTCATCGTGCAGCGCGTCGTGCCCGCACAGGCGGCCGGCGTTGCCTTCACTGCCGACCCCATCAGCGGCGCGGACACGGTGCTCGTCGAGGCGTGCCTCGGCATAGGCGAGGCGCTGGTGTCGGGCAAGGTCTCGCCCGATCGATTCGTGTTCTCTCGTCCCGAGCTGCGTCTGGTCGAGGTCGCCGTGGGCGACAAGCGAGTGCGCGTCGTCGTTGATGCCGCCACTGAGGATGTCGCGGGTGGCGGTGCTGCAGCTGGCCACGCCGCTTCCGTGGCCGAGGAGGCAGTGCCCGAGCACCTCGCCACCGTCCTCGCAATCGATTTGCACACGGCGCGGGATGTCGCGCGGCTCTCGCTTAAGGCGGAGGCGCCGCTCGGCGCGGCGGTGGACGTCGAGTGGGCGCTCGCGGACGGCGAGCTATGGCTGCTGCAAGCACGGCCGATCACGACGCTCCCACCGCTGACAGCCGCGCCCGATGTCGCGAGCGAGACCATCGTGGAAGTGGAAGCGCTTGACGTGGCTCGCGCTGCCGCGCCAAGGGCCGTCCCATCCGAGCCCCCCACGATCTGGAGCAACGTCAACACGGGCGAGATCCTGCCCGATGTCGCGTCTCCCATCACCTGGTCGATCATCTACGGGCACGCGGACGATATCTTCGGCGGGATGTTCGGCGTATTCGGTCTCGATATCCACGTGCAGGACCTCGTCGGCCTCGTGGGAGGGCGCATCTACTTCAACCTGACGCTTCTGCGCGAGACGTTCGCTGCCTTGCCGATCGACGCGGATCGAGCGCTTGGCGGTATGCACGACTACGTCGAGGCGCCGCCACTCGAGACGACGCCGAACCGGACGCAGGCAGTGCTCGCCGCCTGCCGCATGCTGTGGGCGCTGCCGCCCTACGTCATCGGACACACCCCAAGGAAGGCGGTTCGGTTCGCTGAGTCACTGCGTGCCGAGACCGACGCCGCGCTGCGCGAGCTTGAGGCCACGGAAACGGCCGAGGAAGCGTATCAGCTGCTCGACCGTCTGGTCTCCAAGTTCGCCGAGTTCAGCGACTCGCTCGCCTTCATGGGCGTTGCGATGATGGGCTTCGGGGCGTTGACAGCCCTGACCTACAAGTGGCTCGGCGACGAACACGGCGCACTCGCCAATCGCCTCGTCACCGGCCGAGGCGACGTTGCTTCAGCCGAGGCGGGGCACGCACTCTGGCGTCTGAGCGCAGTCGCGCGCGAGCACGAGAGCGTACGTGCTGTGCTGCAAGCGGGCGGAGCGTGGGCCGAGGTGCGTCATCGGCTGGTACACCTCGCCGGCGAAGGCGGCCACGACGGCCACGGCGCATCCCGCTTCCTCGAGGCCTGGGACGAGTTCATGGCCGAGCACGGCCACCACTGCCGAGGCGAGCTCGAGTTCTACAACGCTCGGTGGGCCGAGCGGCCGGACTACGTCCTCGGCATCGTGCACGGGTATCTGGAAAGCCACCCGGGCAAGGACCCCGTTGCGGCACACGTTGCGCGCTCCGCTGAGGCGGACGAGGCTGCCAATGAGTGCCGCCGAGCGCTCCGCAACCCGCTCAAGCGGTACCTGTTCGAGCGCGCGCTCGGGTGGGGACGAGCGAGCGCCCGGTCGCGCGAGAACATCAAGAGCGAAGCCGTGCGGTGGCTCGCGGCGATCCGGCACGCGCTGCTCGTATTGGGTGAGCGGTTGGCCGAGCGCGGATCTCTTCGTGAGCCCGAGGACATCTTCTTCCTCACCTACGAGGAGATCGGCGAGGTAGTGGCCGGTTCCGCCGACGCGCCCACCGGCGCGCCCGCCGACGCGCCAGCCAAGCGCCCTTCGGAGCTCCGTGCGCTCATCGACGTCAGACGCGCCGAGCATGACCGCCTCTCGAAGCTCTCGCCACCGCCGATGGTGATCGGCGAGTGGGACGAGTCAGAGGGGGCATGGTCGGCGACGCCGGAAGCGAAGACCCTCCGTGGCATCAGCGTGAGCGCGGGCGTGGCTCGCGGACCCGCGCGGGTGTTCCTCTCGGCAGACACGGACGAGACCGTGCTGCCGGGCGAGATCCTCGTCGCGCCGTTCACCGATCCCGGCTGGACGCCGTACTTCGTGCCGGCAGCCGGCATCGTCATGGACATGGGCGGCATGCTCTCGCACGGCAGCATCATCGCGCGCGAGTACGGCATCCCGGCGGTCGTCAACGTCGGGCCTGCGACCCGGATCATCACGACGGGGCAGCTCATCGAGGTCGACGGCAACACGGGCAGAGTGCGCGTGCTCGCGGGCTAGCTGCTCTCGCCTGCTCTAGGCACGCAGGTCGCGGCTGAGCAGCACGATAAGCCTCGGCAGGTCTTCAGTCACTGCACGCCACACCTCTTCGAGGTCCATATTCCCGTAGTCGTGGACCAGACGATTCCGCATCCCGGACATCGGCGTCCAGGGGACGCCGGAATGCGCCGCGCGTCCTGAGTCAGACACTCGCCCCGCGGCCTCCCCAATCACCTCAAGGCAACGGACGACCACGTCCTGAACGTCTTCGTCGTTGGCGAACTCATCGAAGCTGAGGTCAGCCACTCGAGCGACGGCTCGCCGTGCGCGCGCAACGATGTCGGCGATCGCGTCGGCGTCGCGGGACTCATCGCGCCGCATACACGACCTGCGCGCCATCGAGGACCGCGCGTTTCCGTGCCCCATCGCGGCCTCGCTCGACCGAGGCCCGTGTCACCAGATCGACTGGACGCCGAACGATCGCTGACAGCTCGGCCTCGTAGTCCACGGCGCCGATAAGACTGGGGGTGCGGCCCGGCGCGTACGTCACGAGTACATCGACGTCGCTCGCTGGTCCGAAATCGTCGCTCAGGACCGACCCGAAGAGCTCCAGTCGGACTATCCCGTGGGATCGGGCGAACGCGGCCAGCGCCTCCGGATGCACGCCCAGCCGGGCGAGACCGCGAGCGGCGCTGCCAGTCGAAGTCCCAGTCGATGCGTAGGCTGTCCGCGTCTCCGCTGCTAGCGGCATGGGGGTCTCGCTCAAGTCGACACCGAGAATCGCTGCTACCGTGCTCACTCGCCGGAGGGAAGCGGATACATATCCGTCGGCCTCCCAGCGAGCGACCTGCGGTTGCTTCACGCCCAAACGCTCGGCCACTTGACCCTGCGTCATACCGAGGCCTCGTCGGCGCTCGGCAAGCTGTCTACCGATGTCTTCGAGCGTCGTCATGAGCGAAGAATAACGTAACGGATATATATAACGCAAGAAGTATATTCTGCCGTTGCCCAAACGCGCCGCGCACTCTACTGCGTGTTGTCGGCGTACCTCACCTGCGCAATCGTGGCGGCGACGCCGGCGAGGAACGTAAGCGCCAGCACGACGAAGCTACCCGGCGGCAGCCCGGTCACCGGCTGTCCCACCGTGCCGACGAGGAGCGGAACGATCGACCACGGGAACCACACCGCCCAGCCCGTCTTGCCGAACACGTTGCCCAGCGCCAGCATGATGAGCGCGAACGCAAGTGGGGGCATGTAGCCCCGACCCAGGGTAGTGATCCACGCGACGACAGGCACGAGCAGGTACGCAATTCCCGCGGCGAGCAGCGCATTGCGCACGGCGTCCGTTGCCAGCCCCACCGAGAACCCGGGCAATCCAAGCACCAGCCCGATCAAGAACGCCTCGGCGACGATCACAACCGTCAGTGCGAACCACCATGCCGCAGCCACGACGAACTTCGCGAGCACGAACCAATGCCGTCCGACTGGCAGCGCGAGCAGGTTCTTCGCGGTCCCTTCGGCGTACTCCCGGCCAAACACGTAGGCGACGATGAAGGACAACAGCAGCATCCCGCCTATCCCGACCACAAGCGTGAGCATGTAGAAGAACGAAGGCCATGTCGCTTCGATTCCTGAGAGGTTCGCCTTCGTGCCGAGCAGGCCGAACTGCGCCGCGCGGCCCGGCGAGCGGACGATCCACATGAACAGCGCGATGCCGAGCGGGCCCATCGAGATCGTAGCGAGAGTGCCCCATGTCACCTTGCTGCGGCGGAGCTTGAGGAACTCGGTGGCGAGCACCTGAGCGAACATCAGGCGTCACCGCCCGAGCTGGACTCGGCGGGCGCGGCATCGACCTCGGCGGGCGCTGCGTCGGCCTCCGCGGAACCGTCGCGCGCCGAATCGCCGCCCGTGAGGCGCAGGAAGTAGCTCTCGAGGTCCTCGGCGGTGGGCGTGAGAGCCGTGAGTTCGAGCTCGGAGCCCACGAGCAAGCGCGCTATCTCGGGCGCGCGGTCCGCGGCGCCGAAGATGCGCAGAGTGCCCGGCGCGTCGGCGACGCGCTCAATGCGCGCGAACCCCGCGTCGCGAAGGAGCGTCTCCGCCCGGGCGGCCGCTTCCCCGGGCGCGCCCCTGGCAGAGCCCTCGGCCGCGTTCACCCGAACCTCCACGAACGCGCGCGCCTTCTCGGCGAGTTCCTCGCGGTCGAGCTCTTGGAGCAGCCGGCCCTCATGGATGATGCCGATGCGGTCGGCGAGGTGGGCGACCTCGGCGAGGATGTGGCTCGACATGAAGACGGTCACCCCGCGCTCGGCAGCGAGCGTATGGAGCAACTCGCGGATCTCGACGATGCCTGCCGGGTCGAGCGTGTTGGCCGGCTCGTCGAGCAACAGCACCTTGGGCGCATGCAGAAGCGCGCGGGCAAGCGAGAGCCGCTGCTTGTTGCCGAGCGAGAGCTGTCCCGCGCGCTTGTCGGCGTAGGTGTCGAGACGCAGCCGCTCGATAATGTCGGCGACCGCCTGGCGAGGCGCGCCTGTGAGCCGACGCTGGACGTCGAGGTTCTCCCGCACGGTGAGATTGGGGTAGGCCGACGCGGTCTCGACGAGGTAGCCCACGCGTCCGAACACGCTCGTCTCTCCCGGCGTGATGCGCCGACCGAGGACCGTGACCTCTCCGCCGCTGGGTCGGATGAGCCCGAGCAGCATGCGGATCGTGGTCGTCTTCCCGGCGCCGTTCCTGCCGAGGAACCCGTACACCTCGCCGCGTCGGACGTCGAGATCGAGCGCGTCGACGGCGAGTACGTCGCGGTAGCGCTTAGAGAGCGCGTGCGTGGCGATGACGGTGTCGGAGATCATGCGTCCATTGTCGGGCCGGCCGCTCTGCAGCGCCACCGAGTAACCGGGCCCACTCGGGGTACGTACATCCCGAGGCGTATGCAGCGCCTCGGGTCGGCATTCGGAGAGGAGCGTGGCCGGAATGAGGCTGAAGGTGCTTGGCGTCCTGTGCGTGGCGGTGCTAGTCCTCGTGCCCTTGACCGGGTGCGGGGCGGTTGCCGAGAAGGCCGCCGAAAAGGCCACCGGTGTTGACGTGAACAAGGACGAGAGCAAGGTGACGGTCACCGGCAAGGAGGGCGAGAAGGTCGAGATCCAGACCGGCGAGGACGTCAAACTGCCGGACGGTTTTCCCGAGGACGTCCCGTTGTACGAGGACGCCAAGCTCACGGTAAGCAACAGCTTCACTGCCGAAGGGAAGACCATGTACTCAGCTACGTACGAGACCTCCGACGACGTGGCGACCGTTCATGATTGGTACAAGGACGCCCTACCGAAGGACGACTGGACGATCGAGGGCGACGTGGTCAACAGTGCGGACGGTCAGTCGATGGCCATCATCGGCGCGAAGAAGGGCGACAGATCCCTGAACGTGACCGTGGTGGGCGGCAAGGATGGGGAGAAGACCACGCTCAGCCTGACCGTCGGGGAGTAGCCCGTCTACAGCGTCTCTGCTGGTCGCGGGCGGGCATCGACTTCTGCGACTGCCCGATCGAATGCGACTTGGTTCGCGGCGGACGGTGCGGCGAATCCGCTGATCTTCCGCACGTATTGCAGCGCCGCCGCTCTGATCTCGTCGTCGGTCGCCCGCGGCTCGAAGTTGTAGAGCGTCTTGATGCTCCTGCACACGCCATTCACCTCGCGTCGTCCGCGGCGCCACGGTCTGGGTGCCAGCTAGCCGATGTCGTCAGCTCTCTACAGTGCTCGCATGCGGTTGTTGCGCGGGTTGTGCTCGACCTCGGCGAGGCCGAGCGCTTCGAGCAGGGGCGGCATGTACATCCCGAACCGGCCGCGGAGCCCCTTCTTCAGCCCGTACCATCCTCCGACGGGGTTGTCCGGCGAGCGGCCCCACGCCTCGACCGTGCCTTCTGCTGCGGGCTTCTGCTCGTCGGCGCTGCCCAGTGGCATCCAGCCGCCGTGCACCTTGAGCATCGCGTGCAGATCCTCGATAGCGCGCAGTTGATACCCGAGCACGGTCTTGCCGACCACACACACGATGGCGGGTGGGTCGGCCGCCTCGTCGCGATACATCTGGTACTCGGACGATCCGCTCGGGGTCTTCAGGATCCATGGATCCTCGCGCGTGCCCGAGCCCCTGACGTCTGTTGCCGCCATGCTGCACCTCCGCTTGACCACTGCTCCACAGGTTCTGGTACGACTGGTTCATACCCTTGCGGACCGGAACAACGCGCGATCATTCGCGCGCCTCGCGGGTAGGAACAAGTATCAGTTTGCGAGCTTATCGCGGGCGTCCGAAACCAGAAGAGAAGGGGCACATCATGAAGGCGTATCAACTCGTCGAATGGCAGAAGCCTCCCGAGCTACGAGAGGTCCCGGCTCCCGAGCCCGGTATGGGTGAGGTACTGATCAAAGTGGGCGGCGCCGGCGCGTGCCACTCAGACTTGCATCTGATGGAGTGGCCGGCGGGCATGCTTCCCTACCCAATGCCGTTCACTCTCGGGCACGAGAACGCCGGTTGGGTCGAGAAGCTCGGCCCGGGCGTGACGGGGTTCTCGGTCGGCGATCCGGTAGCCGTCTACGGACCTTGGGGTTGCGGGCACTGCTATGCGTGTCGCCAGGGAATCGAGATCTACTGCGAGAACGCCGCGACCGTGAACGGCGGCGCCGGCGGCGGCGGTCTGGGAGTGGACGGCGGTATAGCCGAGTACATGCTCGTTCAATCAAGTCGGCACCTCATCCCGCTTTCCACCCTTCCGCCGAAGGATGCTGCACCGATCACGGACGCGGGACTCACCCCGTACCACGCGATCAAGCGCTCGCTTCCACTGCTGAACCCGCGTGCGAGCGCGGTCGTCATCGGCGTGGGCGGTCTTGGCCATATGGCGGTGCAGATCCTGCGCGCGCTCACGAGCGCGCAGATCATCGCCGTCGACGTCGCCGAGGACAAGCTGGCGTTCGCCAAGGACATGGGAGCCGACGCGACCGTGATCTCCGATGAGGATGCCCCGGCGAAGGTTGCCGAGCTTACAAAGGGGCAGGGCGCCGAGGCCGTCATCGATTTCGTCGGCGCCGACGCGACGATGGCGCTTGGCGCCAAGATGGCGCACAAGGCCGGACATCTCACCGTCGTCGGGCTGGCGATGGGGACGCTGCCGTTCAACTTCTTCGCTCTGCCGTACGAGTGCGCGATCGCCGCGCCGTACTGGGGGACGTTGCCCGAGCTCATCGAGCTCGTCGCGCTTGCCGAGAACGGACGTATCAAGAGCCACAACACCTACTACCCGCTCGAGCGGGCCGCCGACGCCTACCAGGCGCTGCGCGAGGGCAAGCTGTTCGGCCGTGCGGTGATCGTCCCGAACGAGTAGGGCGAATCGGTTTGGCAAGCGCGGCTGGCTCCAGTGCGATTCAGGGTGATGGTCCGGTCTGGCCGGGCCATCACCTGGCGCTGCTGCTCACGGCCGAGGACGGCCGGGCGTGGCGCCTCTTCGGCGTCATCCGCGACCAGTGGACGATCTAGGAGCATCATCGTGCGCGTCGCGATCGCAGGCGGGAACGGGTTCATCGGCAGGCTGCTGACTGCCGAGCTTCAGGCGGCCGGCCACGAGGTCGTGTGGCTCTCGCACCGGGCCGGTCGCTCGGAAGCCCTCGGCTTCCCAGGGCAGCGCGAGGTGTCGTTCAATCCTGCCGACTCGATCGCTATCGCCGGCACGTGGCGCGCCGAGGTGGCAGTGGCCGACGGCGTCGTGAACCTCTCGGGCTATCCCATCGCGAGCCGGTGGAACGCCGAGCGCAAGCGCCTGCTGCGCGATTCGCGCATCCCTACGACCCGCGCGCTCGCGGAGGCCGTGAACGCCGCGCGGGCTGCCGGCCGGGGGCCGAGCGTGTTCGTGTGCGCGTCCGGCATCGGGGTCTTCGGCGATCGCGGTGACGAAGTCCTCACCGAGAACTCCGGGCTGGGACGCGACTTTCTCGCATCGCTCGCGCAGGAGTGGGAGGCCGAGGCGCGGCTCGCCGAGAAATCGGGCGCGAGGGTCGTTAGCCTGCGCAACGCGCTCGTTCTAGGCGACGAAGGCGTCCTCCCAAGGATGCTCCTGCCGATGCGACTGTACGTGGGTGGGCCGCTCGGCAGTGGACGGCAGTGGGTGTCGTGGATCCACCATGCCGATGTCGCGCGGCTCTACCGCTTCGCGCTCGAGACCCCGGCGCTATCGGGTCCGGTCGACTGCTGCGCGCCCGAGCCCGTCCGCATGCGCGACTTCGCTCGCGCACTCGGCGACGCGATCCACCGGCCATCCTGGTTCCCGGTCCCTGCTTTCGCGCTGCGGCTCGTGCTCGGCGAAGTTGCGCCCTACACGCTCATGAGCCAACGCGCCCTGCCGGAGAAGGCCCAGGCCGCGGGATTCGAGTTCCGCTTCGACGACGTCAGGCGAGCGATGGCCGATGCGGCCGGACGCTTGCGAGGACACGGGCCATAGTGTGTGCAGCCCAAGTGGCCGGGACTACGTGGTGGGGCACCGGGCTGCGGCGTATGCTTGATGCGACGGGTGCGCCCCGGACAACGCCGCACTAGCTATCGCGGCACCGGCGGCGAGGGCCGAGTCTTTTCGCGGCGAGCAGCCTAGAGCAAGCGGCGCATCACCTCGGCGACGAGTGCCAGGAGGCCCGCCACCTCCTCGGCGGTCGGCTCGGAGGGCTCGTGATTCATCCGGGGCTCATCCTCGCCGGGATGCTCGACTCCCACCGAGCGCCATCGCGTGCCGAGAAACGAGCCGTCCTCCTCGATTCGCCCGCCCAGGCTCTCGTGGCGCCACTCGATGTCGGGTGCGGGCGGTGACGGAGAGCCATTCGCGCCCGCCTCTTGCATAGGCTCGGAGTGGTACAGCACCGCGTCCGACGCGCTAATCGGCCGGCCGGTCGCGTCAAGGACAACGAGAACGTTCCGCAGTCCCGCCGGCCCAGCCGACAGATCGATAGTGACCTGCTCCCACCCCGCGATAGATGCGCCTTCGGGCGTCGCAAGGATCTCGGGCGGAGCGACTGGCTGGCGGCGCAGGATCGCATCATCAGGCAGGGGCGCGAGCAGCGCGTGCCACGGGGGGGTCGCGGGCTGAGGGTGTTGTGAGGCGGTCATGTGGGTCTCCTGGGCGTCGCGATGTCGGTGCTACTTCTCGGCAGACAGGCGTGCCAGGGCCAGAACGGTCCGCCAGTTCCTCGTGGTCGCGGGCATGGCAAGCGCCTTCTCGAAGAACGCGTTGTTGAGTCTGGTGCGCCCGTACCCGCGCGGCAGGCACAGGTACACCGCGCGGCCGAGTGACTCCGCTCGTTCGCCTTCCGCTGCGCGAAGTTCGAGGTGTGCGAAGTCAGCGCTCGATATCTGCCGGAACAGGAACGTCACGTGTAGCGACTTCTCGTCGACTTCTGCCGAAGAGAACGGGTTCGAGGAAGCGACCTGCTGCATCTCGGTCGAGGGCAGAACCAGGACTGCGACATCGTGCCCCAGGTCGCGCGCAATCCGCTCGTGGATTGCCGCAGCGTGCTCGGCCGCGTCGGCGTTCTCGGCGTCGAACACGACGTTCCCGCTCTGAAGGTATGTGCGCACGTTGGCCAAACCCGAGGCCTCGAGAGTGTTCGTGAGATCGGCCATCACGATCCGCTTCTGGCCGGAGACGTTGACTCCGCGCAGCAGCGCGACGAATGTCGTGTTCATCCTCTAGCCGACGCCCTTGCGCATGGCGAACACCATCGAGCCAAGCAGCAGGATCGAGGTGGCTACCGTCACGAGCCAGAGTCTCCTGTCGAGGCGGAACATCGGCAGCCCCATCAGCAGTATCGCGCCGAAGAAGAGGATCAGGTATGGCGCGAGTATGGCGGGGCGTGCCGGGTCTCTGAACTCGACAGGCCAGACGTAGTCGACCGCGACCATCAGCGCGACGAAGGCGAGATAGACGGCCGCGCCGACCCACTGCAACCAGTCGGCCCCCGCGCGCACGAACGCGACGAGGGCGATGGCCGCCGGCACGGCGAGGGCAACCATCACGTAGCCGAGCGTGTGGTTGACGGCCATGCTGCCGGTGGATACTCGAGAGAGGAACCCGGCGGACTGCAGCACGTTGACCGCGTTTACGACGCCCCACACGGTGAGCGCCGCCCACCACGGGTCGATGGCGTGCTCAGGCTGCATGTCTGCTCAGCCGGCCTTGCGTACCGGATACCGCAGCACTGTCTTGAGCTTCTCGGGTGCCGCGCGGTTGGGGTCGCCGATGTAGATCTCATGGTGTGCACCTGCGAACTCGTACCCCTGCTCGGCGGCGTACGTCAGCATGCGCTCGACGGTGGGCGTCTCGTCCGCGTAGGGGCCCAGGTACATGATCTGCACGCTCGGGCCTTCGGTGAAGGTTTCGAGACGTACGTTGGCGAGCCGAGGCGGATTCTTCTTCTCGGTCACCTCGGCGCGCGTTGCCTCGATGAAGTCTACGGGGATGGCGTCGGGCACCATCATCATCAGCTTCCACGCCAAGCCCTCTGGCTGGTTGGCGTCGAACTCGAACCCTCCGTTCGTGTTCCAGTACAGGCCCTCGAGCGGCATCACCGGGTAGTCGACCTGGAGAGCTTTCTTCGCGCCGAACTTGACCGGGTAGCCCAGGTTGAAGATGGCCCCGATCGCCTCCTGGAAGCTCGACTCGCCCACACTGCCCACTCCCTCGATCGCGAGGAATCTCATCGGCGGCACGTCGACAATTGCCGGTGCCTTGGTGCTGGGCTGGTACAGGTACTTGAGCTCCTTGCGCAGGTCGAGCTTCTCCATCACGGGCCTCCTCCGCTGGATGTCGATACGCAGGTTGTTCATACCCGACGGAGGTTGCAGCAGGCGCGGCTCATCCTGTCGCGACGCCGAGGCGCCCTCTCGATCCTCGCGCGGCAGGAAAGCAGCACGGGGCGTCAAATGAGCCTGCATGCCTCTCGCCAGAATCACTCGCACCGAGTCGCCGGATCTGACCGCCGACGATCTTGCGGAGCTTCACGACTTGCGCCTTCGCGCTCGCGCGCGATGCCGCCGAGGCAGGTCGGCGCGCTCTGCTCGTGGGAGTCATCACGTCTCGGGTGCGTTCTCTCGAGTTCTGGACACGCGAGGGATTCACGCGAGAGGTACTGCGACGCCCGCTGACGATCGGGGACACGCAGCACGAGATCGTTCGCCTGGAGCGCGAACTGTAGACGACAGCAACTCGCTGCGCGGGTACAAACCCTCTGTCACGTCACCAGAAGATTCGAACGGAGACCTCGACGGCATGGTTTGCCGCTTGCACGCGGCCGGCGGCAAGGTGCTGGAGGAGAAGCAGTACATGGGCGACATGGTTGGCTGGATTGCGTTCATCGAAGACAGCGAGGGTAGTCGCATCGGCATCCAGCAGCCTGGCGACGGGATGTAGGAAGCGTGCGAGGCGACTTCGGCTGGGAGGCACACGTGGACAAGATCGATCTGGGTCCGAACGGCTTCGTCTATCCGATGCCAATGACGCTCATTGGGGCGGACCTCGCGGCCGGCCCCAACTTCATGCCAGTGGCGTGGGTGAACCGGGTACAGCCCAATCCGCCGCGGCTCGTCACCGGCATGGGCAAGGCGCATGCGACCAACTCGGGCATCCGCGAACACGGTGAGTTCGGCGTCAGCATTCCCAGCGTCGAGCAGGTTGCCGTGACCGACTGGTGCGGGCTGAACTCGGCGAATAGAGATGCGGAGAAGGCCTCGCTCTTCACGGTCTTCCGCGGCACACTCGAGCACGCTCCCATGATCGCCGAGTGCCCGCTGTGTCTCGAATGCCGCGTGTGGCAGGTGGTCGACCTCGGCAGCCACGAGCTGTTCATCGCCGACATCGTCGGGACGTGGACCGAGGAGCGCTTCCTCGACTCGAATGGGAAGCCCGATATCACGCTCATGCACCCGTTCATGCTCACGATGCCCGACAACCGCTACTGGGCCGTGGGCGAGCACATTGCCGATGCGTGGTCGGTGGGGCGCACGTTCGAGCGGTAGGGGCGAGCAGCTCGGCAGGGAAACGTCGAGACCCCGCACCTGACTCGGTACGGGGTCCATGAAGGCTGGTGCGCCCGACTCGTTGCGCTTCGCCGTGGCTGCGAAACCTATGCGGGACGCACTGTCCTCGGCAGACGCGGCTCAGGGCGATCGGCGTGTTCCAGCCGCCCAGATCCGACTGAGTGCCGCGTGCGATGGCGAGCGTAGCAACCTCACTTTCGATCGAAGAGCTCCCGCACCCCCCGAAATGGTCGATCCTCGGCGGTACACTCACTCCCAGCGGAAGAAGTAGACGCCGAGTCCGGCGCACACCACCACGATGGCGCCAAAGACGAGCCACGCAGAGCCCGGATCGAGTCCGAGCCACGGCTGCTGGATCATCTTCACCGCAGGCCACAGCGGCGTGAGGTCGGAGACGAACATCATCTGGTCCGTCAGCACCTCGCGAGGAGGACCTGCCCCGCCGAGCATCATCATGATGAACCAGGCGAGTACGCCCACCGCCTGCGCTGACCTGGCAGTCTTGAGCACCGAGCCAAGCAGGATGCCGAAGG
This sequence comes from uncultured Eubacteriales bacterium, assembly GCA_964354215.1. Lineage (GTDB taxonomy): Bacteria > Actinomycetota > Coriobacteriia > Anaerosomatales > CAVRZR01 > CAVRZR01. The sequence goes on along the minus strand of CAYGYT010000007.1, from coordinate 38,680 downwards.
CGGCGAAGCCGAGTACGACGAACAGGAAGACCCCGATCGTGCCCGGGATCGACTCCGGCGACGCGAAGTCATAGCCGAGCGATGCGATGACCAGCAGGATCACCGCCGAGACCGTCGAGAGCACCACGGCGACCGCGACTTGCGAACCCGCGACTGCCCACACGCTCACGCCCGACGCGTGATACCTCTTGAGGACGCCGCGCTCCCGATTCCCCGCGATATGAGCCGGCAGACTGATCACGCCCACCGATGCGGCGACCAGTGCGAAGTACGCGGGCAGGTAGTAGCTCATCGGACCGACCCCTCGGTAGACCACCATCTCGCCCGGGGCGGACGGCGTATTCCCGAACACACCGCCCAGGACGAACAGGATTATCACCGGTAGGGCCAGCGAGAACAGCACAGTCATCGGGTCGCGCACGAAGAGCTTGATCTCGAGCAAGGAAAGGCGCATTACCGAGCGCACGTCAGGTCCTCCCCTCGGTGATGCGGAGAAACACGTCCTCGAGACTCGTCCGCTTCACCCGAAGGTCCGTGGGCGCGAGGCCGTGCTCGACGAGCGACGCAGCGACGTGAGCGAGCAGCGCTCCGTCTCCGTGAACCGTGACCCGCCTGCCGTCCCGCTCGATTCGCGACACGCCCTCGGCACTCCGCAGAAACTCGAGGTCCGTCGCATCCGTCGAGAACGTGACCTCGGCACCGCTGTCGTACTCCTCGATCAGGCCGTCAGGCGTGCCGAGGGCCACCACGCGCTTGTCGTCGATCACCGCGAGCCGGTCGCAGAGCGTCTCGGCCTCGTCCATGAAGTGCGTCACGAGCACGACCGTCGTGCCGCCGTCGCGGATCTTGCGCACCAGTTCCCAGACCTCGCGGCGTGCCGTGGGGTCGAGCCCCGTGGTCATCTCGTCTAAGAACACGAGCTTGGGAGCGTTCAAGACGGCTAGGGCGATGAACAGGCGCTGCTGCTGGCCGCCCGAAAGGCTGCCAAACGCGGCGTTGCGCTTCGCCGAGAGGCCCCAGTCCTCCATGACCTGCTCCCAGCGGGCACCCTCGGCTCTGAGCGAAGCGAAGAACGAGAGGGCCTCCCAGACCTTGAGCTTGTCCGGCAGGGCGGATTCCTGGAGCTGGCAGCCGATCTGTCGGCGCAGCTGCTCGGAGTGATGCCGAGGGTCGAGGCCGAGCACGCGGGCCTCGCCGCCGTCCATCTTGCGCAGGCCTTGGAGGCACTCGACTGTCGTGGTCTTACCCGCCCCGTTGGGGCCGAGGATGCCGAAAATCTCGCCCTCTTCGACGGAGAACGACACGTCTTCCACCGCCACGAAGTTGCCGTAGTTCTTCGCGAGGTTTTCTACCTCGAGGACGTTCGCCACGCTACCATCACCCCGGGGGGACTCTACCCCAAACGTGGCTGCAGATGGCTGCATCGGTGGAACGTGGGGGGGGATTCTCATGTCTGACAGGTCTACGGTACGTGTCGACACAGGCTCCGGCGTCTTCTGGTTCATCGGCTGGCTGTTCACGATCGCGTTCGCCCACTTGGTCTGGTGGGAGGCGCTCTTGGGACTGGTGCTCTGGCCGTACTACCTCGGACTTGCAGTCAGGTAGCGCCCAGGACGCTGACAGCGCGTCGAGCCGTCGCCTGCGCGCACGGGGCTAGGCACAACATGAGGATCGCCGTGTTCGGGAGCACCGGGGCGACCGGTCGGCTCCTGATCGAGAAGGCGCTCGACCGCGGCCATCAGGTTGTGGCCTACGCGCGCGACCCGTCGCGGGTCGCTATTGCCCACGAGCGTCTGCGGGTCGTCGAGGGCGAGATCGACGACATACAAGCCACTGGCGCTGCCGCGCGAGGAACGCCGCGGCGCACCCCGGCAGCGGCCTCGGTCTCGCTATCGTGCGCGCCTCGGTGGAGCGATTCGGTGGGACCGTCGCCTTCGAGAGCTCGGAGTCGGGCACCCGGTTCGAGGTACGACTGCCGCTCGCGTAGGACACGACCGGTTGCGACCACGCGCTCCATCAGTACAATGCACGCAGCATTCGGCGCGCGTGACTCCGGAGGTTCTCCGTGGACGACATCTTCCTGTTCGCTGGTTCCTACGACCATCTCGAGGATGCGAAGTTGGATTTCTCGGCGCTCGAAGACCTGCACGCCGACAAGTGGATCGGCGCGTTCCAGGCTGCCGTGTTCGAGAAGCGAGACGACGGGAAGGTCAAGGTCGTCAACACCACCTCTACGACTCGGACCGCCGGCGCGAAGTGGGGCGGCATCCTCGGCATCGTCTTCGGCATGCTGTTTCCCGCGAGTATCCTCTTCACCGCGATCGAGGGAGTGGCGGTGGGAGCCGTGGCTGGCAACCTCGCCAAGGGCTGGACACACTGGGACGTGGAAGCGATCAGTAGGACGCTGGAGCGGGGGACAGCGGGCGTGATCGTGATCGCGTACGTGCGACCCGAGCTGGGACCGGAGCACGTGCTCAGGCACGCTGGAACCCGAACCAAGGCCCAGCTCGACCAGAACTCGATCGAGGTCCGAGAGGCGTTCGGGGAGTCGTAGCGCTCGTCGCTAGAAGCCCATCGCGTCGGCCAGATAGGAGATCGCCTTCTGGCTGCTGTCCGGAGCGATCGCAACGCCCACCCCGTCGCGTCCTTCGAGATAGCGCAGCGCGCCTGCGACGACAGCAGCTGCCGAGGATCCGGCCAGCAGCGCCTCCTCGCGGTGGAGCCGAAGGGACATCTCGCGCGTTTCGTCGTCGTCCACATAGAGGATCTCGTCGATCACCGAGCGGTCGAGGATTCCCGGCACGCACGTCTCCTCGAGGTTCTTCAGTCCCGAGATGTGGTGTCCGGGAACCGGCTCGATGGCCACGACATGGATATCCGGGTCACGCTCTTTGAGGTAGCGGCCCGCTCCCGAGATGGTTCCGGAGGTGCCGATGCCGGCGAAGAAGTACTTCACGCGTCCCTCGGTCTGCGCCCACACCTCCGGCCCGGTCGTCTCGTAGTGCGCCTGCGCGTTTGCGGGGTTGTCGTACTGATTCGGCATGACGAACGACTCGGACTGCCGAAGCATCTCCTCGGCCATGTCCATCGCGACGTCCATCGGGTGTCTGTCGGTGCGACCACCCTTCGGCGTGTGCAGCACCTCTGCGCCAAGCGCTCGGAGCAGGACTTCTTTCTCCCATGGCATTGAATGCGGGACGGTGGCGACCATGCGGCGACGCATGAGCACGGCCATGGCGGCAAGCGCGATGCCGGTGTTGCCCGATGTCGGTTCGAGGATGGTCTTGTCGTCGAGCTCGCCTCGGCGCTCCATGTCCTCGAGCATCCACTTTGCCGCGCGGTCCTTCACCGAGCCGAACGGGTTCATCCACTCGAGCTTGAGGAAGAGCGAGGCCGCCGAGTTGCCCGGCATGACGCGGTTGAGCGCGACCATCGGCGTGGGATTCTCCGGATCGCCGATCATCTCGTCGAGGCTGTCGTAGCGCTTCAGGCGCGAGTCGGTGGGGAGATCCTCGGGGTCGTTGGGCAGCAGTGCCGAATCGACGGGCGGCGGTGACCCATCCTCTGGCACGCGAAGGGGACCGTTGTCGCTCATCGACTACTCCACACTCGACGGATTCATGAGGGCAGCATACTGGAAGCGCTTGACGCAGGGGTTCACCGCCTGCGCCGCGAATGGTACGTGATAGACGCCAACCGAAACGACGGGGGTGTGAGTGTCCAGCAACGCGGGTGAGCGCGACGTGGCGAGAAGGATGGGTTTCGGGCGGCCAAGGCCGAGGCTGCCGCTCTCGTCGGGAGGAGAATCGAACGGCTCACCCAAGACGCTGCTCGACAAGCTCGGCGTCCGCTCGGGCATGCAGGCCGCGTTCGTTGGCGTCACCGATCCGTATCTCACCCCACTGCGCTGGCATTCGCCGGTACGCATGTCGGCCACCGCCCCGCCTCATCCCGTGGACGTAATCGTCTACCAGGCCGAGAACACATTCGCGCTCAGGCGGGTCCGGGAACTCGCGCCGTATGTCAAGCAGGGTGGCGCGCTCTGGGTACTCTGGCCGCGCGATCAGTCCCACATCAATGAGGGCCATGTGCAGCGCTCGGGGACCGCGGCCGGGCTGATCGATGTTGCTGCGATCGGCGTCTCCGACCGCCTTGCCGGACTCAAGTTCGTTCACAAACGCAGGGAGCGCTAGGCGTGGTTTGGCGCGTGGGGAAGAACTCCTCGGAGCGCGCTTTGCCGCTGACGAGACGCGACCAGGAGGGGGTTTCAGCATGACGCGTGACGAACTGCTCCACTGGCTGCTCGAGACGCGCGGCGAGTTCAACCAGCTCGTTGCGGCCATTCCCCGAGAGAAGCTCGACAAGCCGATTCACGGCAAGAAGCGCTCGGCTCGCGATGTCATCTTCCACGTGGTGGCCTATGAGGACCTCATCGTGCAGCGGCTGCGGATGGCGCAGGACGGTGAGACGACGGAGTTCGACCGCGATCGGGACGGCTGGGAGAGCTTCAACGACCGCGTGTGGGCCGAGGCTCCGCAGACGGACGTGAACACGGTACTTGCGCGATCGCAGCGTGTGTTCAACGAGCTCATCGAGCAGGTGCGCGTCCTGCAGGAGGACGAACTGAACGACAGTCGAGGTATCGTCCGCTACCTCGACCCGGCATGGCTTGACGGACGGCCGCTGTGGGAAGTGATTGGTATCGACGCCTTCGAGCACTACCCGATGCACTACGAGGAGCTGAAGAAGGCCCACGGGGCCTGAAGCGTAGCCGGGCGACTAAGACGCCTCGAGCAGTCGCTTCATCGGTCCGAGGTAGTAGTCATCCCACCCTGTGTCGAAGTCGGCGCCCTCGTCGTCGGGCACGTTCGTGTGGAAGAGCTCGAGGAACGTCCCGCCGCCATCGACGTCCCAGAGGGTGAACGTCGCAATCGACGGCTCGTCCCAGTCGCCCCCGTACCACTCCTGCACGAGACGGCGTTCGGGCTCGACCTCGAGGTTGCGCCCGCGCACGTCCCCGTCCCACAGCACGAAGTCCGTGCCGGGCTGATCGCTCATGACGGCGGGCGCGCCACTCCACGTCTCGATATGGATGGGATTGGTGAGGGCCCCCCACACGAGCGCCCGTGGTGCGGCGATTCGGTAGGTCTTCGCGATGTCCACGTTCGGCCCTCCGTCGATCGGCGACACCACGCGCGCATGCGCGTCAGACTGCACCATATACCTTCCCGTTCCGACGGATGCCAGGCGAACGAACTGTCCAGATGGCATCCGTGACTCCTATTGGTGTGGACGACCGCGCGTCTGCGGCGGAGCATGGGTATTGACTGTGCCGAGAGCTGCGCGTTGCTCGCGCCTCAGGGCAGGCACGCTCCGAGGAAGAAGGGACACGACAATGGACGGTGGCGGACCTGTGCGCGATGACGACTCTCTTGAGCGTGAGGGCGGCGTCTTCGTGCCGAGAACCGGCGGACATGACGTAGGGTGCGACGACGCCCAAGACCGGTGCGCGCCGGATGACGTGCTCGAAGACCAGGTGAACGACGAACACATCCCGGGAACGGTCGACGACATGGCGTACGACTACGGCACCGAGGAGCCCGCGCCGACAGACCAGCTTCTCATGACCATCGAGACCGGCTACGTCGTCGGGATGGGCGATGTGGGCGAAACGGGCCACGACGAGGACGCGGAAGAGCCGGCGCTTGGAGCTCCTGACGAACGCGAACTATGGCGGCGGCAGCGCGGCCTCATGGACGAGGACCGGGCGCAGCCCTACGGGGTCGCCGGCGCGGCCGCCGACGACGTCCCGGCGATAGAGCGCGCACTCGGTGAAGATGCCACCGGACCGCTCGTGCAGTCGGAAGAGGGCACGAGCGCGACCGGAAGCACCTCAATCCCCGAGCGCGACGGCTTTCCCGAGGAGTCCGACGAGTGACCGAATCGGCCGAAGACTCTCGCGACGCGCACGCGGCGGACGCGACCGACGCACTCGATGACGAGCTCCGCGTGGGCGCGAACCGCGACGTGTGGGACGCGTGGACCGACCTCCACGTGCCGTCCGACTACTACGACGTGGAAGGGTTCCTAGCAGACCCGAAGATGAGCCCGCTCGACCCGGTGGTGCTCGGTCTGGTGGGCGATCTCAGCGGCAAGCGGTTGCTGCATCTGCAGTGTCACTTCGGGATGGACACGCTGCGACTCGCGGTGATGGGCGCGGAGGTCACCGGGGTGGACTTCTCGGCCAAGGCGGTGGCGGCCGCACGTGACCTGGCCGACCGCGCCTCTATCCGTGCCCGATTCATCGAGTCGGACGTGCGCTCGCTTCCCGACTCCGTCGAGTCCGAATCGTTCGATGTGGTGTTCACCTCCTATGGGGTGATCACGTGGCTCCCGAGTCTCGAGGGTTGGGCGCGCACGATCCAGAGCCATCTCGCGCCAGGCGGGGTCTTCCACGTCGTGGACATGCATCCGGTCCTCTGGATGTACGACGAGGCGCTTCCCTCGCCGCCGCCCGTCGCTCGCTACTCGTACTTCGACCGTGGAGCCCTGGGCTTCGAACAGAGAGGGAGCTACGCGGCTCCCGACTCCGACGAAGTGAGCGCGATGTTCGCCTGGCAGCACACATTCGAGGACCTCGTGAGTTCTCTGACCGGAGCAGGGCTCACCATCGAGTCGCTGCGCGAGTACCCTCGGATCGCATGGCAACACATGCGGTATCTGACACGAGACGAGGACGGCATGTGGCGCCTCCCCGCTGACCTCCCCGAGATGCCGCTCATGTTCTCTCTGAGCGCGCGCAAGCCGCCGTAGTCTCGTCTAGCACCGACCGCTGCTGTACGGGGATTCGCGCGCCTTGGCACGAGTCTTCCTCTTCGGATCGCGCGCCGGGTTGTCGCGAACACGTCAACTCGGGTAGAACAAACAGTCACGTTCACAAGCGGCCTGCCTTTCTGCTCCACACGGCGGCACGCGATGAAGTCGAGGGCACGGAGATGGCGTGAGCGAGGACACACACACATCGCACGGGGTCGCGGGCGGGAGCGTCGCACACAGCGGCCCCGAGCCGGCGGTGAGTACTGCCGTTCTCGAGCGACTGCTCGAAGCCGTCGCGAGTGCCGACAACCTGGAATCGGCCGCCGGCAGCCTCCTCGACGGGATCGTCGAGCTGCTTGGTCTGAGTCGAGCGAGCCTCGCGCTTCTCGCCGACAGGGATGGCGTGACCTGGCTCGACCCGCTCGCCGCAGCAGGCGAGCATGCGTTCCTCGCCAAAGACATGCCCGCTCTACCGCTCGACTCGAGTGTGGACGCATCCACTGCGGTCTCGGCCGGCCGCCCTGTCTTGTTCGGGGACGTGCACGGCGTTGGCGAGCGTGCCGAGAGCGACAGCGGAGTCGGTCGCTGGCGAACGGGAATGAACGCCCAAGCGTATGCCGTTCTGCCACTCATGTGGCGCGAGAAGCCGGTCGGGGTCGCGACCGTCGAGTGGGCGACCCCGCACCCCTTCGATCTGCACGACTACGACACGCTCGAGTGGATCGCAGCGTCAATGGCCGCAGCAATCGGGTCATTCGAAGCGGCCGAGCCTTCAGCGACGGTCGAGATGGCGGTACCCGAAGCGCCTGCCGCCAGGACGCGGCTGGTCTCGCTTGGCTTCGACGCCGCGTCGGGCGTCACGTATCTCGAGCCCGAAGCGCGTGCTGCCGCTCCAGAACTGCGCGTGACGGTCGCGCTAGCGGAGCCGGGATACGATCGTTCGGCCGCGTTCTGGGATCTCGTCGAAGGTCCTGCGGGCGAAGCGTTCGTGTTCGCGGGCGTCGCGCTCGCTCCTGCGGGTGGGGCGCCGCTTCTCGCCGAGCGTGCTCGACAGACTCTGCGCGCTTCGGTGCTTGGCGGAGTCGAGCCGGCTGTCGCCCTCGCCGTTCTCGCACAGTGGGCGCGTGCAACCGCTCAGGCGGGAGGGACCGTCTCGGCAGCTGTCGTGCGCGTCGACTCGTCCTACGGGGCGATCTGCTCCGCGCTTTCTGGCCCGGCCGCGCTTGCGTTTCTCGGGCGAGACGGCCGGTTCGTGCTCGACGATGCCCGCAGTGGGTCGCGCGTGCCAGAAGAGGCGGCATCACGACCGACGCTTGAACGGACGATGCTCGCGCTGCCCGGCGACCGGGTTGCGCTCACCGCATCCGCCACCTCGCCCCCGGAAGCGCCCTTGGAGGTTGCCGGCGCTCGCGATGCGCACGTTGGCGCCCTTGCGCGAGGAGCGGCCGAGGCCGCCGAGCTGCTGGTGAGGCAGCGGCAGGACGCAGGCGAAGCGGGTGTGGCGATGGTGATCGACGTCCTTCGTCTCGGAGGCGAGCCTGGGGTTGCGACGTTCTGACGAACGGACGCACGTCGCATCGCAGAGGTGGGTAGGTACAACCTGGCCGGGGGCCTGTGCATACCGCACGGAGGCCGTTCTCGGCCGCACAGGGGGTGACCGTGATGACCCGTGAGGGACGGACATCGCGCATGCGTGTTCTCGGCATCTCGGCAGCCACGCTTGTAGGCGTGGCGGCGGCAGCCGCGGGTATCGTGGGGTACCGGGCGCGCCGCGGCCATCGCCAAGAGTTCGAAGCGGCTGGGCCAGCCGAGCACGTCGAGACTCACGAGGAGTCCGCGCTCTAGCTGATCCGGTTGCAGAGGCGTCGAGAGAGGTCGCCGCGACTGGGCTTTGTGGGCGAGCGTCCGGATCGACACGGCCGGAGGCTATGGACGGTGTTGTTCCGTTCGGCCCGGGCGGGTGTCGAGGCCCAGCTCGGGCGCTAGTTCACGTGGATGAGCGAATCCGTGGGTGCGTGGGCGTCGGTGAGCAGCGGCACGTCGCGGGAGTTCACTCGCCCGGTGTAGAGGTCCTCGCCGAAGCGCTCGAATCCGGGGATGGTGACTCGGCCGTCGAGCCGACTCGCGATCCTGCGCTTGAGTTCCTGCTCCGGCACGCTCGTGTCGCTCGCAAGGACGATGATGTTGCGGTTCTCCTGCCGAAGCCCGTTCTGTCCGATTCCGATGGGGAACACCCACACGTTCGTCCACACGTCGCTCACCGTCCGGTACATGCTGCGGAAGAGCTTGCTGTAGTCGCCCTCCACCGAGCCGATGCAGTTGTAGGCGACCACGCCGTCGGGTGACATGTGTGCCTTGACCTCTCGGAAAAACTCCGTCGTGGTGAGGTGGAACGGGAGAGAGTCGGCGTAGTACGCATCGACGATCACGACGTCGTATGTCTCGTTCGTGCGCTGGACGTAGCGGCGGGCATCCTCGGTGAAGACGCGTATTCTCGGATCCGTCGGCAGTTCGAAGTAGCGCCTCGCGACGTCCACCACGCCCGGATCGATCTCCACCGTGTCGACGCGCACCCCAGGGTAGTCGCGCCAGTACCGCTTGGTGACGGTTCCACCGCCGAGGCCCAGCACGAGAACGCGCGTTGCATCCGGCTTGATTGTCATCGCGAGGTGCAGATAGTCCGGGTAGCGGATCCCGCTCGAGAAGGGGTCGGCAAGGTTCATCGCGGACTGGTGGCTGCGGTCGAACCGCAGGTGCCGCTCCTCCCTGTCTTCCGTGACGGTGATCCGGTGGTACTGCGTGTCTTTCCGGAAGAGGACCTTCTCGCCGAACGTGTTGATCTGTGGCGGCGGGGCCAAGCGCACCAGTACGAATCCGCCGATGATGGCGCCGGTCACGACTGCGGCAAGCGTGACGGGTAGCGCGGCCGAGGCGAGTGCGTCTCGCCCACTACTGCCGCCTCGCCGCGGATACTGGGCCGCGGTCTTGGCGCCATCGGGACGGCGTTCGGTGTCGTCCGCCGCGCCGTTGTCCGCGCCGACGAGCGCCGGAAGCGCGAGCGCGGCGAGCGCTGTGGCGAAGAGCACGAACCCGATGCCCACGATGAGCGGTTCGAGCGAGAGCGCCGGGATGAGCCAGAACGCCGTAGCGAGCGTGCCTGCGATGCTGCCCGCGGTCGACACCGCGTACAGCCCGCCGGCAGACCGGCCGATGCGCGCGAGGCCTGCGCTGGCGGCGATCCGCACGCCGAGCGGGGAGACGATCGCGAGAAGGAGTGCCGGCGCGAAGAAGATGGCAGTAGTCGCGACGAGCGAACCGAGTCTTGGTCCGAGCTCGGCAGCCCGCGGCAGCACCTGCTTGGCGAACACGGGGGCAAGGACCGTGAGCAATCCCGCGAGCGCGATCGCGGGCGCGAGCATGCGCGCGGCCCCGAGCCGATCGGCGATCTCCCCGCCCAACCAGTAGCCGAGGCTCAGCGCGACCATGACGATCGAGATGACGCTACCCCACACGAAGATGGAGTTGCCGAGGAACGGTGCCAGTACGCGGGTCGCAACGAGCTCGAGCCCCATGAGCGCGCTTCCGCATGTGAACACGATCGCGTAGAGCATCTGGATCCGTCGGGTCCTTTCGGCGGCGCTCGTGGGGCTGCCGCATTCGTGCAGACGTTCAGGGTGCAGCCGTGCAGCCGTGCAGCCGTGCAGTCATGCGGTCATGCGCAGGTATCTTCGCACGACCTGACCAGATGCTGTAGCGAGAACCGCACCCGGTGAGGGCAAGCGGCGAGCGGGGTACAAGTCCTTGAGGGCACGCGACGGGGCGCGAAACCCCTGGAGCGCGTTCGGCCCTCGGCCTTGGAGGAGGAATGAACCATGAGTGAGACATACGGTGGACAGGTCCCGGTCGCACCCGTCCCGTCAGATCAGACGACGACACCGAGACACGAAGACAAACCTAAGACGGGCTGGTTCGTCGGCGTCGTGCTCATCGCCTTGGGCGCGATCTTCCTGCTCGAGAACTTCGGCTACGTGTTCACGGAGAACTGGTGGGCGCTGTTCATCTATCTCGGAGCGGCCGCGACATTCGTGAACATGTGGCGTGAGTGGCGGATTGCGGGCTGGTTCAACTCAAAAGCGGCGGGCTCTCTCACCTTCGGACTTGTGCTTACGACCGTGGCCAGCATCTTCTTGTTTGACCTGCTGTGGGACACGTGGTGGCCGCTGATCCTCGTCGCAGTCGGGGCCGGCATCGTCATTGGTTGGATTCTCGGCTCGGCGACGGGTGCCGAGCGGCAGTAGCCCGCTTCTCGCGTCGCGCCGCACGCTCGCCCGTGCGTGCTGAGGCTGCGCGCCAGCATCGGGCGCCGGCGTGAGCGCCAGGACCGCGCGGACGCAGTCGACGGTGCGCGTCGAGGACTGCCCCTCGGCTATCATTTCCTGGAGTCTGCTTGGAGTCCTGGTGTCCGCTTGGAGTCTGCCGGGAGCTCGCCGGAGCGCAGTGGGAGCCCGACCGGCATGCGAATCGATGCGAGGAGTCGTACGTGGCGGAATGCTCGTTCCATCCCGGCGTTGAGACGGAGATGCGCTGCGCCGAGTGCGAGCGGACCATCTGCCCCAAAGAGATGGTGCTCACGCCTGTCGGCTACAAGTGCCCCGTCTGCGCGAAGCCCAAGCGAAGCCAGTACATGTACGTGAAGCCCAAGCAACTCGTGGGAGCCATTGTCGGTGGGGTGCTCGCGGGAATCGGCGGCGGGTTCCTGCTCGGAATGGTCGGATTCCGCTTCTTCCTCATCTCGTTTCTCTGGGGGATGCTCGTGGGCGAAGCGGTCCGCCGAGGTTCGGGAGGGCACCGCGGGCCGATCCTTGCCGTGATCGCTGGCGTCTGCATCGTCGTGGGGTCTCTGGCAGGCGGTCTCGGGCTGCTCTCGATGGTGCTCGGCGTGGTGGGTGCGGTCTCGACGCTGTCGTGGACGTGGGGCCGGTAGCCTCGATGGCCGGCGCTCCCGACGGCACGCCGGCCATCGCGCTTGCTGAGACGTGCCGAGTTGTCGGTGGAGACGTCCCGCTCTGGTCCCTGCATCGCGCGCGCCTGTCCGAGGGAGGGTGCGGCGAGCAGCTCCTCGAGGATGTCGAACGCGCAGTCGCCGGTGCAATTGCTGCGTATGCGGGGGAGCACACCTCGAGACTGCGCGCTCACCTTGAAGTGCAGCCGGATGGCTCCGTCACCGTTGATGTGGAGCGACGTCTCTCCTCGCTCGATGTCGTGAACGGCCCGGTGGTCGTACCAGTGCGCGCCTGTGAACTGCCTACGTCCCCGCCTGTGCTGCTCGGCTGCGCCGCGAAGCCGGCCGACCGCTCGTGGTGGGATCTCGCGGCGCGGGACGCGCGCCGCCGAGGAGGCCACCAGGCGCTCATCGTCGACGCCGACGGGCTTGTGGTGGATGGGTCGTCGGCAACGGTCTGGGCCGTGATCGACGGCGCGCTCGTGACCCCACCCGCGCCGCCTGCGATCGCCGGCGTGGCTCGGCGGTTCGTGATCGAGCGTTCGCGAGACGCGGGGCTCGAGGTCGAAATTCGCTCCCTCGAATTGAAGGAACTGGAAGCTGCCGACGAAGTGTTCCTGACGAACGGGTTCGGTGGCGCTGTCGCCGCACGAGGGCGCGGAGGCGAGATCACCGATGCGATACGAGCGATGTTCTCTGAGGTCTGGCCCCGCGACTGGCAACCGCGCGAATCGGCGTCACGATCGCCGCAGACGGCGGCAAGCGACAGGAAGTCACGATGACGCGTGAGTCGACCGGGTCCTCCGTGCTGCTCACTGTGGGCAATAACGACGCACAACCGCAGCGGCGCTCGTTGCGTGTTCTCCACGTGGTGCGTCCCGCGGTCGGGGGAATGAAGGAGCACCTTTTCGAACTGTGCAATGGGCTTCGCGATCGCGGGCACATCGCCGAGATTGCCTGCCCCCGCGGGTCTGAGGTAGCCGACGAGGCCCGTGCTCTCGGCTTCGCCGTGCACGAGGTCACGCTCGTCGGGCCGCTGAATCCTCTGCGCGACGTGCGCAGTATCGTGGAGATCTCACGCATCGTCCGCGGCGGCAGCTTCGATCTCGTCCATGCCCACGGGTTCAAGGCTGGCTTGCCGGGCAGGCTCGGAGCTGCGCTGGGTGGGTGCCGATCTCGTGTCGTGACGGTGCACAACCACGTCATGTACCGCGACGACATCTCGCGGTTCACCAAATGGCGGTACCGAATCGTCGAGCGAAGCCTGGCGCGGCTGACGACGCGGATCATCACCGTTTCCGATTCCCTCAGAGACGAACTCGTCGACGCGTACGGAATCGCTCGGAATCGAGTGGTCACAGTCCGCAACGGCGTGGATGTCAGCAGGTTTCTCGAGCCGCAAGACCCCTCGGTTGCTCGAGAGAGCCTCGACATCGAACCAGGGTGCGTGGTAGTGGGCACGGCTGCGCGCTTCGCGCCCCAGAAGGGCCTCGGGTACTTCGTCGAAGCGGCGAAGACGCTCTGCGCCGACCGCTCGGACGTGGTGTTTGTCTTGGGAGGAGACGGCCCTCTTCGTCCGAACCTGGAAGCCGCCGTGGACGCCGCGGGCATTGGCGAGTTCGTCCGGATGCCGGGTTTCATCGTCGGCATGCCGGCGTTCCTTGCAGCGCTCGACGTGTTCGTCTCCTCGTCCCTCTCGGAGGGTCTGCCCCTCACGTTAGTGCAGGTCGGCGCCGCGGCCCTCTCGGTCGTGGCAACGCACGCCGGTGGCACGCCGGAGATCGTGCACGACGGGCTCAACGGTGTGCTTGTGCCTCCCGCCGATGCCCCAGCTCTCGCCCATGCCGTGGAACGGCTGCTCGACGACTCCGATCTTCGGGAGCGGCTTGGCCGAGAAGGACGCCGCATCGCCGTCACGGAGTTCGCGCCCGAGACCATGATTCGCAGGACGCTGGACGTGTACTACCAGGCGCTTTCATCCTGACCCCAGCGGCGCGTGTGGCTGCGCCGCGACATGCTCGTCTCGACGACCACTCGACCAAGCGCCGACTGTATAGTAGTGCTGGTCTTGGCCGTCACGAGCCGGTGCCCACGGCGGCAATCGCGAACCGCACTCGTGCGCTGCCATGGAGATTCGGTGAAACCACTGCTCACGGCCCGGCAGCGGCCTACGCTTTGCGGTAGGACCTTGGGGGCACGCGCTACGGAGGTGCGTATTGGCTACACAGACCCGCCGGATTCTCGTCGTAGAAGACGAGAAGGCCATTCGAGACGTTGTCGTCGCATACCTCGAGCGCGAGGGGTTCTGGGTGACACCTGCCGCCGACGGCCAGGTCGCCATTGACGAGTTCGGCCGGCACCAGTTCGATCTGGTGGTTCTCGACCTCATGCTGCCGCGCGTTTCGGGCGAGGAGGTCTGCCGACGGATCCGTGACCTGTCGGACACACCGATCATCATGCTCACGGCCAAAGGCGAGGAAGAGGACAGGATCGCAGGCCTCGAGCTGGGCGCGGACGACTACCTCGTGAAACCCTTTTCGCCGAGGGAGCTCGTTGCCCGCGTACGGGCGCTGCTGCGCCGAGCTCGCGTGACCGAGGAGCCCCAGCGCGAGCGTCTCGTGTACGCGGACCTGGACATCGACATCGCAGGTCACAAGGCGTTCCTCGGCGGGCGAGAGCTCGACCTCACAGCAAGCGAGTTCAAGTTGCTCGTCACGCTCGCGCGCTATCCCGGGCGTGTGTATTCGCGCATGGAGCTCGTCGAGAAGGTGCTCGGCTACGACTTCGAGGGCTACGAGCGCACGATTGACAGCCACGTGAAGAACCTTCGCGCCAAGCTCGACGATGACCCGCGTGAGCCTCGCTTCATCTACACGGTGCACGGCGTGGGCTACCGCTTCGAGGTGCCGAACGAAGCCGAGGAGCCCGGTGGCGCGGAAGCGTAGCCGCCTCAGGTCGGGCAGGTTCGGCCGACGTCTCGCGATCGCATTCGCGCTCGTGGCGATCCTCACCGCGCTGCTCGCCGGCGCCATCGTGACCCTCGTATGGGCGACTCAGTTCGACAACTACGTGCGCGAGAACCTCCGTCTCACTGCCGGCAACGCCGCGGAGCTCCTCGCCCGCCGCTATGCCATCATTGGCCAATGGAACGAGCAGTCCTTCGCTCAGCTGCCCCAGTACGGCGTCATGAGCGGATTCGCGCTCCAAGTCATCAACCCGGACGGCGAGCCCATCTACGACGACTCCGCGCTCGGCGCGCGGCTGTACGGCCTACGCGTGGGCGGAGGTGCCGAGGGGATGCGTCAGCAGGACACGCCGGTGGTGACCGTCCCGATCCGCGTCGCCGGCGAGCTCGTGGGCTACGTGCGCGTCTGGTCGTTTGGCACGGGCAGCCTCCTCACCGAGAACGACCTGCAGTTCCGCCGAAGCGTGCTCTACGGCCTCGCCGCCGCGGCGCTCATCGCCGTGGCGCTCGCATCGGGTGCGGGTCTGCTCTATGCATCGAGTCTCGTGCGCCCGATCGAGCGGATCACCGATACGGCCGACGCGCTTCGCGCGGGCAGACGCACGGCCCGCACGGGCATGCGCGGCCAGGACGAGATCGGCATGCTCGGAAAGACGTTCGACGAAATGGCCGATGCGATCGAAGCCGACCGCGAGCTGGAGCGCAGGCTCACTGCGGATGTCGCGCACGAGTTGCGTACACCGCTCCAGGCCATCCAGGCGACAGTCGAGGCGATGCAGGACGGCGTGCTCCCTATGGACGCGGAGCGCCTCTCGATCGTACGCGACGAAACGGTGCGCTTGTCGCGCCTCGCCGCCGGCATCCTCGAACTCACCCGCCTCGAGAGAGGAGCGACTCCGATGCGCATGTCGCGGGTCGACCTCGCCAACCCGGCTCGCGCGGCAGTTGACTCGCACCGGGCGCTCTTCGAATCGTGCGAACTCGTGCTGTCGTTGGACGTCGCCGACGGCGTCTGGATCCAGGGCGACCCCGACCGTCTCCAACAGGCCATCGGCAACTTGCTGTCGAACGCGGCCCGCTACACCCCCAAGGGGGGCCGCGTTGTGGTTGCGGTCCGTGCGGATGGCGACGAAGCCGTCGCCGAGGTCACGGACAGCGGGATCGGTATCGAGCCGGACGATATGCAACGGGTGTTCCAGCGGTTCTGGCGCGCCGACGAGGCACGAGACCGGGCCTCCGGGGGTCTGGGCATCGGGCTTGCCGTCGTCAAGGAGATCGTGGACCGGCACAAGGGGAGCGTCGGCGCCGTGCGGCGCTCGGAAGGCGGGACCACGTTCACGCTCAGGTTTCCACTCGCGAACCGAACGCTCACCTAGCGCTGCGGCTCTTTGGCACGCGACTCCCGGCACCCGGTGTCGCGCACGTGCGCGCTGGACCTACTCGGCGGGCGGCCGCAGCCCCGGCGGCTCAGGAAGTGGGAGGGACGCATCCCATTGTCCAACCACGACAACCTGCTTGGCAGTTGCCTGGACCGGGTAGGACTCTCGCACCGGACCGGTGAACTGGATCTCGACGACGTCACGAACGCGCAGGTCGCCCGCTTCCAGCCGCCGGTACTCCCCGCTTGCGTCGCGTGCGAAGACGGCCGCGTCCCTAGGCACCGATACCGAGGCCGCGTCGTGTTCGAGGCGCTCACCAAGGCTCGCGTCCCAGACGACGCGCAGAACCGGTGTGTTTGGGTCGCCGTCGATGGCGGTGACGACGCCGCTGACCTGAGCAGTTGCTGTGTCAGGCGCGTCCGAGCATCCGGAAGAGGTCGCGAGGACCGCCAGCAGCGCGAGCGCCAGGACGATTGAGAGAGCCACTCGTTTCATACCCGGCCCCGTTTCTGTCAGCTAGCGTCGGAACGCCGAGGGTCTCGGCGCACATCGCTTCACGTCGTTCCTGTCTCATCTTGAGACGACAGGTCAGTGCGGGCGGTTCTTGGGGCAACTGTCCTGCGACCACATCGCTTGGACCTCCGGCTGCGGTACTCTCGTCAGGAGCAGCGCGCGTGGCCGTGGGAAGGAGAGTCGGAGGCATCATGATTCTGGGAATCGAGATCCAGCCCAGCTACATCATCGCAGGAGGGCTGTTCGGGGGCCTTCTGGCGGTTCTCACGATGCTTGTCGGCTTGAGGATCATCAAGTTCAAAGGCCGCCGGCACCTTCGGGTTCACAAGACGCTTGCGTGGACGCTGCTCGTGCTGGCGGCAATCCACGGGTTCGCCGCGCTCACGTACTTCCGGGGCTGGAAGATCCTCTCCTGACGCCCAGTGATGTCCTGCGCGTGCGCGTACAGGCCTTGGCGGGCCGCGTTCGCCGCATCCAACCGCTTCGCCTACAATGGCCGCGAAGCCCCGCCGAGAAGTCTGCCGCAACGCCGGTCGCGCCGCAGTCACCGCGGCGTCGCTCGCCTCGAATCGTCCGCTGGAAAGGACCGACTGCCGTGCAGCAGCCCAATGGCTTGTGCCCCGACAGCCGGGGCAAGGTGCGAGACCTCTACGACCTCGGCGACACGTTGCTCATCGTCGCATCCGACCGAATCAGCGCATTCGACGTCGTTCTTCCGGACGACATCCCGTACAAGGGCGAGGTTCTCACCAAGCTCTCTCTCTTCTGGTTCGACCTGCTTGAAGACATCGTCCCGAACCACTTGCTTTCGGCCGATATCGCCGATCTGCCGAGGCAGTTCGCACCGCACGCTGAGTGGCTTTGCGGCCGTTTCATGCTCGTGAAGAAGGCACGGGTCTTCCCCGTCGAGTGCATCGTGCGCGGGTATCTGGCCGGCTCTGGGTGGAAGGAGTACCAGGCCTCGGGCACGGTGTGCGGTATCGACCTGCCCGCCGGTCTGAGGGAGTCGGGCCGTCTCGATCGGCCGATCTTCACTCCCTCCACGAAAGCGGAGATCGGCACCCACGACGAGAACATCTCGTTCGAGCGCGCGGCCGAGATCGTCGGAGCGGACCATGCCGAGGCGCTGCGCGAGACGTCGATCGCTGTGTATTCGGCAGCTCGCGACCACGCTGCCGCTCGTGGCGTCCTTATCGCGGATACCAAGTTCGAGTTCGGGCTCGTGGATGGTGCGCTCACCCTGGTGGACGAAGTGCTGACGCCTGACTCGAGCCGGTTCTGGCCCGCTGACGAGTACGCCTCCGGCCGAGGCCAGGCGTCTTTCGACAAGCAGTACGTGCGCGACTGGCTCCAAGAGAGCGGCTGGGACAAGAACCCGCCCGCGCCTGCACTGCCCGCAGACATCGTTCGCGGGACAAGCGAGCGCTACATCCAGGCCTACGAGCTGATCACGGGACGGACCTTCGAGCCGGAGGGTGGGGTGCGTTAGATGGCCCGCCGCAGTCCGCTCAACAAGCGCTACCAGAAGGACGCGAACGTCGGCAGCACGCGCAAGAGCGCCGCGGCCGCCAAGCCGAAGCGCTCGAGCGCGAGTAGTGCGGCGTCGAGCTCCTCGGCGAAGACGAGCTCGAGCACGCGGTCGCGTGCGGGCGCACAGCGCTTCGAGCTTTCGCCCGAGCTCAAGAAGTTGCAGAAGATCTCGTTCGGCATGCTCGGCGTGGCAGTCGTGATCTCACTGCTGTATCTCTGGCAGGCGAAGAACTTGGGCGGGTACGGCTCGCTCATGCTCGGTTTCGCCTACGCGCTCATGTTCGGCGCGCTCTACATCGACTTCGTGAAGATCAGACCGGCCATCAAGGCCGGCCAGAAGGGACAGTCGGCGCAGGCGTCTTCGGCAAAGGCACAGGCGAAGTCGGGCACGTCCGGCAAGTCGGGCACGTCGCCCGCCGAGAAGAAGACGGCGACCGACTCCGCTGAGAACGCGGAGAACGAGTCCGCTGACTCGAGCACGAGCTAACGAAAGGATCGGAGAATGGCGCGCTATCAGATCTTCGTCACCTACAAGGCCGGCATCTTCGATCCCCCCGGCGCGACCGCCAAACGCGCGCTCGTGAACCTCGGTTACGAAGGGGTGCACGACGTGAAGATCGGCAAGTTCGTGCAGCTCGAGGCCGACGCGCCGCTCGAGCAGGTCCGCGAGATGTGCGACAGGCTGCTCGCCAATCCGGTGATCGAGGACTACCGCATCGAGACGGTCGAGGGGTGAGCCGGATGCGTTTCGGCGTCGTTGTCTTCCCCGGCTCCAACTGCGAGCAGGACGTCGTCCACGCCGCACACTACCTTGGCTACGATGCCGACTACGTGTGGCACGGCGATACGGATCTTTCGGGGTTCGACGCGATCGTGCTGCCTGGGGGCTTCTCGTACGGTGACTACATCCGATGCGGTGCTGTTGCGCGCTTCTCGCCCGTGATGTCGGAGGTCGTGCGCTTCGCGAAGAAGGGGGGCCCGGTCCTTGGCATCTGCAACGGCTTCCAGATTCTCGCCGAGGCGCACCTGCTTCCGGGCGCGCTGTTGCGCAACCAGGGCCTGAAGTTCATCTGCAAACCGGTGAACCTCCGCGTCGAGAGCCGCCTGAGCGACTGGCTCGACCTCGAGCTCGGAGCGGTGCTCACCATCCCCATCAACCACAATGAGGGCAACTTCATCTGCGATGCGCGGACGGTCGCGCGGCTGAACGCCAACGGCCAGGTCGTGCTGCGCTACTGCCAGGCTGACGGCAGCAGGGCCGAGGGCGGCTCCGCCCCGAACGGCGCGCTCGACGACATCGCGGGCGTCTGCAACGAGCGCGGCAACGTGTTTGGGCTCATGCCGCACCCCGAGCGCGTAGTCGATCCGCTCAGCGGCGGAAGGGACGGCCAGCACATCTTCACTTCGATCGCCCGGTATCTCGCCGAGGTGTAATGGGACGATGATCGGGCCGCTGGCTCGCGGAGGCCCCGTGCCCCGAGCCCCCCGTCAGTCACGATGGTCGGGATGCAGCGAACGTGACGAGGCGGACTGGTCGCAGCAGGCTGCACACACAGCGCGATCCCGACCCGCATTGCCGCAAGGCACGGTGTCTCCAACGTCTTCCCGTCGACAGGAGCTGCGCGGTGCACTCAGATCTCCTCGTCACGAGTTGGTTCTTATGGGCCATCCGTGTCATCGGCCTTGTGCTCGTCGCAGCGAGCCTCGGTGTCCTCGTGGGCTCGTCGCGGCGCCCTGCCGACGATTTCGGCCCGCTGGGACGCTGGCCCTGGGTGATTGCGCAAGGGGCCTTCCTCGTGCTTGCGGCCTTCTCGATCGTCGCGCAGGTGCTCGGCTTCTCCAGGGGGCTCCCGAGCTGGTTCGCAATGGTCTTCGGCGTGATGATCGTGGCTGCGGGCATGCAACAGGTCGCGTATCTGCTGCGAGTCGTTTACCCCAGCCAGAAGAGGCGAAGAACCACCGAAGCCGCGGCAGGGCGCGGTGGCCCGAACCACCCTTATCCAGCCGAGTCGGCGGTCCCAGGAGATAGCGAGAACGGATAGGCGAATGTGACTCCGAGGTGGAGTCCGCGCCACAGGGTGTGTCGTTCCCGCCGTTCGCGCATGGCCGCGACAGGACAGCTCTTGGAGTGCGGGATCTTCGCGCGCGACAACACGCTCTCCAGCGACGCCGGTTGTTCCCGGCGGGGTATGTACTTGAAGTGCTCGGTCGCGCGCCTTGAGGCGCTTCTGTCAGAGCCAGCGTGCTGACTCGCGAAGGCGTGTGTTCGAGTCGCGCCAAGACGGTCCGACCGGACTGCCAGGCGCCGCATGCTGAGGGGGAGACCAGCATGAGTGAACATCGGCATTCCGCCGGGATGCGCTTCCTGCTGCTGCTCGTGCTCGTTGCGCTACTCTTCGGCACGAGCACGACAGGCGCGTTCGCCGCCTCCAAGCCGGTCACGTTCTACAAGACTGACGGCAAGACGCGCGTCGGCAGCATCACGGCGACCCTCACGCACGGGACCACGGGCTCGGCGAAGCTCAAGGTTCGGAGCACAGGCGCGTTGAGTAACGTGAAGTTCGTGCTGAGCTCGGGGGTCAAGGCCGTCGCGCGCATCTCTCCCGCGACGGTCAAGAGCTGGAAGCGCGGGGCGTTCAAGACAGTCACCATCACCTGTGGCGTGCCGCTCAACATGGCGGCACGCACCTACAGGGGGACGCTTGTAGCCAAGGTCGGCAAGACCGGCGTTTCATACAGCATCCCCATCACCGTTACGGCCAAGCCGAAGTCAAGCGGGACAATCTTCACCCCCGGCATCACCGTGACCTCCCAAACATCTTCCATGAGTCAGCTTGGCGGGACGCTCGAAGGGCCTGTCGGGACGCCGATCGCAGGGGTGAAGGTGAACTTCCCGCCCGGCGCTCTGACGTCTTCGGGGAACGTCTCCATCGGCTACAACAAAGGCTCCTGCACTCCCAAGGCCGGCACCTACTGCGGATTCGCCCTGAACATCACGGCTCCTCCGCCCGCCGACTTCGAAGTCCCGATCTATGTGACTGCGCCTCTACCGGCCGGTGACGTCGTCCCGGTGCCGTACTACATCGCGCCGGACGGCACGCTCCAGCCGGTTCGCCTGACGAGCATCGACTCCAACGCACATACCTTCACCTTCGAGACGTTCCACGCGTCCTGGTACACGTGGCTCTACCAGCAGGTATTCGAGACCGGCTTCGGTACGATCCCAACGGGCTTCACACCGGAGAAGGATGGCTTCCAGATCACGAACTGGGGTTCGGAGTACAACCGGGCAGGAGAGTGCCTGGGCATCACCGCTTTCGCCCAGTGGTACTTCTCGAACGCCAAGGGTGCAGGCGGCGACTTCTACCCGAGGTTCATGGGTCAGGTCGGGACCAACTGGTCAAGACAGCCCCTCTACGGTCAGAGCCTCATTGCCACCAGGGCGTTCATCTCGGTCCAGCGGTTGTGGAAGGCGGGACTACAGGCTCGCCACTCCTTGCCGCTGGTGCAGTGGGCGAGGTTCAACGCGATCGCCAATGCGATGCTCAACACGGGAAGGCCGGTCCTCATCGGGCTCGACCACGACCATGCTCTCGGGCCCAAACAGGGCGGGCACTCAGTCCTCGCCTACCACGTGAACGGAGCCACGGGGACCATCCTGATCTACGACCCCAACAGACCCAACACTTCGCAATTCATCAACTACGACCCGATCTGGCACTCTCTCGGCCCGTACGGGCACTACGAGGAGATCACGCTCGCCGGGAACGGTTCGATGGCCATGACCGAGGCCTTCACGAACATCCTCCGGGATGCCGGAGAGTCCTTCCACGGGAACCGGTACGCCAAGATCACGGTCGACTCGCCAAAGTCGGGGGACAAGGTCAACGATCGCACGGTCCGCGTCACGGGCAAGATCGAGAGCGGCGAGGTTCTCGTGAACAAGCTCACTCTGCTCGTCGGGTCTGAGGAGTTCACGGCCGATGTCGGCGAGGACGGCAAGTTCAACATCCCGGTGAACCTCAAGCACGGGACGAACCACGTCGCGTTCGTGACGAAGGCATACGACAGCGACAACAGGCTGATCATCGTCGGCAACGACCTGGCCACGACGGATTTCACTGTGGAGTGCACGGCCG
The DNA here is from genome assembly GCA_964354215.1 of uncultured Eubacteriales bacterium. Classification (GTDB taxonomy): domain Bacteria; phylum Actinomycetota; class Coriobacteriia; order Anaerosomatales; family CAVRZR01; genus CAVRZR01. The sequence continues at coordinate 16,336 of CAYGYT010000007.1, read as the reverse complement.
ACCCGGCCGCGATGCTCGTCACCCTCACGTGGAACACCGGCGGTACCGATGTGGATCTCTACGTGACGGATCCGCAGGGCGAGGCGGTCTGGTACGGCCGCAAAGTGGGAAGCCACGGCGGCGCTCTCGACCACGATGAGATGGGGGGCTACGGGCCCGAGCACTTCACGCTTCCCGTCTCAGCCGCAACCCAGTACCCCGGCGAGTACCAAGTCCGCGTGCACTACTACCGGGGACAGCCGCCTACCACGTATACGCTGACGGTGCTTACCGAAGAAGGCACGCAATGGGAGAACACGCGGACCCTCACCGGCACGCTCACGGGAGCCAGCAGTGCGAACTCGAACCCGTCCGACTCGGGTACGGGCTGGGCCGCAGTGACGACGGTCATGTTGACAAGGCGCAACTGACACGCCTTCGAACATGGGGGCTCGAGACCGCGCTTGCCTGACGAGCTCGCCCCGTCCGCGCATTCTCGCCGAGATGACGTGGGGCCCGGGGAACGCTCGGCCGGACGGCATCCGGCGTTTCGAGCCCGCCACCCGTATCCTACGCCCCGTGGGATTCTCCCGCCGCGCGCCGCCTTGCGACGCCGCGTTTCGCCTACAATGAGCGCGTTCGCGGGCGTGCTTGTCGCGCGCTCTTACATGCCGAGGGAGACGGTCTCACGTGAAGCTGCTCGATTCCAGTCTTGCCCCCCAGCTCGCCGAGGAGCTCGGTCTGAAGCTCGACGAGTACGAGAAGATCGTCGGCATCCTCGGCAGAGTCCCCACGATCACCGAGCTCTACATGTACTCGCTCATGTGGAGCGAGCACTGCTCCTACAAGCACTCGCGAGAGACCCTGAGGCTCTTCCCGAACGAGGGCCCGCGTGTGCTGCAAGGGCCTGGCGAGAACGCGGGCGTCATCAGCGTGGGAGATGGCTGGGCGGTCGCCTTCAAGATGGAGTCGCACAACCATCCGAGCGCGATCGAGCCCTACCAGGGCGCGGCGACCGGCGTGGGCGGCATCATCCGCGACATCTTCACGATGGGCGCTCGTCCCATCGCCTCGCTCGACTCGCTCAGGTTCGGCACGCTCGACAAGTCGCGGCAGCGCTACCTCTTCGAGGGCTCGGTCGCCGGGATCGGCGGCTACGGCAACTGCCTCGGCGTGCCCACCATCGGCGGCGAGGTGTACTTCGAGGAAGCCTACGAAGGCAACTGCCTCATCAACGCCATGTCGATCGGGCTCATGCGCGAGGAGCGCCTGACGCGGGCGGTGGCGGCCGGACCGGGCAACCTCGTGCTGCTCATCGGCTCGACGACGGGGCGCGATGGCATCGGCGGAGCATCCACGCTCGCCAGCCAGGAGTTTGACGAGAAGGCCGAGGACAAGCGTCCGAGCGTCCAGGTGGGCGATCCGTTCGAGGAGAAGCTGCTCATCGAGGCGTGCCTCGCGCTGCTCGACCAGGAGCTTCTCGTCGCCCTCGGCGACTGCGGCGCGGCTGGTCTCACCAGCTCGATCAGTGAGATGGCGTCACGTGGGGGCGTCGGGGTCGATATCGACGCCGCCGCGGTGCCGCAGCGCGAAGACGCGATGAAGCCGTTCGAGATCATGGTCTCCGAATCGCAGGAACGCATGGTCGCGATCGTGACGCCCGAGAACCTCGCCGAAGCGCAGGGCATCTGTGACAAGTGGGGACTTACCTCGACCGTCATCGGCTCCGTGACCGACACTGGTCGGTTCGTCGTGCGAGCGGGCGACGAGATCGTGGGCGACATGCCGGCAGCGACACTTGCTCATGACGCGCCGGTCTATCACCCCGAATCCGTGCGGCCTGCGTACCTCGACGAGGTGCAGGCGTTCGACCCGATCACCGAGCTCGAGCACGCCGAGACGGTCGAGCGGCTCAACGAGGTCCTTCTCGGCTTGCTCGCCAGCCCCAACATCTGCTCTCGGCACTGGATCTGGGAGCAGTACGACAACCAGGTCATGGTCAACACAGTCGTGTTGCCGGGCGGAGACGCAGCCGTCCTGCGGGTCGGGGATTCCGGGCGTGGCGAGATGACCACGCGCGGTATCGCTGTCTCGAGCGACTGTAACGGTCGCTACTGCTACCTCGACCCGTATCTCGGTGCGCAGATTGCGCTCGCCGAGGCGGCACGCAACGTCGCGTGCGTGGGCGGGGAGCCGGCGGCGATCACCGACTGCCTGAACTTCGGGAATCCCGAGAAGCCCGAGGTGTTCTGGACTTTCTACGAGTCGGTCCGTGGGCTCGCCGATGCGTGCCGTGCCTTCGGCATACCCGTCATCTCCGGGAACGTCTCCTTCTACAACGAGTCCTTCGGCCAAGCAATCTACCCGACGCCAACGGTCGGGCTCGTCGGATTGCTCGATGACGTGACGAAGCACGCAACCATCGCGTTCAAGAGCGAAGGCGATGTCGTCGTCCTGATCGGTGAGAGCGAAGCCGAGCTCGGCGGGAGCGAGTACCTCAAAGTCGAACACGATATCGTTGCGGGTCGACCCCCGGCCCTCGACCTCGAACTCGAGAAAGCGGTGCAGGCGACGGTGCGCGAGGCCATCCGGGCGGGCATGATTCGCTCAGCTCATGATTGCTCCGAGGCAGGAATCGCCATCACTCTCGCCGAATCCTGCATAGCCGGAGGTATCGGTGCCGACGTGCACCTCGAAGATGAGCTCCCGGCGGTGGCGTCGCTCTTCGGCGAGACGCAGAGCCGAATCGTGGTCACCGTGGCCGAAGCTGACGTCGAGCGACTCATCGAGCTGGCGCTCGCACACGAAGTGCCGTACGGCGTGATCGGCACCGTCGGGGGCGACCGCCTCACGATGTGCGAGAAGGTCGACGTGGCGGTGGAGGAGCTGGCGGAGGCGTACCTGCCAACGCTGGAGCGGCTGGTGTCGGGAGCCATCCAGGCCGAGGAGCTGCACGAGGGATAGGCGCGGGATACCCGGCGCGGCGTGTAGGGCGTTCGCCAGCTGATGTCGTGTGCGACGGGCAGTTCGCTCGCGGCGATGATGGAGGCACGAACGCAACGGGGGGGTTGGAGGTGCCGCTGTTCGACGAAGGCGAGCCTGGAAGCAGTGGTCAGCCCGACGCTGAGAGCGACCTATCGACTACTGAAGGAGGCTCGCCCTACGGGCCGCTGGTCGCGCTCTTCGCGGTTGCGGCGGTGCTGCTCTGCAAGGTCTGGCTCACGCGCTATCTCATCCTCGGTGATGCGAACCCCCTGGCAGGCCTCATGTTCGAGGCAGCTTTCGTCCTCCTGACGCTGGGCCTGGTCGACCTGTTCTTCGCCCGATGGCGCCTGAACGCCTACCTGGTAGCAGACGTGTGCGCCACGGTCGTGTTGCTCGCTGCGGTCGTCTACGCGTCCTTCTACGACCGACTCATGGTGCCCGCCGCCGCTAGGCTCGTAGGTCAGGTGCCCTCGGTGGGCGCGAGCGTCATCCAGCTCGTGCGCCCCGCGTACCTTCTCTACATCATCGATCTGCCGGTGCTCGCCTATCTGGCGTTCCAGCCCGACATACGCGCGCGCACGAGTGGCCGGCGTTTCAATCGGGTCGTGATCGCCGTGACCGCGGTCTCAGCGTTCGCCGCCGCGCTTGTCGCTGGCGCGGCCCTGAGGGCACCCGCCGATGTCGACAGCATCGCGGCGGCACGGTCCGGTGGCATGATCGGCTACCAGGCGGCATCGTTCATACGGACGTATGCACCGGGACGCAACGGTCTGGCCACGCCCATCGTTTGGAGCACATCGGGGGATGCCAGCCGCCCCTTCGGCGACGCGAGCATCGAGCCCGACGACCCTGGATCGGTCGAACTCGCCATACAGGCCATTCTCAAGCGTCACGGCACTGAGAGGATCGCGTCGTTCGCACCTGGGGCGTTCAAAGGAGCGAACGTCATCCTCATCCAGGTCGAGTCGCTGCAGGAGTTCGTCATCGGCATGAGCGTGGACCGCGAGGAGGTCACACCACGCTTGACTGCGCTTGCCGCCGAGAGCTGGTACTTCCCGAACGCGTTCTCGCAGGCCGGGCCTGGTACGACCTCTGATGCGGAATTCGCGGCGAACGCCTCGCTCTATCCGCCGAGCGATGAGCCTGCGTCGCTCGCGTACGCCGACAAGCGGATTCCGGCGCTGCCACGGCTTCTCGGCGACATCGGCTACGACACGTTCACCATGCACGCCAACACCGTGCGGTACTGGAATCGCCAGGAACTCTACCCGGCGCTCGGCTTCTCGCACTACTACGACGCCGAGTACTTCGAGAGCGATCGCATCATCGGCATGGGGACCTCCGATCACGTTATGCTTCGCCGGGCGCTACCAGAGGTGGTGCGCCAGGCGGACGAAGGGCCGATCTATTGCCAGCTCGTGACGCTCTCGCCGCACCACCCGTTCGAGATGCCCGACAGCGCGAAGCGCCTCGAGCTCCCGCAGTGGCTCGACGGTACGATTGTGGGGAACTACCTGCACGCAATGAACTACGAGGACCGGCAGGTCGGCTGGTTCGTGCAGCGGCTCAAGCAGACAGGACTCTGGGACTCGTCGATCGTCGTGATCTACGGCGATCACGGGGGGCTACGCAGCAAAGACCTGAAGCCGGCCGAGAACCGCATGCGCTCCGAGCTCCTCCTCGGCCACACCTATACGTCCGCGGACCGCACCAATATACCGCTCCTCATACACGTCCCGAAGCAGCGCATCGGCGTGGTCTCGGCGAACGCGGCGGGCCAGATCGACCTCATGCCGACCGTGGCCGACGCCTTGGGGCTCGACATCAGCGCGGTGCCGCACTTCGGACACAGCCTCTTCGACTACTCGCGGGTGCTGATTGCCGGCCGGAGTGGGATGCCCTCCCGGTCGTTCATCAACAACCGGGTGGTGGGCCTGGCGGGAGCGACATTCGACGAAAGCACGGGCGTCTCGCTCGTCACGAGGGCGGCATCGAAGCTCACCGTCGACGACAAGCGCGACATGGACGACGCGCGCGAGTTGCTGACGCTCTCCGATGCGTACGCTCGCGCGCTTCCGGCGAGACTCGATGCGCACGGTTCAAGCAGGGCCGTGATTCCCACTCGCCGCTGAACCGGTACGCCACGCTCGCTCGCGGGGCTCGAGCTCGCTCCTGTGCTCAAAGCGGCCTTCCGCGTGGTATCCTACGCGCGTCCGGCTCCGCTCCACCTCCCAGGCGAGGACACCGTCGTATGACACCCGGTTCGCGCGAGGATTCTCTGGCCGACGACTCCCTGAATCGTCCCGATAGGCCCGAAGAAGCCTGCGGCGTCATCGGCGTGTACGCTCCGGGAGAGGATGTCGCTCGGCTGACGTACTTCGGCCTGCATGCCCTGCAGCACCGCGGGCAAGAGTCCGCCGGCATCGCCGTGGGCGACAACGAGACGGTCACCGTCATAAAGAACCTCGGGCTCGTCTCGAAGGTGTTCCGCGAGAGCGACCTCGATTCGCTGACCGGCGACGTCGCCATCGGCCATACGCGGTACTCGACCACCGGCTCGAGCACATCGTGGGAGAACGCGCAGCCACACCTATCGACCATCGGCTACCAGGTGATCGCGCTCGCGCACAACGGCAACCTCGTGAACACGCATGAGCTGCGCGAGGAGCTGAAGGGCAACGGCATCCGCTTCCGTTCGACGACCGACTCCGAGGTCATCGCCACACTCGTGGGCTCGTTCACCCAGCAGCACAACAAGCTTCGCGCGGGCATCCGCGAGACGATGCAGCTTATACGGGGTGCCTACGCTGTCGTCCTCATCACCGACGACGCGCTCTACGCGTTTCGCGACCCCTACGGCGTGCGGCCGCTCGTGCTCGGGAGACTGGGCGACCGTGGATGGGTGGTCGCGAGCGAGACGTGTGGGCTCGACATCGTCGGCGCCGAGTTCGTGCGTGACGTCGCGCCGGGCGAGATGATCAAGATCAGCGAGGACGGCGTTGAGTCGCAGCAGGCGGTTCCCGCCGAGAAGCCGTCGCTCTGCGTCTTCGAGTTCATCTACTTCGCGCGTCCCGACAGCGTGCTCTACGACTGCAGCCTGTACGAAGCACGGCAGCGGATGGGCGCTGCGATCTCGCGCTCGGCTCCCGTCGAGGCCGACCTCGTCATTGGCGTGCCGGACTCGGGAGTGCCGGCGGCCGTCGGCTACGCGCAGGCGAGCGGCATACCCTTCGGCGAGGGGCTCGTGAAGAACCGCTACATCGGTCGCACGTTCATCTCGCCAACGCAGTCGATCCGGCAGCAAGGCATCCGACTCAAACTCAACCCGCTCAAGCACGTCATCAACGGCAAGCGCCTCGTGGTCGTGGATGACTCGATTGTCCGTGGGAACACGAGCCGCAAACTCGTGCAACTGCTGCGCGAGGCCGGTGCCAAAGAGGTGCATATGCGCATCACCTCCCCCCCAGTGCGCTGGCCGTGCTTCTACGGCATCGACACCGACACGCAAGAACAGCTCATAGCCTCCTCGAAATCTGTCGATGAAGTACGTGACTTCATCGGCGCCGACTCGCTTGCGTACCTTTCGCTCGAAGACCTGGTGGAATCGACGGGTAGACCCCAAGACGACTACTGCCTCGCGTGCTTCGACGGAGAGTACCCGGTCGAGATCCCGGAATCGGTGAAGCAAGGAAAGCTCGCACTGGAGAGCTGCGGCTAGCTGACGTCTGTGGGGGCGTCCTCGTCGTCAGCGCAGCTCCTCAGCCGGGGAGAGGGTTCGCGCGGGGATGAAGGATGCTACCGAAGACGCGCGGGAACGCGGCGATGAGGCCGTTTCTCAACCACGTGCCCGGAGGCTTTCGCCGGGGGCCCTGTACTTCGGCATGGCTGCGATCCTTGTCGCAAAGACGCTGCTCGCCCGTTGGCTCGTTCTCGATCCGGGGAGCGTATTCCCTGGCCTGCTGCTCGAGGGCGTATTCATACTCGCGGGACTCGGTCTCGTCGAACTCCTCTTCTACCGGTGGCGGCGGGCCGCCTACCTCGCCGTCGACGTCGTTGTGTCGCTCTTCCTGCTGACCCTGACCATCTACGCCTCCTACTACGACCAGATCATCTCGCCGTCGGCGCTAGGCCTTGTCGGGCAAGTCCCCTCGGTCGGGTCGAGCATCATCGCTCTGCTGAGGCCCGTCTATCTGCTCTACCTGCTGGATGTGCCCGTGCTTCTCGTCGCCCTGCGCCCGAGGTCGCAGCTCCAGGCGGGCGATCCGTTCCCGCCCTCGCGTCGCGTCCTCACGGCGGCGGGTTTCTCACTTGCGATCTGCGGCATGCTGTCGATCTCGGCGGCAATCGCGCTCCCGAATACCGACAGCGCGGAAGTTGCCCGTACGCGAGGCATCCTCGCGTACGAGTCCGCGACGGCGGCCCAGGCGATCGTCGGCGAGGGCTCGACCCCGTTCATCTCTCCGGTCGCTGCCGCCCATGCTGACGAGGTCTTGAGAGCGGGCACACTCGACTTCTCGCGTCCAGCGTCGGTCCAGACGGCAATCGACAACATCGCCGACCGTGCACAGGGCGAGCGGATCGCTGAGTTCAAGTCGGGGCGTTTCGTCGGAGTGAACGTGATCGCGGTTCAGGTCGAGTCGCTACAGGACTTCGTCATCGACGACTGGGTCACGCCCAACATCGACCGGCTTCGGCAGGAGAGCTGGTACTTCCCGAACACGTTCTCGCAGGCAGGCCTCGGCACTACCTCCGACGCCGAGTTCGTCATGAACACCTCGCTCTACCCTCCGGATAGGAACCCCGCGTCGGTCGAGTACAGCGACCGGGTTCTGCCTGCGCTCCCCAGGCTACTGCGCGAGGTGGGCTACAACACCTTCACGATGCATGCGAACACGGCGAAGTACTGGAACCGCAAGGAGCTCTACCCTGCGCTTGGCTTCTCGAGCTACTACGACGACGAGTTCTTCGGTCGGGACCATATCATCGGCATGGGTGCCTCAGACCGCACCCTCTTCCGGATGGCGCTGCCCGTTGTCGTCGAGCAGGCCGCGAAGGGTCCGATCTACTGTCAGCTCGTGACGCTCTCGCCGCACCATCCGTTCCGGATGCCGGCGGGCACGATCAAGATCGACATGCCGCCGTGGCTCTCGGGCAGTACGGTCGGCAACTACTTGGAGGCCATGAACTACGAGGATCGTCAGATCGGGTGGTTCATCGGCCAGCTGAAGAAGTCGGGCCTGTGGGACAAGAGCATCTTCGTGCTCTACGGCGACCATGCCGGCCTGCGCTCGGGAGACCTTAAGGACGGGTTCAACATGGTCCGGCTCGAGACGATACTCGGTCACCAGTACACCCCCGTCGATCGGTCGAACATCCCGTTGCTCATCCACGTGCCCGAGCAGACGCAGGGGGTCTGGTGCGAGAGCCCGGTCGGTCAGGTCGATATCATGCCGACCATCGCCGATGCACTCGGTCTCGACTTGTCGGCCGTGCCGCACATGGGGCGTAGCGCGTTCGACTCATCGGACCCGCTGCTCGCACGGTGCAACGGACTGCCCAAAGGTTCCCTTGTGAGCGGATCTAGCGTGTACGTGCCGGGACACGAAGCGGTCCCGATCATCTCAGCGGATTCCGCGGCCCGCTCGGACTCAGGGCAGGTACCGAGTCGAGCTGCCGTGAACCGACTCCTTGAGATCTCCGATGCGTGGGTGCGCAGTCTGCCGGAACGCTCAGCCTCCGGCGGCACCAAGGGCGCGATCATCCCGCGGAAGCTGAAGACCAGTCCGAGCACCTCGCGGTAGGCCGCGGCCTGCTTCGCGCGGGCACTCCTACTGGTAGAATCGGCCCGCGGGCGCGAGGTGCGTCCGCATCCCCTGGCCGAGGAGCACCATGCCTGACGAGCCGAGCGATCCGGGCTCCCTCACCTACCGAGACGCAGGCGTCGACACCGCCGAGGGTGCCCGTGTGGTGCGCGCGATACGCGATGCCGTGCGGTCCACGTACCGGCCGGAAGTGATCGGCGATATCGGCGGTTTCGGCGGCCTGTTCAGCGCCTCGGCGTTCAAGGAGATGGACGAGCCGATCCTCGTGTCGGGTACCGATGGCGTGGGCACCAAGCTCAAGATCGCGCAGATGATGGGGCGCCACGACACAGTGGGCATCGACCTCGTTGCTATGTGCGCGAACGACGTGCTCGTCACCGGCGCGGAGCCGCTGTTCTTCCTCGACTACATCGCGATCGGGAAGCTCGAGACCGCGCGCGTGGAGGCGATCGTGTCGGGTGTCGCCGAGGGGTGCCGCCAAGCGGGCTGTGCGCTCGTCGGCGGCGAGATGGCCGAGCACCCCGGGGTCATGGCCGAGGATGACTACGACCTGTCGGGCTTCTGCGTGGGTGTGGTCGATCGACCTCGCATGGTCGACGGCTCAGGTGTCGCGCCCGGCGACGTCGTGCTCGGGCTCGCGTCAAGCGGTCTGCACAGCAACGGGTTCTCGCTCGTGCGGCGCGTGCTCGTGGACGGTCACGAAGGCGAACTCGACCTTCCGCGCGTGGACCTTGGCGGCAGGCATCTGGGCGACGTGCTGCTCGAACCCACGCGGATCTACGTGAAGCCGGTGCTCGACCTTCTGCGCGAACTGCCTGTCAAGGCGATGGCCCACATCACCGGCGGCGGCATCACGGAGAACCTCGACCGGGTGCTGCCTCCGGGCTGCGATGCACGGGTCGTGCGGAGTGCCTGGCGTGTGCCGAGGATCTTCGACCTGATCGCGCGCGAAGCTGCTCTCGGCGACGAGGAGATGTGCCGGACCTTCAACATGGGCATCGGGTACACGCTCGTCGTGGACCCGCGCCTTGCGCCCGACGCTGCGGCGGCACTGCGCGAGAGCGGCGAGCGGGTCTTCGAGGTGGGAGAGATCGTCGAGGGCATGGGGAAGGTGACCTACGATGGCTAGACTCCACATGGGCGTGCTGATCTCGGGCAGCGGCACGAACCTCCAGGCGATCATGGACGCGTGCGCCGCGGGTGCTATCGACGGCGAGGTTTCCGTCGTGATCTCGAGCCACCAGGAAGCCTACGGGCTCGAGCGGGCCCGCAAGGCGGGGATCCCGGCTGTCTACCTCGACCGGACGTCGTTTCCGACGTTTGGGGCGTACAACAAGGCAATCCTCGCAGCGCTCGAGGACCACAGCGTCGATATCGTCGTCATGGCGGGCTACATGCGGCTTCTCGGCAGGGACGTGTTGCGCGCCTACCCCTATCGCGTGCTCAACATCCACCCGGCGCTGCTGCCCGCCTTCCCGGGTGCTTCGGGCATTCACGACGCGTGGGACTACGGCGTGAAGGTCGCGGGTGTGACGGTACACTTCGCCGACGAGGAGTTCGATCGAGGGCCGATCATCGCGCAGGAAGCGGTGGTGGTCGCCGAGGACGACACGCTCGGGACGCTCGAAGCCAAGATCCACGAGGTGGAGTACCGCATCTACCCCAAGGCGTTGCAGCTCATCGCCGAGGACCGGCTCGAGCTCGTGGGCCGCAAGGTGAGCATCCGCGACCACGCGGGATAGCGGGCGTCTCGCGCCATACGGCGGCCACCGTGCAGCCGGCGCAACGCGGCGGCCGTGCGGCCCATTCCGTGCAGCCGGCGAAACGCGGCGGTTAAGAATCTGGTAAGGCCCTCACGCCACGATGGGCTGAGCGGGCCCCTCGCGCACCTGTCTGCTCCGTTGCGCGGCTGGCCCCATGGCCACGCCGACCGGGGGGCAACAGTGGAGTGGGAACCGTTCGTAGAAGAAGGCGTCCTCGAGCCGTGCGATACCTGCAAGGATGAGGCGATGCCGCGCGTTCGTGACGGCTGGGACGGCGTGGTGCGCGCCCGAGCCCGCTACCTCGAGTGCCAGTACGACGCCGCCGATGCCGAGCTGCGGCTCGCGATGGCTCTTGCCGGCGAGTCGCTCTGTCTCTACTACGGCTACCGTCCGGTCGAGCCGCCCACGTTCGAATTCTCGGAGCGAATCTGCAAGGCCTTCTTCAAGCGGCACATCGCAGAAGGCATCTTCGAGCGCGCTCAGATCCTTGGCGGAATGATGCCGCTGCCCAACGAGCCGCTCCATCCCGACGTGTCGCGGCAGGTGCGGCGGAGCGTGGCCGCGTCGTCTGAGCTCTGTGCGCTCGTGGAGAGCTTCGTGTATTTCTAGACGCATACCCGCCGCTCGTGCTGTCAGCACGCGCCGTTCGGCGACTTGCGCACGCGCTGCGCTGCCTCCGCGCGGGCGAGCCGCTACACTGGCAGATGAAACGACATCCGGGCCGCCACGCGCGGCCCGGCGCGTTGGGGGTAGACGAGCCGGATCGAGCAGGGGAGCGGGGCATCCATGGAGCAGGTGGCTATCAAGCGCGCACTCATCTCGGTGACCGACAAGACCGGTGTTGCGGACTTCGCGAGGGCGCTTGCCGAGGAGTTCGGCGTCGAGATCGTCTCGACCGGCGGGACCGCGAAGGCGCTCGCTGATGCGGGCATCAAGGTGCGTCCGATCGATGACCTCACCGGGTTTCCCGAGATGATGGATGGCCGCGTGAAGACGCTCCACCCGCGCGTGCACGGCGGGTTGCTCGCCCGGCGCGACGTGCCCGAGCACATGCGCCAGGCCGAGGAGCACGGCATCGGCATGATCGATCTCGTGTGCGTGAACCTCTACGCGTTCGAGGCCACGGTCGCGAAGGAGGGCGTCACGCTCGAGGAAGCCGTCGAGAACATCGACATTGGCGGCCCTTCGATGCTGCGGTCGGCGGCGAAGAACTTCGCCGCGGTCACGGTGCTCACGGATCCTGCTGACTACGACGACATCCTGGCCGAGATGCGCGCCAACGGCGGCTCGACGACGCCGGAGACCCGCATGCGGCTTGCCGTCGGGGTCTTCTGCAAGACGAGCGCGTACGACAACGCCATCTTCAGCTACCTGTCGCTCGCGGGCGCGGCGGCTGGGACCGCGGGTGTGGGCGGCTCCAGTGCGGCCGGAAACGCGCTCTTCCCCCGCGACGCGCGCTTCTTCCTTGAGAAGGTGCAGGACCTGCGCTACGGCGAGAACCCGCACCAGAAGGCGGCCTTCTACCGCTTCGCCGACGCCAAAGAGCAGACTCTTGCGCGCGCCGATCAGCTCCAGGGCAAGGAGCTCTCCTACAACAACATCCTCGATACCGACGCGTGCTGGGCCGCCGTTCGCGAGTTCGTCGCCGAGGCCGCGTGCGTCATCGTCAAGCACACGAACCCGTGCGGCACCGCGATCGCCGGCGACATCACCGAGGCGTATCGCCGGGCGTGGGCGAGCGATCCCATCTCGGCGTTCGGCGGCGTCATGGCGTTCAACCGCACGGTGCCCGCGTCGCTCATCGAAGCGATCTACGAGAACGAGCAGTTCGTCGAGGTCATGATCGCGCCGGACTACGAGCTTGAGGCGCTCGAACTGCTCACCCAGAAGCCCAACCTACGCGTGCTCAAGACCGGCGGAATGCGTCCGGTCGGCGGGCACTACGAGTCGCGTGCCGTCGAAGGCGGCATGCTCGTGCAGACCTCGGACACGGCCTCCGAAAACCCCGCGGACTTCAAGGTCGTGAGCAAGCGCCAGCCGACCGACGACGAGATGGAGCAGCTGCTCTTCGCCTGGAAGGTCGCCAAGAGCGTGAAGAGCAACGCCATCCTGCTCGTGAAGGACTTCGCGAGCGTTGGCGTGGGCGCGGGTCAGATGAGCCGAGTGGACAGTGCGAAGATCGCGGTCGACAAAGCGGGTGAGAAGGCGAAGGGCGCTGTCTGCGCAAGCGATGCGTTCATGCCGTTCCCGGATTCGCTCGAGGTGTGTGCCGCGGCTGGCGTCGCTGCGGTCATCCAGCCGGGCGGCTCGGCGAGGGACCCCGAAGTCATCGCGGCTGCGGACGCAGCGGGCGTCGCGCTCGTGTTCACGGGGCACCGGCACTTCCGGCACTAGAGGACCCCAACGCCGACGCCGCTTCTCCGGCGCCGGCCCGAGCCGTATGACAGCCCGGTGGGCGGGCACCCAGCGGCACCCGACTCCGAAAGGAGCGCGTGCTGCCGCATCTATCCGACATCTTCGCCCCGCCCGAGTTCGGCCCAGCCGAGTGGGCCCGCGCTCTCGCCGGACGCCACCCCCTGGTGCTCGCGCCGTCCTCGTCGCGCGGCTGGTTCGGCGGGCGGGTGCGCGTTGCGTGGGACCCCGCGGAGATTCGGTCGGGTCTCAGGCTCGCACAAGCTGGCGAGGCTCTCCAGGCCGCGTTCGACGGCGAGACACCGGGAGTCTGCGCGGCGCTCGCGACCTACGAGGGAGCATGCACTGTCATGCGCTACGAGGGCGGCGTGGAGCTGGCCGAGGATGGCTGGCGGCAGTGGGGCGCGCCGCAGGAGCTGCCGGCGACGCCTGATGCTGCCGGCCGTGACGCGGCAGTCGACCCCGCGTTCCCGCTTCTCGCGGAGGCACACAGCGACATGGACGCTCGCCAGTATCGCGCAGCAGTGCGCGAGGTACGCGAGCGAATCGCCGCCGGCGACGTCTACGTGCTCAACCTTACGTACCGCATGGAAGGTCGCGCCGCGGTCGACCCGGCACAGGCATTCGCGGCACTGCTTGACCGCGCCGGCTCAGACTTCTCCGCGTTGCTGGAGCTGCCCAACGGCGGCGCGCTTGCCTCGGTGTCACCCGAGCGCTTCCTTCGCGTGCGCGATGTGGCCGGCACCCGCACTGCGGAGATCTGGCCGATCAAGGGGACTCGCCCGCGCGGCGCCTCGCCCCAGAGTGATGTCGCTTTCGTCAAAGAGCTACTCCACGACACGAAGGAGCGCGCCGAGCACGTGATGGTGGTCGACCTGGAACGTAACGACCTCGGGCGGGTATGCGTGCCGGGTACCGTGCGGGTCGACCCCCTGTACGAGGTCGTTCCGACTCCGTATTGCCACCAGCTCGTCTCGGCGGTGCACGGCGAGCTTCGCGCCGATGCGCGGTTCGGAGAGCTGCTCCAGGCCGCCTTCCCGTGCGGGTCGGTGACCGGCGCGCCCAAGAGTGCGGCAATGCGCATCGCTCGCGAACTCGAGCCCTCGCCGAGAGGGGCCTACTGCGGAGCGCTTCTTGTGGCCATGTCGGGTGAGCTCGACTCGTCTGTGCTCATCCGCACGCTCGAGTACCTGCCCGACCCGACGGGGTCCGCGGCGGGCCGGCCGGGTTTCATCGCGAAGAATCGTCGCACTCGCTGGGGGACCGGCTGCGGCATCACCATCGAGTCGGACCCTGCCGCCGAGTGGCTCGAGTCCGTTCTCAAGACAGCACCCGTCGCAGGCGACGGCCCTCCGGCGGTGACGCTCCTCGAGACGTGTCGTATCGCGTTCGGTCGGGTGCCGCTGCTCGACCGTCACCTCGCACGGCTTGCAGCCGGGGGCTGCGGTCCATCGCTGCTGGCTCTCGCGCGCGAGCGGGTCACGACGGCCCTCGAGGCCATCGATTCAGCATTGGCCTACGGACGTCTTCGCGTCCTCGTGCATCCCAATCGCGAAGTCGAGGCGGTCGCCGACTCTCGACTATCGACGCTCGACGTCGACGGCGGTCCCGCTCTCGTGCTCCACTCGATCGCCCGCGCGCCCGAGCTGCCCCGGGGCGCCGCCAAACCCGCCGAGCGGTCCCTCTGGGACCTTGCCCACGCGGCGGCCGCCGCGAAGGGCGGCCAGCAGGCCGTGCTGACCATGCCCGACGGCACGCTCGTTGACGGATCGACAGCGACTCTCTGGCTGCGGTTCGGCGACACGCTCCTCACGCCTCACGCACCTCCCGCAGTCGACGGGGTCGGGCGCGGCGTAGTGTACGACCTCGCGCCCGGTCTTGGCTACAAGGCCGGAGAAGCCGGGCTCACAGCGGGCGACCTCGAGCGCGCCGAGGAGGTCCTCTTGTCCAACGCGCTTGCCGGCGTTGTGCCGGTGCGCGGTCGCGGCGGGTCTGCGGCGAAGGCGCTGCGCAAGGCGTTCGACAGCGTTTGGCTCTCGGCGAGTGGCCGATAATCCGAGGGCGGGGCCGCCCACGTCCGTGCGGGTATACACCGTTGTGGCGGAGTCCAACCTATCGGGCGCCTACGTCGTGAAGCAGCAAGACAGTGATTCGGCGTGACCACCCGGTTCGATCGTGATTGGGGCGAGGGACATGCGCCGCTTGAGATCGGCAGGACGGCTCCGTTTGGTGCTTCTCGTGGTCTGCTGCGTGTCCCTCGCGGCCCCGATAGCGACTCAGGCGTACTACGCGCCGCTTGACGATGACATCCCAGGAGTCCTCACTGACTCACCTGTCCTCGGGCGCTTCTCGGACGCAGGCGACACGCACGACGTATTCCGAGTGGATCTCATCGCGGGTGAGGCGTTCTTCGCCGAACTGGTCGGCGGCAAGGGGAATGACATCGACCACGTCGGCACGCGCCTCCTTCCTCCCGGCACGCTTGCCGTGGAAGGCGCGACGCCGGTTGCCATCTCCGTCGTGGACGCATCGGTCTACCGGAACGTGCTCGACTACCTCGTGTCCTCATCGGGAACCTACTACCTCGATTGCCTCCCCGATCCCGGCGTGCTCGTGGGCGCGTACGAGCTCCACTGGTCGACCGACTGGCCGAGGGACGAGGGCGACGTGCCAGGTGCACCGATTCTCACGTCGCCCTTCAGCGGGATGATGGAAGCGGAACTTGACCGAGAAGACGTCTACTCCGTGTACCTGCGAGCGGGACAACAGCTCGATGCGGTTCTGAATCACAACTCGGGCAGGGATTTCGACCTGTACCTGTTCCCGCCGAGCATCCGCTCGATCGACGAGACCGGCCGCGCGGTCGCTTCTTCGGACGAGACCGGAACGAGCGAGCACCTGGAGTACGT
The DNA here is from genome assembly GCA_964354215.1 of uncultured Eubacteriales bacterium. GTDB lineage: Bacteria > Actinomycetota > Coriobacteriia > Anaerosomatales > CAVRZR01 > CAVRZR01. The sequence goes on along the minus strand of CAYGYT010000007.1, from coordinate 466 downwards.
CGCGCCGGTCTCAGGCACCTACAACCTGGACGTCCGCGCACGGAGCGGATCGGGCCGCTATCAGGTCACCTGGTCGCGGAAGACGACCAAGGCATCCGTGAGTACGCCCGTTGTCGCGACGTCGATGGCCTATGGACGAACCTACAAGGCAACCGGATACCTCACTCCCTGGCACCCCGCAGGGTCAGCTGCCGTTCGGCTGCAGGCGTATCACCAGGAGCGGCAACGCAACGGCGCCTACAAATGGGTGCTTCGGAAGACACAGACTGCGGTCGTGGGGGACTACTCCTCCTACAGTCGCTACTCGGCACCGATGCGCCTGCCGCTCCGAGGGCGCTGGCGCATTCGCGCGTATCACAGCGACGCCGGACACACCGCGGCGTACAGCTCGTTCCGCTACGTGACGGTCAGGTAGGTCGGCTTCTGTTCGGGCTCTGGGAAGCCGCGGCGGTCACAATCGGACAGC
>CAYGYT010000006.1:60531-66570 GCA_964354215.1 uncultured Eubacteriales bacterium | reverse complement strand
TGCCGAGTGGAGCTCGATCACGGGAGGTTGACCGAACATGACCCAGCTCGTCGAGTGCGTTCCGAACTTCTCCGAAGGCCGCGACCGACAGAAGATCGACGCGATCACGCAGGTGATCGCATCGACAGCAGGTGTCCGACTGCTCGATGTCGATCCCGGGGCCGACACCAACCGCACCGTGGTCACCTTCGTCGGGTCCCCGGCGGCGGTGTCCGAGGCTGCGTTTTCCGCCATCAAGCGCGCGGCCGAGGTCATCGACATGCGGCAACACACCGGCGCACACCCGCGCATGGGTGCCACCGATGTGTGCCCGTTCGTCCCCCTCGACGGAGTGACGATGGAGGACTGCGTCGAGCTGGCCCGGGAGGTGGGAGAGCGGGTCGGGCGAGAGCTGGACATTCCGGTCTACCTCTACGAGGAGGCTGCAACCCGGCCGGAGCGACGGAACCTGGCCGAGGTCCGCACGGGCGAGTACGAGGGGCTGCGGCAGAAGCTGGCCGATCCCGACTGGGCGCCGGACTTCGGCCCGACGACCTTCAACGCAACCGCGGGTGCGACGGTGATGGGCGCACGCGAGTTCCTCATTGCCTACAACGTCAACCTCAACACCAAGGACAAGCGGCTCGCGACCCGGATCGCGGAGGTGATTCGCGAGAGCGGCCGACCCAAGAGAGACGCCGCAGGCAACTTCGTCCTCGACGACAGGGGCGAGAAGATGATGGAGCCTGGACGGCTTCGACACTGCAAGGGGACGGGCTGGTACATCGACGAATACGGCCTCGCACAGGTCTCAGTCAATCTCACTAACTACAAAGCTACTCCGGTGCATGTCGCCTTCGAAGAGTGCGTGAAGGAGGCCGAGAAGATCGGTGTCCGTGTGACCGGAAGCGAGCTCGTGGGGCTCATACCGAAACAGGCCATGCTGATGGTCGGGAGGTACTTCCTCGAGAAGCAGGGCGCGTCGGCAGGGCAGCCCGAGGCCGACCTGGTCGAAGCCGCTGTCCTCTCCCTCGGCTTGGACCAGCTGGGCCCGTTCGACTCGAAGAAGAAGGTCATCGAGTACGCAGTCCTCGAGGAACCCCGGCTCGTCTCGATGTCGGCGAGAGGCTTCGTCGACGTCCTCTCGACCGCCTCGCCGACCCCGGGTGGCGGCTCGGTTGCCGCCCTTTGCGGCTCGCTCGGCGCCGCGTTGGCCTCGATGGTGGGCAACCTCACCGTCGGCAAGAAGGGCTACGAGGAGCATGACGCGGAGATGCGTAGCGTGGCCGCTGCGGCGCAGGCGCTGAAGGACGAGCTCCTAGCGGCGGTCGACGGTGACTCGGCTGCCTACGATGCGGTCATGTCTGCCATGCGGCTACCCAAGAAGACGCGAGAGGAGGCGGAAGCCCGCTTGGCTGAGATTGCCAGTGCCAACCGCCAAGCCACGATGGTCCCGCTCGAGGTGATGCGCGCCACGTCCAAGGTGGCCGAGCTGGCCGAGCAGGTGGCCGAGCACGGATTCAAGCCGTCCCTCTCCGACGCTGGGGTCGCCGCCGCTGCCGCGCGTGCCGCCTCCATCGGCGCCTATCTCAATGTGCGCATCAACCTGGGTCAGATCGAAGACCGCAACTTCGTGGAGTCGATCGCTGCCGAGTCCCTAGCGCTTCGGGATGCCACGGTGGCGCGCTGCGACGCGGTGATCGGGAGGGTCACTGCGGCCCTGGGCTAGAGGGCCGAACGGTTCGCGCATCGGCGACTGAGTCCTCGTGCCACGTGCCGCTCAAGAAGACGGATCTACGAGATGGCAACTGCGATGGCGGTGGATTCCGAGGTGTTCGACGGAGCAGGAGGGGACGTTGCCAAGGCCGCCAATCTGGCGCGCGCTGTGCATGCCGGGCAGACGGACGAGTCCGGGGACTCCTAGACCGGCTCATCTTTGACGACTCTTGATCCCAAGGTCACGCGGCTCGAAAGTCGTCAACTGTGGCCCGTCACGTGTTGAGGCTTGTAGGCGGTTTGCAAGCGGAATGTGCATCGACGGTCAGCGGTGCCCTCTTCTGCCGCCTTTTCGTACAGAGCGAATCGCAGTTGGCGGTAGAATTGCGGAGCTAGATCAGCCAGACTCTCCAGAAGCGTCAACCCTTGGGGAGTCCAGGAACCGGAGCGGGAGTGTTGGTGCCAAGCGGCAGCGCGTTTGGTGTGTTGTGAACGGGCCACCAGACTTCCGCACAGCCAAGATGAGAGTGAGTCAGCATGATTCGCGCGCGAAAGACCCGATTCGCCGTCGTCGCATTTGCAGTCATCGCGATGGCGTTGCTGCTGCTCGTCGCGGGGTGCGGCAGCAAGTCCTCCGGGACGACCGTCGAGAGTGGGCCGACGGCACTGGGCGGCCTCGCGGCGGCCGAGTCCTCGCTGTCCACGATGGCGCCCGATGCCAAGTTGCTGTTCGTCCAGACCGCCCAAGCTGTCACACCCACTGACACGCCCGTGTGGGCGTACCTCTTCGGCTCTCCATCGACCGACAAGACGTTCGCCGTCTACGTGAGAAGTGGCCAGTTGATGGGCGCGCAGGAATACGGGGCGGCGGGCCTGAGCGCCGATGAATGGAAGAAGGTGCCGGAGACCGACCCCTGGAAGGTCGACAGCGACGAGGCCTACACCAAGGCCCTGGCTGTCAGCGGCGCGAAGGGTGACCCGGCCGCCTACGTGATGGGGTTGCTCGCGTACAAGGCTGCCGAAGATACGACTACCGTCAAGCCGTTCGTCTGGCAGGTCAACTTCGATCCCGGGACGAGTGGCGCCACGACCAGCACCATCGGGGTGGATGCGAATACCGGCTCCGCAGCGGTCGTCAAGTAGCGGGTCTGAGCGACCCGGCTGGCGCAAGATTCCCATCACGCACCGCGTCTGTGCCAGCCTGGATGTAGGTCTGAGCCGCTCATAGCCCGAAGGAAGGGACGGAGCTATTCATGTGCCGCCGCCCAGGACCGAATCTCCTCCGCGGTCCCGGTGACTACTGCCTTCACCAGTTCCTCGTCGAGCGACGCGAACTCAGCGCCGACGGCCAAGTGGAGTCGATCGCGGTACGTGGTGGTGGTGAGTATCACGATCATGTGCGACGCGGGCCCGAGCAGCCACGAGTCCGTCACGCGTGCCGGGTAGCCGAAGTCCAGCCGGCCGTCATCGATGATGCCGATGTTCGTGAGCCCCCCGATTTGCTGACCCACGTCCTTCTCGGCGCCGAACAGCATCTTGCGGATGTAGTTCATGTCCTTCTTCCGCGTTAGCCTGGAGACGATCGGGATCCCGATCGCACTGCCCTTGCCCGCGCCCCTTCGCTTCCATTCCCCAGCCGCCTCGGCCACGCGGGTCAGCGACTGGCCGAATCCTTCGTCCTCTGCCGGCGAGACGGAGACGTACCAAGCCGACGATATGTTGGAGAGCGCGGTCTTCGTGCCTGCGGGCAGGTGTTTGCGCAGCTCGCACGAGTTCATCAGCGGCGTCTGAGCGCCTGGCGCCGCGCCGAGGAGCCTCCACAGCGTGCGGTAGTAGGCAGTCAGGATGACGTCGTTCACGGTCGCGCCGGTCGCCTTTCCGAGCGCAACGGCTGCGCGGAACACCTCCGGCTCGACACTGGCCGACACGTACGTCCCCGGCCCACGGCCCTCAAGCAGCGGCATGTCCCAGTCCGACGGTCGGAAGGTCATATCGCTCGAACGAATCGAGAGGGCCTTCTCTAGCAGCCCCGCCTTCGCCATCGGGTGGCGGAGGCCGTCGAGGTTCGGCGCGGGCGTCCAGTCGGGTCGCTCGGCAAGCGTGCGGTAGAACTCGCCGATCAGGTAGAGCGTCTCTTTGAGCGCGCCGCCGTCCATCACGACGTGCGTCACCTTGACCGCCAGCGCATCCGACGTCGGCCCGCGCACCAAGGCGGCGAGGACCTGAGGACCGACGGTGTGGTCGAGGGGCTCGGCGATGAACGTTGCGGCCTCGGGCGCGGGATCGTCACTCTCTCGGACGTCCAGTAGGTGCGCGGAGTCGAGTCCGTCGAGCCGCTGCCAGACAGGGGGCTTGCCGTCCATGACGAAACGGCAGCCGAGCACAGGCTCGGCGCGGAGCAGCAGTCGCATCGCGCGGCTCAGACGCGACTCGTCCAGCATCCCGTCGAACAGCACGACCCCGCCAAGCTGTGGCCGGTAGGCGTCACCGACCAGGCAGAGCGTGCGCTCGATGAACTCGACCGGCAGGGTGGCGGGAATCGTCGCGTCAGTGTTCACGGGCCCCTCCTCAAGGACACTCCCTACTCCAGGCAGTCCGCGTAGTCGATCTGGACCACGAGAGCTGCGACCCCCGCAAGGAACACCGCTCCCAGGATCACCCACGACCCAGTGGTCAGCGAGGACTTCGTCTCCCCAGGCATCCAGCCCATCCCCACGAGGGCAAAGGCCATCCCCCACGGATACCAGCGCTCCCAACCGGCCTGGAGCACGAGCACCCCCGTCGCGAAGGCAACGCCCGAGAAGATCATGGGCGCCAGATAGCCACGTCCCAGAACCGCGATGAAGGCGACGAGTGGAAGCGTAGCCGCGATCACGACGGTCACGAGCATGCTGTCGCTCAGGCCCCTCATCACGTGCTCCAAGGCGAATCCGTCCAGCCGCAGGAGCGCCGCATAGCCGGCGTGCGCCGCAACCGAGAGCGCGGCTAGGGCGAACACCCACACGAGTAGCAGGGCCAGCTTCGCGACAACGAACCACTCACGGCGCACAGGCAGGGCAAGCATGTTGTGCGCGGTGCCCTCGCTGTACTCCTGTCCGAACACATAGGCCGCCACGAAGCCGCCGAGGAGGACACCCCACCACGAGGAGACCCCCTGGGCCCCCAGCTCCATCAGTTCCTTCCAGTACAGGTCATCCAACGAGCCATTCGACAGGCGAACGATGAAGATCGACCAGAGCGGCCACAGCACCACGACGAGCGCCGTCCAAAGCGGCACGTACGACCTTGAGAGCTTGGCGATCTCGGCACGCAGCGCTCGAAGCATGGCCGAGCCTCACCCGCCGATGTCGGCGCGGTTCACGTACCAGACCGTCCCAGCGAGTCCCAGCACGAACAGGACGATGAGACCGACCCACGAAACGGGGGCGAACTCGGACGGCGGGATCGGCATCCACGACGTCCCGACGGCGTGCAACGGCATGTTCCATGGGAAGTACGGCGAAACGTCCGTGGTCGCCAGACCGTTGCCTACGCCCATGACCACGATCACCCCGAGCATCGGCCGCAGATAGCCCTTGCCCCATATGGCAAGCCAGCCGAAGACCGGCAGCGTCATGAAGAGCATCAAGGTGATGAGCAGGGTGTCTCCGAGGGTCTCGAACAGTGCCGACCACTCGAACGTTTCGAAGCCGCCGTTCAGAATCGCAATGTCGACGCAGTGGACGACGAAGTAGAGCGCCGACCACACGAATACCCACGCTGCGAGCACGACCGTCTTCGAGAGCACCAGGTAACCGCGGGGGATGGGCGTCGTGAACGCCTGCACGGCGGTCCGCTCCTTGAACTCGCGCCCGAACACGTACGCAGCGATGAACGCGAACAGCAGCAGCGCGAGGCCACCGGCGAGACCCCAAGGTCCCTGCAGGAGGCCGGCTCGCCACGTATCATCGTACATGCCGGCCTCGGCCGCCTGCTTCCACACGCCGCCGGCCTCGATCATGGATGCGGCATCGTCCCCCGTAAGAAAGGGGGCGATCGCGAAGGACATCGCGGAGTAGAGGAGGATGGCGGCGACGGTCCACCAGATCATCTTCGAGCGCTTCAGCTTCGTGAACTCCGCAGCGAGGGAACGCATCAGCATCAGCGCCGCCTCCCTCTCCGTCGGCCGCTCTCTTCCGCCGCGACGGGTTCGGTGACGTCCGACCCGCCCGTGAGCTTGACGAAGTGGTCCTCGAGGTTCTCCTCGGACATGCGCATGCCGCCGACCGCGACACCGGCCGTGATGAGCGCCGTGTTGATCTCGGTCCCCCGATCGAAATCGCCGTAGACCCGCACGGTGTTGCC
>CAYGYT010000006.1:49534-60431 GCA_964354215.1 uncultured Eubacteriales bacterium | reverse complement strand
ACGCTGCTTGTTGCCGAGGGAGAGCTTGCCGGCCTGCCGGTCGAGGTACTGACCGAGGTCGCACATCTCGATGACCTCGTCGACCCAGCTGTTCCGGTGGAGCCCGAGCAGGTTGCGCTGCATCTCGAGGTTCTCGCGCACCGTGAGGTTGCTGTACGCGCCGGGCGTCTCGACCATCGACCCGATCCGCTCGAACGCGCGCACTGCGTTGGGCCTCATCCGGATGCCGAGGATCTCCACGTAGCCGTCGGTGGGCCTCGCGAGCGCAAGCATCATGCGAATCGTCGTGGTCTTGCCCGCGCCGTTGCGTCCCAGGAATGCGTAGATGTCGCCTCGGCGGACGGTGAGGTTCAGCCCCTCGACCGCCTTCACCTTGCCGAAGTGCTTGATGAGTCCCTCTGTCCTGATGACGACCTCGGCGGTTGGGTTCGCGTCCATCACTCGTCACCACCTCCCGGCCTATCGTCGGTCAGAAGGCTGACGACCTCTTTGCGCAATCCTTACGATCGGCTGAACTCGCGAATCCGGTTCTGAGCCTGGGTCGCGAGGCTCGGGAAGACCAGGGTGAAGGCAGCACCACCCTTGCCGGTGTTCCTGGCAGTCACTCTCGCTCCCATCCGCTCCGCCAGCTCGCGCGCTATCGAGAGACCGAGGCCGGCTCCACCGCCGGGGCCTGAGACCCCACGCTCGAAGAGTCGCTCGATGTCGCTCGGCAGGCTGGAACCGTCGTTGACCAGGCGGACGACGAAGTTCCGCTCCTCCGCGGTCATGTCGACGGTGAACGCCGTCATCGACTCGCCGTGCCGCACGCTGTTGGAGATGAGGTTGGAAAGGATCCGGGCGACCGCCGAGGGATCCGCCGCGACCAGACACCGCTTGTCGGGGATGTTCAGTTCCACGCGGGCGTTCAGCGCCGCGATCTCGGGCTCGAACCCGAGCACCGAGCGGCGCACGGCCTCGGCAAGATCGAGTTGCATGAGGTCGAGCTTCAGATCGCCGGCGTCGAGCCTCGCCGAGTAGAACAGGTCGTCCGTCAGTTGGGCAAGTTCGTCCACCTTCGCCCGGATGACTGCGAGGTAGCGCTCCGGTTCGTCTCCCAACCCGCGCTGCAGCGCGTCGACATAGCCCGCGATGGAGGTGATGGGCGTCCTGAGATCGTGCGAGACGTTCGCGATGAACCTGCGCCTGGCCTCGTCGGCAGCGGCTGCTGCCTCTCGCTCGACCTGTATCGTGTCGGCGAGCCGATTGAGGTCCTGAGCCATGCGAGACAGGTCGTCCGACCCGGGCATGATCACGCGGTGGGCGAGATTGCCTTTGGCGAGCTCGCTCATCCCTTCCCGCAGCCGAGTCACGCGTGCTCGCTCACGCGCCCGAGCCGCCACGAGACCCACGACCACTCCGACGGCGAGGCCGACCCCTAGAACGAGCAGCGAGCCCGTGACCACCTAGCCACCTTCCCCGAAGCGGTAGCCGATCCCCCATACAGTCGTGACGAGTACGGGCTCGTCCGGGTGTTCCTCGATCTTCGTTCGCAGGCGACGGATGTGCACCTGAACGGTGCTCAGGTCCCCGAACGCCTCTTCGCGCCAGACCTGTTCGTAGATCTGCGCCTTGGTGTAGACGCGTCCTGGATGTTCGGCAAGCAGACACAGGATGTCGAACTCCTTTGCAGTGAGGTCCACCTCACCGCCGCGCACAAAGACCTGACGTCTCGCGAGATCGATGTGCACCGGTCCCGCGTCGATGGCCGCGGTCGCCGCAGCCCCAGTGCCGACGGCGGTCCCGTATCGCCGCAAGTGCGCCTTCACGCGAGCGATCAGCTCGACCGGACTGAAGGGCTTGGTCATGTAGTCGTCGGCGCCGATGCCGAGCCCGACCGCTTTGTCCACGTCGGAGTCGCGCGCCGACAACATCATGATCGGGAGGTCGGACTGCTCGCGCAGGCGGCGCGCGAGTTCGAACCCGTCGCCGTCGGGCAGCATGACGTCGAGTATCGCGAGTATGCACGGGCGCGTCGCGAACTCACGTATGCCCGACGCCACATCCTCGGCCACGGCGACCTCGTAGCCCTCCGCTTCGAGGTTCAACCGGACGACATCGCGAATCGCGGGGTCGTCGTCGACGACGAGCACCCGTCCTCTCACTGCTTTCCCTTCGCGGCTCGAACCCCTGAGTGCCCCTCGGCACCGCTGGCGGGCATTGTCTCACAGCATCGCAGCCGCGGCGGCGCACGCGCTGGCGGTCCCTCGGCCTTCATCTATCGCGTGCAGCGCGTTCACGTCGCGTTCACACTGGCAGGCCAAGCTGAGCTTACGAAGGCAGGAACCGTCCTGCCGAGAAGGCACAGGAGGTACGACATGAGCAAACGCATGGTGGCCACGTATGTCATCGCCGCGCTTGCAGCCGGCTTGGTTCTCGGGTCGTTCGGAATCGCTACGGCTGCGCCGTCCAAGGCGTCGAGTGCGACCGTTGGAGCGCAGCTGCGGCTGGGCGCATCGGTCCAGGCCGCGAAGGCCACACTCGCCGACGTGGTCGCGAAGCTGACCGGCACCCCGGTCGCCGAGGTCCGCGAAGGGCGGACAGCGGGCAAGTCCTTCGCCGCGATCGCTGGCGAGAAGGGCGTGTCGGCAGACAAGGTCGTGGCTGATACGCTCGCCGCACGCAAGGCGATGCTCGCCGGCCTCGTGAAGCAGGGCAAGATCACCCAGGCGCAGGCTGACGCTGCTCTCGCTCGCATGACGACTCGTCTCATGGAGCGCGTGAACTCCGCCACGGCCTGTACGGGTGCCGGCAGCGGCGCCTGTGGCAGCGGTGCATGTGGTCGCGGGGCAGGCGGCGGTGGCGGCTTCGGCGGCGGCATGGGTCGCGGTCGCATGGGCGGCGCTGGTGCCGGTTGCACTGGCTGCACCACGACGGCAACGCAATAGTCCCACGTAACTCCCTGAGGGGGTGGACGCGAGTCCGCCCCCTTTCTCATTTCCTATCGTTGTCGCACGATGGGGATGATTCAGGAGGTAGACAGTGCCGCGAAGGATCCTCGTCGTCGATGACAACCGCAAGATCGTCGAGGTGCTCACAGCCTACTTGGAAGGCGAGGGCTTTGAGGTCGACTCGGCGTACGACGGCGAGTCGGCGATCAAAGCGGTGAACAAGTCCGTTCCCGACCTCGCCGTGCTCGACGTGATGCTTCCGGGCGTAGATGGCGTCGAGCTCACACGCCGCTTTCAGCGCGAGCACGACCTGCCGGTGATCCTGGTCACGGCTCGCGTCGACGAGGTCGATCGGCTGATCGGGCTCGAGGTGGGTGCCGACGACTACATCGCCAAGCCCTTCAGTCCCCGGGAAGTCGTGGCGCGGGTGAAGGCCGTGCTTCGCCGAGCGAATCGCGCGAGTACCGCCGCGGGCAAGCCCGTCGTTGTGGGCCCACTTCGTATTGACCCGACGACCAGACTCGTCACCGCCGGGGATGCCCGCATCGAGATGACCCGCACCGAGTTCGACATACTCCTAACGCTCGCATCGCATCAGGGCCGCGTATACACGCGGATGCAGCTGATGGAGGCCGCGCAGGGGGATGCGTTCGAGGGATACGAGCGAACGATCGACGCGCACGTTAAGAACATCCGGCGCAAGCTCGGCGACGACCCTCGCCGTCCCACGTACGTCCAAACCGTGCTGGGCGTCGGCTACAAGCTGGAGCATCGCGAGGAGGCCGGCGAGGAAGCCCGCGAGGAAGCGCGCGATGAGGCCGGCAACGAGGCCCCCGATGAGACGTAGCCTGGTCTTCGAAGTCGCGCTCGCGCTGATCGCGGTCGCGCTCGCGTCGGTTGGCATCGCGGGGCTCATCGCGAGAAGCACGGCGGGCCGCGCGTTCCAGACCTACCTCTCCTCGCTGCCACAACCAAGAATGGGCGGCGGGATGGGGCGCCAGATCGTGTTGAGCGGCGCCGAGCAGACGTTCGTGGACGCTCTCAACCGTGGCATCCTCATCGGCGGGCTGATCGCGTTCGTCCTCGCCGCGCTCGCATCCCTTGCGGTCGCCTACTACCTCACGAGGCCGATCGATCGGCTGACCGACGCCGCGAACGCGCTCGCGTCGGGTGATCTGGACCACCGCGTGGACATCAGCGGGTCGGTAGAGGTCGAACGGCTGGGCGATGCGTTCAACGATATGGCTGCCTCGCTTGAGGAAGCCGAGGTGCTGCGTCAGCGGCTCGTCGCAGACGTGGCGCACGAGCTGCGTAACCCGATCGCGGCACTGAGGGCGCAGATCGAGGGAATCGCCGAGGGCGTTCTCGTCGCCGATCCCGCGCGCATCCGGTCGCTTGCCGAAGACACCACCTATCTCTCCCGGCTGGTGTCCGACCTCCAGGAGCTGTCCGCTGCCGACGCAGGCGCGCTCCGCTACGAGATGGCTGAGATCGATCTGTCCGCGCTCGCATGTGCCGAAGCGGACTCGGCGAAGCTGCGGGCAGGTGAGGACGTGAAGGTCGCCTGCGACACAACGGGTCCCGTGATCGTCGAGGGGGACGAGGGTCGCGTGAGGCAGGTGCTGCGCAACCTCCTCGACAACGCCATCCGCCACACGGATGCCGGCACGATCTCGGTCACGTGCAAGACCATTGACGATCAGGCGAAGGTAGTGGTCGCGGACACGGGAGACGGCATCCCCGATGAGGACCTGCCGTTCGTATTCGAGCGCTTCTACCGGGCGGACTCGGCCCGCGCTCGCCAGACGGGCGGCAGCGGCATCGGCCTGGCTATCTCGCGCCGGATCGTCGAAGACCACGGTGGTCGCGCGTTCGCCGAGAACCGCGAGGGTGGCGGCGCGAGCGTAGGCTTCTTCATCCCGCTTTCCTAGAGCCGGCGTCCGATTCGCTCGGGTTCTCGGCCGCTCGCATCCTCCCCGGACTCACAGGCCACCCCATTGACAGCGCATACCCGTGGGGGTATGTTTCCTGAGGAAGTGTTAATACCCCCCAGGGCATCGTGTCTGCCGGGACCGCCCGGAGCGGAGTCACCGAAAGGGAGCGACCTCACATGCCAGTCACCGAGCGTACGGTCGAGCAGCTCACGCGGATCGTTGGAAGCGAGCGGCTGCGAACTGACCAGCGCGAGCGCAAGATGTACTCCTTCGATATCGGAGCGATGCCGTCGCTCGTGAAGCCGTTCGTTTCCGCGGGCATCGCAGGCGCTGTGGTGCGACCGCACACCGAGGCCGAAGTCGTGGAGCTCGTGAAGCTCGCCCGTACGGAGAACCTCAGGCTCGTTCCGAGGGCTTGGGCTACGTCCGGCTACGGTGGCGTACTCCCTCCCAAGAACGCTGTGGTCGTCGACATGAGCGCAATGATGAACGTCGTTGACGTAGACACCGAGCGGCTGCTCGTGACCACACAACCCTCGGCGATCTGGGAACGGATCGACCGCCAGATCCAGAAGAAGGGCCTGACGCTCCGGCTCTACCCGTCGTCCTACCCGAGTTCGAGTGTCGCCGGATGGCTTGCCCAGGGCGGCTCGGGCTTTGGCAGCTACGAGTATGGTGCCTTCAAGGAGAACGTCGTCTCAGCTCGTGTCGTGCTACCGACGGGCGAGGTTCGCGTCTTCTCGGGCGACGAGCTTCTCTCATTCGTGGCGGACGCGGAGGGCATCACGGGCATCATCACCGAAGTCACCTTCAAGGTCCGCCCGCTCGAGGACGAAGTGCACCGGCTAATCGCGTTCCCCGACGCGGCGAAGCTCGGTGCCGCGCTGCAGGCCGTTTCGGAGGCCGGTCTGCCCATCTGGTCCATCACGTTCCTGAACCCGGAGTCGACCAAGCTCAAGAAGCAGCTGCCGCATCGGCATGGGCATCCATACGAAGAGACGCACCTGCACTACGAGCCCACACTGCCCGAGGCCTACCTGGCCGTCATCGCCTATCCTGCGTCGCGTGCCGGGCAGGTCGAGGACCCGCTCGCCCGCATCGTGACCGAGCGTCAGGGAATCGACCTCGGTCCCGAGGCCGCGGAGCACGAGTGGGAGCAGCGGACCGCACCGATGCGGCTCAAGCGCCTCGGCCCGTCCATCGTTCCCACCGAGGTCATCGTCCCGCTCGCCGAGATGCCCGCCGTGCTCGCCGAGATCGACGAGAAGATCTCGCAGCCCTTCATCCTCGAGGGCATGGTCGGGAAGGGCGACAAGGTCGTGCTTCTCGGCTTCATCCCGCACGATGAGCGCTCGTTCAACTTCAACCTTGCGTTCGCGCTGTCCCTCTCGGTCATCAAGATCGCGAAGGCTCACGGAGGCGCGGCGTACTCGACCGGCCTGTACTTCCGTCGCGAGGCCGAGAGCGTCCTCGGTCCCGAGCGTGTTGCCGCCTTGAGGAAGTTCAAGCGTGAGGTGGATCCCGGCGAGGTGCTGAATCCGGGCAAGGTGCTCGGCAGCGGACTCATCGACTTCATCATGGGCTCGGCGACGGCCTTCGAGTCCGTCGTGCGTCCCATAGCGAACGCGGCGAAGCCGCCGGCCGGGCCGGGCGACCTCTCGAAGGAAGTGCGCGGCATCCCCGGCGACGTCGCGTTCATGTCCTACGCGTGTGCGCGATGCGGGTACTGCGTGCCCACCTGCGAGCAGTACAGCGGACGCGGCTGGGAGTCGCAGTCGCCGCGCGGCAAGTACGCGTACCTGCGCGAGGTCATGGCCGGGCGCGAGAAATGGGACCGTAAGGCCATCGACACCATGCTCGTCTGCACCACGTGTGAGGTCTGCAACACGCGCTGCCAGCTGCAGCTCCCCATCGAGCACAACTGGATGGAGATGCGCGGCAAGCTCATCAACGAGGAGAAGCGCGGTACCTTCCCGCCGTTCGAGATGATGGCCGCATCGCTTCGAGGAGAGCGCAACATCTGGGCGGGCAAAGCGGAGCATCGCGATGACTGGGTACCTGCCGACGTCGCCGAGAAGATCCCCGAGCAGGCCGACATCCTCTACTTCGCGGGCTGCACGGCAAGCTTCGTCGAGACCGACATCGCCGAAGCGTCGATCAGGCTCCTGCAGGACGCAGGCTACTCGGTGGGCTACATGGGCAAGGACGAGGCCTGCTGCGGCATCCCCATGAAGGTCGCCGGCAAGTGGGACCTCTTCGAGGATATCTACGAGCACAACGTCGCCGAGGCCCGGAAGCGCGGCGCGAAGACGATCGTCACCTCGTGCCCGGCGTGCGGCCTCGTCTGGAAAGAGCTCTACGCGAACCTGGCGGCCGAGCGTGGCGATGAGTACGACTTCGAAGTCCTGCACTACTCCGAACTGGTAGCGCCCGCGCTCGCAGAGGGCAGACTCGAACTCACGGAGAACCCCTTCGAGGGCAAGACGATCACGTTCCACGACTCGTGCCACATGGGTCGCGCCCAGGGCAACTACGAGCCCCCGCGCGAGATGCTCAAGGCGATTCCGGGCGTCGAGATGGTCGAGATGGAGCACAACCGCGAGGAAGGCCTGTGCTGCGGCTCGGTACTCACGCTTGTCGGCGAGATAGAGGTCGCCCCGGTCCTCGGCGGCCACCGCCTCCAGGAGGCAGTCGACGCTGGCGCTGACACCGTTGTCGCACTCTGTCCCTGCTGCCAGGTGCAGCTACGCGACTCCAACATCAAGAACGAACTCGGGCTTCAGATCGACGACCTCTCGCGAGTGGTCGCGCAGGCGGCCGGCTACGACATCCCCGAGACGACCGAGTACTCCATGTACATGTGGGGCTACTTCGACAAGTTCATCATCTTGCTCGAACCAAAGAACATGGCCGACTTCATGACCCGGATCTTCCCGCAGATGATGGACGCGATGCCGTTGGGCATGGACACGATGATGCGCGGGATGAAGCACGTTCCGGGCGGCCTCACTCTGATGGAGAAGATGATGCCACTCATGTTCCCCTACCTCGCGCCCGGCATCCTCGGCAAAGTCATGCCGGACATGGTCCGAGAGGTTGAGGACTACATCGGCGAGATGCCCGAGGACATGGCCGCTCTTATGCCCGACCTGCTTCCCCAGACCATGGACTCGCTCATGCCGACGTATCTGCCGCAGTTGATCCCTCACCTCACGCCGAAGTTCGTTGACTACGTGAGGGCCTCGTAGCGGCTCTTCGATGAGTAGAACTCGCGCGCGCCTTCTCGGCGACACCCCGGGCACAACACGACTCGACAGCTGCGGCGAACCGCGATGTGACTGCAGTCACAGGCGTTTCGCCCATGCGTCTTGATGCTCGCTCGGCGGGGTCCGATGATGCGGGTGTAGCGCCAGATCCGAGGGGAGTCGGAGCACCGATGAGCAGGCCTGTCGCAGTAGTTCTGACCGTAGCACCAGCCGCAGCACCCTACCCACCTGCGGCCGCTCTCGGCGGTCGCCCCCTCGTTGGCGTAGCGCCTCACACCATCGCCGAGCCGGATCGCGAATCGCAGCCCACATCGAACCAGACTGCGACCGGCACGGCGAGGGTGCAGTTCGACCGAGGCGACGGAACAACGCGCGTCTCGCCCTCGGCCCCCACGCCGGCGATGTCCGCACCGCCATTGGCGGACCCCGGCGTAGCCCTTCCCCCTCCGGTGCCTATCCTGTGACAACAAGGCACGCTCTCCTGTCCCCCGCAGAACAAGCCCCCAGAGAGCGCGAGGCACCACCGAGAGGCCCCTTCCCCCGAGGGGCCTCTTCTCTTGTGGGTGGGAATCATCCTTCTGTGCAGGATGAATCTGCTAAAGCACCTTCGGGCTGGGCCGATGTGAGTACTGCAAGGCGAG
The DNA here is from genome assembly GCA_964354215.1 of uncultured Eubacteriales bacterium. GTDB lineage: Bacteria > Actinomycetota > Coriobacteriia > Anaerosomatales > CAVRZR01 > CAVRZR01. Next base: position 51,660 of record CAYGYT010000006.1, on the reverse strand, counting down.
TGTGACTGTGACGACGACGGAGTACGTGCAAGCTTCCTCGCGCGAAGTGGCCTGGCTACGACTGCCTGCAAAACCGCCGATCGCGAATTCGTCTCGACCACCTCGGCCGCCCCGCGCGGAAGCCTCACTCGCCTTCACCTGTGTGCTAGCGCCCCCGGTGCCCGCCGCCTGTCGCGGAGGGACCGGGGGCGCTGCCGTTTCGGTGCTGGCCGCCGGGGACAAGGCTCGGGAGCGGCGTTCGAGAGTCCGCGTCGAAGCGTGCGTGCGCGGCTGCTAGAATGGGCCGTCTGACCGCTCGATCGGACCGCACGGCTAGCTCGGCGGTCCTCCCGCTACAAGGAGCCAGCTATGGCCGGACGAACTCGCCCGAATCCGACAGTGCTCTTCATCGCCGCGGCCGTATCGCTCGCCGTCGCCGTCTTCCTGGCCACTCAGTTCCCTGCGGTTGAGGGCCTCGGTGCCAAGGTGCGGCTCCCCGTGTTCCACGGCGCGCTCACGTGGGCGAACCTCGCTGCATTCAGCCTCATGGCGCTCCTGGCGGTCGTGTTCCTTGCGACACGACGCGAGGGCGTGTTCCGGTATGAGACGGGGCTTCGCTGGGTGGCGGTGCCCCTGTGGGTCATCGGAAGCGGCATGGGTCTCTGGGCGGCGCTGGGCACCTGGGACCTCTCGGGGTCGAAGTCGTCGGCGATGTCGGTCGTGACCGCCGACCCGCGCCTGATGGCGCAGTTCTGGACGCTCCTCTTGGCGCTTCTGCTTCTCCTACTCCCTCTCTTCGTAGACGGGTTGCGCGCGCTCGCAATCGGGGACATCGCGTTCACTGCCGTGATGTGGACGCTCCTGCTGCGCGCCATCCTCGGCCCAGGCCGCGCGCTTCACCCGGACAGTCCGGTACTGAACTCACCCGAGGTGAAGATCAGGTTGCTGTTCTTTGGGATGTTCGCCGCGCTGCTCGTGGCCGCGCTGCTCGCGGCGTGGGGCGCGAGCCTTCTTGTGAAGACCCCTGAAGCCGAGGGATCGGCCGTTCCCGCTGAGGTGTCCGTCTAGTCCCGGCCCGGCCACTTCGCTACACTGGCACCCTCATAACCGAATAGCGTCGTCTGGTGCCCGCTTGAAAGCGGGAGAATAGGGAACCCGGTGCGATTCCGGGACGGGACCCGCCACTGTGAACACAGCGCCGAGCCACGCGGCTCGAAGCTGCGAAGTCAGGAGACCTGCCAGGCGGTGCGAGATGCGGCCTTCGAGGTTCAGGGCCGGCTCGCGGCGTCCGCATGGGCGCTCGTATAGCCGATATGCGCCACACGAATCCGAAGACCCGTCACCCATCCGGTGCGGGTCTTCGTGCGTTCGAGGTGCGTTCGAGGTTGCGCGAAACGAAAGGGGTAGGAATGACCAGGACACGATGGGGTGCCGCACGGTTCGGACGCTGGGCGGCAGGGGCGCGTGGCCGTCTCGGCGCATTCGCGCGGGCGATACTCCCCGCGGCGGCGCTTCTCGTTCTCGTGCTCGCCGCATCGGGCTGCGCCAACGGGGCCGCCGAAGACAGCAGCCCGTCCGACGTCGCATCACCGCCCTCGCTCTCGGCGTTCCCTGTTGAGGTGACCGACGACGCCAGCCGAACGGTCACCATCAAGGAGAAGCCGAAGCGCATCGTCTCGCTTGCCCCGGCGAACACCGAGATCCTCGCGGCGCTCGGCTTGGAGGACCGCCTCGTGGGCGTGACGACGTACGATGACTACCCGCCCTCCGTGAAGGACCTACCGAAGATGGGCGACTTCGTCACCCCCAACATCGAGGCGATCGGCGCTGCGAAGCCGGACCTCATCGTCGCGACCACTGGCGTGCAGGCCGACGTACTGAGACAGCTCGAGGACCTCGGCGCGGTGGTGATCGCGGTCGACCCGACGACGCTCGACGGCCTTTTCGAGGACATCACCATGCTTGGCGACGCGACCGGCAAGACCGTAGCGGCCGGCGACCTCGTAGGCTCGATGCAGGACGACATCGAGACCATCTCCTCGGCAGTCGCCAAGGACGATGTCGTGAAGACCTTCGTTGAGATTGGCCAGAACCCGCTGTTCACCGTCGGCAGGGGCACCCTCATCGACGAGATGCTGCGCGCGGCA
>CAYGYT010000006.1:0-49434 GCA_964354215.1 uncultured Eubacteriales bacterium | reverse complement strand
CCCGCTGTTCACCGTCGGCAGGGGCACCCTCATCGACGAGATGCTGCGCGCGGCAGGAGGCGCGAACGTCGTCCAGCAGCCGGGGTACGTAGCGTACTCGCTCGAGCAGCTCGTGAAGGACGACCCTGAGGTGTACATGGCGACGAAGGGCTCCATGAGCGACCCGTCGGATCTGGAGAAGCGTGCCGGCTACAACACGCTCGGCGCGGTCGAGGCGAAGCGGGTGTACCTGCTCGATGACAACCTCGTGACGCGCCCAGGGCCCCGTATCGTCGAGGGCATCCGTGCGATGGCCGAGGCGATGCACCCGGACGCCTTCATGCAATAGCGTGGGCGACTCGCGGACATACGCAAGCGCGGGCGCGCCGGGTGGGCCGGGAGCACCGGGTGCGTCGCCCACCGGTGCGCGACCCGCCGCGGTGATCGTGGCCCTCGTGGCGCTTCTCGCCGTGTCGATGCTGGCCGGAGTCGCGCTGGGCGCCGTGCGCGTGCCGGTCGCAGACGTGCTCGCGTCGTTCGGGCGGCTCGTGACCGGCGCGCCTCGCACCATCGCCGATGCCGTGATCGCCGACATCCGCCTCCCGCGCGTGGTGCTCGCCGCGTTCGTCGGCGCGTGCCTCGCGTCGGCCGGCGTGCTCTACCAGGCGCTCTTCCGCAACGCACTTGCCGACCCCTACATCCTGGGCGTCTCATCAGGCGCCGGCCTCGGCGCGATCATCGCGATCGTCGCGACCGCCTCGGCCGTCGCACTCCGGTACGCGCTCGTACCTGCCGCTGCCTTCGTCGGCGCCTCGCTCACGATGCTGCTCGTCGTGCGACTCGCGTCGTGGCGCGGTCGGCTCGAGACCGACTCCCTGCTGCTCGCAGGTGTGGCCGTGTCCTACACGCTCGCGGCGATCATGTCGTTCATCATGGTGTTCGCGCGCGAGTCGATGGCCCAGATCGTCTTCTGGATGATGGGCGGGCTCTCGGGCGCCTCGTGGGAATACGTGGCGATGATCGCGCCGATGTTCGTGCTCGGTATCGCCGGCCCGCTCCTCTACACGCGGCAGCTCAACCTCATGCTGCTCGGCGACGAGCGCGCCGGCCAGCTCGGGCTCGAAGTTGAGCGCTTCAAACTCGTCGTGCTTGCCGCAGGCTCGCTGCTTGTTGCTGCGGCGGTCTCGGTAGCGGGGCTCATCGGGTTCGTGGGCCTCATGACGCCGCACATGGTGCGACTCGTCCTCGGCCCGGACCACCGGCTGCTGCTGCCTGCATCCGCGCTTGGTGGTGCCATCGTGCTCGTACTTGCCGACCTCATCGCTCGAACCGTGCTTGCACCCATCGAGATCCCGGTCGGCATCGTGACCGCGGTCGTCGGCGGGCCGTTCTTCGTGTGGCTGCTCGTTCGCCGAGGAGGTGCGCGATGAGCCGGGAGCGCGACAGATACCGTCCTGGCGGGCGCGAGCACGAAGACGACCACGGGCACGACTCTCGGAGGGAGCGCGGGCGTCCCGAGACGCTGCTTGCGTTCGAGGCCGCCGACGTCGGCTATGGCGACACCCCCGTGGTACGTGGGGCCGATCTCGCGGTCCACGCGGGCGAGGTGGTGGGACTTGTCGGCCCAAACGGCGCCGGCAAGTCGACGCTGATTCGCTCCGTGACGGGCACGGCGAACCTCCTCGGTGGGCGGCTCACGGTTGCCGGGATCGACCTCGCCGATCTCGGTCCGCGCCGACGGGCGGCGCTCGTCGGCGTCGTGCCGCAGAGCATCTCGGCGGCGTTCTCCTTTCCCGCCCGGGACTTCGTCGAGATGGGGCGCAATCCTCATCTGGGCCGGCTCGAGCATCCCGGTGCGGCGGACCACGAGGTGGTCGAGCGGGTCATGCGGATCACGGACACCTGGCGCCTCGCGGCGACACCGGTGGACAGGCTTTCGGGCGGCGACCTCCAGCGGCTGGCGCTCGCACAGGCGCTCGCGCAAGAGCCGCACGTGCTGCTCCTTGACGAGGCAGTCTCGCACCTGGACTTGAATCATCGGCTCCAGGTGCTGGATCTCGTACGGGAACTCGCGGACGGCGGGCTCGCCGTGCTCGCGGTCTTCCACGACCTCGATCTTGCATCGCGTTACAGCGACCGGCTGGCTGTCGTCGCGAAGGGGCGGATGGGTCGTGCGGCGCCCCCAGCGAGCGTCATCACCCCCGAGACCCTCCGCGACGTATTCGGCGTGCGCGCCGTGGTCGGAGCAGATCCGGTGACGGGGACGGTGAGCGTGACGCCCGTGCTCAGGGAGGCGGCCGTGCACCACGGCCCGCACAGGGCCCGCGTGGCGCTCGTTGCGGGGTCGGGCAGCGGGGCGGCCCTGATGCGCCGCCTCTCGCTTGCGGGCTTCGAGGTGAGCACCGCGGCCCTCAACCTCGGCGATGTCGATGAGGGCGTCGCCCGGGCGCTCGGGCTCACCCGCGTGACGCTACCGCCCTACGGGGCGATGGACGATGCGGCTCGCGCGCGCGTACGCGACGTCATTTCAGCTGCCGACGCAGTCGTGGTGTGCCGCGTCCCATTCGGGGGGGCGAACGTCGACAACCTTCGGCTTGCCGTGGAATCGAGCCGTCCGCTCGTGCTCATCGGCGAGATCGCCGGCCGCGACTTCACCCAGGGCGTCGCCGAAAAGCTTTGGGAGCGAGCTATCGCCCGCGGTGCGCAAGCGGTGGCGAGCGACGACGACGCACTTCGTGCGCTCAACGCCCGAGCGGTCGCAGTTGGTGCGCCTGAGAGCGATTCCACCTCGGGAGCCGGTATCTAGCTGCGACCGCGCTTGGCCGCCGCCGGCCGCTCACGACCCGATCGAGGCTCCAAGGTGCAACTGCTGCGTGGTTTGCCTCGGCATCGTGCAGTCCTGCGTCACCGAGGTCACGCGCGTCCCGAGCCCCAGGCGTGCGAGCCGATGTTCGAGCGCGGCGCGAGCAAGGTCGTGGGTGTTGTTCGTGCGCGACAGGTGCAGGGCGAAGACGTGCGTGAGCCGGTCGCTCGCGACGCGTTCGAGCGCGTCGGCCGCGTCAGGGTTGGACAGGTGTCCCCGGTTCGACGCGATCCGTTGCTTGAGGAACCACGGATACGGGCCCGTGGTGAGCATGTCGATGTCGTGGTTGCACTCCAGGCCGAGGACGTCGCAGCCGAGAAGCGCCTCGGCAGTGTCTGGAGTGAAGGTTCCGGTGTCGGTGGCGAGTCCGAAGCGGGTACCCGCGCCGTCTGTGAGAACGTAGCCGACGGGCTCGGCTGCGTCGTGAGACGACCGGAATGGCAGCACGTCGAACGTGCCGATGCTGACAGGCACTCCCGGTACGAGCGTATGCACGTCTTCGAGGCGCTGATCCAACCGCCCGGCTCGGCGGGTGCCTGTAGTAGCCCACACCGAACAGCCGAAACGGCTTGCGAACACCTCGACGCCTCGCGTGTGATCCGTGTGCTCGTGTGTAACGAGGATCGCCGAGACGGATGTCGCATCAAGGTCGTGCGCCTGCAGCCTTCGCACGACCTCCCGCGCCGAGAAGCCGCAGTCGATGAGCACGGTCGTGGTGCCGTCGGAAACGACTGTGGCGTTGCCGGAGGAGCCTGATCCAAGGAACGCAACACGCAGCGATGGCTGCGTGGGAGTGTCGGAGCGGCTCGGCATGCCGTGATTGTACGACACACTCGAGACACAGCTGGCGGCACCGAAGCGCGTCCGACTGGGGAACATACTTTGTCATACGGCCCAGAAGGACCCGTCGCCGCACATGCTGGACGCCAAGGAGGCACCATGCCAATCAAGCTGTTCGCCCTGTCCACGTGCCCGTACTGCCGCATGACGCGGCGCTACCTGGACGAGAACGACGTCGAGTACGACCTCACAGAGGTCGACCTGCTCGAGGGCAAGGAAAAGGAGGACGCCATCGCCGAGGTGAAAGAGATCTCCGGTGGCGCGTCATTCCCGGTCGTGGTCATCGGGGAGGAAGTCATCGTCGGATTCAACAAGGCCCGCATCAAGGAGCTGCTGAGCCTGTGAGCGCCGACGCTTCTCGCCCGGTACGTCGCATGTTCGGCCCAGGAACCACGATCGAAGACCTCAAGGAGTACATGGGGCCGTTTGCCGAGCGCCTCGGATACAAGTTCAACACCGAGGAGGAGTTCGTCAACGAGGTCCTCGAGTCCGAGATCCGGATCCTCGAGGAGTCAGGCGACGTCTTCTGCCCGTGCCGGGTCCGCTCCGGCGATCCGAAAGAGGACCTCCAGATCGTCTGCCCGTGCATCCCGTTCTGGCGCGAGCAGTTCGCCGGTCTGCGCAAGTGCTGGTGCGGCCTGTTCATCCGGACCGACGTTGAGGACGGGCTCGAGCTGCTCGGTGTTATCGAGGAACCGGAAGGACCGATCGAGGTGCCGGTGGCTCGCGCCGCCGATGTGCCCGAGGGAGCATCGGTGCACGTAAAGGTGGGTAAGCGGGACATCGCTCTGTTCCACGCCCGAGGCGAGTTCTTTGCGCTCTCGAACCTCTGCCGGCACGCGTTCGGTCCACTGTCCGAAGGCTACCTCGACGGATACGAGGTCATGTGCCCCTGGCACGGCTGGCGGTACGACGTCCGCGATGGCACCACCGACCACCCGAATGCAGACGTGCGCGTCTACTCCGTGAGTGTGCGGAACGGGGAGGTCATCGTCACCGTGTGACACCGCGAGCGCGCCTCGTTCCGGAGGGCGGCCGCGGGGGTGCTCGGAGCAAGGAACGCCGTGATGTCGCCCACCCGTCGCATCCTGCGCTTATTCAGCAATTCTGGCAGCTCGCTGCTCGGTTGTTGCACTCCAACGCCTCTGGTATGCTTCTCCAGATTCGCGGGAGCCTCGCTCGCCGCGGAAGCTTCGTACTCGCATGTGTGGAAGGTATGCTCGTGCACACGGGCAGGAAGAGTCAAGGAGGACCATATGAAGGTGGGTAAGAGCAGGTGGATGCTCGCCCTCGTCGTGGCGCTGCTCGTCGTAGCAGTCGCAGCCACGGGGTGTGGCAGCAACGAGTCGACCGACACGAGCGGCGACAAGGCTGCCGAGGTCAAGCTCGTCATGGGTATCGGTGCCCCGCTGACCGACGGCGCAGTCGCGCTTGGCCAGGGCATGGTTCGCGGCACCAACCTCGCCGTGAAGCAGGCGAACGAATCGCAGGAGCTCAAGGACCTCGGCATCACCATCGAAACGGTCGAAGGCGATGACAAGGGCGATCCGACGACGGGCGGCAACGTGGCCACCCAGTTCGCGTCCAACCCCGACCTCGTCGGCGTTATGGGCCACCTGAACTCGGGCGTCACGCGTGTCGCGGTGAAGATCTACAACGCGGCCAACATCCTTCAGGTCAGCCCGGCCAACACGGCCGTCGACCTCACGCAGATGGGCATGAAGAACTACTTCCGCGTGTGCACCATCGACTCGGTGCAGGGCCCTGTCGCCGCCGACTATGCGTTCAACACGGTCGGCGCCAAGACGGCCTACGTTGTCGACGACTCGACGGTCTACGGTGTCGGCCTCGCCGACGCTTGGGCAACCCAGTTCCAGGCTGACGGCGGCACGGTCGCCGGCCGCCAGAAGACGGGCGACAAGGACACGGACTTCAAGGCGCTTGTGAGCCGTATCAAGGCCGCGAACGTGGATATCGTCTACTACGGCGGCATCTACAACGCCGGCGCGCTGCTTTCGAAGCAGCTCAAGGAAGGCGGCGTCAAGGTCCCGATGATGAGCGGCGACGGCTGCTTCGACCCCGAGTACATCAAGCTCGCGGGTGCCGAGAACGCGGAGGGCGACTTCTGCACGTCGGTCGGCCTACCGCTCGACCAGATGCCCAAGGGCCAGGACTTCAAGACCGCCTTCGAGGCCGAGTACCCCGGCGAGGCGATCGCTGCATACGACGCATACTCGTACGACGCGGCCAACGTCATCATCAAGTCGATCATCGCGGCGGCTGGCAGTGTCGGCGCGGACAAGCTGACGACGACCGAAGGCAAGCAGGCCATCATCGCTGCCACCGGCAGCGTGAACTTTGAGGGTGTCACCGGTACGGTGTCCTTCGACGCCAACGGCGACACGAACAACAAAGCGATCACCGTCTACGTGGTCAAGGGCGGCGCCTGGGTCCCCGCACCCAAGTAGCAACCTCTCGTTCTGCAAGGTCCGTTCTTGGGATCGAACCGCGGATACTGACCGGGCGGGCACTCCGGTGCCCGCCCGGTCTGCGGGACGGTCCTCGCGCGCATGGGCGCTGTGCCACTATTCGGCGCGCCGCCAGACGACCAGGAGTCCGTGTCCTTGAGCTACCTCATCGAACAGACCATCAACGGCATCACTTTGGGGGGGCTCTACGCGCTCATTGCCTTGGGCTACACGTTGGTCTACGGCATCCTGCTCATGATCAACTTCGCGCACGCAGAGCTCTTCATGGTCGGTGGCTACGTGGGCCTCTTCTGGCTCAAGGTGCTCGGCGATCCCGCCGTGGCCGAGAGGTTCCCGTTCCTCGAACCCATCCAGGCGTTCTTCGCGAACGGCGCGTTCGGCTTCGCGATGCTCATGGTGGCGACGTTCGCGCTTTCGGCAATCATCGTCGGCATCCTGGGCGTGATCATCGAACGGTTCGCGTACCGTCCCCTCAGGCATGCACCTCGCCTCGCGCCGCTCATCTCGGCGATCGGCGTGTCCATCTTCCTGCAGAACGCCATCCTGCTGTGGGTGAGCAGCAAGCAGCTGCCCTACACCAGGACTGACGGCACAGCGTTCGTGGGAACCAAGACCGCGTTCACGATCGCGGGCGTCAACGTCTCCTCGATGCAGGTCTTCATCATTGGGACATCGTTGCTGCTCATGTTCGCGCTCGACACCTTCGTGTCCCGGACGCGTATGGGCAAGGCCATGCGGGCCACGTCGCAGGACCGTGACGCGGCTGGTCTCATGGGTGTGAACATCAACAGCGTCATCGCGCTCACGTTCTTCATCGGACCGGCGCTTGGCGCCGTCGCCGGTGTGTTCAACGGCATGTACTACGGCTCGGTCAAGTACAACATGGGCTTCATCCCGGGTATCAAGGCGTTTACAGCAGCCGTCATTGGCGGTATCGGTAACCTCCGAGGCGCGATGCTCGGCGGCTTCCTTCTTGGCATAGTCGAGTCGCTCGCGAGCGGCTTCATCAGCAACGCGTATCGCGATGTGATCGCGTTCATAGTGCTCATCCTCGTGCTCATCTTCCGTCCGGGCGGTCTGCTCGGCGAAGCCGTGACGGAGAAGGTGTAGCGACATGGCGAACGTTGAAGCTAGCGTGAAGGTCGACGCCAACGACGTTTCGCCGCGGCGCCAGGTTCGCAAGGCGACGCCCAAGACGATGATCCTCTACGGCTTGATGGCGGCCGCGCTTGTGATCGTGCCGTTCATCTTCCAGTCGGTGATTGGCTACGGGTTCCTCGTCCGCATCCTCGTCATCGTCGGCATCTGGGTGCTCTTGGCGTTGGGCCTGAACATCGTAGTCGGCTATGCGGGTCTGCTCGACCTGGGATACATCGCTTTCTACGCGATGGGTGCGTACGCCGGTGTCATCCTCGGTCAAATCGTCGCGCCGGTGCTTGGCGGCTTCACGTACTGGGCCATGCTCATCCCGGCGGCTCTCGCGGGGGCGGTCACAGGTATCGCGCTCGGCTTCCCGGTCCTCAGGCTGCGGGGAGACTATCTCGCGATCGTCACGCTCGGATTCGGAGAGATCGTCCGCATCCTGCTCAACAACGACTTTCTCGGGCTGTCCAACGGCGCGACCGGCCTGCCCAAGGCAAGCGAGGTGCTCGCCGCGCCGTGGCCCTCCGTCTGGCTGCAGGACCACATCAGATTCGAAACCCCCTTCGGACCGTTCGTTTTCGGCCCAAATATGTTCTGGTACTTCGTAGTGCTCGGACTGATCATCGTCACGATCATTGTGATCAACCGATTGGACGACTCGCGACTCGGCCGCGCGTGGGTGGCCATGCGTGAGAACGAGGTCGCGGCTGCCTCAGTCGGCGTGAACATTCGGACGCAGAAGCTGTGGGCGTTCTCCCTCGGTGCGCTTTCGGGCGGTATCGCCGGCGTGACGTTCGCCTACGTGCAGCAGTTCATCAGCCCCGAGTCGTTCACCTTCATGGAGTCGGTCTTCGTGGTCTGCATCGTTGTCCTTGGGGGTATGGGATCCATCCCGGGCGTTATCGTGGGCGCGCTGGTCATCCAGGGTATTCCGGCGCTGATCCAGGGGCTGGCAGTCGCGGGCGTGGTGGATCTTCCCGGCGAGGCCCTCTCGGCGATCCAGGGATACCGATTCCTGGTGTTCGGCCTGCTCATGGTGGTCATGATGGCCGTGCGACCACAAGGCATGATCCCGAGCAAACGGCGCGCGCTCGAGCTCCATCCTGATGACGACCGCATGCTCGAGCAAGAAGACCAGACGATGTGGGACATCGAGCAGGGCGGCTCCGGCCCTGACGAATACTAGCGGGGAGTAGCAACGTGTCCGTCATTCAAGCTGACAAGGTAACGATCATGTTCGGAGGCCTGAAGGCGCTCGCGGACGTCAACCTCCATATCGACGAGGGCGAGATCGTCGCGCTCATTGGTCCCAACGGTGCGGGCAAGACGACGTTCTTCAACCTGCTCACCGGGATATACAAGGCGACCGAGGGGGAGATGACCTTCGAGGGAACCAACCTGGGCGGCTTGAAGCCGCACCAGATCTGCGAACTCGGTATCGCCCGCACGTTCCAGAACAGCCGCCTGTTCGCGAACATGACTACGCTTGAGAACGTGATGGTCGGTCGTCATTCACGCTCGACGGCGGGACCACTCCGTGCCGTGGGCCGTGGCCGCGGCTTCAGGGCCGAGGAAGCGCGCACCATCGATGAGGCCCTGAAGTGGCTCCGTTTCGTCGAGCTTGAGGAGAAGGGGAACGAACTCGCCGTCAACCTCCCGTACGGCCAGCAGCGCCGGCTTGAGATTGCCCGCGCGCTGGCGACCGAGCCGAAGTTGCTCCTCCTCGACGAGCCGGCTGCGGGCATGAACCCGCAAGAGAGTGCGGATCTCACGCGACTGGTGGGAAGGGTCCGGGACATCGGCATCACCGTCCTCCTCATCGAGCACGACATGAAGGTCGTCATGGACATCGCCGACCGCATATACGTGCTGGACTTCGGGGAGCTCATCGCCGAAGGACTTCCCGCCGAGATCCAGCGCAACCCCAAGGTCATTGAGGCGTACCTGGGCAAGGGTGCAGAAGCAATGCTGGCCGCTGCCCAATCGGAGTGACGATGCCGAACACAGTCCTCAGCATCAACGATATCCACACGTTCTACGGTCACATCGAGGCCCTGAAGGGCATCAGCGTGCACGTGCAAGAGGGCGAGATCGTCACGCTCATCGGAGCGAACGGTGCCGGCAAGTCCACGACACTCAAGACGATTTCGGGGCTTCTGAGCCCGCGGACGGGCACTATCGAGTTCCTCGGCGAGAAGATCTCAGGGCTCAAGGTGCACGAGGTCACCGCGAAAGGCGTGATCCAGGTGCCGGAAGGCCGCCGGATCTTCCCCCGCATGACGGTCGAAGAGAACCTGGAGATGGGGGCCTTCCTCAGGACCAAGGACCCGGCGGGGGTCAAGGAGTCCATGGACTGGGTCTTCGAACTCCTCCCTCGGCTCAAGGAAAGGCGCACGCAGAAAGGTGGAACGCTCTCCGGAGGCGAGCAGCAGATGCTCGCGACCGCTCGAGGCCTCATGTCCGATCCCAAGCTCCTCATGCTCGACGAGCCGTCCATGGGTCTGGCGCCCGTCGTGGTCGAGCTCATCTTCGACACCATCAAGACGCTCAACGAGAAGGGCATCACGATCCTGCTGGTCGAGCAGAACGCGGCCATGGCGCTCCAGGTGGCGAATCGCGGATACGTTCTCGAGACGGGGAGCGTCGCGCTCGAAGGTACGGGCAAGGATCTGCTCACCAACGAGCGCGTCCGCAAGACCTACCTCGGCGAGGCCTGATCTAGAAGCGCAAGCGCGTGGTCGCGGGCCGCTGCTGATGCCGCGCCGATCGCAGCCGTCTCGAAGGCGAACCGCCCCTCGCGTACTCGCCATTCCCCCGCACTCATGACGGCTTCCACGCGCTGAACCCCGCCGGCGACGACGAACGCTTCGACCGGGGACTGACGGGGACCGACACCCGCCTCCACAGCCACGAGGTCTGCCGAAGCCCCCGGTGCGAGTTCGCCGGCCGCGCCCTCGAGACCGAGTGCGGCCGCGCCGCCAAGGGTCATCGCGCGCAGGAGTGCCTCGGCAGGCATGTCGGGGTCGATCTCCCGCACCATCCTCGCCTCCGCGAACAGATCGAGGTCGTGGTTGCTCGCCGAGGAGTCGGTGCCGATCGCCAGCGTGACTCCGGCGCGCCGCAGCGCCGCCACGGGGGGGACGCCGTTGTTCAGGTACGCGTTCGAGCGTGGGCAGAGCACGACCGCGCGCGCCTTGCGCGCGAGCAGGCCGATGTCGTCGGCGGTCACCTGCACCGCGTGGACGCACGTGGCGCCGTCGAGGACGCCGAGCGAGTCCAGGTACGCGACTGGCGTCATGCCGGGCACCTCGAACCCGTGGGCGAGCCGCTTGGCCTGCACGGTAAACGGACCGGTGCCGGACTCGATGAGCTCGACCTCGCCTGCCGCTTCCGACACGTGGATCGCGAACGTTTCGCCGCGTGCACGCGCGAGCGCGGCCGTGGCACGAATGAGGTCCGGCCCCGACGAATACGGCGCGTGAGGAGACACGCCCACGCGCAAGTGCGCCGTGCCAGGCGCCGTGTGCGGCACGACCTGTGCCCCGATTGGATACCCGCGCCGCTCGAGCGACTCTGCCATCTCGTCGGGGGTGATGCCGAGGACCTCCCAGAAGAAGACACCGCCTAGCCCGACGGCGGCCGCCGCGTCCAGCGACTCCGATCCGTACACGATGTCGCCGACTGCGGTCGTGCCCGAACGCAGGCATTCGAGCGCGCCTCCGGCCGCCGAGTCTCCGAATTCGGCGTGTGTCAGGCCGAGAACGACCTTGGTGACCTGGCTGAGCCATGGATTGAACGGCCCGGGAGGCGCGAGGCCGGCGAGCACGCTGAGTGCCAGGTGCGTGTGAGCGTTGACCAGCCCGGGTGCGACGATGCTACCCTCGAGATCTTCGACGGGGTCGTCCGGCCATCGCGAGCATATGTCGGCCGCGCGGCCGACCTCCACGATCGCGCCGTCGCGTACGGCGATGGCGCCGTGCTCGATGGGTGGCGCGCTCACGGGGAGCACCCAGTCGGCGGTGACGATCACGCGAGTCCCTCTCGGTCCATGGCTCGCCGGCGTGCCGCTACGCGCCGGTGCCGGCGTCCTCGGCGGCGGGTCGCTCGTCCGGCAGGCCGAGAAGGCTCGGCTTGCGCAGGTCCATGCATCCGCAGCTCGCCCCGAGGTCGGCGGCGCTGATCGCGTCGAGCACGACCTGTGCGATCGCTTCGGACTCCTCGAAGAACACGGCCTTGAGCTCGTCGTGTTCCCAGTCGCGCACGACGCCCTCGGCGTAGTTCACGACGATGTAGATGCCTGCGTAGCACGCTCCGATGTCCCTCGCAAGGAAGACCTCGGGTGCGAGGGACTGCCCGACGACGTCTCCGCCGAGGCGCCTCATGTAGTCCACTTCGGCGACGGACTCGAACCGGGGGCCGTCTGTCACGAGGTAGACGCCGCGCCTGAACACTCGCGCGAACGACTCGCTCGCACCGAGGTAGAGGTGGTTCGCCAGGTCAGGGCATACCGGCTGACGCATCACGAGCAGGTGGTCGCCTCGGACGTAGATGTCCTGTTTGATCGTGAGGTCGATGAAGTCGTTCGGTATGACCACGTCGCGCGGGTCGAGCATGTGGTTGAGCGAGCCAACACCCCCGTCGGCGAGCACCTTGCGCACGCCGGCCTCGGAGAACACCCAGAAGATCTGCAACGATGCGTCGGCGCGCTTCACGCCTCGGCGCCAACCATGCATCCGTACCGCGAGTGCCTCGCGCGGTCCGTGCGGGCCATCCACCGCGAAGTGCGTGAAGGCGGGTGAGAGGCCGAAGGGCGTATCGAAGACGAGGCCCTCGCCCAGGACGTTCACCCGCTGGTCGGCAAGCGCGCGCGGGAAGTCGAACGACAAAGAGCCGCTGCCGCCGCACACGCCGAAATCGGCATGAGGGATCTGCTGGTCGGGCATGTCACACCTCCTGGAAGCGAGGCTAGCGGAAGGGGCGGTCGCCCGCCAGCGTCGCTCGCGCTACCGTTGCATCGCGAGCATCTCGCGGGTGCGCCGCCAGGCAAGCGCCACGCCGCCGACCTTGAACCAGTAGAGCACGTAGGTCAGGCGCTTCATGAAGATGGCGACCAGTCCGCTCACGTTCATCCCGAACATCCAGCCCACGCCCCACGACGGTCCGATGCTCACGAACTCGCCGTGCATCGTCGGCTCGAATGGGACGATGGGCTGCCCCCGGAATTCCCGCACGATGTTGAGCGCGGTGTGCTCTGCCTCGCGGATCGCGAACTGGGCGAGCATCGGCAGCATTCGCCCGGTCTGCTCGTCACGGAAGGCGGCAACGTCACCCACGACGTAGATGTCGTCGTGCCCGCTCGCCTTGCAGACCGCGTCGCACACGAGACGCCCGGAGCTGTCCGCCTCGAGGCCCCACGACACCGCATCCGGGTCGGGCCGCGCGCCTCCGCAGAACACGAGGACGCTCGTGTCGAGGGTCTCGCCGGAGGCGAGGTGGATCGTGGTCGCATCCACGCTCTTGACCATGTCGCCGACGACGATCTCGGCGCCGAGCTTGCGCAATCGCGCAACGGCGCGCGCCCGCTGCTCCTTGCGCAAGTCGTAGAGGATCTCGGGTCGCCCCTCGACGAGGCGCACGTGCAGGTCGGCGGGATCGAGTCCCACGTCCCGCATGCGCTTCGGCAGCATGTGAGCCATGGTACCCACGATCTCGACGCCGGTCGCTCCGCCGCCCACGACGGTGAACGAGAGCGCACGCACGCGTTCGGCTCGATCCGCCAGCGTGACGGCGAGGTGGAACTGCTCGTCGATGCGGTGCTGCAGCTTCTGCGCGTCGGCGACCGACCACATCGTGATCGCGTGCTCGGCGAGGCCGGGAACGGGCGCGACGAACGCTATCGCACCGGTGGCCAGCACGAGCCGCCAGTACTCCACGCTCTGCGTCGCCGAGCCCCTCGGCCCCAGGAAGGCCACGCGCCTCTCGGTGTCGATGTGGTCGATGCGGTTGTAGCAGACCGTGACCGGCGTCCCACGAAACACGTTCGTCAGCCACAGTTCACAGAACTCGGGCCGAGGAGGTCCGACTGCGACGAGGTCGAGTTCCGACAGCGCCTGCTGGCACGCGTGCGGCTCGACGATGAGGATCTCGAGGTCGTCGTGCGATGAGAGCTTGTTCGCGAGCGTGACGGCGCAGGTCGTTCCCGCGTAGCCGCCGCCGGCGATCACGACTCGCTTCTTGCCGGTCGACGGCGGGTATGCTGCAGGCGATTCGAGGGCCACGTGGTTCCTCCCGGTGGGTCTGATGCGTTGCGGCGCCGAGGGGTACTTACCCGAACCGGCGCACCTCTCGGTAGAGAGTGTCGCGCTGTACCGGCGCGAACCCGGCGTCGCGTACCAGCCTCACGAGCTCCTCGCGCGCGAGCATGAAGCGGGTGCCCGCAGCGGCCACCACGTTCTCCTCGATCATCGTCGAGCCCATGTCGTTCGCGCCGAAGGCGAGCGCGATCTGCCCGATCTTGCCGCCCTGTGTCACCCAGGACGCTTGGACGTTCTCCACCCGGTCGAGGTAGAGGCGAGACACCGCGAGGGTGCGCAGGTAGTCCCACGCGCTCGCTGCGGCAAGCGGCATACCGCCGGCTGCAGCTTCGCCTTCGGCAAGCTCCGTGTTGCCGGGTTGGAACGACCACGGGATGAACGCCCGGAAGCCAATGTGCCCTGCCGCCACGGCGTCGTCCTGCACCTCACGCACCCGCCGGAGGTGCTCGATGCGGTCGGCGAGTGTCTCGATGCTGCCGAACATCATGGTGGCGGTCGTGGAGATGTCGAGCTTGTGCGCCTCCCGCATGACGGTGAGCCACTGGTCGGATGTCGCTTTCTTGGGCGAGACGTGCGAGCGTACGCGGTCCACGAGGATCTCGGCGCCGCCGCCGGGAAGCGAGTCGAGGCCTGCGTCGCGAAGACGTCGGAGCACGTCGGCGACGGGCAGTCTGGACAGACCTGACAGGTGCCAGATCTCAGGCGGGCCAAAGCCGTGCACGTGGATGGGATAGCGTGCCTTGAGCTCGCGAAGCATGCCCTCATACCACTCGAGCGGCAGGTCGGGGTGCATCCCCCCTTGCAGCAGGATCGCGGTTCCCTCGAGCGCGAGCGTCCCCTCGACCTTCTCGTAGAGCTCGTCGGGAGAGAGCACGTATGCATCGGGGTCACCGGGGTTCCGGTAGAAGGCGCAGAATCGGCATCCCGAGACGCAGACGTTGGTGTAGTTGACGTTGCGGTCGACGATGAACGTGACCTCGCGCTCGGGGTGCAGGCGCGAGCGCATCTGAGATGCTGCAGCGCCAAGGTCGAGCGTCGATGCGGACTCGAGCAGCGAGAGCGCCTCGTCGTCGGCGAGGCGGCGCTCGCCGGCCGCGGCAGCGTAGGCGATCTCGCGGAGGTCCGTGCCGCTCACTCGCCGAACACCTCGATGGCCGGCACTCGCTCAAGCTGCCCGATTGCGACCGCTTCTTCGAGGTAGCGCTTGAGGCCGTCGCGGTAGCGCGGCTCGAACCGGAACGCGAGCGCGTCGAAGTAGCTCCGGAACTGCTCGGCGGAGAACGGCTCCCACCGCGCGGCGTACTCAGAGATATCGTCGAGGTGCAGCCTGCAGTAGGCGAGTGATCCCATGAGCGCCTGCTCGACGCCGCGCGTTGCCTCCGGCCGTTCCTCGGCGAACGCCCTGCGCACCGCCCAGACCGCGTACACCATCGGAAGCCCGGTCCACGCAGTCCACTCAATCCCGAGGTCGTATGCGTGAAGCCCCTCGGGGGGCTGCCAGTGCGCGCGCAGCGCGTCGTCGCCAATGAGCAACGCTGCGTCGGCGTCACGCAGCATCTGCGGCAGGTCCGGCGGCATCTCGACGTAGTCGGGAGAGGCCCCCCAGTGCTTCTGGAGCAGAATGCGCGCGAGCACCTGCGAGGTGCGCGAGGTGTCCGTGAGCGCGACCGTGCAGCCCGAGAGCTCATCGGCGGGGACCTTCGACAGCAGCAGGATGGACTGCACTTCGCCGTCGCTCGAGATCGCAATCTCGGGGAGCACTACGAGATCGTCGGCGTGGCGTGCGTATTCGATGGCAGGAATGGGGGCGACGTCGAGCTCGCCGTCGAGGATCTGCCGCGCGAGGTCCTTCGGCGCTGCCTTCACAAGATCGACGTCGAGGAGGACGTCGTTCTTCACGAGCCCGTAGTAGAGCGGTAGGCAGTTGATGAACTGGATGTGCCCCAGCCGCGGGCGGTTCATCGAGGGTCCCCGCCGTCGAGGGCCGAAGCGGCGAGTGCTTCGAGCGCCTGTTCGGCAGTGAGAGGAACGGGCCCCGCATCCCACGCCGGCTTGGCCGCTTCCTCGCCGTACACCTGCACGATGCGATAGAGCGTGTCGCGCTCGGCCGGCACATGTCCAGTCTCTTCGATCATCGCGATGAGGTCGCCCTTCGAAAGCGCCTCGGGCGTCGTCGCGCCCGCCATGTGCGTGATCTTCTCCTCGACGACGGTGCCGTCGATATCGTCGACGCCAAAGACGGTCGAGAGCTGCGCTACCTTGAGGCCGACCATGATCCAAAACGCCTTCACGTGCGGGATGTTGTCGAGCATGAGCCGGGCGATGGTGAGCGTCTTCAAGTCGTCGAATCCGGTCGTGCCCGGCAGTTCCTCGAGCTCGGTGTTCATGGGGTGGAAGGCGAGCGGGATGAACGCGAGGAACCCGCCGCTCTTGTCCTGCTGCTCGCGCAAACGGATCAGGTGGTCGATGCGTTCCTCGCGTGTCTCGATGTGTCCGTAAAGCATCGTGCAGTTCGTCTTGATGCCGAGCGAATGCGCCTCCCCGTGGATGCGCAGCCAATCCTCGGCGCTCGTCTTCTTCTCCCATGCTGCGAGGCGGGTCCTCTCCGAGAAGATCTCGGCGCCTCCGCCTGGCATCGCGTCGAGACCGGCCGCCTTGAGCTGCCGAAGCACCTCAAGCGTCGAGAGACCGCTGATCTGGGCGTAGTACTCGATCTCGACTGCGGTGAACGCCTGGATGATGACGTGCGGCGGCAGCACTTCGCGCATACGGCGCACCATATCGATGTAGAACTCGAACGGCCAGTCGGGGTGCAGGCCGCCCACGACGTGCACCTCGTACGCCCCATCGGGCACCGATTCCTCGGCGGCGCGCGCGATCTCGTCGAGCGTCATCTCGTACGCGCCCTCTTGTCCCTTCGACCGAGAGAACGCGCAGAACTTGCACCGGTTCTGACAGATGTTCGTGGGATTGATGTGACGGTTGACCATGAAGTAGACGCGATCGCCGTTGATGCGACGGCGCGCGAAATCGGCCATCTGTCCGATGCCGACCAGATCGTGACTTGCGTACAGGGCCAGACCGTCGGCTCGGTCAAGGCGCACACCGGCGATCACCTTGGCGGCGATGGGTTCGAGAGATGGGTCGGCGAGGTGGAAGACGGTCATGGTGACCCCCGTACATCGACGTCGGGCGGGCGTCTCGCGGCGGTGCTGCAGGCGGGCCGAACAGCCGCGCGACCACTACTCCTGCCGGCGAAAGGCGCGGCTCTTGAGTCGAGGGAGATGATACCCGAAGCTGGTTTGGGCATATGAGTCTTGATAGCATCGGCGAGAGGACCGGAGCAGCAACCCCGGCTCTCGTGACACACTCGGCATTTGTATCGCTTATGCTTGTAATGAGCACTCGTCATATCCGCTTGGAAGGAGTCGCCGTGAAACGTCCATTTCCTTTCGCGCTGGCGCTCGCTCTCGTTGTGAGCCTGATCGCGGTCACTGGTTGCGCGGGAGGGAGCGACACGAGCACCACGCCCTCCAAAGAGCCCGCCAAGGAGAAGGGGCCGATCACCATCGGCTCGAAGATCGACACCGAAGGCGAGCTCCTGTCTTCCATCATCAAGCTAGTGCTCGAGGACGCCGGATTCACCGTGGTCGACAAGAGCCAGACCGGCACGACGGACGTCGTGCGCAAGGCGCTGCTCAACAAGGAGATCGACATCTACCCCGAGTACACGGGCTCGGGTCTGATCTTCTTCGAGGGCTCCGACCCTGCCGTCTACAAAGACGCCCAGAAGGGCTACGACACCGTCAAGGCGCAGGACCTCGAGAAGAACGGCGTCGTCTGGCTCACGCCGGCACGGGCCAACAACACCTGGGCGATCGCCGTCAAGAAGGACTTCGCCGAGGCAGAAGGGCTCAAGACGATGTCCGACTTCGCGGCGTACGTGAATGCGGGCAAGCCCACCAAGCTGGCGGCTTCCGACGAGTTCTTCACGAATGCTGACGCCAACCCGGCCTTCGAGGCGACGTACGGCTACACGCTCACGAAGGACCAGCAGGTGCGTCTTGCCGGCGGCAACACCGCGCAGACCGAGAAGGCCGTAGCCGACGGGACCGACGGTGTGAAGTTCGGTATGGCGTACGGCACGGACGGCGCGCTTGCTGATCTCGGTCTGATCGTGCTCGAGGACGACAAGGGCGCTCAGCTCGTGTACTGGCCGGTGGCGATCACGCGCAGGGACATCATCGACAGGTACCCCGAGATCGAGACGCTGCTCAAGGGGCCGTTCGACGGTCTTACGATCGAGAAGCTGCAGGAGCTCAACGCGCGCATCCAGGTCAACGGCGAGGCCGCTGACACGGTCGCCCAAGACTACCTGAAGAGCGGCGGCTTCCTCACCAAGTAGCATGTCGGACGAACACAAACTGAACCGGGAGTCCGAGTGCCCCGTCGCATAGCCGTGCACAAGGTCGGCATGACGGCGGTGGTGTTCGGGCTCTCCTCGCTGTGGGCGCTCTCGTTCACGACGCTCTCGGCGAACCGCCTACGAACCGGAACGGGTGTCTCACTGGTGGGCTCCGTGGGACCGGCCTGGGCGGCGATGCTCCTCGCGCTCTGGATCGCGCTTGCCGCGGCTTCTCTCACGCGGGGGCGCGGCTCGCTGCGCTCGCTCGCCCGCGGCTGCATCGCGGTCACGCTCGTGCTCGGGACCTTCGCGCTCTGTGGCGTTGCCGCGGCACGGTTGCTGCCAACGGCCGGCACCTTCGCACGCTTGTCGATCGGCGCAGGAGCCTGGGCGTCGGCGATTGCCGCGTATGCCGTCGTGCTCTCGGCGCGACGGGAAGTCGGTGTGCAGACGGCGCTCGGTGTCTCTCTAGCGGCGAGCATCCCGGTGGGTATGGTTGTGATGGTCTTCGCGGGCACGTTCTCCGACTTGAGCATGTTCAGGGAGTACGCGAACGTCAGCGATTCGTTCTGGAGCTACGTCGTCAACACCGTCATCTACTCGGTTGCTGCTCTCGCGGCTGCCACGGTCATCGGTTTCGGACTCGGCGTGCTCGCGTTCACTTCACGGCGGTTCGAGCGGCCCGTATTCGCGACGGTGAATGTGTTCCAGACGATTCCGGGCCTGGCGATGATCGGACTGCTGTTCGCTCCGCTGGCGTGGCTGCGTCAGAGCGTGCCTGCCGCCGAGGCCATCGGTATCGGCGGGCTCGGCTGGGCGCCCGTCGTGATCGCCCTCACGCTGTACGCGCTCCTCGCTATCACGCGCAACACGTACACCGGCCTCACCGGCGTTCCGGCAGATGTCGTCGAGGCAGGACGGGGGATGGGGATGACGGCGTCTCAGATCATGTGGCGCGTACGGATCCCGCTCGCGCTGCCCGTGCTGTTCTCGGGCGAGAGAACGGCGGCGGTCCAGACGATCGGTAACTCGACCCTCGGCGCGTTCGTGGCCGCATTCACCCTCGGGACGATCATCTTCGGCGGTCTTGCACAGCAGGCGATGGATCTCACGATGCTCGGGTCCGTCGCGCTCGTGCTGCTTGCCGTGTTCGCCGACGGCCTGTTGCGTCTCGTACAGCGCGCGGTGGCCACGCGAAGCCGGGCGACCGCGCAGGGCCGAGCGAGCCGGGCAGGCCGAGCGAGCCGGGCAGGCCGAGCGAGCGACGCCGCGTCCGGAGGCCGCTCATGATCGCCTTCGAGGGCGTGTCGAAGACCTACGCTGATGCGTCGCGCCCGGCGGTTCACGACCTGTCGCTCGACGTGCCCGACGGGCAGGTGTGTATCCTCATCGGACCCTCCGGCTGCGGTAAGTCGACTACCCTGCGCATGGCAAACCGCCTGATAGAGCCTGACGCGGGAACCGTGCGGGTCGACGGCACGGACGTACGCGATTTCAAGCCCGAGGAGCTTCGGCGGCACATCGGCTACGCGATCCAGGGCGTGGGGCTCTTCCCGCACTGGACGGTGCACCAGAACATCGGGGTCGTGCCCTGGCTGCTCAAGTGGGACCAGCGGCGGATCGACGAGCGCATCGCCGAGCTGCTCGAACTCGTCGGCTTGGACCCGATCGCCTACGACGCCAAGTACCCCGACGAGCTCTCCGGCGGAGAAGCGCAACGGGTCGGCGTCGCCCGGGCGCTTGCGGCCGATCCGCCCGTGCTGCTGATGGACGAACCGTTCGGCGCGGTCGACCCTCTCACACGCGACCGGTTGCAGACGGAGTTCCTCGGCATTCAGGAGCGCCTCCGCAAGACCGTGCTCTTCGTGACCCACGACATGGACGAAGCGGTGAAGCTGGGTGACCGGATCGCCATCATGCGGGAGGGTCGTCTGGTGCAAAGTGACGTGCCCGAGCGCGTTCTTGCGTATCCGGCCGACGAGTTCGTCGCAGGCTTCGTGGGAGACGAGCGCGCGCTCAAGCGCCTCTCGCTTGCGCCATTGGCAGAAGCGCTCGGCCCGGCCGAGGAGGCCGGTGAGGTCCGCGCAACCGTGCCGCTCTCTGGAACGCTTCGCGATGCGCTTGCGAAGATACTCGAGCTGGGGGTGTCGGCGGTCGCGGTCGCCGATGACCGCGGAGAGATCGTCGGCAGCGTCAGTGTCGGGACGATCGTCGCCCGGTTCCGAAAGCCGCTCGCGTGAGGGGTCGGCTCACACTCCGGGCTCTGCTCTGGCCGAGCGTCGCGTTTGCGGTGTACTTGGCGCTCGCGGCGATGCCGGCCCTCTGGAGCGCGGTTCTCGGACGCCTGTTCCCCGACGAGACACGGCTGCTCTATCCGGATGCGACCATGCTGCAGATGATCGGACAGCATCTTGCGATGGTGGTGCTATCGAGCGTCTTGTCGATCCTCATCGGTGTCGGCCTCGGCGTGTTTGTCACGCGCCCGGTGGGGCGCGACTACTTCGACGTCGTGGGCGATCTCACGAACCTTGGACAGACGTTCCCGCCGGTGGCGGTGTTCGCGCTTGCCGTCCCGTTGCTCGGTTTCGGTTTCGAGCCCATCGTGATCGCGCTCACCATCTATGGCATCCTGCCGATCCTGCAGAACACGATCGCCGGACTCGAGAACCTTTCGGGAAGCGTCGTAGAGAGCGCGACCGGGATGGGCATGAGCCCTCGTCAAGTGCTGCGGCGCGTGGAGCTGCCCCTCGCGGCACCAGTCATCCTGGCCGGGATACGAGTCTCGGTCGTCATCAACGTCTCGACTGCCACGATCGGTGCGATCGCCAACGCCGGCGGGTTGGGATCGCCCATCATCAACGGGCTCGTGAATCTGGACCCGGCGGTTACGCTCCAAGGGGCGGTGCTCGCAGCGGGGCTCGCGCTCATCCTCGACGCCTACCTCGGCGTTGTCGAGACCGCGCTCGCCCGGCCGGCGAAGGGCTGACACTCCTCCGTCGAGCCAACGCTGGCACGCGTCCTGCTGCGCTTCTATCAGTCGGTCTGATATTGTGCATAACACACAGGAATCTGACAGGGAGTACCTACGATGGTCGCCGACCGCGGCGCCGCGAACGACCCACATTCCCCTCCCCAGGGGCCTCGTGTCCTGAGACCTGCGGTCGCTGGCGCCTCGCTCGCCGAACAGGCTGAACTGCGCGCGTCGATGCTCTACGAGTCCGGCTACTGGTGCGGCGAATCCGTCCTCAAGACCGTCAACGAGGTCGCGGGACACCCTCTTCCGCCTGAGATCACGCGGCTCGCATCGGGGTTCTGCGAGGGGATTGGAGGCTCGCGCTGCACCTGCGGTGCGCTTGCCGGCGCCGTCATGGCAGCAGGGCTGTTCAGCGGGCGCTACGGCCCAGACGACCCGTGGGAGCCCTCGTACGATGCCGCAGGCGAGCTTCGCAGGCGGTTCGTGGAAGACCAGGATGCGGCTACGTGCGACGAGATCGTCTCGGCGATAGGCGGCATGCACCTGCCCCGGCGGTGGACTCATTGCGCGGAGCTCGTTGGGCGCAACGCTCGCTGGGTCATCGAGATCGCCGAAGCGAACGGCTGGATTCCCGACGAGTAGCTGATCACACGCTGCCGACGGCACGCCGCGCGCTTCCCCCCGCCGAGGGCACACCGCGCCCGCCCCTCGCGGTACCCTTGTCTCATGGCATCGCCCTCCAACACGCCCGACGTGCGCACGGCGCTTCCTGACGCTGCGTGCGCGTTTGCGAGGCGCCTCGACATGTTCCCGCCCGGAGCGCCCGTCGTCGCGCTCGTCTCGGGCGGCGCGGACTCCACGGCGCTGCTCCGCTTGCTCGCGGATGGCGTCTTCGGCGAGTCGCTCTCGCTTGGTGTCCTGCACGTCAATCACCTGCTCCGGGGCGAGGACTCCGACGCGGACGAGTCCTTCGTGCAGTCGCTCTGTTCCGACCTCGGGGTCTCATTCGTTGCCGTCCGCTACGACGTCGCCGCCTACGCCGCCGGCGAGGGGCTGAACCTCGAGGACGCCGGTAGGCGCGTCCGCTACCGGTTTGCGGAGGAGGAGCTCGACGCTCGCTGCGACCAGGCTGGCGCGTCGCGTGAGAGCGGACGCATCGCAGTTGCTCACACGCTCGACGACCGCATCGAGACGTTCTTCATGCGCGCGCTCACCGGTGCAGGCTCGGGAGGCCTGGCCTCGATCGCACCGGTTCGCGGTCGCATCGTCAGGCCGCTGCTCGATGCGTCTCGCGATGACGTGCGCACGTGGCTTGGCGCTCTCGGCCAGACCTGGCGCGAGGATTCGACGAACGCGGACACGCGACGCCTGCGCGCGCTCATCCGTCACGAACTCGTTCCCGTGGCCGAATCCGTCAACCCGAGGTTCCGAGAGACCCTCGCGCGCTCCCTTGATGTGCTCGCCGAGGACGACCGTCTCCTCTCGGAGATGGCCGATGCCTTCGCGCGCGATTTCGCCGACATCGACCTCTCGGCGGGGGAAGTCGCCTTCGACCGCGACTGCATGCAGACCCTCTCGCGTCCCATGGCGCGCCGGACCGTCCGCAGTGCCCTGCTCGTCGCCTTCCCCGAGGCTTCGCGTCTCGAGCATTCCCACGTGGAGGCTTTGGTCGACGGACTGACCCGCGACGGCTTCGCGCGCGACCTACCGGGCGGCCTTCGGGCCTTCGCCGAGTACGGTAGAATGATCGTCGCGCGCACGGGGGATGAGTCGCGGTGCGTGGCACCCGGTTTGCTCCCTCTTCCGGGTACCGTCCACCTCGGCGATGCCGGTTCGATCACCGCTGCCGATGCACGCTCCGGCGACGTGAGCGGATCGCCCGATTCCGTCGTGATCGATGCGACTCGGCTCTCAGAAGCCCTCGTCGTGGACGGAGTGCGAGAAGGCGACAGGATGCGACCCTTCGGCATGGAGGGCAGCCGCAAACTGTCGGACCTGCTGGTCGATGAGAAGGTGCCACGCCGGGAGCGAGCGAACACACCCGTCGTTCGCGACGGAAAGCGTATCGTATGGCTTGCCGGAGTGCGCATGAGCGAGCACTACCGCGTGACGTCGGAGACGCAACGGGCGATCCGGCTGACGTGGAGACGGCGCGAGGACGGCGCGTAGCCGCTTCTCGCAGAGATGCGGCTAGCAGAGGAGAGGCGCGAGGGCGAGATGCATCCCGATCTCGAGCACGTGGTACTGACCGAGGAAGAGATTCGCGCGCGCATCGCCGAGCTCGGCAACGAGATCAGCGCGGACTACGGCGACGAGCCGGTGCTGCTGATCGCTGTCCTGAGAGGCGCGGCCCTGTTCGTCGCGGACCTCGCGCGCGAGATGTCGTGCCCGGTCGAGCTCGACTTCATGGCCGTCTCGAGCTACGGCTCGTCGACCAAGTCATCGGGCGTCGTTCGCATCATCAAGGACCTTGACGAGGGCATCGAAGACCGGCACGTGCTGGTGGTCGAGGACATTCTCGACACGGGGCTCACGCTCAAGTACCTGCTGAAGAACCTCGCCTCGCGCAGTCCGCGTTCCCTCGAGGTATGCACCTTGCTGAGCAAAGAGGGCAAGCAGCGGGTACCTATTAGCTGCAAGTACGTCGGGTTCAAGATTCCCGACGAGTTTGTCGTCGGGTACGGGCTCGATTATGCCGAGAGATACCGCAACCTTCCCTACGTGGGAGTACTGAAGCCGGACGTCTACAGCGAGTAGCCGGGACTGTAGCCCGAGGGCGGATCGTCACAAGGAGATCGGAAGAGCGTTGAACAAGAACTTGAGAACCGTCCTGCTCTACCTGGCGTTGCTTGCGGCGCTGGTGCTTGTCGTGACCCAGACCCTGCAGACGGGCGGTGAGTCGGACAAGCTTACGACGAGCCAGTTCACCCAGTACGTCGACAAGGGTCAGGTCAAGTCGGTCACCTTCAAGGCGCGCGACAGCGTCGTGTGGGGCGACTACTACGCTTCCGAGGGCGATCAGACGGCCAACAAGGCGACCGGGTACACGTCCACGTTCGTCGGCGAGGACACCCTGAACGAGCTCATGGTCAAGGGTGTTCAGGCGAACCCAAAGATGACCTACGAGGTCGACCCGCAGAACACGAACCCGTGGTTCGGCTTCATCACTTCGCTCTTGCCGATCATCCTGCTCGTGTTCGTGATGTTCTTCTTCATGAACCAAATGCAGGGGGGCAACTCCAAGATCATGTCGTTTGGCAAGGCCAAGGCGAAGCGCATGACACGCGATCAGCCGCGCATCACGTTCAAGGACGTCTCCGGCGCTGACGAGGCGGTCGAGGAGCTCGAGGAGATCAAGGAGTTCCTCGCGAACCCCGGCAAGTTCCAGGCCCTCGGCGCGAAGATCCCCAAGGGCGTCTTGCTCGTAGGCCCTCCAGGTACCGGCAAGACGCTGCTCGCGCGCGCCGTCGCAGGTGAGGCCGCTGTGCCGTTCTTCTCGATCTCCGGCTCGGACTTCGTCGAGATGTTCGTCGGCGTGGGTGCCTCTCGCGTGCGCGACCTGTTCGAGCAGGCGAAGGCCGCCGCGCCCTGCATCATCTTCATGGACGAGATCGACGCCGTGGGCCGCCAGCGCGGCGCCGGCCTCGGTGGCGGGCACGACGAGCGCGAGCAGACGCTCAACCAGTTGCTCGTGGAGATGGACGGTTTCGACATCAAGGACAACGTGATTCTCATCGCAGCCACGAACCGCCCGGACATCCTCGACCCCGC
This sequence comes from uncultured Eubacteriales bacterium, assembly GCA_964354215.1. Classification (GTDB taxonomy): domain Bacteria; phylum Actinomycetota; class Coriobacteriia; order Anaerosomatales; family CAVRZR01; genus CAVRZR01. Next base: position 24,656 of record CAYGYT010000006.1, on the reverse strand, counting down.
GCTCCTGCGCCCGGGTCGGTTCGACCGGCAGATCGTGGTCGACCGTCCGGACCTCAAGGGTCGCGAGGGCATCCTCAAGATTCACACCCGCGGCAAGCCGCTCGACGACGACATCGACCTCGAAGTGCTCGCGCGCCGCACGCCGGGCTTCACCGGCGCCGATCTCGCGAACCTCGTGAACGAAGCCGCTCTTCTCTCGGCACGGCACGGCAAGAAGAAGATCGACATGATCGAGCTCGACGAGGCCATCGAGCGCGTCATCTCAGGTCCCGAGCGCAAGGGTCGCCTCATCTCCGAGCAGGAGAAGAAGGTCATCGCCTACCACGAGGCCGGCCACGCGCTCGTCGGCCACGTGCTGCCCAATACCGACCCTATCCACAAGATCAGCGTCGTGTCGCGCGGCCAGGCGCTCGGCTACACGCTCGCGTTGCCCAATGAGGACCGCTTCCTCACCACGCGCCAGCAGATGCTCGACAACCTCGCCATGTTCTTGGGCGGCCGCGTGGCCGAGGAGATCGCCATCGGTGACATCACCACAGGCGCCTCCAATGACATCGAGCGTGCGACCAAGATGGCGAAGTCGATGGTCATGCGGTACGGCATGTCCGACAAGCTCGGCCCGCAGACCTTCGGCGAGCCCAACCATGAGGTCTTCCTCGGCCGCGATTTCTCCGCCAACGCGGACTACAGCCCTGAGGTCGCCTACGAGATCGACAAGGAGATCCGTCGCCTGATAGACGACGCATTCGATACCTCCCGCACCATCCTCACTGAGCGTCGGGTGCAGCTCGATCTCATGGCCCAGGTGCTCATCGAGCGCGAGACGGTCGACAAGGACGAGCTTGCAGCGCTGCTCGACAATCGCTGGGAAGAGTTCCTGGTGGAGGAGGATGCCGCCAAGGCGACCGCCGCCGAGAATGCCGGGCCTGCCGAGGAACCCGCCGAGGAGCTGGTTGAGGAGGAGGAGCGCGCGGCTGCGGTATCCGACGCCCCGACCGCCCCGGGCACGCCGCCAGCTGTCTCAGGGGCGTAGGGCCCTCCCCGCGCACTACGCGCATGCCACACGCGCATCCGCGCCCCGGTTCGCTCTCAAGCGAGCCGGGGCGCTCCTGTTACGTTTCCATGGCGTCTCGGCGCACATGCCTTCGGAGGGGCAGCCCTTCACGTAGGCTAAGGTCGCAGCGCATCGCTGCCGATGCATCTGTCGGCGGATGTGATGCAGGTCACCGGACGAGACGTACCCACAAGAGCACCTCGCTGGCACGGCTTCAGGCCTCGCCACCGCCAAAGGTTCTGCTGCAGCGCCCGAGTTCTAGCGGGCGCACGAACGGAGGCCCGAAGCAGCTATGTGGCGGGGGCAGGCGCGGTCGGCTGGGTTGCACGTTCCGGAAGCCGGAGACATCGGCCCGGGGGGGCACGCCTTGAGCGAGAACGCGAACGGTGAGGGCGAAAACGGGCGCTCCAAGCGCCGTGGGTTCTTGACGCGCTCGGATTCCCACCGCGCGCGTCAGGCGGAACTCATCGCGTCGCTCACCGACGTGGCATCGGCAGTCTCTTCCACACTGTCGGTCGACGATGTGCTCGTGACGATCGTCGATCGCGCCAAGCGCGTGACGAACACCGACAAGGCCATCCTCATGCTCACCGAGGAAGAGACCGCAGAGCTCGATCTCGACACGCTCGTGGTGCGTGGTCGACGGGACGAGCATCTGCAGGAGTGGTGGGAGGACCGGGTCGTATCCTCGGCACCCGTCGCCTTCGCGAACGGTGTCACCATGGTCGAGTCGGACCAGGCGCACGACGCGTGGATCGTCTACTCGCCCATCAAGATCCAGGAGCGTCCCATCGGACTGCTGTGCGCGATCAACTCGCGCGACCGCCGCTTCTCGCACGAGCAGCTCGACTTCCTCGCGATACTGAGCGCCTTCGCCGCGACGGCTCTCGAGAACGCCCGTCTCGCCGAGGAGAGCCGCTATGTGCTTCTTGCGAGCGAGCGCGACCGCATCGCGCGTGAGATGCACGACGGCATCTCGCAGTCCCTCTTCAGCATCTCGCTCGGCCTGGAACTGGCCAAGAAGCAGGTGATCAAGGACCCCGAGCTTGTGATCGAGCGGCTGAACGAGCTGCAGGAGCACCTGAATACGGCCATGACCGAGGTCAGGCGGTTCGTCTACGACCTCCGGCCGATGAAGCTGCAGGAGCTCGGGCTCTCGGGCGCCATCGACTTCTGGATCAAGGAGATCACCATCGGCCGCACTGTGAGGGGCGAGCTCGAGGTCGTTGGCCACGAGTACCATCTCGGACCCGTGCGCGAACAGTGTCTGTATCGAGTTGCCAAGGAGTCCGTGAGCAACATCGTGAGGCACTCCGGAGCGCGGCAGTTCACGGTGCGCCTCGCGTACGGATCAGAAAGCGTCGATCTCACCATTACGGACGACGGCGATGGCTTCGTCGTCGAGGACACCCTTGCCACTCGCACCCCCGGTTCGGGCATGGGGCTTCGCAGTATCCAGGAACGTGTGAGACGAGAGCACGGCACCTTGCAGCTCACAAGTGCCGAGGGTCAAGGCACCCGAATCGAAGTACGACTGCCGGTAGGTGACGCATCATGAAAGCGATTCGCGTGTTCCTCGCAGACGACCACGAGCTCGTGCGCATGGCGCTCAAGACGCTCTTGGAGGGCGAGCCCGATCTTGAAGTGGTAGGCGAGGCGGCCGACACGGAGTCGGCGGTGGAGGGGGCCGTTGCCACACGTCCCGACGTCCTGCTGCTCGACCTTCGAATGCCAGGCGGCGGCGGCGTCGAGGTCTGCCGCCGAGTGAAGGAGCTCATTCCGGAGACGTCCGTGCTCGTCATCACGAGCTTCGACGACGACGAAGAGGTCTTCGGCGTGCTCGAGGCCGGCGCGAGCGGCTACCTTATGAAGGACACGCGGCCCGAACGCATCGCCCACGCGATTCGCTCCATAGTCGAAGGGCAGGCCGTGTTCGACGCTGCCGTGGCCAACCGCATCATCTCGGGCCGAACCAACGGCACCAACGGGAACGCGATTCTGGCCGATCCCCTCTCCGAGCGCGAACTCGAGGTGCTCGAACTCATGGCGAAGGGTCACTCCAACAAGGAGATCGGCCGCCAGCTCTGGATCGGCGAGACCACCGTCAAGACCCATGTGAGCCACATCCTGCGCAAGCTCGGTCAGGGGGACCGCACGCAGGCCGTGCTCGCCGCGCTCAAGGCGGGTATCGTGCAGCTCGACGAGACGACCTCGTAGGGTGGCACTCTGTAGGTGCGGGGACTCGAAGCGGGTCCCGCGGCCTTGTCTGTGCGCATCTTGGGGCCTAGCGACGCACCCCGTCTGCTTCCTACAGATCTGAGCGGCAATTGGCGTCGCGGTGGCCGAGGCGTTTCGGCGCGAACTCTCGGGGCGAGCACACACCGCGGCTTCCGGAACGTAGGCGTACCAGCTGCAGCATCGTCCAGAAGTAGGAGCCGCCACTCAGACTTGCGGCGCTGGGCAAGACTCCGTCGACTGATGGTGCATCAGAGGATTCCGGAGTATGAATGGAGCACAGCTTTGCATCATTGCCCAGATGCGCGCGGCTCCGAGGGACGCGGTCTACGGGCGCATGCGAGCGCGGTACTTGGGTTCCCACTCCCGGCGAGTGCCTTGCGCACGAGGAACCCAGGGAACCGTCCCGTCACCGAGCCGGGGGAGATCGTCTTCGCCATGAGGGGGATCGATGGAGAAGGCACGCGTGCTAATCGCGGACGAGCATCGGGAAGTCCTGTCGTCCCTTCATCAGCTGCTCGAGTCCGAGGAGTCGAGCGAGGTTGTCGGCGTGGCTATGAGCGGTGCCGACGCAATCGAGCAGGCGAGGTTGCTCCATCCCGACGTCGTGCTCATAGACTTCCCGATGAGCGACATCGACGGCATCGAGGCGGCGAGCGCGATCAGATCCGAGAATCCCGCGACTGACGTCATCATCCTCAGCGTGTTCGAGGCGGGCGACAACGCCGGGCGCGCGCGCCGCGCCGGAGTTCTGCGCTGGATACCGAAGTGCTTCCCTCCGGAGAGGCTACTCATGGAGCTGCGTGGTCTTGTGGCGCAGCGTCACGAAGACGCGTGGCTCCCCACAAATGAAGCAAGAGGTGCGGACGCATATTGGCAAGGGCGTCTTGAAGGCGAGAACCACCTCGCTCCTCCGCGAGCGGGGGGCGTACGCTGACCCTGGGCCCTTCCAATGACGGCCTGGAGTGGAGCCACATTGCCAGTCTCGATTCGTCGGCAGGTGTCTACACACCTATGCGCAACCAGTCGACGGTAGAACGTCCCTTCCGCCGGGCGTTTGCTGGAGACGCGACACACGCCGCTGGGGAAGGCTGCCTCACGCCGAGCTCGTAGGCGTTCCTGACTATTCGCGCTGGTTCGTCACGGGTGCGGCTGTATGCGTTGATCAGCCTATCCGGTGACATGAAGCCACGGCATCCCGCGGGTTCGCGCGCTGTCACTCTGCACGACTACCGCTACGAAAGCGGCGGGTGGGTCTACCGCCTCAGCGCGAGTGCCGGCCTAGAGAACAGACTCGGCTTCTCACGCTGTGTGGAGACGGTCTTCCTCACCGAGAGTGGTCGTTGGCGGATCTGCGCCTATCACAGGGACGTGGACCACACCGCGACTCACTCCGGCCGCAAGTATGTCACTGTGAAGTGACCCCCTCGCGTCAGGCGGATGGAGTCGGGGATAATCTCTGACACATCGGCAGCCGTCGACACGGAGCTCCCATGGACCACGACAAGATCGCCGAAGGCGTCCGCCTCATCCTCGAAGGTATCGGCGAGGACCTCGCGCGCGAGGGGCTGCTCGACACGCCCACGCGCGTCGCCGACATGTACGAGGAGATATTCGCCGGTCTCGAGCAGGACCCAGCCGAGCACTTCTCCGTGACCTTCAACGAGGGCCACCAGGAGATGGTGCTCGTGCGCGACATCCCGCTCTACTCGGTGTGCGAGCATCATCTCGTCCCGTTCATCGGCCGCGCGCACGTTGCATACGTACCTGGAAAGAGCGGCGCGATCTGCGGCCTTTCGAAGCTTGCACGTGTCGTGGACGTGTTCGCGAAGCGGCCGCAGGTCCAAGAACGGCTCACGTCGCAGATCGCCGATACGATCGTGCAGTACCTGAAGCCCGCTGGCGTGATCGTTGTCATTGAGGCGGAGCATCTCTGCATGTCGATGCGTGGCGTGAAGAAGCCAGGTGCTATCACGACTACCTCCGCGGTTCGCGGCATCTTCGCGACGAACGTGGCCACGCGTGCCGAGGCGCTGTCGCTCATCAAGGGACGCTAATGGCCGGCGCACCGAGGGGCGCTGCCGAAGAGGGCCCGGGCCCGACCGGGGTCTGGCTCTGCGGTCGCTTCGAACTCACGCTCAATCGTCCGCTCGTCATGGGCATCCTGAACGTAACCCCTGACTCCTTCTCAGACGGCGGTGTGTTCGCGAACACAGGCGTCGCAATCGAGCGCGGCCGCACGATGGCTGCCGAGGGCGCCGCGATCGTGGACGTGGGCGGCGAGTCAACGCGCCCCGGGGCCGCAGACGTCGGCGTGGATCAGGAGCTCGCACGCGCGCTGCCCGTGGTCGAGGCGCTCGCGCGCGAGGGCCTCGTGGTCTCGATCGACACGCGACACGCCGAGGTCGCCCAGGCGTGCGTCGCAGCTGGTGCGAGCATCATCAACGACGTCTCCGGCTTCCGCGACGTGGCGATGCGCGAGGTGGCGGCCGCCGGCGGCGCAGGCGTCGTGATCATGCACATGCTCGGCGAGCCGAAGAGCATGCAGGACGCGCCGCACTACGACGATGTCGTGGCGGAGGTCGGCGCGTACCTGATGGAGCAAGCGCGGGAGCTGGAGCAGGCGCGTGTCGCCCGAGAGCGCATCGCAATCGATCCCGGCATCGGCTTTGGCAAGACACTGGAGCACAACCTCGAGCTGCTGCGCCGGTTGCCCGAAACCGCGGACATCGGCTACCCCGTGGTTGTCGGCGCCTCTCGGAAGCGCTTCATCGGCATGCTCACGGGTCAGGACGTGCCGGCGGACCGACTCGAAGGGAGCCTCGTCGCGGCGGCCTGGGCGACAACTCACGGCGCGGCCGTCGTGCGGGTCCACGACGTCGCAGAGACCGTTCGCGCGCTTCAGGTCGCACGCGCCATCGGCGGTTTCGGGCAGCTAGAAGGCAGGGAATACTAGGAAGTAGCGCGCGAGCCCTAATGGACCGAACGGATGGAGGCCGACCATGACTGACGCACTCGTGGGCCTCGGCAGCAACGTGGGACACCGGCTGCGCCACCTCTCTCGATCCGTACACGAAATGGCCGACCTTCCCGAGACCAACGTCGTAGACGTCTCGCGCGCATACGAGACGGAACCGTGGGGTCTAGAGGACCAGCCGCCGTTCGCGAACGCCGTCGTGTGGTTGCGCACCGGATTGCGCGCCGACCAGCTCATGGAATCGCTCGTGGAGGTGGAGAATCGGTTGGGTCGCACGCGCGATGTGCCGAACGGCCCCCGCACGATCGACCTCGACATCCTGCTCTTCGGCGACGAAGAGTGGAACAGCGAGGAGCTCGTCATCCCCCACCCGCGCATGGCCGAGCGGGACTTCGTGATCACGCCGCTGCTCGAGGTTGCGCCCGACGCGACCTGGCCGGACGGCACGCCGGTGACGCGGGACTCGGTGCGGGTGGGCATGGTGATCCGGGACCTCGGCGCGATACCCGACCCGGGTCTTGCCGAGGGCGCGCCGATCATGACCGATGACTGGGTTGCGATCGCCGAGGGAGTCACCGTGCCGCCGGACATGGGTCTGCGATTCAAGCAGCTCGTACTCGAACAGGCCCACATCCCGTTCACGTGGGACCCGTACCCCCCCGACGAGGAGTTCGAGCCTTTCGGCCTTTCGATGCCCGTGCGACTGAGGGTGCCCGCCGAGTTCGAGCAGAGGGCGAAGACGCTTCTCCGAGAGGCCGAGAGCGCCCCTGCCATGATGGAGGAGTCGGACAACTTGGCCTCGGCGGAGCCAGACCTAGAGACTCCAGAAGAGTAGCGGTCCGCCGGCCGTGTGACACTGCTGCCTCAGTGCACCATGTGCAGCCTCACTTTACATTCGGTGTCACCGGATGATATGTTGACTTGCATATGGTGAAACGTGAGTTCTGGCTGCAGCAAATCGAACAGGCATGGCGACGTCGCAGCGTCGTGTGGCTACACGGCGTGCGACGTGCGGGGAAGACGATGCTCTGCAAGGACCTCGCGGATGCCGAGTACTTCGACTGCGACCTGCCGAGTGTCCGTGAGCGGCTGCGGGATCCCGAGACGTTCTGGCGCAACGCCAGCGGGCCGCGGGTGGTCTTGGATGAGATTCATCAGCTGCCCGATCCATCGCTTGTTCTCAAGATCGCGGCCGATCACTTCCCTGAGAGGCCGGTGATCGCCACCGGATCGTCCACCTTGAGCGCCACTGCGAAGTTCTCGGACGCACTCACAGGTCGAAAGGCGGAGATCTGGCTCACCCCGATGATCTCCGAGGACCTTGTGTCGTTCGGCGGGACCCTCGAACGACGCTTGTGGCACGGTGGTCTGCCGCCGCTGTTCCTGGCAGACGCGGAGAGTCTCCCGGCGGACTACGCCGAGTGGCTGAGTTCGTACTGGGCCCGAGACATCCAACTGCTGTTCCGCGTCCAGCAGCGTTCGGCCTTCCTGCGGTTCGTCGAGCTCGTCCTCGCTCGCAGCGGCGGCATGTTCGAAGCGACGGCGTTTGCGGAGGCATGCGAGGTGAGCAGGCCGACGATACTCAACTACCTGAACGTGTTGGAAGTGACGGGAGTGGCCACCGTTGTCAGACCGTTCTCCTCGCGGCGGACGACGGAGATCGTTGCCATGCCCAAGGTGTACGGCTTCGACACCGGGTTCGTGCGCTATTCGGCGGGATGGCAGATTCCGCGGCAGGAGGACCTGGGGCTGCTATGGGAGCACTATGTCCTCAACGAGATCCTTGCGCGAGTGACTGGCGTGGACATCCGCTACTGGAGGGCCAAGAGGGGGCCCGAAGTTGATTTCGTTCTCGTACGACGCGGCGTCGCGCCGGTAGCCGTGGAATGCAAGTGGAGTTCGACCAATGCGGGTGACCTCGCGGGCCTGCGTGCCTTCAGACGCTCGTATACTGAGGGCGTCGACTTCGTGGTGTGCGCCGATATCGAGAAGGCCCACACGCGGCGTGTTGCGGAACGGGATGTGCAGTTCGTGGGGATCGGGGGGTTGGTCCACGCCCTCGCATAGGCTGCGAGGCTCACTTGCGGCCCGCTGCTGCGCGAAACCCCTGCTCACGGTGTATACTCTCTGTCCCCACCCCCGTGGAGCCGCGGGGACCCCAGACGGGGCCTCGACGGCAGGACTGGGAAGGAGTTCGCTTGTGAGTGCGACCCCACAGAACGAAACGCGGCCTGTAACAACCGCCACGATCCGAGCACTGAAGCAGGCACGGCGCCCGATCGTGATGGTCACGGCATACGACGTTCCCTCTGCGCGGCTTGCCGATGAAGCGGGCGTCGACATCATTCTCGTCGGTGACTCGCTCGGCATGACGGTTCTCGGCTTCGCTTCGACCCTCCCTGTCACCCTCGGTCAGATGCTGCACCATACCGCCGCCGTGGCACGCGGCGCGAAGCGTGCGCTCGTGGTGGCCGACATGCCGTTCCTCACGTACCAGGTCACGGCGGAAGACGCCCTGCGAAACGCCGGTCGCTTCATCGCCGAGGCTGGTGCGACGGCCGTCAAGGTCGAGGGGGGCGCCCCGATTGCTCCCACAGTTCGGCGCATCGTCGACGCGGGTATTCCTGTTGTGGGTCACGTCGGCCTCACACCACAGTCGGTGCATGCTCTTGGCGGCTACTCGGTTCAAGCCAAAGAGGCCGGGCCGGCCCTCGCGCTCCTCGCCGACTGCCGAGCGCTCCAAGCTGCAGGCGCGTTCGCCGTCGTGCTCGAGTGCATCCCGGTGGAACTCGCCGAGCTGGTGTCGAACGAGCTCTCCATACCCACCATCGGTATCGGTGCGGGGGCGGGCTGTGACGGCCAGGTCCAGGTGCTGAGCGATCTGCTCGGCTTGGGCGAGTCCACGCCACGTCACGCGAAGCGCTATGCCGAGGTAGGCGCCGAGATTCAACAGGCGATCGGGCAGTACGCGACCGACGTCCGCGCGGGGGCGTTTCCCGGCGACGAGCAGTCGACCCGCATGGAAGAGGGCGCGCTGGCCGAGGTGCGCGCAGCGGTCGCGAACGCACGGGAGGACGCCAACCCTGCGATCGACCCCGCCGGGGGCCCGGACGCTGGAGCGGATACGCGCGGCCCCGACGCCGACGCGGGCGAGCGGTGGTGACCCGCGCACGTGATCGAACGCGTCGACTCCAAAGAAGAGGTCCGTCAGGCAGTCGCCGAGGGACGGCGCGAAGGTAAGACCGTGGGTTTCGTGCCCACCATGGGCGCCCTGCACGCGGGGCATCTCTCGCTCGTGCGCGCGGCATGCAAGCGCACGACGTTCGTCGTGGTCTCGGTATTCGTGAATCCCACTCAGTTCGGCCCGGGTGAGGACTTCGCCGCCTATCCACGCGACCTGGAGCACGATCTTGAGCTGCTCTCCGCCGAAGGCGTCGACCTGGTCTTCACGCCGTCCGCAGAGGAGATCTACGGCGCGGGCGTGGCGGCTTCCGGCGACGCGGCGACCGCGAAGCCCCCGCTCCTCAACGGCGTCAGCGTGGACCCTGGCCCGCTCGCCGCGCGATGGGAGGGTGAGGCGCGTCCGGGCCACTTCACCGGCGTCGCAACGGTCGTAGCCAAGCTGCTGAACACCGTGAGGCCGAACCTCGCGTTCTTCGGGGAGAAGGACTACCAGCAGCTCGCCATCGTACGCCGGATGGTCGCCGACCTCGACATCCCGACGTCGATCGTCGGCTGTCCCACCATTCGCGACGCCGACGGGCTTGCCCTCTCCAGCCGAAACGCCTACCTCTCCCGAGGCGAGCGCGAGAGCGCGCTTGCCCTCCCTCGCGCGCTCGACGCTGTTGCCGAGGCTCTCGCGTGGGGCGAGCAGTCGGGCGAGGCGCTGTCTTCGGTCATGCGCGACGTCATCGAGAATGGGCCGGGCGTCGACCTCGACTACGCAGCGGTTGTCGACCCGAGCACGCTCGAGCCGCTGCCGAGCGTCGATCGCACCGCCCGCGCGCTCGTTGCCGCGAGCGTGGGGCGCACCCGTCTCATCGACACCTGCGCGCTGGAGCCGAGCCGGGCCGAGGGGGCATAGAGTGGCCCAGCCCGAGGCCAAAGCGGAGCGTATCGCTGCCCTGAGTGCCGAGATCGCGGCGCTCGCGGCGGACGATGTGGTGTTGCTCGCGCACAACTACCAGCGCGCCGAGATCCAGGACGTCGCAGATTTCGTCGGCGACTCGCTCGGGCTCTCTCGGCAGGCCGCCACCACCGACGCCTCGACGATCGTGTTCGCGGGCGTGCACTTCATGGCGGAAACGGCGAAGATCCTCGCTCCCGCCAAGACCGTGCTCATACCGGAGCCGCGGGCCGGGTGTCCCATGGCCGACATGATCACCGCCGAGCAGTTGCGCGCCTGGCGCGCCGAATACCCCGGCGTGCCGGTCGTGACGTACGTGAACTCCTCGGCTGAAGTGAAGGCTGAGAGCGACGTGTGCGTGACGAGCGCGAACGCTGTCGAAGTCGTGCGTCGCCTCAACGCCAAGCGCGTGCTGTTCGCCCCCGACCGGAATCTCGGGACCTGGATCGCGTCCAAGCTGCCCGAGGTCGAGTTCGTTCTCTGGGACGGCTTCTGCCCCACGCACGACCAGGTCACCGCCGGGCAGGTCCAAGCCGCGCGTGACGAGCACCCTGGCGCCGAGGTCATCGCGCACCCCGAGTGTCGTCCCGAGGTCACAACCCTCGCCGACGCGGTGCTCTCCACTTCGCAGATGCTCGCGCACGCTGCGTCTTCCGCCGCCCAAACCCTCATCGTGGTCACGGAGGAGGGTCTGCTGCATGGCCTGCGCAAAGCGGCACCAGGCAAGGAGTTCGTGAACCTCACGCCGAGGATGCTTTGCCCCAACATGAAGCTCACGACGCTTGACAAGGTTCGCGACTCGCTCGCTCTGGGCCAGTACGAGGTCACGGTTGCCGAGGACATTCGCCTGCGCGCGCTCGCCGCGGTCGAACGCATGGTCGCGGTCGGGTGACACATATGAGCGCCCGGGGTGGGGGTCGATCCACGAGTTCCGCAGGTTCGGGAGACACCGACCGGCGCGTCGCGGCGGGCGGTGTCGAGGGCCCCCAACGAGGACTGTCTGAGTGGGCGAACCCCACCCCGGGCGCGCTTCCTGGGGCGCTCGACCGCCGCTACCTCACCTCGTTCGACACGGCCGACTTGCCCGAGCACCGCGCGGACGTGCTCGTCATCGGCTCGGGTATAGCGGGTATCGTTGCGGCGCTCGAAGCCAGCAAGACACGCAGCGTCGCGCTCGTCACGAAGGCGACCATCTCGGAAACCAACACCTGGTACGCGCAGGGCGGCATCGCGGGCGCGGTCGGTGAAGCCGACTCCATCGAGCTGCATCTCGCCGATACGCTGGTTGTCGGCCAGGGGCTGTGCGACGAGCAAGTCGTGCGCGCCGTCGTTGGTGAGGCCCCGCAGGCACTCGCGGACCTCCAACACTTGGGCGTGCACTTCGATGTCGCCGAGGGCGGGGAGGTGGATCTCGCTCGCGAAGGCGGCCACAGCCTGCCGCGTGTCCTTCATGCCGGTGACACCACCGGAGCCGCGATACAGGACGCTCTCTCGGCGCTCCTGCGCAAGTCGTCCGTCATCGGGATATTCGAAGAGCGGTTCTTAGTCGACCTGCTCACGACGGACGACCGCTGCGTCGGTGCGCTCGTGTGCACACAAGCTGGCGGCAGCCTCCAGGTCTTCTGGGCCGATGCGGTGGTGCTCGCGACGGGGGGCTCCGGGCAGGTCTTCCGCGTGACCACCAACCCCGCCATCGCGACGGGCGACGGCGTTGCCGCGGCCTGGCGAGCCGGCGCCGAGATCGCCGACCTCGAGTTCGTCCAGTTCCACCCGACCGCGCTTGACAGCGCCGCCGAACCGCGGTTCCTCATCACCGAGGCGCTCAGGGGCGAAGGCGCCTACCTGCTCGACTGCGACGAGCGCCGCTTCATGCTCGGTGTGCATCCACTCGCCGAGCTCGCGCCGAGAGACGTGGTGAGCCGGGAGATCGAGAAGGTGATGCGCCGATGTGGTCGGCCCAACGTCTGGCTTGACGCCCGTCACCTTGGCGAGAGTTTGCTCCGTCACCGCTTCCCCGCGATCTGGCATGCATGCCTCGAGGCCGGCTACGATCTCTCGACCGACCTCGTGCCTGTGGCTCCGGCAGCTCACTACCAGATTGGCGGGGTCAAGGTCGACGTCGACGGACGGACGTCTCTTCGCGGCCTGTACGCGTCGGGGGAAGTCACGGCATCGGGGTTGCACGGTGCCAACCGTCTTGCGAGCAACTCCCTGCTCGAGGGACTCGTATTCTCCCGACGGATCGCGCGGGCTCTTGAGATCGAGCTCGAGGAGCAACAGCCGGGACGGATCGCCTTCACTGCGGAGTCGAGAGAGAGCGCCCCGCCCGGTGCGAGCAGAGAGCACGTTCGGGCGTCGCTCAAAGCGGCCATGAGCGAGCACGCGGGGATGACTCGATCCGACCGAGGCTTGGCCGAGGCGGCCGTCGAACTGCAGGGTTTCGGCGAGGTTCTGCTCGAGACCATGGATGACGCCACGGGCATGGAGCTGCAGAACCTGGTCACCGTCGCTGCTTTGACCGTGCACGGTGCGTGGCTTCGCGCCGAGTCTCGGGGGGTCCACCAGCGCCTCGACTTTCCCGACCGTGACGACGAGCATTGGCGTGGCCACATTGTCTTTCGCCGAGGAGCATCGCCTCACTTCGAGCCGGAAAGGACGTAGCGTGTACGCTTTGCCCGATGTTTCCGCGATCGTCTCGCTCGCGCTTGCCGAGGACCTCGGCGTCCCGGCGGACACGTTCGCGCACGACGCCGTGGATCGCACGGTGCTCGAGCGCGACGTGACCTCGGATTGCGTGCTCGCCGCAGGCGCCTCCTTCAGCGGCAGGATCGTCGCTCGGGAGCCGCTCGTGGTTGCCGGACTCCCTGTGGCGGAGCGCGTCTGGTCGACGCTCGCTCGAGCTTCCGGTTCGCGCGGTGGCCTCGAGATGTTCCCGCTGCTCGCCGAAGGCGCTCACGTTGAGGCGGGGACTCCGCTTGCCGAGGTGACCGGTCCGGCTCGCATCGTGCTCGCCGGCGAGCGTACCGCGCTTAACTTCCTCATGGTGCTGTCGGGGATCGCCACGGAGACCTCGCGGTGGGTAGCCGAAGCGGGCGCCGGCCTCGCCGTGTGCGACACCCGCAAGACCCTTCCGGGACTGCGTTCCCCCTCCAAGTACGCCGTTCGCGTGGGTGGCGGTACGAATCACCGAGCCGGCCTGTGGGACATGGTGCTCGTGAAGGACAACCACATCGCCGCGGCGGGCGGAATCGAGCAAGCAGTGCGTGCGGCTCGAGCCAAGCAGGCGGGTGCTGTGATCGAAGTGGAGGCCGATACGCTCGATGCGGCATCCCGGGCTGCCGGAGCCGGCGCGGACCTCGTGCTGCTCGACAACATGTCGGACGAGCTGCTCGCCGAGGCGGTACGCGCGGTGCGCGAGATCGCGAAGGTCGAGGGCCGCGAGATCCTCACCGAGGCCTCTGGCGGCATCGGCCTCGACCGCCTCGGGGCGCTGAGAGCCGCAGGGGTGGATCGCGTCTCCACGAGCGCTGTCACCCTCGCCCGACCGGTCGACATCGCTCTTGACGAGGAGTGACGCGACGTGGATCCGCGCCCCGAGCGTCGACGCCGTCGAATCGAGTGTGTCGAGCCTGCTGCTCGCGATCTTCCTGGCAATCGGCATCGGTTCGATCCTTGCGGCACGTGCGGTTCGGCGCTCGTTCGTCACGTCGGCTCTCTCTGCGCCGAGTATCGACGAAGCGCTCGCGCGAATCCGCATGGGCACCATCTTCGCGTGCGCGTTCTCGGAGGTGCCGGCGGTGCTCGGCCTCGCCTATCTGGTGCTCGGCGGAGAGATGGTGTGGGCGCCGGTGTTCTTCGGCGGGGCGCTCGTGTCACTTGCATTCGCGTTCCCGTGGCCATCCCAATGGGAGGAATGGATGTCGACCGTCGAGCAGACGTCGGCGGGCCCGCCACGCGGCGGCGGGGAGCGGCGGGGAACATACGAGGATGGGTAGACTGACACCGGGCGCGGTCGACGAACGGAGAGCGCAATGACAGTCACTACGATCGTCATCCTGGTCGTGATCGTGGCCGTGGTCGTCTACGTCCTGGCGGGGCTCAAGGTCGCGAACGAGTACGAGCGCGCGGTCGCGTTCACGCTCGGCCGCTACGCGGGACTAAGAGGCCCCGGCCTCTACTGGCTCGCGCCGATCCTTCAGTGGCAGCGCAAAGTCGACCTTCGCGTCAACACCGTGGACGTCGAGCGCCAAGAGACCATCACCAAGGACAGCGTCACGGTGAAGGTGAACGCGGTCGTCTGGTACCGCGTGTCCGACCCCGAGAAAGCAGTGCTCAAAGTCGTGAGCTACAACAACGCGACGTACCAGGTGGCGCTCACGAGCCTGCGAAACATCATCGGCCAGCACGTTCTCGACGAGGTCTTGAAGGAGCGCGACAAGATCAACGACGCGCTTAAGATCATCATCGACACGGCGACCGACCCGTGGGGCATCAAAGTCGACATGGTCGAGATGAAGGACGTCGAGATCCCGGTCGCGATGCAACGCGCGATGGCGCAGGAGGCTCAGGCGATGCGCGAGAAGCGGGCGCGCATCATCAAGGCGGAGGCCGAGCAGGAATCGGCGCGCAAGCTCGTGGAGGCCGGCGCCATGATCGCCGACAACCCGATGGCGCTCGAGCTTCGGCGCATGCAGATGATCACCGAGGTGGGCGCCGAGCAGAACACGAGCACGATCATCATGATGCCCTCAGAGTTCGTCTCCGCCGCCGACGCGCTCTTCGCGCGCTCACGCGGCGAGGCGCGCGCGGATGAGAGGCTTCTGGCCGGCGAACCGCCGCTGCCGGGCGGGCCATCGACCGTGCTGGAGCCGGAGGGCGCTCCGGTTGAGAGTGGACCGGAGGACGCGTGACCGATCCCGTCACCGGCATCGGTATCGTCGACTGGTTCCTCGGTCTGCTCGGTACGTGGGGCTACCTCATCGTCTTTGGGTTCACGGTCTCAGAGAACGTCTTCATTCTCGGCTCGTTCACGCCTGGCGAGACCATCGTCATCGCCGCCGCGTTCGTCGCGAGCCAGGGCGACTTGAGTCTCGCGGGCGTCTGGGCTGCCTCGGTGATCGGCACGCTCGTGGGCAGCAACATTAGCTACCTCCTCGGCCGCAGGGGTGGACGCGGTGCGATCACCTACTGGGGCGAGCGATTCCGCATTCCGGCGATGCGCATCGAGGCCGCCGAAGAGTACTTCGACAAGCACGGGTCCAAGACCGTGTTCGTCGCGCGCTTCGCGGCAGGGGTGAAGAACTTCGTGCCGATGATCGCGGGCGCTTCCCACATGGGCCTCTTCTGGTTCGAGCTGTTCAGCCTGCTCGGCGCGATCGCCCAGACGACGCTGATGGTGGCGATCGGCTACTTCCTCGGCTCGAACCTCGATCTCGCGCTGCGGATCGGGTCGAACGTGGGCATCTTCGGCTTCCTGCTCTTCGTCGCGCTGATCGTGGTTCTGATCGTCAGCCGCCGCCGCTACATCGAATCGCGCGACGAGCGACTCGTCGCCGAGGAGCTCGCCGACGAAGCCGAGGAGTTCGGCATGGAGGGTTGCTGCGACGAGCTGCCGGTGGGCGGGATGGACGAGTATGAGCCCTGATGCGGCAGGCGTTCTCTCATCCGATGAGGTCCGCGCGCTGCTTAGTTCCGACTTCTGGGTCCGCATCGAGGGCGGAGGCGCGACCGGGTCGACTAACGACGACGCTCGGGCGCTCGCGCTCGAGGGCGCACCCGAGGGCACCGTCGTGCTCGCTTCGGCACAGACGAGCGGTCGCGGGCGCATGGGTCGCGCGTGGGAGTCGCCCGAGGGCGGCGTGTATCTGTCCGCTCTCCTGCGCCCGCCAGCGGGACCTCCGGCGCTCGCTCCGCTGCCGCTGGTGGTCGGCCTCGGCGTTGCGTACGGGCTCGAGCGCCTCGGGGTCGTCCCGCGTCTGAAGTGGCCGAACGACGTCCTCGTCGACGGCGGGAAGGTCGCGGGCGTCCTCGTGGAATCGGGCGCGGACTCGAGAGGGACGCGGTGGGCGGTTGCGGGCATCGGGCTGAACGTCGCGCGCCCCTCGGCGGCGGGCGACGATGGGGACGGTGTCGAAGTGCCACCGGGTGCCGCCTTCCTAGGGGACCGGCTCGCCGTCGTGACGTTCAGCCAGGTCGCGGCCGCTGTGCTCGACGGCGTTGCGGGATCCTACGCGGCGTTCCTCGCGGACGGCTTCGCTGGCGTGCGTGTCGCGTACCTCGAGCGCTCGGCCACTGTCGGCACCGACGTGCAGATCTCTGACCCGTCGGGCGGGCTCGTGGCCGACGGCGCGGCGGTCGATATCGACGAAGCAGGCCTCCTCGTGGTCGACAGCGTCGTGGGACGAGTCGCTGTCGCGTCCGGCGAGCTGACCCTCCGGCCCCGCGCGTGACCTTGACCTTCGGCTTCTGCCAAGACTAAGGTGCGCTTCAGCCGTCTTCCCGTCCGGAGACCCTCCTGGGGAGCAACCCGTGAGCGAGCCCGTGTTCGAACCACAGCCCGCACAGGGCGCCACAGCTGTGTCCAGGAGCCGGCAACTGGTGGTTGGCGGCCTTCTTGCCGCGCTCCTGGCGAGTTCCGCGTGGATCTCTTTCCCGATAGGCACGGTCCCGCTCACGCTGCAGGTGTTCGTGGTGGTCCTCATCGCGCTGCTGCTCACGCCGGGACGTGCCGCCGCGGCAGTCGGTGTCTACCTGCTGCTCGGCGCCCTCGGGGCACCGGTGTTCGCGGGAGGACGTGCCGGCCTCGGTGTGCTGTTCGGACCGACCGGCGGGTATCTGTTCGGCTTCCTGTTCGGCGCGATGCTCGGGGCGCTCTGTCGGCAAGTGCTGGTGCGAGCCGGGGTCCGGGAGGTCTTCGCCGAGGCTGCCGCGGCGGCGGCGACCGTCCTCGTGATCTACGTGCTGGGCTGGGCCCAGCTCGCTCTCGTCACCGGCATGGGACCCATGGCGGCGTTCGCGGCGGGCGTGCTGCCTTTCGTTGCCGTCGACATAGGCAAAGCCGTCGCAGCGATTGCTGTGGCATCCACCCTTAGACGCGCCGGTGTCGTGAGCTAGCGGCGGGCGGTCGCTCCCGAGCGGAGTCTCGCGGGTGACCCGGGCGCTGCGCGTTGTGCCGTCCCTACGCGCCGAACGACCGCCGGAGCGCCGGCAACCGCACCGTGAAGCGCGAGCCTCCACCCGGCCGGTTCGCCGCTTGGATCGTCCCGCCGTGAGCGGTCACGATCGCCTTCACGATCGCGAGTCCGAGTCCCGACCCGCCGGTGGAGCGGTCTCTGCTCGGCTGGGATCGGTAGAAGCGGTCGAAGAGCCTCGGCAGGTCCTCCTCGGGAATGCCGGGGCCGTCGTCGACCACCGACAGGAACGCCCAATCCCCCTCGCCGCCGAGCTGCACTTCGACGCGCCCTCCGCTGCCGACGTGCCGGCTGGCGTTGTCAACGAGGTTCGCGATCACCTGTTGGATCCGGTCCTGGTCGCCGAGCACGGTGGGTGACTCGCCGCTGATCGTGAGTCTCACGCCGCGGTCTTCCATGAGCGGCGCGAACGCAGAGGCAACGCGCTCCGCTGCCGTGCGCAGGTCGATGATACGCAGCGGCAGCTCCCCGGTGGCGCCCTCGATGCGCTGCAGTGCGAGAAGGTCGTTCGCGAGCCTGGCCAGGCGGTCCGACTCGGCGACGATGCTCGTGAGGAACCGCTCCTGGTCCGACGCGGGAACGTCGCCGTCGAGAAGCGTCTCGGCGGCACCGCGGATCGCGGTGAGTGGCGTCCGCAGCTCGTGCGAGACGTCTGAGACGAACTGGGACTTCAGCTGTTCCTCGGCGCGAAGCTCGGTGACGACACGCTCGACCTCGTCGGCCATCGAGTTGAACGACTCGGCCACCGCGTGGATCTCTCGCGGCCCGGTTGGACTGACACGGACTTTGTGGTCGCCGGCCGCAAACGCGGTGGTCGCGGTCTCGAGCTGCAGGAGCGGTGCGGTGAGCCACCGCGACACCAGTTCGGCGATGCCGAGCGTTCCGAGAACGAAGAGCGCGACGACAGCGACGAGCCTGCCGCGGTAGTCGCTCAAGAGCGTCCATATCGAGAAGGTCTCGGCAGATGCGTACGCGACACCCACTACCGTGCCCTTTCGCACGATGGGGGAGGCGACGTAGAGCGCGTTCTTTCCCGTCGACGAGCTCCGCACCGCCGTGCCGGACGCCCCGCCGAGAGCCGCGAGCACCTCGCGTCGGTCCTTGTACGCGCGTCCGACCGCTCGCGCGCCGCCGGAGTCGGCGATGACGACGGCTTCCCGATTCAGCACGGCCACTCGGGAGGCGGGAAGCGGCGCCACGCTCGAGAGCACGCTCTGCATCTCCTTGGCGCTGGCCCCGTGTGCGACGGTCGCCGACACGAGCTGCGCCTCACGCAGGAGGCGCTCCTCGAGCTTGCGAAGACCGTACGCCTCGAGTTCGTTCAGGAAGTAGGCCGAGAGCCCCGCCGCCGCGACGAGAGCGACCGCGAGCAGTGCGAGCATGAGGCGGGTGCGTATCGAGGCCTGCATCTGAGGCCGATGCTACGTGCGCAGGCGGTAGCCGTATCCGCGCACGGTCTCGACAACGGCGGGGTCGACGCCGGCGGCCTCGAGCTTGTCTCGGAGGCGCTTGATGTGCGTGTCGACGGTCTTGGTCTCGACGAGGTACTCCCAGCCCCACGCCTGGCGCAGCAACTGGTCGCGGTTGAGCACCTTGCCCGCGTGCCGCATGAGCGTTGCGAGTAGCTCGAACTCGCGAGGCGTGAGATCGATAAGCGTCTCGTCAGCGCCGTACACGGCAGTGTGCGCGGCCTCGTCGAGCGTGATATCCGACGCCTGCATGATGTCGCCCGCTGGAGCATCGGACTTCGCCGTGGCGGCCGGGGCGCGTCTGAGGAGCGCCTTCACGCGCGCCTGGAGCTCTCGGATGCCGAACGGCTTGGCGAGGTAGTCGTCTCCACCGATCTCGAGCCCGACGACCTTGTCGAGCTCGGTGTCGCGAGCCGAGAGAAAGAGCACGGGAACCTCCGTATCTGCACGGAGGCGTCGACAGACCTCGTAGCCGTCCATGCCGGGGAGCATGACGTCGAGGATGACGAGGTCGTATTGCGTGTCCTTGGCGAGCGCGAGGGCCTCGTCGCCGTCGTGCGCAACCGCGACGTCGTAGCCCTCTTTCCGCAGGTTGTACGAGACGAACTCGGTGATCGACTCCTCGTCGTCGACTACGAGGATGCGTGCGGGGGTTTCGCTCATCGAGACCTCCTGGGACTCGAGCGGACGCTGTCGGCGGTATGGACGCGCGACGGGCAGCACGCGCACGGCGGCATTTCGCAGGTGGCGCGTGCAGATGACACGTGCGAGGGGAACTGGTTTGCCACCATTCGGTACCGAGGCGATGATAGCATCGAGCGTGTGAGCGGCTGACCTGCTCGGTTACCGCACCGTTTCCGAGAGGATCCTCGTGATACTCGCAGTCGACGTCGGCAACACACAGACCGTGCTCGGGCTCTTCGAGGGCGGGCACCTCGACGGGCACTGGCGGGTGAGCACGGACGCCGCACTCACCGCCGACGAGCTGCGTGTCAAGATCGGCGGGCTGCTCGCAGCCGAAGGGCGCTCGTGGGCAGACATTGAGCGCGCGATCGTCGCATCGGTGGTCCCTAGTCTTACCACGGCGTACGAAGAGATGGCTGCGCGTGCGACCGGCGTCGCACCGCTCGTGGTCGGGCCCGGCGTGAAGACCGGCATGGATATTCGCTACGAGAACCCGCATGAGGTCGGCGCGGACCGGATCGTGAACGGCGTGGCGGCCTTCCGTCTGTACGGCGGGCCGGTGGTGGTCGTCGATTTCGGCACCGCTACCACGATCGACGTCATCGCCGAGGACGGCGGCTACCTCGGTGGCGCAATCGCGCCCGGTGTCGAGACCTCGGCCGACGCGCTCTTCTCTCGAGCCGCCCGTCTCTCGAAAGTCGATCTGGAGCCGCCCGACCACGTCATCGGCACCAACACGCGAGCGAGCGTCCAGGCGGGTCTGCTGCTCGGCGAAGCGGCGATGGTGGATGGACTCGTTCGGCGCGTGTGGGGCGAGCTTGGAACGCGGACGAAGGTGGTTGCCACAGGCGGGCTTGCCGAGAAGATGGCGCCGCTCTGCGAGACGATCGATGCCGTCGATCCGGACCTCACGCTCAAGGGGCTCGGACTCATCTACGAGCTGAACGCGTAGAATCTGGCCGAGGACGTCGGCTCGTGCGCCGCAGTGCGCGAGGGTACGCGGGCCGATGAGGTCACGCCGGCCCACGAGGGCACGCGTGGGCACATGGGCTGGCGAGAGCGAAGGGGCAACACTGGTGCGGCTGTTCCGTGTAGGCAACAAGGTCATCAGCCTCGGCAAGATAACCGATGCGGTCACCGCCATTCTCGAGGATCGCGAGCGCGGTGCCACGCAGGAGGAATCGGCGCGGGCCCACGGCGTCCAGCGCTCGTTCGTGAGCTTCATCGAGACCGTAGGCGAGGTCCGCCGGGGCGGCCGGATCGCGCTCGTTGGCTTCCCCGTTGCGAACACCGAGGAGGTCCGCGCCGTCGCCGAGAGGCACGCCGTCGACTTCGTGCTCGTCGTGTCGCAAGGGGAGCGCGAGTCGATCGAGAGCGGCTCGGCGGCCGACATCTTCAACCAGCTGCTCGAGACGATCGCCGTGCTCAAGGACTACGACGTCCTCGTGCTCATGGCGAGCGACTGGCGGATCAAGACCATCGAGAAGATCCTCGGCAAGGAAGTCGTCGGCATTGCGCTCGGCCATTCGCCGATACGCGAGGATGTTCGTGTCGACGTCGCCGAACTGGAGACGGTGCTCGCGGCGGTGGAGGCAGCCCGGCCCCGAGCCACACGACGTACGCGCGTCGGCGCGGCGTTTCGCGAGGCCGCCGATCTGGCGGGTCGCTGGAAGCCGTCGGGCGAGATCGTCGGAAGGCGGAAGCCATCAAAGAGGTAGTGAGCGTCTCGATCGGCTCGGCCAAGCGAGATCACGCGGTCGAGATCGAGCTTCTCGGCGAGCGGTTCCGCATCCGGCGTGAAGGTACGAACGGCGACATGGACAGGGCCGCCGCGCTGTTCACGGAGCTCGATGGGAAGGTCGCGGCCCTCGGCATGGGCGGCATAGACCTGTCGCTTCGCGCTGCCGGCGGAACGTACCGCTTCCGCTCGGCGAAGAAGCTCGTGAAGGGCGTCCACACAACGCCGGTACTCGACGGTACCGGGCTCAAGGGCGCGGTCGAGGGCTCGACGGTCGCGTTTCTCAAGCGAGAGTGCGGACTCGAGTTCGCCGGCAAGAAGGTCCTGGTCACCTCGGCGGTCGATCGATGGGGCCTCGCCGAAGCGCTCCACGACGCAGGCTGCGAGATGGTCTTCGGCGATCTGATCTACGCGCTCGACCTGCCGATCCCGATCCGCAACTGGACCACCTTGAGGATTCTCATCCGCACCATCGCGCCCATCGTGGTCGCGCTTCCATACAAGTGGCTCTACCCGACCGGCTCCGAGCAGGAGAAGGCGCCAGAGCGCAAGCCCAAGGTCGAGGCGCTCTACACCTGGGCCGACATCGTCGCGGGCGACTGGCAGTTCGTGCGCAAGTACATGCCCGAGGACATGCGGGCTAAGTGGGTCATCACGAACACGACCACCGCCGAGGACCTCGAGCTCATGCGCTCACGCGGTGTCGAGCTGCTGGTGACGAGCACGCCCCGGCTCGAAGGCCGCTCGTTTGGCGCCAACGTGATCGAGGCGGCTATGGTGGCGCTCGCCGGGGCGTCGAGCGAGCTTCCGCAGGGGGAGTATCGGCGGCTGCTCGACCAGGTCGGCTTCACTCCCGACGTGCGGTGGCTGCAGCGCGAGGAGTAGCCCCGGAAGCCACACGATTGGGACCCTCGGCTTCGCGCTTCCTCGGCACCACGTTTGCTCCCATGCGCATGGACCTGGATACCGAAGTCGTGCGTGCACGGTCCGCGCGTGCACCGTGCGACGCGCAGGCAGTTGTGATGCTCGCGCAACCAGTGGTAATCTGTGTAGGTTCAGGCAAGTTAAGGCAGAAGCGGTGCGCCTTCCACGTCACGCGGTACGCCGTCACGCGGTACACGGTCGCGAGAAGGGCACCTCACGTCGGCACGAAGCGGTCCTCGGTGACCGCTGCAGTGAGGGAGCTGATTGCTCGTGAACAAGCGGGCTCGGAATCGACTCATAGGTGTGACCGCCATCATCCTCGTCGCCATCGCCGCCATCATCCTCGGCGCCGGCGGCCAGCAGGGCGCGTACTACAAGACAGTGAAGGACGTCGCCTCGGACCAGGGCCTCGTTGGCGAACGCGTACGCGTCGGCGGCGCGGTCGTGGCCGGTTCCTGGGACAAGAAGTCGAACCCCATGCGGTTTGCCATCCAGGAGGAAGGTGACAAGGGCGGCACGGGTCCGACGATCAAGGTCGTCTACAACGGCACCGTTCCATCCACCTTCGGCGACGGCGTGGTGGCCATCGTGACCGGAGAGCTGGGTGCCGACCAGACGATCAACTCGGACGACATGATCACGAAGTGCCCGTCGAAGTACCAGTCGGCCACCGGCGCGTTGTCCGTCCAGGACCTGCTCAATGGCGGAGACGACCTCACGGGCAAGTCCGTGAAGGTCACCGGCTATGTCACGGGCGAGATTTCCCCGCCGGGCGGAGACGTCCGGTTCGTGATCTCCAATGCAGCCCAGGGTGGCGACAAGACGGTGACCGTCTTCTACGATGGTGCCATCCCTCAGGGCATGAACACCGGCTCTCAGGTCGTGCTCGGTGGCTCGCTCGACGAGAACGGGATCTTCGACGCGATCTCGGTGGCCATGTCGCAAAGCGAGAAGAGCTAGGTCAGACACGCACCACGCCGCGCCGCTCGGCTCGAGGGGCGCGGCGTTTCGCTGCCAGCCAGACCGACCGACAGGAGACACGAATGGGGAACTTCGGGACGACGCTCGGCACCATCTTCATGGCGCTCGGGCTCATCTCTTCGGTCGTCGCGGTCATTGCCCTGATATGGGGCCGCAGCCTCGGGAGCGAGCAGGGTGAGGGTGTCACCAACACCGGCTACATCGCGACGTTTGCTGTCGTCGGCTCGCTGACCGTCTCGGTGTTCATCCTCGTCGTCGGGTTCTTCCAGGAGAACTTCGCCTTCCGCTACATCGCCGAGAACCACTCCACCGACGTGTCGAGTCTCTCGTGGCTCTACAAGCTCTCCGGACTCTGGGCAGGGCGCGAGGGCTCGCTTCTGTTCTGGGCCTGGCTCCTCGCGGTTTTCGCCGCGTACGTCGCCTACAGGCGACTGCATATCACCGACCCGCTCTCGAACATGGGCATCATGGTCGTGAACGTGGTGCAGATCCTGTTCCTGATCTCTCTCTTCTTCGACACGAACAACCCGTTCAAGGTCTCCCCCGCTGAGTGGCTCG
Organism: uncultured Eubacteriales bacterium; assembly: GCA_964354215.1. Taxonomy (GTDB): domain Bacteria; phylum Actinomycetota; class Coriobacteriia; order Anaerosomatales; family CAVRZR01; genus CAVRZR01. Next base: position 720 of record CAYGYT010000006.1, on the reverse strand, counting down.
GTCCCAACGGCGAGCTCCTTATCGGCCAAATCGGCATGAACCCGCTCCTGCAGCACTGGGCGATGATCCTGCACCCGCCCACGCTGTTCATCGGCTACGCCGGCATGACCATACCGTTCGCATTCGCGGTCGCCGCGATCATCGTGAACGACGGCTCCAAGCTCTGGGTCCAGATCGTCGACCGCATTACTGTCTTCGCGTGGCTCTTCCTCGGCATCGGCATCGGCCTTGGCGCCATCTGGGCCTACGTCGTCCTTGGCTGGGGCGGATACTGGGCGTGGGACCCGGTCGAGAACGCGTCGCTCCTGCCCTGGCTCACTGGCGTCGGGCTCATCCACAGTTTCACCGTGTATCGCCGGCGCGAGGGCTTCAAGCGGTGGGCGGTCTCGCTCGCTTCGGTGTCCTTCGCGCTCGTCATTCTCGGCACGTTCATCACGCGCTCCGGTGTCGTGCAGTCGGTCCACGCGTTCGAGCGGGACTGGCTCTCGTTCGGCGTGTTCCTGACGATGATCGTCGCCTCGCTCGTGGTGGGCGTAGGTGGAGCGTGGCTGCGCAAGGACACCTTTGCCGGCAACGACGAGTTCGAGAGCCTCACCTCGAAGGAGAGCGCGTATTACTTCAACAACGTGCTCATGCTCGTCGCGGCGTTGCTTGTCACCTACCTCACGGTGACGTCGGCTCTGCCTTCGTGGATGCCGGGTGGCGGCCAGTCCTTCCCGG
>CAYGYT010000005.1:47652-81588 GCA_964354215.1 uncultured Eubacteriales bacterium | reverse complement strand
ATCTCCTCGACGGTCGCGGCGCGCAGGCGCCTCACCGAGCCGAAGGCCTTCAGCAGCGCCTTCTTGCGCTTGGGACCGAGCCCGGCGATCGTATCGAGCACGCTCGCGGTCATCGCCTTGCCCCGGACATCGCGGTGGTACATGATCGCGAACCGGTGCGCCTCGTCGCGAATACGCTTGACGAGGTAGAGCGACGCAGAGCCGTTCGGCAGCACCACCGGCTCGTCCCAGCCCGGCACGAAGAGCTCCTCCTCGCGCTTGGCGAGCCCCACTACCGGGATGTCGTCAACGCCACTGTCGCCGAGAGCGGCCACTGCCGCGGAGACCTGCGGCTTGCCGCCATCGACGATCACGAGCCCCGGCCGGGAGCCGAATCGGCCGTCGGCCATCCGCTCCGGTGCGAAACGGCGCCGGAGTACCTCCCCCATCATCTCGACATCATTGGACTCGGACGCGGTTGCGCGCACCCGGAAGCGCCGGTACGACTTGGGGTCCGAACGGCCATCCGCGAAGACGACCATGGATCCGACTGAATGCCGGCCGTGCAGCGTCGAGATGTCGAAGCACTCGATGCGGAATGGAGGGGCCGGCAGCGCGAGCGCGCTCTCGAGCTGGAGTAGGGCCGCGTTCAGCCGCTCCTCGTCGTAGCGAGTGCGCGCCTTGAAGCGCAAGAGCGTATGGCGCGCGTTCCGCTCAGCCAGCGTGAGGAGCTCGCGTTTCTCGCCGCGCTGCGGCACCGTAAGGCTCACCTTCGTGCCCCGGATCGAGCCGAGCCACTCCTCGAGCGCCTCGGGTGCATCGGGCAGCTCGGGCACGAGCAGTTCGTGTCCGACCGCGCTCGCCTCGCCGTAGTAGCGCAGCAAGAACCCCTCGACGAGCTCGGACATCGAGACGTCGAGTCCTTTGTCCAGCACGAATTCGTTGCCGATGAGCACGCGGCCCTCGCGCACCACGAACACGTGCACGCCCGCGATCGTCTCCTCTCGGCTGAATCCGATCACATCAGCGTCCAACGGCCGGCTCGACACGATCTTCTGCTTCTGCAGGACGCTTTGCACGGCTTCGAGGCGGTTGCGATACCGCGCGGCACGCTCGAAGTCGAGGTCGTCGGCGGCCTCGTGCATGCACCGCTCGAGCTCCCCTACGAATTCCGAGTGCTTCCCGCCGAGGAACCGCCCGACCTTGTCCACGTTCCCGGCGTACGCCTCGCGCGTGACGGCACCCACGCACGGGCCCGCCCCGCGGCCCACGTGGTAGTCGAAGCACACCCTGCCGCTGGGCTCACCACCGCACGAGTTGACCCGCTTCCACTCCGCGCATGTCGCGCGGCAGATTGGAACGATGCGCCGAACCACGTCGATGGTCTCTCGCGCTGCGCGTGCGTCCGTGTAGGGCCCGAAGTAGCGCGTTCCCGCTCGGTGCTTCTCCCGGGTGTACTTGATCGCCGGGAACGGGTCCTCGAGCGTGAGCGCGATGAACGGGTAGCTCTTGTCGTCTCGAAAGTCCACGTTGAACGGCGGGTCGAACTGCTTGATGAGGTTCCGTTCGAGAATGAAGCTCTCGACTTCATTGTCCGTGACGACGTAGTCAAACGACGCCACCTGCGCCATCATCACGGGCACCTGGATGCGCTCGTCGTGTCCGCTCGCGTACTGGCGCATGCGCTTGCGAAGTGACTTGGCCTTCCCCACGTAGAGCACGCGCTCTTCGGCGTCCTTCCAGAGGTACACGCCCGGCGACTCGGGCACCTGCGCGAGCTGCCTGCCGAGGTCGGTCGGGTTCATCGGCCGTCCTCGCTCGGGAATGTCGCGACGACGCGGCGAGTGTCGCCCGCATCGACGAGGCTCGCCGAGAGGGTCCGGTACCCCCACCCGTCAAGCGACGAGTCGGCGAGAGCCACATCGGCACCCTGCCCTGCGAGCCAGTAGACGGTGCCGTCCGGGGCGCGGTAGGCGATCCAGCGATCGGGCGCGACGAAGCGCTCCGCAGATTGATCCGCGGTCGTCTTGTCAGGGCGCCAGGCCAGCCCGAAGCGGCCACCCTGGAGAGTCCCGAACCGGGCGAGCACCTCGCTTGGGAAGCCAGTGCCCTCGACGCTCGCACTCGTGTCGAGCGATGGCGCCCGTTCGAGCCCCGTCACGGTGCCGCCCGTCGGCTGCCCGGCCGGCGTCTCCGCCACATCCCGCGTGGCGGCTGCCGTGAGCGCGAGCACCGCCGCGAGCGGCTTGCGTGAGGTCACTGCCTCTGTCACCGCTGCCCACGCGCGCAACCCGCGCACGTCAGCGTCGCGGACCAGCTCCGGCACGAGCGACTCGAGTTCCGCGGCGCCGTCGAGCGAACCACGCCTGAGCGCGCCCGCAATCCTCGTGGCGGCGAACCGCGCGGCGTCCTCGACTCCGCCGCTTGGAGCGGCTACGCCCGGCGCGTTCTCGTATGCGTCGCGCCAGGCGCGTGCGAGCGCGTCGGCTCCGGCCACGGTCGGGCCCGACGCCGACGAGAGTCCGGCGGCACGGTTCAGAGCATCGAGCATGTGCTCGCGGTCCGCGGTCGACCCGCTGTACGAAGGCACGTCTCTCTTGCCCTGGGCATGCGCGATCAGCTCGAAGCTGGCGGCCTTCTTGAGCGCCGCAGCGTCGTCGTCTTCGACCGCCGTGCGGACCGCATCACCGGGGGCGGTCACCGAGAGCAGGTTCCGGTCTGCGGTGCCCACAACGACCCGGTACGCCTTGGCGCGCGGATACGCCGCTGACAGCATCGCCATTCCCGACTGCCACGCGAGCTCGATGTCGGCGGCCGAACTCACCGCCGGGAGCGTGAGGCTCACCGCCGCCTCAGAAGGCGAGCTGCCGACCGAGGCGCTGGGATACCCGGCGAGCCGAGCCGTGCGGAGGACTGCGTAGTTGGCAGTCTCCGACGACCCGCTACCCCCACATCCCGTCAACACCACTGCAGCAACGAGCGCCAGGCCGGCAACACCGAGGCGTCCACCCCGCCAAGCTCGGCGGCCGCTTCCGGCGCGCGGGCTGTCGAGGCAGTCTGTCACGCGGGCTTCTTCGCCCGCTTCGAGCGGGCACCTCGCGTCGCGGGCGTGACCGCAGCCGTGCCCAAAGCCGCCGCCGCAGCCGCCGTGGCTGGCGCAACCGTGGCCGGCCCACCCGCGAGCACCGGGCGCAGGAACTGACCGGTGTACGAGTGCGCGCACGCCGCGATCTCCTCCGGCGTGCCGGTCACCACGATCTCGCCGCCGCGGTCACCGCCCTCGGGGCCGAGGTCGATCACGTGGTCGGCCGACTTGATCACGTCGAGATTGTGCTCGATCACGAGGACCGTGTTGCCGGCCTCCACGAGGCGCTGCAGGACGATGAGCAACTGCCGCACGTCGTCGAAGTGCAGGCCCGTCGTCGGCTCGTCGAGGATGTAGAACGTGCGTCCGGTCGAGCGCCGCTGCAGCTCGCTCGCGAGCTTGACGCGCTGCGCCTCGCCGCCTGAGAGCGTCGTGGCGGGCTGCCCGAGACGCAAGTACCCCAGGCCGACATCGAAGAGCGTCTGCAGCTTGCGTTTGATCGGCGGGATGTTCTCGAAGAAGTGGAGCGCCTCCTCGACGGTCATGTCGAGCACGTCCGACACGTTCTTACCGCGGTAGGTGACCTGGAGCGTCTCCCGGTTGTACCGGGCGCCATGGCACACGTCGCACAGCACGTATACGTCAGGCAGGAAGTGCATCTCGATCTTGATCTGTCCGTCACCCTTGCACGCCTCACACCGCCCCCCGTGCACGTTGAAAGAGAAGCGTCCGGGCGAGTAGCCGCGCGCGCGCGATTCTGGCGTGGACGAGAACAGCGCCCGGACGTCGTCCCACACGCCGGTGTAGGTGGCGGGGTTCGAGCGGGGCGTCCTGCCGATGGGGCTCTGGTCGATGTCGACTACCTTGTCGACAAGACCGAGTCCTTCGATCCCCTCGTACTTGCCGGTGCGTCGGCGCGCACGGTAAATGGCATTCGTGAGCGCCGGGGCGAGCGTGTCCGAGACGAGCGAGGACTTGCCTGAGCCGGACACTCCCGTCACGACGATGAACGAGCCGAGCGGCAGGTGGACGTCGAGATTCTTGAGGTTGTGCTCGGAAGCGCCGCGCATGACGATCGCACCGCGATCCGACGCCCGACGCCCCTCGGGGATCGGTATCGACCGCCGCCCCTCGAGATACGCGCCGGTGAGCGACTCCTCGCACGCAAGGATCGCCTCGGGCGGGCCGATGCAGACGACCTCGCCGCCGTGCTCTCCGGCTCCCGGCCCCATGTCCACGACGAAGTCCGCCGAGCGGATCGTCTCCTCGTCGTGCTCCACGACGATCACGGTGTTGCCGAGGTCCCGAAGCCGCTCGAGCGTGGCGATGAGCCGAGCGTTGTCGCGCTGATGCAGTCCGATCGAGGGCTCGTCGAGGATGTAGAGCACGCCCATGAGTCCCGAGCCGATCTGCGTCGCAAGCCTGATGCGTTGCGCCTCGCCGCCGGACAGCGTGGCCGTCCCCCGCTCGAGCGTGAGGTAGTCGAGCCCCACGTCGACGAGGAAGCGCAGCCGCTCCACGATCTCCTTGATGACGCGGCGAGCGATGTGTTCGTCCCGCTCCGAAAGCACAACCGTCTCAAAGAACTCCAACGAGTCCTTCGCCGCAAGCGTCGTGACCTCGTGTATGTTCTTGCCGCCGAAGGTAACCGCGAGAATCTCGGGCTTGAGGCGCGCCCCGCTGCACGACTTGCACGGGATGACCGCCATGTACTGCTCGAGCTTCTCCTTTGAACCCTCGGACTCCGTCTCTTGCCAGCGGCGCATGACGCTCGAAAGGGCACCCTCGTAGCGCGAGTACCAGTGCGTCTCGCGCCCGTCCCGCGTGAGGTAGTCGACCCGAATGCGCTCGTCGCCGAGTCCGCCGAGGAGTGCGTCACGCACCTCGGAAGGCAGCTCGCGCCACGGGACACCGGTGCCGACACCCATGTGCTTCGCCGCGGCGGCAACCAGCTGCGGGTAGTAGTTCATGCCGGAGCTGAAGGGCGCGATCGCGCCCTCCTCGAGCGACAGCATCGTGTCGGGCACGACGAGGTCCGGGTCCGCTTCCAGCCGAGAGCCGAGACCGAGGCAGTCCGGGCACGCGCCATACGGGCTGTTGAACGAGAAGTCCCGAGGGGCGAGCTCGTCCATCGACACCCCGTGTACCGGGCAGGCAAGCGCCTGGGAGAACGCAAGTTCGTCCCCGTTGGTGATGGCGACGATCAAGGACCCGCCCGCGAGTCGCAACGCGGTCTCGACGGAATCCGCGAGCCGGGTGCGCACGCCGTCCTTCATCACGAGGCGGTCGACGACGACCTCGATGTCGTGCTTGTACTTCTTGTCGAGCTTGATCTCCTCGTCGAGCGTGCGGACGTCCTTGTCCACGCGCACGCGGGTGAAGCCCTCGCGCTTGAGGTCGTCGAGGAGCTTGCCGTACTCCCCCTTCCGGCCTTTCACGACTGGCGCGAGCACCTGGAACTTGGTGCCCGCCTCCAGCTCGAGGATGCGGTCGACGATCTGGTCGGCGGTCTGCCGCTCGATAGGGCGCCCGCAGATCGGGCAGTGCGGAATGCCCACGCGCGCGAAAAGCAGACGCAGGTAGTCGTAGATCTCAGTCACGGTGCCCACTGTCGAGCGCGGGTTGCGCGAGGTGGTCTTCTGGTCGATCGAGACCGCCGGCGAGAGCCCCTCGATGTGGTCGACGTCGGGCTTGTCCATCTGGCCGAGGAACTGGCGCGCGTACGCCGAGAGGGACTCCACGTAGCGCCGCTGCCCCTCCGCGTAGATGGTGTCGAACGCGAGCGAGGACTTGCCGGACCCTGAGAGTCCGGTGATCACGACGAGCTTGTCGCGCGGGATGTCGAGGTCGAAGCCCTTGAGGTTGTGCTCGCGGGCGCCGCGGATGGAGATGGAATCCAGGGACACGGGGCGACTCTCTCCTTCGAAGTCCGGCCGAAGTCCGACATACGCCGAACGGGCCGATTCCTGCCGAACCTTCAGTGTACCGCGCGTGGGAAGAGCACAGCACGGGCCGAAGCCACCATGGGCCGAACTCGCCTCTCGGCTCACAATCGTGACGGCCGGGAGGATATCCTATGGATGCGAGCAACAACCCCTACGCATGGAGCCTCTATGTCGGCACAACGAATCGTCGCCGTCGATGACGAGGAATCGATCCTCAAAGCGGTCCGCTACGCGCTCGAGCAGGAGGGCTTCGAGGTCCACACCGCTGGCGACGCCGCGGGCGGGGCGTTCCTCGTCGAGGAGGTCGACCCCGACCTGCTCATCCTCGACATCATGCTCCCCGGCAAGTCGGGGCTCGATCTCGCACGGGAGATCCGGCAGACCTCGGATGTGCCGATCGTCATGCTCTCTGCTCGTGGCGACGAAGTCGACCGCATCCTCGGCCTGGAGTTCGGGGCCGACGACTACGTGACCAAGCCGTTCTCACCGCGCGAGCTCGTGAGCCGCGTCAAAGCGATCCTGCGCCGCGCGGGCCGCGGGGCGGGCGAGCACGCGCGCGTGGTGGTGGGTGATCTGGTCATAGACGCGGATTCGCACCAGGTGTCCATGCGCGGTGAGCCGGTACACCTCACAACCTCGGAGTATGGGATCTTGCATCTGTTGGCCCGCCACCCGGGCAAGGCGTTCTCGCGGTCGAGCATCCTCGCGGACCTGTGGAACGAGTCGCCGGTGGGAGACGAGCGCGCCATCGACGTACACGTCCACAACATGCGCGAGAAGCTCGAGCTCGACCCCAAGGACCCGGAGTACCTCCTGACGGTCCGTGGATTCGGCTACCGGCTGAAAGAGGACTAGGGCATGCCCGGGCGCCGGCGAACATCGGTTCGCCTCTGGCAGACCGAGTTGTTCGTCATCGTCATCGTCGTCGCCATCCTCATCCTGTCGGTGTCGCTGTCGCAGGCTCTCCAGCGCACCCTCATCCAGCTCGGTGAGACCGAACAGCTTAGTGATGCTTCGGCCCTAGCCTCACGGCTAAGCGCCGAGTTCCCGCTCACTGTGGAAAGCCGCGCGCGCCTGCGCGAGCAGGTGCGCGGGTTCCGCCTGATCTATGGCGATGACGTCTGGGTCTACGACATCGACGGGTCGCTCATCGACTCGGCGCATAGGGGCGGTCCGCCGCAGGCAGTGCTCGAAGAGGCGCGGATCGAGGGACTTGCCGACTCGCCGCCCTACTCACAGATGACGCTCAAGCGCAATGGCTACGTCGTCGCGGGCAAGGCCATCTACAACCCGGACGGGCGGCGAGCGGCGAGCGCCGTGATCGCAAGTCCCGTCACCCAGTCGCTCGCGGTACTCGACGCACTCAGGAGTCAGCTGTGGACGACGTTTTGGATCGCGTTGATCGTGTCGGGCCTGCTCGGACTCGGCTTCTCGGAGTACATCGGGCGTCGCGTGCGCCAGATGTCAAAGGCGGCCGCAGCCATTGCCGGTGGCGACTTCGATCAGCGCCTCCCCACCGGTCTCATCCCCGATGAGATCTTCGAGCTCACCGACTCGTACAACCGCATGGCGGTGACGCTCGGCGACACGTTCTCCGTTCTCCGTGAGCGAGAGCAAGAGATAGCGGCGGTCGTCGAGTCCATGGGCGAGGGTGTTGTGGCCTTCGATTCCCAGGGCGCCGTGCGCGTCATCAACCCGGAAGCGATCGAGCTGTTCGGTGTGCGACAGGGCCGCGATGAGATCGTCGGAAGACACGCGAGCGATCTCACGGACGCCGAGTCGCTGCTCGACATCGTGGACCGGGGACTCACCGGGTCGGCCGGCTCGGCCACGACCTCCCTCGGCGATCGGGCGATCCTGCTCCACGGTGCGCCGATCTTCTCGGTGGAGGGCCAGACCGTGGGCGCCGTCCTCCTTATGAGCGACATCACCGAGCAGAAACGACTCGAGGACGCGCAGCGGCGCTTCGTCGCCGATGCCAGCCACGAGCTGCGCACGCCCATCTCGGCGCTCAAGGGGCTGCTCGAACTCCTGACCACTGGCGCGAAGGACGACCCCGAGGTGCGCGACGACTTCCTGCAGACCATGACGCTCGAGGTCGATCGCTTGGGAAGGCTCGTCGCCGACCTGCTCACACTCGCGCAGCTCGAGGGCGGCGGCCTCATGCTCGACCGTGAACCGGTCCCGGTGGTCGAGCTCCTCGGCGAAGTCGCCTCGGTGATGCACCCGCTCGCCGAACGCTCGGGCGTCACGATCGCGGTGGACCTTCCCGACGAAACGCTCGACGTGATGTGCGACCGCGACCGCATCATGCAGGTGCTGCTCGGATTCGTCGGCAACGCCCTCAAGTACACCTCGAGTGGGGGCACCATCACGCTGCGCGCCAGCCCATCCGACCGCGTAGTCACACTCGAGGTCCAGGACGACGGTTCAGGTATCGACCCCGAGGCGATACCCCGCTTGTTCGACCGCTTCTTCCGAGTCGACGAGTCGCGCGCAACCACGCGCGGCACGGGTCTCGGACTCTCGATCGCGAAAGAGATCGTCGAGGCACACGAAAGCACCATCGGCGTCGACTCCCGTCCGGGCGAAGGCGCCACCTTCCGCTTCGACCTGCCGCGTGCGGACTAGCGAACGAGGGCCGGCGTATGCCGGCCCTCGCGGTGACTCGTAGGTCGTGCTGCGGACTCTAGGACCGAGACTCGTTCGTGGCGAACGCCGGAGCCAGCTCTGGGCGCGAGGCGAGCATGATGTCCAGCTGCGCCTGCTCGCGACGGGCGAGCCAGAACAGCACTGACGCGGTCATCATCGGACCGATCAGGGCGACCGTGGCGAGCGCCCAGACACCGAGCTCGAACTGGTACGTGACACCCCAGTACACGACAGCGGCTGTGCCCAGGACCAGCATCACGGCGGTGACCCGCTCGTAGTACCAGCCCACGATCAGTGTGGCGAGCGTCGCGACGAACGGGACGAACGCTCCGAGAAGCGCCCACGCCATGCCCGACTGGAGGTACGAGTACAGGCCGACGAAGACGGCGACGCCCCAGAAGGCGCCTCCCAGGATCACAAAGGCTCGCGCGATACCCCGCTGCAGGCTGATCCGGCCCTCGGCGTCCTCCTTCGAGCGGACCCACTCGGGCTGCTCGACGGCAACCTGGCTCGATGCGCGATCGCCCCTGCGCCACGAAACCACGTCGTGCACGATGAGACCCAGGAGCGCCGCAGCACCGACGGCGAAGGCCGCCGCTGCAAGGAGTCCTCCGATGATGAGTACCGCCCCAATGATGAGTGACATGGTCCCTGCCTTTCGCGTTCGCCGTGCGTGCGTGGATGAATACTCTAGCGAGAGTATCGACGGGGCGCCGCCCGGGCAGGTTCGCAGGCGATTTCTCTCCTGTTAGGGTTCTGTGAGAAGTCGGGTGCCCCGCGCTGCGCGCCTACGGTGTCGCAGTCGAATCCGCGGCCGCCGACATCTGCATATGGCAGTACCCGCAGGCCGACTCGCTGTGGCACTCCCTGCAGCTCGAGACACCCTTCTCGTTCACGAACGCCGGATGCCTCTGCATCCACCCCGCCTCGTGGTTCAGGTGACACTTCTTGCAGAAGCTCACCTTGTGGCACGAGTAGCACACCCGCGTGTCCGCGCGGGCGGCCTCGGCGTGGGTGGCACGCCATCGTTCAGCAGGCAGATGCGTAGGCGGCTTCTTCGCGTGGCACTTGTCGCAGAACTTGAGGCCGAAGTCGTGACACTGGTAGCAGGTATCGGCACCGACCGCGAGCGCCTCGGTACCGTGCGTCTTGATCCAGTCGGATTGCTCGTGGCGGGCCGCCGACGGCAGCACCCGCCCACCATGACAACCCTTGCACTCGGATGACGGCACCGTCTTGGGAAGGTAGGGCTGGTCGTGCTTGGGTGCTTTCTCACCCGTGTGGCACGTCGTGCAGTCGCGTTCGAAGTACTCAGGACGCATGGGCGAACCCGAGTCCAGTCCTGGGAACGCCGAGTGGCACTTCTTACAGAACCCGACATCGACCCACGTCACGACCGCCCGATTCCCCCGCTTTGTGAGGTCGACTCGCTGGTGGCAATCATGGCACTCGAGGTTCGCGAGCAGCTTGCTTCGCAAGTGAATGCGGTGCAGCACGAGCTTCGAACTCGTCTTGTCATCATGGCAGGCGACGCACCGCTCGCGAGAGTCCCGCGACGAGTTCAGGTGGAGCGACGCAAGTTTGGCCTTGTCCTCGACCGGAAACACCCGGTAGTCGAGCTTCCAGAACCAGGTGACGACGGTGGATACCGGGCTATTCCCGGTGCTCGCGATCCAGAACGCCGCGAGCGCGAACGCCACGACCACGATCAAGGCGATCGCGAGCCAGGTTCGCGACTTCGTCGTGGACCGCGACATCGCTCACCGCTCTCTGAGGCGGTAGCCGAACCCGCGCACGGTGAGAACGTACGTCGGGTCCTTGGGATCCCGCTCGAGCTTCTCTCGGATGTTGTGGATGTGGACGTCGATCGCGCGCGCGTCGCCGACGGGCGACTCCTCCCACAGCGAGCTGAGGATCGCGTCGCGTGAGAAAGCGGTACCGGGGTGCGTCGCAAGATGTAGGAGGATCCGGTACTCGCTGCTTGTGAGGTGTACCGGTGTGTCGGCCAGCTTCACCTGACGCGCACGCGTGTCTATGTGCAAATCGCCAACCGTGATCAGTGCCTTCTCGTCGACCGTCGCTCCCGCTCTGCGAAGGATCGCCTTGACGCGGCTCACGAGCTCGCGCGGTGAGAACGGCTTGGTCACGTAGTCGTCCGCGCCGAACTCCAGGCCGAGAACGCGGTCGACCTCGTCCCCGCGTGCGGAGAGCATGATAATCGGGACGTCGGATGTGGCGCGCAGGTCACGCGCAATCTCGAGCCCCGACTTCCCGGGCAACATCACATCGAGGATGACGAGGTCCGGATTGACCTGCGAGCACATGAACTCCGCGCCGGCTCCGTCTCGCGCGGTATGCACCTCATAGCCCGCCTGCGAGAGCGCGTAGTCTACGACCTTCAGGATCGAATCCTCGTCATCGACGACCAGAACGCGTTTCAATGACGTACGCTTTCTAGAGGGCGCGGGTCGGGGCCCGGGGCCGGGGTTCGCGTCGGGTCCGGGGCGTTCAGTCATCGATAATACCGAGCTTGCCGCCCTTCCGATGCCCTCTAACCGAACCCTCGACGGCCTCTAACGCAACCCTAACAATTCGGCAATACTAGGCGAATGGGGCGGGCTAGACCGCCTGCTAGTGTGTGTGCGATTACTGAAGTCCCCTGAATATGCGGGAGGTGTGGGCGCTATAGACGGGACGTGTCCGACCACAGTATCCGGCCTCCGGCGACCAGTCCACTCTGTGCGACGTGCAGGGATCGTACTCGCAGTGGTCCTCGTGCTCGCGTTCTTCTGCTTCGCGGCGAGCGCGTTCGCGGGGCACTCATCGACTGGAGAGCTCAACTTCTACCCGTGCACCGACTGCCACCCGGTCGTTCTCGGTCCCGACGGGAAGCCGACCAAGCCGCTCCCCAACGGCATGAAGAAGCACGAGATCACACTCGAGGTACACGACACGCTGGGCAAGGACGACAAAGCGTGTCTCTTTTGTCATGACGATCCATCGAGGAATCCGGGCAAGCTGCTCCTGCCCGACGGCAGCTTCGTCGACATCACCGGGGACATCTCGCGCGTCTGCCAGCGGTGCCACTTCGAGAAGTACAGGGAGTTCGAAGCAGGCATCCACGGCAACCACATGGAGAAGTGCACCTCCGCGGGCTGCCACGACCCGCACACGCCGTCCTGGATTTACGTGGGGGCGATTCCGCCGTTCCAGGGCACCGGTATGGAAGTGAACGCCGTGGGCTGGGACCGCGAGCCATTCAGGCCCTTCGCCTCGCCCCCAGTTCCCCCGCCTGTGTACACGCCCATGTGGATGGTAGTTGCCGCAGTACTTGGCTTGCTCACGACCCTCGGCATCGCTGGCTATCTGGTCTTCGGAAGGTCCAAGACATGAGTGAAGACATCGAGCACGTGAGCGACGAGGTCAAGCGGGCGCCGGAAGGCACCACCCTCTCGAGGCGCCGTTTCGTAGAGAGCTTGGGAATCGCCGCGGGAGTCTTGGCGGCTGGAACCGTCCCTGCGATCGTTACCGCGCTACCGCAGGCGGTGCAGGCCACCGAGTCCACCGGTGAAGTGAGCGACATCGCAACCAGCAACGAGGCGATCGCCGAGATCATCGAGATGAACGAGGCCGTGCGCTACCCCGGCAAGCCCGTCTGGTACGCCACCAAACCCGCAGGTCCGCAGAACTGGGCGATGGTCATCGACGTGAAGGCCTGCATCGGCTGTCGCCGCTGCGTCTACGCGTGCGTCGAGGAGAACAACATCGGCCGTAACTCGGGCTTCACATACATACAGGTGCTCGAGATGGAGTTGGGCAAAGTCGAGCTCGAGACGGCGAAGCTCGACTACGAAGAGGGCGGCCGGCCAGACAAGTGGTACCTGCCGGTCCAGTGCATGCATTGCGCCAAGCCCACGTGCGTCTACGGCTGCCCTGTCATCGCCACGTGGAAAGAGCCCGACGGTATCGTCGTCATCGACTACAACAAGTGCATCGCGTGCCGGAACTGCATGGTGACCTGCCCCTACGACGCCCGTCACTTCAACTGGGTCGAGCCGGAGGTGCCGAAGGCAGAGCGTAATCCGGACGTCCCATTGGAGGAGAAGGCCGGAGTCGTCGAGAAGTGCACGTTTTGCATCCAGCGCACCCGCGAGGGGGAGACCACGGTTTGCACCGAAGCCTGCCCTGTGGGCGCGCGCAAGTTCGGCGATCTGAACGATCCCGAGAGCGAGGTCTCGATGCTTCTGAAGACCCGCCGCGTGTGGCGCCTTAAGGAAGAGACGAGCAACGACCCGATGATCTGGTACGTGGGGTGATGCGACGTGACTGAAGTGGCAGCCAAGCAGCCGGGAATCGTGAGTTTCATCGGCATCGACTGGAATTTCGGCGCGCTGCGCCCGAAGAACGCCGGTCGGAAGTACTGGGCCTTCGTCACTCTCCTCTTCGTGGTCATCGGAGTCGGAGTCCTGGCGTGGGGCAATGCGTTGTTCAACGGCGGTGCCGTCATGGGTATGCGCGACACGTATCCATGGGGGCTCTGGTTCTCGAACTACATGTTCTACGTCGGCCTCTCGGCGGGCGGACTGGTCGTCTACGCGAGCGTCCACCTCTTCGGCGCCAGGCAGTTCGCCCCGCTCTCGCGGCTGGCGGTACTGCAGGCGGCGGTGCTCGTCATGATGGCGCTCCTCGGCATCGTGACCGACATGGAGCGGCCGTGGCGAGCGGTCTGGATGCTGCTCACGCCCAATCCAAGCTCGCCCTTCGTCTACACCGGCTCGGCGGCGACCATCTACATGATCATCTGCTTCATCGATCTGTGGATCATCATCACCGGCAAGGGCGGGCACAAGCTCGCACACCGCATGACACTCATCGCGCTTCCTTTCGCCATCTACCTGCACACCACGACGGCGTTCGTGCTCGTGATGAACAAGTCCCGCGAGCTGTGGAACACCGCCGTGCTGGTCCCGATCTTCCTGACCTCAGCGACAGCATCGGGCATCTCGCTGTTGCTCATCTGCGCGTACATCATGCAGCGCTTCGGGATCTTCAAGTTCACGACGGCGATGTTCCGCAGCCTGGCCACGTTGCTCGCGACGGTCATCATCATCGACCTGTTCCTGTTGGTCGTTGAGATCCTCGTCATCTACTGGCCGACATCCGCCAAGCTCGGGCATACGATTCGATTCTCGGAGTTCCTGACCGGCCAGTACGCGTGGGCCTTCCTCACGGTGCTGGTGCTCGGCGTGTCCGCGTTCGCGCTCCTCGCGGGCTCCCGGAACCGGCACGTACCCTGGATCCAGATCACGGGCGCGGCCCTGTACGTCGTGGCAATCTTCTTCAAGCGCTACTCGCTGATGGCCATGGGTTTCGTCATCAACCCGCTCGGGCAGAAGGCGCCCATCTACGTACCGAGCCTCACCGAGCTGTGCATTGCACTCGGACTGGTCGCGGTGGGACTCCTCATCATGACGCTCGGCGCAAAGGTGCTTCCGCTCCAGATCTCTGAGGACGAGCTCGAAGACGCGGACCTTGTGCACTCACACGGCGCGGAAGCCGCCATCGAGGCTGGGTGATCCGTCGGTGACGGAGCGCGCAACACGGACCCCGTTCGGGTCGCGTACGTTTCGCATAGTCGGCATCGTGGCCGTGGTGCTCGTTGTCGTGGTCGTGATCGGCTCCGTCTGGGCCCTGGTCGCGACGTCTACGCCCCAGTTCTTCTCCCGGTTCCACCTGCTCAACCGCCGCTTCGTGAACCTCGAGGGCTCGGCGCACAAGGACATCGGGTGTCGAGCGTGCCACGAGACGCAGCCGGTCGCGAACGGACTTGGCCTCATCGGCGAGTACTACGGGAGTCTGATCAAGACCGGAACGACGACGCGCTACTTCCGGTTCCAGCCCCCCACGAACGAGGCATGCCTCAAGTGCCACGAAGACGACTGGAGTCACGAGGCAACGCAGACAGCGCGAATCCCGCACCCGGCGCATACGCGTGTCGCAAGCGAGAAGCGCGACTGCGTGGGGTGTCACAAGTGGACCGCGCATCTCGAGACGTACATGGACAAGCACAAGAAGATGCCCTTCTCCGGCGTCTGTGTCGCCTACGGATGCCACGTGGGCACAAAACAGACCGACCAGTGTTTCAACTGCCACCACGTCCTGCACGAGTCCGGCCCGCAGTGGAAGACCGAGCATCCCAAGGTCGTGAGGGCAACTGGCGACAGCGCGTGCCTCGAGTCATGCCACAAGGTCGAACAGTGCCAGCAGTGCCACACGACGGGGAAGAAGCCCACGTTCACGGGCCTGACCATCGAAGTCGGCATGAAGGCGATCGAGAAGCTCCACGTCGCGCCTGAGTGGACGGAGCGCTATCACGGCACGGAGGCCCTCAAGGACCGCAGCAAGTGCCTGCGCTGCCACCAGTCCGAGGGCGAGTGCCAGGAGTGCCACCTCAACCGCCCGGCGTTCCACGGGCAGCAACTCACGTGGATCGGCAGACACAGCAAGGTCTCCAAGAGCGTGACCGATCCGCGGTGCCTGGAATGCCACAAGAAGGCGTTCTGCGAGGACTGCCACAAGCAGTTCGAGGAGATGGGCTAGGTGGCCGAGCGCGACGCGCCAACGCCGCCGGATCGCCGCCGTCGCCGCCTGGTTATGTGGGGAGCCATCGCAGCCGCGGTCGTGGTGGTCATCCTGCTCGTGCTGCCTGTCATCTCGATGCTGCAGCCCGGCTACTACCGACGCTATCCCGCCCTGTCCCAGCGGATGGACCACTGGACCGTCTCGACACATTCGCGCGTCTCGTGCGCCGAGTGTCACGTGAACCCCGGCGCGAGGTCGTTTCTGACCTTCGCGGCCAAGTCAGTGCCGGCCTTCTACTCGCAGCTCATCAGCGGACCCTCGACCACGAACCTGCTCAAAGCTCCCGACCGGGAGGCGTGCCAGAGCTGTCACACCGCGTATCGCCAGGTGTCACCGGCCGGTGACCTGCTCATCCCGCACAAGGCCCACGTGCAGGTTCTCGGCATGGAATGCGTCGCCTGTCACAAGAACCTGGTGCACTCGCCGAACCGCAGGGGATTCAACCGGCCCGAGATGGAGAGCTGTCTCGAGCGGTGTCACGACGGCGACACGGCGACCGACAAGTGCGTTGAGTGCCATACGCGCAAGCAGACGCCCGATAGCCACGACCGCAAGGACTGGCTGGCGATCCACGGCAAGCTGGCCGAGTCGCAGGATTGCAGCGAGTGCCACGACTGGACGCCCAAGTACTGCGAGGAATGCCACAAGCAGCGCCCCGCGTCGCACGTCGGCAACTGGAAGAAGGGCCACGCGCCCCACGCCAAGAAACGCGGCGACGGGTGTCTCGTGTGCCACGACAAGAAGTCCTGCAAGGAGTGTCACTGATGGCGGGCGGACGCCGACGCGGATTCGCGATCGCGGGCATCGTCCTGCTCGCGCTGCTCCTGCTCGTCGCCCTCCCTGGCTACCTCTCGATGCGGCCGGGCTTCTTCGGCCGATACACCAGCCTCGCCGACAAGCACAAGCCGTGGACCACATCCACGCACGCGGAAGTCGGCTGCCAAGAGTGTCACGTGCGGCCCACGGTGCTCGGCCAAGGGACGTACCGAGCGCGTATGGTCGGCGAGTTCTACCTCTCGCTCGTTTCGCGCTCGCGGGAGCCGAGCATCTTTGACACACCCACGAACGCCGCGTGTCTGAGCTGCCACTACGATCTGCGCACCATATCGCCGAAGGGCGATCTGCAGATACCGCACAAGGCGCACGTCTCGATACTCAAGATGAAATGCGTCGATTGCCACAACTACCTTGTGCACGAGAAGAACCCGGCGGGCAAACACACGCCGGCAATGTCGGAGTGCCTCCGTTGCCATGATGGTGACACCGCGGACAACGCCTGCACCGCGTGTCACACCGAGAAGGCTGCTCCCGCGACCCACCGCGCCAAGGACTGGGTCGTCGTCCATGCGCAGAGCGCGTCCGAGCCCAAGGCCGAGTGCAAGAAGTGCCACAAGTTCACCGACAAGTGGTGCGCGGACTGTCACGCTCGACGTCCACAATCGCACGGCAAGGACTGGCGCGACGTGCACGGGGCCCAGGTCGAGAAGCGCCGCAACTGCGAAGCGTGTCACGAGGCCGCTTTCTGCGTCCGGTGTCACGGCGAAGTCCCCAAGCTCAACTTCGATCCGACCCTCAAGATCGTGCAGCAGTAGGTGTCGGCGTAGACCGCATGCCCGACTCCCCCGACGACACCCCTCCGCCCTCCCCGTCCGCGGAAGCGTACGGCCCAGCGACCCGCTCCCGCAGGCGTACCCTCGGCGTACGCATCGCGATCGTTGTCGGACTCGTCGCGCTCCTCCTGGTGGGCATCGACTACGCGACCTCGGCACCGGCGCTCTGCCGCTCGTGTCACAGCACTCAGTCGAGGGCCGCATCCTGGGAGAAGTCGACCCACTCCGAGGTCGCCTGCGTCTCGTGCCATCAGCCCCCTACCGCATGGTACGCGCTTCCCCAGAGGCTCTTCGCGCGGGCACGCCTGCTCGGCCGGGACACCTGGTGGCAGCTCACCGACGGCTCCGCTGAGGCGACGGCCGCGAGCGCGCACGGTGTCGGCGCGGTGTCGAGCGAGAACTGCCTGCAGTGCCACGATCCCAACCGGAAGGCGACGTCCGGCTACCGGATACTGATCGATCACGCGGAGCACGCGAAGCGCAACAAGACGTGCCTCTCGTGCCACGCCAAGACGGCACACCCTGACGCGATTCGAGGCAAAGCACTCTCGCTGATGGACCAGTGCTTCAAGTGCCACGGCACCGCCGAGCAGCCCAAGGCATCGGCCGACTGCCGCGTGTGCCATCCGAGCGACTACCAGCTCCTGCCTGCGTCGCACAAGCCTGCGAAGTGGAAACGGGACGGCCACAGCAAGATTGCCACGACCGATCGGGCGCAGTGCGATCTGTGCCACGAGGCGAGCTTCTGCACCGACTGCCACGGGGTCGAGATGCCTCACCCGGCCGGGTGGGCCAAAGGCGCCCCCGCAGGCCACGCCGCGGCCGCCGAGACCGACCGGCTGGTCTGCGCGAGGTGTCACCTGGAGAAGCCCGACCTCTGCAGCATGTGCCACCACAGGGGCTGGGAGCCGAGAACGGGACCGTGGATTGAGCAGCATCCGCTCATGGTCGAGCAGCGTGGCGCGGCGTTCTGCATCCAGTGCCACTTCGCAACGTACTGCACCGATTGCCACGCCAGCCGCTTGGGCGTAGCGCCCGCTACGCAGTAGTAGTCATTCACGCCGAAGTTGCTGCCCGCTCAGCGCGATGGCGGGAATCGTGGCATACTGAAGGTACTCCTCTGATTGCTCGCGCGTCGCCGGCCCGCAAAGGGCCTGCCGTTCAACCTCTTCGACGACGCCGATCCCTCTCGAGTGCTCCATCGCGGCCCCGGAATGGGAGGCTTCATCATGCGCACGTCGTCGAGCCAGTTTCGCCCTCACACGCCGAACGCCGAGCCCGACGTTGTCTTCACAGATGACGGCGGGAGTGGCTTGTTTGCGGCGTGCAAGTCCCGCTTCGCGTCGCCGGACTACGAGGTCGAGTGCGACGCCAGGCACACCGTGTGGGTCAAGCGCGTCGATGGAACCCGCTCGTTCGGCCTCGCGCCCTGGCTCGTGCGCCAGCATTCCGTGAACGAGGTTCTGGAGCGCACCGAGACCAAACTGCGGCTGCCGGTTGGGAAGCACTAGCGCGGCCTGGCATGGATGGCAGGTTCGGGTTTGTTTCCGGCGCCCAACTCCGGAGGCATCAACCGCAGGCAATCGGGGGTCGAGCCGCCTCCAGCCACGCCCAGCAGCCGTGACGAGATCTGTCTCCGTTCCCAGCAGGCGAACTCCTCTTCTGGCGACGATCTGAATGCGCGCTCACGCGTTGCCGGATTCGAGGCAAGCTGCATCCAGGTACTCAGGAGCGGTTCCTGCACGCCGATGAACTCAGCGTGGCAACGGTAGCGGCACCACGGCGCAGGAAGAGGAAGATCACATGAGCTTGCCACGGCGACGCCGTGCGAAGACCGCTCTCCGAGGTGAGATCCTCGCAGTCGCAGTCGCGCTCGCACTCATCGGCGTGCTCGGGACGGCCGGCTGCGCTCGCATGCTGTCCGCCGCCATGCCCTCTGGCGTCATCCAACCGAGGATCGTTCCGTCCTCGACCGAGCAGGGCTCGCTCGGCGTGACACGCGAGTTCGCGTTCGAGAAGGGCACTATCCGCCTCAGTGTTCCGGTCGACCGCGCGGTCTACGCCGGCGCCGCAAGCGCGCAGAAGAGCGCCATCTTCTTTGGCGACTCGAAGCGTGGCGACTGGGTGCCCGACTACTACCGCGCCTTCGTCAACGAGGAGCGCCAGGACGCGTTCTACGCCGCGATGCTCAAGGCGCTGCATGAGGTCCGCCAGCGGGACGGGCTGGACGCGTCGCGCTACGCCGAGCTCATCACGTCGATGGTCCAGTCGCTCGAATACCGCACGGACCCCGGCTCGCTCGCGCCGAAGTTCCCGGTCGAGACGTTCGCCGAAGGGTATGGCGACTGCGACGACAAGGCACTGCTGGCCGCGGGACTGCTTTCACGCGAGGGCTACGACGTGGCAATCCTCCTGTTCCGGCCCGAGAAGCACGTCGCGCTGGGCATTCGCGCCCCGGGCGTGGACTACAAGAACACGGGGTACGCGTACGTCGAGCTCACCGAGCCGTCTCTGATAGGTGTCCCCGCCGAGAAGCTCGCAGGCGGCATTGCGCTGACCTCGCAGCCGACAGTGATCAAGATCGGCGAGGGTACCGGCGCCTTTGTGGCCGGGGAGCAGATCGACTACATCCAACGGCGGCTCCGCGAAGTCGATTCGGCCGCGAAGCGACTGCAGAATGAGATCGCCAGCAAGACGACCCAGCACACCTCGCGGAGGGCGTCGCTCGACCAGGCGCGGCAGGCGCTCAGTACGACCTCAGATCCGAACGCGCTCGCCGTCGCCGTCCCGCGCTACAACGAACAGGTGCAGGCGTACAACGCTCTCACAACGGAGCTGAACGGGCTGATCTCCCGCTACAACGCGCTCGTTGACGTCCAGCGATACGTCGCGGACCATCAAACCGCACGGCCTCAGGTATACGAGCAACTGCGTTCGGCGCGGTTCTGAAGCGGCGGCGCCCCGCCCCTCCGACCGTCGCTAACGCACCAGCGTCGGCAGCACCGTCCTCACCTGCAGCACGCTACCCGGCGTGGCTGTCGCGATCGGGACCGACTTGGCCGCCGCGAAGTACGCGAAGAGCAGCCCGGCGTTGCGTTGCGAGAGCGACTTCGACGCGACAAGCCCCTTCAGGTACGTCTTGAACGATGCGGTCGACAGCAAGCGAGCCTTCGACTGGATCTGCAGCGAGAGCGTCGGCGTGCCGAGAAGTCGACGGACCCCCATTTCGGCGGCGAACGCCGAGGCGCTCAGTGCAGGGATGCGAAGCGCGGTGATCGACTCGCCGGCCGCCGTCTGCTCGACCCGGAACACCGGCGTCGTCGCGAGTGTCGCCCAGTTCCAGACCACGATCGACTGCTGCTTCCCGGACGCTGCGGGCACCGTGCTCAGCGGCGTCGTCACCCGCCTTCTCCCCTGGAATGAAGTGAGCCTCAAGCTGAATGACGGTAGCAATGCATTCGACGTGAGACGGAGCTCGGTCCCGGCACCGGGCGCGGTCGGCGTGATGACCTGGCTCGAGCCGATCTTCAGCCCCGAAAGCTCGAACTTGCGGTTGACACCCTTCGTGACCTCCCGATCGAGGCGAAGCGTGACGGTGGGGGTCGTCGCCTGGCTCTGGCTCCAGCCGAGCGCACGTTGCTGCGCCCTCGCCGTCCCCATCTTCCCCTGCTCCGGCTCCGGCCCTTCCGGATCCTCTTCCATCCGGTAGCTGAAGCCGAATCCGTGCTGCGAGAGCGAGGTCTGGATTCTCGGCGCCACCTTCGCCCCGACGCCCGACGCATCGAACTCGACGAGGTCGCCAGCAAGGAACAGCCGGTACTTGAGTGTTCCTGTGGTCACCCTGCTCGCTTCGACGGTGTAGTCCCTGCCCTTCGGCAGGTAGTACTCGAGCGGTGGCTTCCAGCTCGAGTTGACGAGACCCGTTTCGGGAACGATGAGCTCACCGCCGGGGATCTCCGAGACCTGTCTACCATCCGCGGTCGTGCCGAGTCGCCTGCCCTCGGCGTCGGTGTGGAGGAGCCGGACGCTGGGCGCGGCACTCGTCGGTAGAGTCGCGACCAGCGCGCTCGGAAGAGTAGTCGGTATCGGGACGACCGAGATGACGACTCCCGCATACGAGCCCCAAAGCGGGTCGATGCTGTTCGTCGCGTGGGGCAAGATGTGCCTGACCACCGGCGTCGAGATCTCGCTTCCGTGGTACCTCACGACGCCGCCAACGGCCTCCATGAGTTGGAAGTCGTTCGCGTGGTTGTTGTCGTAGATCACGAACCGGGCGTTCCCCGCCGAGACGGTGGGTCGGATTCCCGTGATGTTGACCGCATGCCCCCAACCGCCGAGGAAGTACGGATCCACCCATCCGCGTTCGAGCTCGTCGTTGATCATGTCCGAGACGTTCTCGACGTCGGACCCGTTGAAGCTATACCAGGTCGCTCGCACCCAGGGATCGTACTGGTAGTAGTAGTACTTGCTGATGTGTTGCTCGATAGGCTCGTCGATGTCCCTGGAGCCGCCGCCAGTGGTCGCCCGCGTCAACTGTCGCACCGACGTCGCACCCGGGGAGAACGCCGCGGGTGCCGGTCCGTAGGCGGTGAACGTCCGCGAGCGTCGGTAGAACATGCCCGCCGTCGTCGCGAAGCCGTAGCAGACCCCTCCGCCGTACTTCGTCTTGAACACGTCCTCGTAGTAGGTGCTCTCTTGTGTGGTGAGGGTGAGCCGCAAGATACCGAACACGCTCCTGAAGAGCGCCTGACTCGCGTATCCGCCGAAGTTCTCGAAGCTGTACGCGTCGTTGTCCAGCGCGAAGGGAGACGCCGGCTGGACGAGGCGAAACTCGCCGGCAGCGCCCGACCACATCAGGGCGAGGTAGTACGTGTCCGTGGACGTCGGCGTGAACTTCAGGGACTTGTGTGTGCTTCCGCCGATCCCCGTGACCAGCGCCGTCTCGTCGTAGGGACTGGCGCAGTCCGGACCGAACAGCTTGAAGACCAGAGTTCCTTCGCCGCTCTTGCGGGCCGCATTGAAGTGGTACGTGAGCCCCTCTTGCAGGGACAGCGAGTAGACCACGCACCGCTGACCGTATCCACTGAGCTCACCGGTCTTCTCGTTCACGCCCCACAGCAGGTCGCCGAGTGTGAACCCTGGGACGCTGCTCACCACTTCGGGCCCGTAGAGCCGGTAGTTGCACGTACCTCCCGTCGAGCGGACGCGTAGGTAGTGCTTGCCGGTCGATTCGGGTCGTATCGCGATCCGGCCACCGCTCGACGACGTCGGTGTGATGGTGGTGAGGATCGTCTCGCCGGTCTCGAGAGGCTCATAAAGCGTCAGCTCCGCCGAGCCCGTCCCCCCCGTCTTCGCCAGCCGGAAGTAGTAGTCCCGCGAACGCTCGAGCGTGATGTTGTAGTAGTCGACCGTGTCCGACGGCGACACCGAGTAGATGCTCGTCGGCCAGGCCGTGATCCGCTTGCCCGGGACGGCGTTGTCGTCGTCGACGATGACTGCCGGGGGCTTGCTCGGCGCGAGCGCCTCCGCCGAGAGCGTGGCGAGCGTGGACGCGGGCGCCACGGTCGACGCGAGCAGGACCACGAGCAGTGCGATAGTTGAGCGCGGTATCCTCGCGAGTCTGCAGAGCACCATCCGCTTCATGTTCGCTCGCCTCCCAGCGTGCCACGAACGGCGCCGGGTGAGTCGACCCTCCTGGGGACCCGTCGCCCCCGGCGCGGGTGGATTGCGACGGTCTCCCCGATGGGTCGCACGGATGCGACACCACGGCCTTGATACCCGCCTCGAGCAGGCACGAAACCCGAGTTCCTGCCGAACTACCCGGCAGCGGGCATCATGGTAGACCGCGGTCGTGCCGAGCCGTGCGGGCGACATGGCGGCGAGTCCGAGCTACAGGAAGCTGACCTCTCGGGTGGCTGCTGTAACTACGTAGCAGCGCTCGATGTTCGAAGTGGCGTCCGCCGGTTCGAGGAAGAACCCTGGGCGCCCCGGCTGGTAGCCTGTCGTAGTCCCCACGAGGACCTCGCCGTCCTTGAACACCACTTTGATCCGGCGCTCGGCGAGAGGGTGTGTCGGCTCGAACTCGTTCTTCTGGACGTGCTCTGGATCGCCTGCGAAGTCTTTCACAAAGAACAGCGCCTTCAGGTCAGCCGTGCGAATCTCCACAGGCTTCGCCCCCGCTGGGGTGGTCCCCTCGCTCACATGAAAGACGTCCTTCGTCGGAAGGAAGTCGGCCGTCATCCCCTTGATCATGCCACCATCGACTAGCCGTGCTATGACCTTGTTCACCGGCCCATCCTCTCGAGAATCCCTGCTGACGCGACAAGACCAACTCCACTCTACCGCCTGCGCCGTCCATTGGAAGCCCTTTGTTCGGCGCTGCGGCTGCATCCTTCATCGGCCGATGGAGCGGCGTATGCTGCAGCTGGACGCCATGATCGCGCCCGCATTCTCGCGGGGACCGGACGCGGCTTCTTGCCGTGGCCATTCCTACTGAGGAGTCTCGTAGTCGTGGACAGAGACCAGCTCGTCGGGCGGACAGAGAAGGCGTGGGCGGCGTTCGCCGAGTCATACGCTGGCCTCTCGGATTCGCAGATGACGGACGCACTCGTCACGCGCACGTGGTCCGTGAAGGACATCATCTCGCACGTGACCTGGTGGGAGGAAGAAGCGCTCAAGTACCTCCCGCTCATCGCGACGGGCGGCCGAACGCCGCGGTATTCGGCGATGTACGGCGGCATCGACGCGTTCAATGCCGTCATGACCGAGGAGCGACGCGGTCTGTCGCTTTCCGAGGTGCTCGGCCGCGCCGACGAGGTGCACGCTCGACTGATCCGCTACCTCGGCAGCGTTCCCGAGGAGCTGCTCGCAACCGACACGCGCTTCAGACGACGCCTGCGCGTCGACACCTACAGCCACTACCCGAGACACGCCACGGTGATCGAGGAGTGGCGCAACTGCAGCTGAGGCCTGCCTACGGACCCGTACCGATCTCGATCACGAGCCACGGGCCGTCCTCGGTCTCGCGTCCGAGGAGCACAAAGCGCCCGTCGTTTCCCGGCGGCGTGCCCACGCTGTCGGTGCGGTGTCGGACGTACTCCACCCTGAGCTCGCGAATCTGGCTCAAGGCCCGGTACTCCGGGGGCCGGTGCGCTGCGGTGTCCTCCCACGACTCCCCGACCTCCAGGTCCGTGAGGCCCCTCAGACCGCTGTCCTTGACCGCACGATCGAATCGCTCCGGACGCCACACCAACTGCCGAGCCGCCCTGTCGTCGCCGGCTGCCAGCAGCTCGAAGTAGCGCTGGGCGACACGCTCCGCCGACGCATCGGCGGGCAGATCGGGGGGCCTGGCGCAAGCAGCAGCAGTGAGAGCGGCGATCGAGAGTGCGAGTGCCAGCGCCAACAGCCTCTGCATCGACCGCATCCTCCCGCCCTCGTTAGCGCTGCGTGCACGACCTGCGGGCCATGCCGCTCCAGCATAGCCCGAGGCGCTCAGGTCACGGCAAGGCAGCCACGACAGGGACCGCGCCTCGCCGCCGCGCTTACAGGCGCGTTTCTTCTCGGTTTCCAGGGTTCACTCCTCGGCAATGGGTGAGAAACGCTGCCGAAACATGGGGTCGGTACGGTGCCTCCAACGCATCGCTCTCATCGGCGAAGGAGGCGACCATGCCAGCGATCGATACCGGCTCTACCGCGTGGATGCTCATCTCGGCGGCTCTGGTGTTGTTCATGACGCCCGGGCTCGCGCTGTTCTACGCGGGGATGGTGCGCAAGAAGAACGTACTGTCCTCGACGATGCACTCGTTCTTCGCGATGGGGCTCATCACCATCGTGTGGGCGATCATCGGCTACACGCTCGCGTTCGGGCCCGACAAGGGCGGGCTCATCGGAGGGCTCGACTTCGTGGGACTCAAGGGCGTCGTCGGCGCCGTGTTCGGTGAGGGCAGCGCCGCAATCCCTACGTCGGTGTTTGCGATGTATCAGGGCATGTTCGCGATCATCACCGTCGGACTCATCACCGGTGCCATCGCCGAGCGGATGAAGTTCAAGGCCTACGTGATCTTCGCGCTCCTGTGGGCCGTGCTCGTCTACAGCCCCCTCGCCCACTGGGTCTGGGGCGGCGGCTGGCTCATGGAAATGGGCGCACTCGACTTCGCTGGCGGTACCGTCGTCCACATCGCCTCGGCAGCAGCCGCGCTCGCCTGTGCGCTCGTGCTCGGCAAGCGACGCGGGTACGGCACCGAGGAGCTCAAGCCGCACAACATCCCGATGTCGGTGCTCGGCGCGGGCATTCTCTGGTTCGGCTGGTTCGGCTTCAACGCGGGCTCGGCCCTGTCCTCGGGTGAGCTGGCGGGCACGGCGTTCCTCGTCACACACCTCTCGGCGGCGGCCGGCCTTCTCGCCTGGAACCTTGCCGAGATCCTCACCGAGGGCAAGCCGACGGTGCTCGGCGCCGCATCCGGCGCGGTGGCGGGCCTCGTCGGCATCACCCCTGCGGCGGGCTTCGTCGAACCGATGCCCGCGATCGTGATCGGGCTTTCCGCCGGCCTGCTCTGCTACTTCGGCTTGCGGCTCAAGACGAAGTTCAGGTTCGACGACGCGCTCGATGTGGTTGGGGTGCACGGCGTGGGCGGCACCACGGGTGCACTGCTCACGGGCGTGTTCGCCACCACCGCGGTGAACTCGGCCGGACGCGACGGCGTGCTCGCCGGCAATCCGGCGCAGATGGTGCCCCAGATCGTCGGCATCGTCGCTACCATGGCGTTCTCGTTCGTCGTGAGCTTCGTGATTCTCAAGGTGCTCGACGCCACGATGGGCATCCGCGTGGATGCCGAGACCGAAGAAGCGGGCCTGGACATTGCCGAGCACGCGGAGACCGGATACGTGCTCTAGCTCCTCGGCAGTCTGCGTGCGGGCAGGCCTAGAAGGCACACGACACGGAAGCGAGGGATCGCCGTGAAGAAGATCGAAGCGGTCATCAAGCCGCACAAGCTGGATGAGGTCAAAGATGCACTCCACGAACTCGGCGTCGCGGGAATGACGGCCTACGAGGTGAAGGGGTTCGGTCGCCAGAAGGGCCACACCGAGGTCTACCGCGGCGCCGAATACACCGTCGACTTCGTGCCCAAGCTCAAGATCGAGGTCGTCGTGGACGACGATCTCGCCGAGCAGGCCGAGCAGGCCATCATGATGGCCGCTCGCACCGAGAAGATCGGCGACGGCAAGATCTTCACCTACGACTGCGAGAGCGCGGTGCGCATCCGCACCGGCGAACGCGGGCCCGACGCGCTCTAGTCCCGTTCGGCGTCGGATACGGGATACGGGTGGGCACACTGCGACCCGCTTCCTGCGTGGGCGCACACCTCAACGATTTCACGCGCTCGACATCGGGCTGAAACACGCGCAGGCCACACTCGGTCGAGGCACCTGCCACCACCGACCGAGAGAAAGGGAGTGAGCATGGACACAGCGGTAGTCCTTGACACCATGTGGGTGCTCATTGCGGGCATGCTCGTGTTCTTCATGAACCTCGGGTTCGCCATGGTCGAATCCGGGTTCGCTCGTGCCAAGAACTGCGTCAATATCATCTCCAAGAACTTCATCGTATTCGCCGTCGCGACGCTCGCGTTCCTCGTGGTGGGATGGGGCCTCATGTACGGCGACGGCAACGCCTTCCTGGGCTATGAGGGGCTCTTCTTCCTGAGCGGTGCCGACAACAGTCCTGCGAAGGGTGATGCCTACCAGGGCGTGTACTCGGCGCTGAGCTGGACAGGCGTCCCGCTTCTCGCGAAGTTCTTCTTCCAGCTCGTGTTCGCCGGCACGGCTGCCACGATCGTCTCCGGCGCCGTTGCCGAGAGGATCAAGTACATCTCCTTCATCGTGTTCTCGTTCGTCCTCGTTGGCCTCGTCTACCCGATCATCGGTCACTGGATCTGGGGCGCGGGATGGCTCGCCGAGCTCGGCTTCTGGGACTTCGCGGGGTCCACCGTCGTGCACTCGGTGGGTGCGTGGGCGGCCCTCGCCGGCGTGCTGGTGCTCGGACCGCGTATCGGCAAGTACGCCGCGGATGGCAAGGTCCACCCGATCCCCGGACACAGCATGACCTCGGCCATGATCGGCTGCTTCGTGCTCTGGCTGGGCTGGTTCGGATTCAACCCCGGTAGCACGATGGCTGCCGATCCCGAGGCCATCTCCCGCATCGTGGTGACGACGAACGTCGCTGCGGCCATGGGTGCACTCGTCGCGACAGCGGTCGCGTGGCGGATCCTCGGCAAGCCCGATGTCGGCATGACCATCAACGGTGCACTCGCCGGACTCGTCGGCGTCACCGCTGCTTGCGCCTTCGTGAGCGTCAGCAGTGCGCTCATCATCGGTGGCATCGCCGGTGCGATCGTGGTCCTCGGCGTCCTGTTGCTCGACAAGCTCAAGATCGACGACCCGGTCGGCGCGATCGCCGTGCACGGCATGGGCGGCATCTTCGGCACGTTGGCCGTCGGTCTGTTCGCACAGGACAAGTTCATGCCCGGAACGACCGGGGACGGTCTCTTCTTCGGCGGTGGCGCAAGCCTGTTGCTCAACCAGCTCATCGGCGTTGCCGCAGTTGGCGCGACGGTCTTCGGCTTCTCGCTCGTTATCTGGCTCGCCATCAAGGCCACCGTCGGCCTACGCGTGAGCGAGGAAGAGGAGATCCAAGGCCTCGACATCGGCGAGCACGGCAACAGGGCGTACCCTGACTTCGTCATAACCGAGACTGTCGCCTGAACATCCGCGACCATGGATCAGGACGAGGAGGTCACGAATGAAGAAGATCGAAGCGATCATCAAGCCCCACAAGCTCGATGAGGTAAAGGATGCGCTCCACGTGCTCGGCATCGCCGGGATGACCGCGTACGAGGTCAAGGGCTTCGGGCGTCAGAAGGGCCACACCGAGATCTACCGCGGTGCCGAGTACACGGTGGACTTCGTGCCCAAGATCAAGATCGAGCTCGTGGTCGACGACGCGCTCGTGGAGCAGGCGGAGCACGCCATCATGATGGCGGCCCGGACGGAGAAGATCGGCGACGGCAAGGTATTCACCTACGACTGCGAGCGCGCCCTCCGCATCCGTACCGGAGAACGCGGACCCGAGGCTCTCTAGGCGCCGGCGGCGGGGCAGCTGCGGACTGCGGCCAGCCCCGGCCGCACCTAGGCGTATGGACCGCTACATCACCTCGCGAAGCGAGCTCATCTCGACCGGCGCGCCGGGGCTTCACTCGGCGCGTCGGCTCGCTGCGCTCACCGACGAGTTGCTCCGGCGCCTCGCCGCTGCCTCCAGCGCCACGCCTCCCGGTCGCTGGTCGCTGATTGCGCTGGGCGGCTACGGTGCCGGCGCGCTGCTGCCCTCATCCGATATCGACGTGCTGCTGGTTTCCGACGCTCCCGCAAGTGTTCTCAGACCGTTCGTCGAGTCGCTCCTCTACCCCCTTTGGGACGCGGGGCTCGCGGTGGGGCACCAAGTCCGCTCGCCCAAGGCGCACCTCTCGGCGACGCGCGAGGACGAGACGATCTGCATGGCGACGCTCACGGGGCGGGTGGTCTGCGGGGACGCCGATTACGGCACGTCATTGCTGGATCGCTGCTGCGCCGATGGACACAAGAGGTCGCGCGGAGTGCTCTCGTCGCTCGCGCGCCGGGACCGCCCCGGTTCGCCCTACCTGCTCGAACCCGACTTGAAGAGCGGCGCCGGCGGACGTCGCGACTACGACGAGCTCGTCTGGACGGCCGCTGTATTGACGGGTGTGCCGCAGACAACGCCATGGGCGCTTCTGGAGGCAGACGTCCTCGCCGATTGGGAGCTCGGGCTTCTCGAGGCTGCGTCCGCGCTTGTCGTCGCGGCCCGCTGGGAGCTCGGCGCGCGGGGCGACGGGTCGCGCATGACGCTCGACGCGGCGGACGCGCTCAGCATCGATGTCCAGGCGGTCCAAGTCGCCCTCGCCGATACCGCGCATGTGCTCGAGCGGGCCCGCAGGAGAGTGGTCGGCAAGCCCGCCGGGCTCGCGTCTCGGGTGCCCGACCCGCGAGTCGCCAATCCGCTGACTGCCGACGAGGTCTTTGGTCTGCTCCGTCAGGGCGACGCCGGCGTGGGGCCCCTCGAGGAGGCCGCCTGGCTCGGCCGGCTCGATGCGCTCGTGCCCGCCTTCAAGTCACTCCTTTCGCTCCGGCGCCCGGCTCTCACGCATACGCTCGCGGTGGGCGCGCACAGCATCAGGTGCGCGGCGCTCGCCGCCACGCTCCCCGCGACCGAGCCTTCCGCGCTCGCGCGATCGCGCGCCGCCATCTCCGACGACAGGCCGCTCCTCGTCGCCGCTCTCACGCACGATCGCGCGAAGTCCAGGCCGGGGCCGAAGCACGCAGAGCGCGGGGCGCTGACCGCCTCCGAGAGCGCCTGGCTCTTCGGCCTCGACGCTGGCGCGCAAGCCGACGTCGCCGACCTCGTACGGTTGCATCTCGCGCTCGCCGAGAGCGCCATGCACGACGACCTCGATTCCGAGGACGTCATCCTCGGCGTCGCCGAGAGGGTCGGGCGACGCGAGCTCGTGGCACCCCTGCACGTACTCACCGTCGCCGACAGCCTGTCCACCGGGCCGACAG
Source organism: uncultured Eubacteriales bacterium (assembly GCA_964354215.1). Taxonomy (GTDB): domain Bacteria; phylum Actinomycetota; class Coriobacteriia; order Anaerosomatales; family CAVRZR01; genus CAVRZR01. The sequence goes on along the minus strand of CAYGYT010000005.1, from coordinate 52,045 downwards.
CGTGGGGACCGTGGCAGGAGACACTCGTGGGCGCGCTTGTGTCGCGCGTCGACGCAGCGCTCTCGCCCGACATCGACGGCGCGGGACTCGCAAAGCGAGGCGAGGAAGTCCGGGCCGCAACGCTCTCCGCGCTCCCGGCCGACACGGACGCCGCCGTCGCCGACTTCGTCAGGAACGCACCGCTCCGCTACCTCTCCTCGCGCGAGCCTGCCCAAGTGTCGATGCACGCACGCCTCGTGGCCGACCTCGACGTGCACTCCGCCCCGACGCGCGCCCGGCTCGCGGTGCGCCCGGGCCCCCTACCCGAGACGTTCGAGGTGGCTGTAGTCGCCAAGGACCGCCCCGAGCTCTTCGCCCGGGTCGCGGGAGCCCTCACGCTCGCCGGCCTCGACATCCTCGCCGTCGACGCATACAGCACCGCGAACGGCATCGCGCTCGACATCTTCACGGTGCGCTCGGCAACCCTGGCCCCGGTCGAGCACGAGACCTGGCAGCGCGCCGAACGCTACCTCGACGCCGCCCTCGCCGACAGGCTCGAGCTCGAGACACGGCTCGCCGAGCGCGGGCGCCACTACTCGGGCGACGGCACGCGTCGCGCTCGGGTAGGGACGCGGGTACGTGTCGACACCTCGGCCGGCTACGACACCGCCGTGCTCGTCACCGCCGCAGACCGCGTGGGACTTCTCTACGACATCGCACGCGCGATCGCCTCGGTCGGACTCGACATCCGCTGGGCGAAGGCGCTCACGAACGGCGGCATCGCGCGCGACACGTTCCACGTCGTGGGACCCGACGGGCAGGCACCCACGGACAGCGGCGTCCTCGGCCATCTCGCGATGCGGATCCGGGAGTTGGTGTAGCCGGGCGTGCCACGACGGCTCGCTTTCATGCGTCGGCCCGACCCAACGAGGTACGATTCAGTACGAATCGACGTGCCGACTGCGGGAGCCACCTCATGACCATCTACACGCGTACCGGTGACACAGGCGAGACCTCACTCGCGGACGGCGAGCGGGTGAGCAAGGCCGACCCGCGGGTCGAGGCCTACGGCACGGTCGACGAGGCCAATAGCGCGGTCGGCCTCGCACTCGCGCTCGTGTCAGACGGCGACATGCGCGAGACCCTGCTCTTCGCGCAGCAGCGGCTCTTCAACTGCTCGAGCCATCTCGCCACTCCCCCCGAGGCTCGATCAGAGCGCACCACAGATGCGGATGAGGCCGACGTGTACGCGTTGGAACGGGCCATCGACCACTTCGAACGCCTCGCCGGGCCGCTCGATCACTTCATCCTGCCCGGGGGAAGCGAGTTGGCCGCGAGGCTGCACGTGGCGCGCACGATCGTGCGCCGCGCGGAGCGCCGCGTCGTGGCGCTCGACCCCAAACACGACGGCGATGAGAGCGTCGCGCGCTTCTTGAACCGACTGTCGGACACACTGTTCGCAGCCGCGAGGGCCTCACTCGCACTCGAGGGTGTGGCCGAGACGCGCTGGGACCGGGACGCCTCGCAGCCGGGGCAGACGCCGCAGGCCTAGCGAGCAGTAGCCGCTGCCGCTCGCCATCGCGCAGCGCTACTACTCGCCACCAAGTGTACGGTGGATGTCGTCGTAGCCGTGAGCATCGGCGAGACCGCTCTTCACGTGACGCGGCGCATCGAGAGACTTCGCGGTGTCCTCGAGCGGTTCGTCGTGGTTGCTGGTGCTCACGTCCATCGGCATGCCCGGTGCTTCCTTGCCGCCCCGCATCTGTCTGGCGATAAGCACGCCGAACACCGCGACCGCAGCTGCTAGCAACACGAACCAGAAGACGGTCATGGGGCTCATCGGTGTCCTCCCATTGGGATCAGCACATTGGTCTCAGTAGATCACAAGATGATACCCACCAACGCGGTCCACGCACCGCGCTCGCCCTGGAGCAGGCTCATGGCCTGTCGTACGTTTCCGCGCCCGACAGCAGGTCCTTCACGACCTTCGGGTCGGCGAGCGTTGAGAGGTCTCCGAACTCCTCCGTGTCGCTCACGCCCGAAGCGATCTTGCGCAGGATGCGCCGCATGATCTTGCCTGAGCGCGTCTTGGGCAAATCCGCCGAGAACTGGATCCGATCTGGCTTCGCAATCGGCCCAATGAGCTTGCGGACGTGCCCGGACAGGATCTTGGCGAGGTCCTCGGACGCCGCCTGCCCGTCTCTCAGCACGACGTAGGCATGGATGCCCTCCCCCTTGACGGGATGCGGGAACCCAACCACCGCCGCCTCACTCACGGCTTCGTGACTCACGAGCGCGCTCTCGATCTCGGCGGTCCCGAGGCGGTGACCCGACACGTTGATAACGTCGTCCACCCTGCCCAGAAGCCAGTAGTAGCCGTCCTCGTCGACTCGCGCGCCGTCACCGGTGAAGTAGCGCCCGGGGAAGCGCTCGAAGTACGTCTCCCGCATCCGTGCGTTGTCCGCGTCGCCCCACACGCGGCGGAACATCCCCGGCCACGGGCGGTCGATGCAGAGGAGCCCGCCTTCGTTGACCTCGGCGGGTGATCCGTCCTCTTTGAGCACCGAAGGCTTCACGCCGAAGAACGGCACGGTCGCCGAACCCGGCTTGAGGGGGATCGCGCCCGGGAGCGGCGTGATCACGAACCCGCCCGTCTCGGTCTGCCAGTACGTGTCGATCACAGGCACCTCGTCACGCCCGATCACCCGGCGATACCACAGCCACACCTCGGGGTTGATGGGCTCGCCTACTGTTCCGAGGAGCCTCAGGCTCGTCACGTCGTAGCGCCCCGGCCACCCGTCACCGTGGCGTTGAAGCGAGCGAAGCACCGTCGGCGCGGTGTAGAACGAGTTCACGCGGTACTTCTCGACGACGGCCCAGAAGCGCGCGGGATCGGGCCAGGTAGGCACGCCTTCGAACATGAGCGTGGTCGCACCCGCCGCGAGGGGCCCGTACACGATGTAGCTGTGACCCGTGACCCACCCGATGTCGGCGGTGCACCAGAAGACGTCCTCGTCGCGGTAGTCGAACACCGTCTTGAAGGTGAGCGCTGCATAGAGCAGGTAGCCGGCGGTCGTGTGAAGCACGCCCTTCGGGGTACCGGTCGACCCCGACGTGTAGAGAATGAAGAGCGGGTCCTCGGCACCCATCGGCTCCGGATCGCTCTTCCCGCGCACCTCGGGTGCGCTCATCTCGTGATACCACCACGTGTCACGCCCGGGCTCCATGTCTACGTCGCCAGCACCGCGCTTCACGACCACGCAGGCCTCGACGCTTGGGCATTCGAAGAGCGCCTCGTCGGCCGCCGCCTTCAGCGGCACCTTGCGTCCGCCGCGAATTCCCTCATCGGCGGTGATGAGGAGCTTCGCGCCACAGTCCTGGATCCTGCCCCGAAGCGCGCTTGCCGAGAAACCGCCGAACACGACCGAATGCACGGCGCCTATGCGTGCGCACGCGAGCATCGCGATGACGAGCTCGGGCACCATCGGCAGGTAGATCGCGACGCGGTCGCCCTTCTCGACGCGCTTCTTGCGGAGCACGTTAGCGAACCGGCACACCTCGTGATGCAGCTGCTGGTACGTGAACGTGCGCGACGACGCGTCGTCGCCCTCCCAGATGAGCGCCGCCTTGGTCGAACGCCACGTGCCGAGGTGCCGGTCGAGGCAGTTCGCCGAGGCGTTCAGCTCGCCGTCGGCGAACCAGGTGTAGTCGAGATGCTCGAATCCGCCTTCGGCCACCTTCGTGAACGGCTTCATCCACGTCAGGTACTCGCGAGCCGCGTCGCCCCAGAAGCGGTCGGGGTCGGCGATCGAGGCGTCGTAGCGAGCCTGATAGTCGTCGAAACCCGACACCACGGCGCGCTCGGCAAGCTCCGCCGGCGGTGGGACCACAACCTCTGGGCCAACAGCGGAGTCGTCTGCGGAAACTTGTTCCTCGGCCAGCTCAGACGGGTCTGGACCGGATGGATCGCTCACGTGTTCCTCCTCGGCTCGAGAACGGGCCCCACGCGGGCCCCCTTCCATTCTTCCCCACACGCCGGGCCGAGCCTCGCGGGGGTATACTCAAGGCTCTTCTGCATGGGGTGAGGGATCGCACTGGACAGCTCGCAACGATACGAGGCCCTCCTCGCGCGTCTAGCTGAGCTGGAGAGCCTCTTGGTCGCCTACTCTGGTGGCGTCGACTCGACCTTGCTCGCGGTCGCGGCGCACGCTGTTCTCGGCGAGAAGTGCGTCGCGGCACTCGCAACGTCGGACACGTACCCCGAAAGCGAGATCCTGCAGGCGCGCCAGCTCGCGCACGAACTGGGACTTCGCCTCCTCGAGGTTGAGACAAGCGAGCTCGTCGACCCGGCGTTCCGGGAGAACTCGCCCGAGCGCTGCTATCACTGCAAATCGGAGCTGTTCGCGCTCCTCGT
>CAYGYT010000005.1:37129-47552 GCA_964354215.1 uncultured Eubacteriales bacterium | reverse complement strand
TACGGGGAGGCCATTACCGAGGAGCGCCTCGCCATGGTCGCCACCGCCGAGAAGGCGCTGCGAGCACTAGGTCTGCGGCAGTTCCGAGTCAGAGCGCACGGCGACGTGGGCCGAGTCGAGGTAGACCCGCAGGAGATGGAACGGGCGTGGGCCATGCGGGCTTCGATAACCGAAGCAATCAAGAACGCTGGCTTCGCGTACGTCGCGCAGGACCTCGAGGGGTACCGCACCGGAAGCCTCAACGAGACGCTGTAGCGACTCCGGCGCCGCGCGCAGGTCGCTGGCGTACGCGCCGTTCGTCCCCCCGCCTTCGTTCAAGACGAGAGTTCGAGCAAACCCGCTCGTATCGCCTCCGGCAGCTTCTCGGACAGCCGTCCGGGACTCAGCATACGCCGGGCGATGAGCTGCGTCGCGTAGGGCTTCGCAGCTTGCGTGATGTCGATCTGCGGGTAGATGCGGCGCGCAACACCCTCGACCGTGACGAGCGCCTTGATGAGCAACCCGTAGCCGATCGGCACGTGGATCTGGTAGTCACCGAGCATCGACAGGAATCCGACCGCAAACCGTTTCACGTTCGCGGGCTCGCCCGAGCCGCCCATCGTTTGGTGGAGCAGGGTCGCGACATGATCGCGCACGGTATGCTGAAGCTCAGGCGGAACCATGAGCCCGAGTTCCGCCGAGTAGCGCAAGGCGCGGTCCGCGTCCCCGTACACCGTCGCCGCGAGCACCTGAGCGATGGCAATGCGCTCGCCGGGCGTCGTGCGACCGACGATGCCGAAGTCGAGATAGCACACCTTGCTGTCGGGCGTGACGAGCAGGTTGGCGGGATGCAGGTCGGCGTGGAACCTCCCCAAAACGAGCACCTGCCGCATGAACACGGTCGCGCCGTGGACGGCGAGCGCGTAGCCGTCGACGCCCGCGCGCTCAGCCTCGCTCATCTCGGACAGGCGCCATCCGTGTACGAACTCGCTCGTGAGGACGCGTTTGGTCGTGAGCGGCCACGCCACGCGCGGAACGATCATCAGCGGATCGTCGCGAAAGTCGAACCGGAAGCGATCGGCAACCCGACCTTCGTTGCGGAGGTCGACCTCGCTTACGAGCGACGCCGCAAACTCATCGAGGAATCCGGGGAGGTTCAAGCGGCGCAGGCGTCTGACCCGGGCGACGCGCTCAACGAGGCGCCGCGCTTCGGCGATGTCGGCAAGGATGGACTCCTCTGCACCCGGACGCACGACTTTCACGGCGACCGCAGTGCCCGCGGCCATCTCGAGACCGAACACGGGGCGGATCGGGGTCGTCAGAGTCGCCCCATGGACCTGAGCGATCGATGCCGAAGCGACCGGTACGTCGTCGAACGTCGCGAAAAGGTCCTCGGCTGCACATCCGAACTCCTGCTCGATCACCCGCCTGATGGAGGCCACGGGTAGCGGGGGCACGGAATCCTGCAGCTTCTCCATCTCAAAGACGACTTCGGGCGAGAACAGGTCGGGGCGAACGGACATGAGCTGTCCGAGCTTGATGAAGGCGGGGCCGAGCTGCTCGAAGGCGACCCGCACCTCCTGCGCGAGCACCTGGCGTCTCGCGGGCGCGGGTGCGAATCCGAAGCGCGAGCGCCAACCCGCGCGCAGCGAGGCACGCGTGAAGACGGCGGCGATCCGGCGCGAACGAGCCGACATCGCGGGCCTAGCGCTCGTCGTCGCGGCGAGCGAGCGCGTCGAGAGAGGCCTGCAGCGACTCGATCCGGCCGCGGAGCTCGGAGATCTCGAACCGGAGCTCGTCGAGGTGTTCGGAAACGCTCGCCATGCTGCCGGGCGCCTCGACCTCACCAGAGGCCAGCGAGGCCTTCAGCCGTTCCTTCTCCTCGGCGATCATCGCCGAGAGCCCGTCGACGAAGGCGTCCGGCCCCTCGCTCATCGTGCCCGGCGCTTGAGTCTCGCCGCGCTCGACGGCCGCCTTCCATCCCTCATCGGCGGTCTCGTGGACGAGCGCCCACGCTGCGAGGAATCGCATGAAGCTGTCAGTCTCTGCCATGCCGACCTCCGCCCTGTGTGTCCCTACGCGAAGTTCCGCGCCGGACGCTCGCGTCCTGCCCGACGCAGCAAACGCATGCTGTTCGCGATGACGAGCAGCGACACGCCCATGTCGGCGAACACCGCCATCCACAGCGTAGCGATGCCGAGGATCGCGAGTACCAGCGTCACCGCCTTGATGGCGATCGAGAACACGACGTTCTCGAGGATGATGCGTACGGTGCGCTGCCCGAGCTTGAAGAACCTCGGCAGTGCCTCGAGATCGTCGGACATAAGCGCGACATCAGCGGTTTCGAGCGCGGTATCGCTGCCAGCAACCCCCATCGCCACGCCGATATCGGCTGCCGCCAGCGACGGCGCGTCGTTGACGCCATCACCGACCATGGCCACCACGCCGTATCGGCGCCGAAGCTCACCCACCGCCTCCGTCTTGTCCTCGGGTAGAAGTCGAGCACGGACTTCGCGCACTCCGGCGGCGGTTCCCACCGCTGCCGCGGTCCGCTCGTTGTCACCCGTGAGCATTACCACGTGCTCGATGCCGAGGCCGTCAAGGCCAGCGACAGCCGTCCGTGCCTCTCGGCGTACCTGGTCGGCGAGACCGATGACCGCCAGCGGCTGTCCGTCGCTCACGAGCACGAGAGCCGTCTGCCCGGCAGCCTCCTGAGCAGCCACGGTCTCGTGCGCCCCTCGAGCAGCGTCGTCGGTAAGCCGCTCGAGAAGGCGCGTACCTCCGAGCTCGTATTCGACACCAGCAATCGTGCCGCGTACGCCAAACCCGGGCCGGTCGGTGAACCCGCGCACGCGAATGCCGCGCGACAGGTCGCCGGCCGCTCTCACGACCGCCGTGGCGAGTGGATGCGTGGAGTACGCCTCGAGCGCGCCTGCGATCGCCATCACCTGTCCGCTGTCCGCGCCGTCGAGGGCCACCACGTCGGCAACCTCGGGCCGTCCCTGCGTGAGCGTCCCCGTCTTGTCGAACGCCACTGCTCTCACGCGCCCCGCAAGCTCCACGAAGATGCCGCCCTTCACAAGCACGCCATCGCGGGCGGCCCTGCTGATCGCGGACACGATCGCCACCGGGGTGGAGATCACGAGCGCGCAGGGACAGGAGACAACGAGGACGACCAGACCGCGATAGAACCACTCGGCGGAACTCCCAAAGTCGGTGCCGAGGATTCGCGCGGCTATCGGCGGGACGAGCGCCACGGCAGCCGACAACACGACGACAGCGGGCGTGTACCACCGGGTGAACCGGTCCACGAGGCGCTGCGAGGGGGCCTTGCTCGCCTGCGCCTCCTCCACGAGGTAGACGATGCGGGCAAGCATCGTGTCCTTGCTCGTCGTGCTCGCGATGACTTCGAGCAGACCGGTGGTGGCAAGCGACCCGGCGTACACCGGGTCGCCCTCCTGCTTGTCGACGGGGACCGATTCACCTGTGATGGGCGACTCGTCCACCGCAGAGAACCCGAGCGAAACCGTGCCGTCGAGAGGCACTCGTTCTCCAGGTCGTATCACGACGATCTCGCCGACGCGCACGTCGGCTGGCGAGACCTCGACCACCTCTCCGTCGCGGCGGACGAGCGCCGTCGCCGGCGTGAGATCCATGAGATCGCGTATGGACCGGCGAGTGCGAGCGAGCGACCTCGACTCCAACAGGCCCCCAAGCGCGAAGAGCCAGATGACCGCCGCGGCTTCGCTCCACTCGCCGATCGCCACGGCGCCGAGAACGGCAACGCTCATGAGGACGTTCATGTCGATCGTGCGCGCCTGGACGGAAACGACCGCTCGTCGCCACGTCACCGTGCCGCTCACAAGGATGGCCGCGGCGTAGACCAGCGTCGTAGTCCACTCCGGAAGCGAGATCCGCCCCAGCAGCCACGCCACAGCTATGAGGCCGCCACCGACGATGACCGCGATCTCGGTCCGATTCTCCGTCCACCAGTGAACCCGCTCGGCCGTCTCGGCAGGAGGCCGAGCGACGAGGCTCGCCGGGAGCCCCGCTGCGCGCAACGCATCGGCAAGCACACCGTCTACAAGCCTCTTCGGGTCGAACCCTACCCGAAACCGTCGGGCGCCTGGCTCGAAGAACACGCTCCCGACCCCCGGCACTGCCTCCAGCGTCTCTCTCACCGCGGCAGCGCACTCAGAGCAGTCGTCTGCGGCACTCTCGAAGACCGCAACGCCCTCTTCCCGCTGTGTTTCGAGGGGCTCGATGGTGTGTCCCGCCTTGCGCACGAGGGCCATCGCAGTCCGACGGGGATCGAGCGCGGGATCGTACTCGAGCAGCATCACGCCCGATGCGAAGTTGAGATCCGCCGAGATGATGCCGGGAAGCTGAGAGACGGACTTCGCCACGGTCCGCGCGCAGTCGGGTCAATCGAGACCGGTGACCCGGTAGCTGGCATGCTCGATCCCGTGCGGCTCCTCGAAGCCGAGCCGCTCCACCTCTCGCTCCAGCGCGCGCCGCGACACGCGCGAGGCGTCGTGTACAACGGTCAGTATCGACGTGCGCGCATCACACTCCGCCGAGGTCACGCCGGGGCTGTGCCGCACGGCCTCGCATACGCGCTCGACACAGCGCTCGCAGTGTACCGGCGAGGGCACGCGCAGGGGGATCTGCGAGGTGGTGGCCGGCTGCGCGTCGTTCATGCGCTCACCTCGCCTCCGCCGCGTGCGCGAGTCCTTGCTCCAGCAAGAGCCGGACGTGCTCGTCGGCCAGGCGGTAGACCGCGCGCTTCCCGTCGCGCGTGAACGCCACGAGATCGCGGTCGCGGAGCAGCCTCAGCTGGTGGCTTGCCGCCGACTGCGAGACGCGGGCCACGGCTGCGATGTCGCACACGCACAGGTCCTCGGCCGAAAGCGCCTGGAGGATGCGCACCCGCGTTGGATCCGCAAGCGCCGAGAAGATGTCGCTCACCCGTTTGATGGTTCGCTCGTCGGGCACAGACGCCCGCGCCCGCGCGACCGCCTCGCTGTCGACCTGCAGGATGTCGCACTCGGCGCTGTCGGAGCCGTCTACACGGGCCACTCCGGCTCGATGCACATCGCGTCGCCCGGCGCTCATCTCGCTCTCATCTGAGCATACGTTCATACGAGCACGGTACGCCGCGGGACCACACGCGGTCAAGCGGGGTCTCTTCCGACACCGCGGCTGCTACCGCCGCCGCTTGCCGCCGTAGGTCGAACCGCGCCGCGCCCCCTGCTTCAGTCGCGACAGCACTTCGTCGGTCGTGGTCCGCTCGACCTCCGCCCGAAGCCGCACAACCTGATCGCGAAGCCGCGCGGCGGTCTCGAAGTCGAGCGCCTCGGCCGCGGCGCCCATCTCCTCTTCGAGCGTCGAGAGGAGCCGCAGCACCTCGCCCTTCGGCAGCTTGGCAAGCTCCGCCGCCGTTGCGGCTGCGGCAGTCGGCTCTGTCTCGCCTTCACGCACGTACTGCACGATGTCGGCGATAGCCTTGCGGATGGTCGTGGGCTCGATCCCGTGCTCGACGTTGTACGCGATCTGCCGGTCTCGGCGACGGTTCGTCTCCTCGATCGCGAGACGCATCGAGTCTGTCAGTACTTCGGCGTACATGATCACCTGGCCCGACACATTGCGCGCTGCACGCCCGATCGTCTGGATGAGGCTCCGGTGGTTGCGAAGGAACCCCTCCTTGTCGGCGTCGAGGATTGCGACGAGCGAGACCTCCGGCAGGTCCAGCCCCTCTCGGAGTAGGTTGATGCCCACGAGACAATCGAACGTGCCGAGACGGAGGTCGCGCAGGATCTCGACGCGCTCCATAGTCCCGATGTCGCTGTGCAGGTAGCGGCACTTGATGCCCTGCTCGACGAGGTAGTCCGTGAGGTCCTCGGCCATCTTCTTCGTGAGCGTCGTGACGAGCACGCGCTCGCTGCGTTCCACGCGGTCCTTCACCTCGCCGATGAGGTCGTCAACCTGCCCCTGCACCTGCCGCACCACAACCTGTGGGTCAACGAGCCCCGTCGGCCGGATGATCTGCTCGACGACCTGTTCGGCCACCCTGAGCTCGTAGTCGCCGGGCGTGGCCGAGACGTGGACGAACTGCGGGACACGCGCCTCGAACTCGTCGAAGCGCAGCGGGCGGTTGTCGAGCGCGCTCGGCAAGCGGAACCCGTGCTCGACGAGAGTGATCTTGCGGCTCTTGTCGCCCTCGTGCATACCGCGGACCTGCGGCACGGTGACGTGACTCTCATCGACGATGCAGAGGAAGTCCTTCGGGAAGTAGTCGATGAGCGTGTTGGGCGGCTCGCCCGGCGCGCGCCCGTCCAGGTGACGCGAGTAGTTCTCGATCCCCGAGCAGAAGCCCATCGTCTCGAGCATCTCGAGATCGTAGTTGGTCCGCATCTCGAGACGCTGGGCCTCCAGAAGCTTGCCTTCGGCCCGCAGCTCGCTGAGCCGGACACCGAGCTCCGCCTGTATCGTCTCGAGGGCGTGCGCGAGCTTGCGCTTCTCGGTCACGTAGTGCGTGGCGGGCCAGATCGGCAGCGAGTCGTAGCCGTGCAGCACTTCGCCGGTCAGCTGATCGACCTCTGCAACCGACTCGATCTCATCGCCGAAGAACTCCACCCGAACCGGGTGGTCGGCGTACGGCGGGAAGATGTCGACAACGTCGCCCCTGACCCGGAAGGTGCCGCGCTGCATCTCGAAGTCATTCCGGTCGTACTGGATGTCGATGAGGTCTCGGATGAGCTGGTCTCGGTCGTAGGTCTGGTTGACAGTGAGGAACGCCGCCATACCGGCATAGTCTTCCGGCGAGCCGATGCCGTAGATGCACGACACGCTCGCCACCACCACGACGTCCCTGCGCGACAAGAGCGCGGCCGTTGCCGCGTGCCGAAGCTTCTCCACCTCCTCGTTGATGGAGGCGTCCTTCTCGATGAACGTGTCGGTTGTCGCAACGTACGCTTCGGGCTGGTAGTAGTCGTAGTAGGAGACGAAGTAGACGACGGCGTTGTCGGGCAGGAAGTCGCGAAGCTCCGAGGCGAGTTGCGCGGCGAGCGTCTTGTTCGGCGCCATGACAAGTGTCGGTTTCTGCACCGCCTCGATCGTCTTGGCCATCGTGAAGGTCTTGCCGGAACCCGTGACGCCGAGGAGCGTCTGATAGCGCAGCTGCTTGCGTACGCCGTCTGTGAGCTCCTCGATGGCCTTGGGCTGGTCGCCCGCCGGCTCGAAGGCAGCCACCACTCGAAAGGGCGTGTCACTCATTTCGTCTCCCAGCCAGCGAAGGCGTTCGGGTACAGCCGCTCGTAGCGCTCTCGTGCACGCACGACCCTGAGCACGTACTGCTTGGTCTCGGGGAACTCGATGGCCTCTCGGATGTCGCCGCCCTGCTCGGACCATTCATCCACGTGTCGCAGACCGGCGTTGTAGGCCGAGAGCACCGTCTCGACCTCGTGATATCGGTCGACGAGGTACCGCAGATACGCGGTTCCGTATTCGATGTTCGCACCCGGGTCTGACAGGTCCTTGCCTTGGACCGCCTCTTTCGACACAAGCCCCTTGCGGGCGAGGTCCCGCGCCGTCGCGGGCATGACTTGCATGAGGCCGACCGCCCCTGCGCCCGAGCGCGTCTCGGGGTCGAAGTCCGACTCCGCTTCTATCACCGCAGCAACGAGATACGGGTTGATCTCGTGACGATTCGCCGCTGCGAGGATCTCGCTTTCGTACGTGAGCGGGTAGTACAGACCCTGGAACCAGGCCGGGCCGCGCGCACCAAGCAGCGTCACGACGGCCAGCAGGACCACCACCCCCGCGATCGCCCAGCGGTGCGGCGCCAAGGGGCGGCTACGCCGCACTCGGCGCCACCACCTCGTCCCAGAACCGCTCCAGCGCCTGCATGAACTCATCGGCGGTGCCCTCGTTGACGATGACGTAGTCCGCGAGTGCCTCGCGCTCGGCGTCGCTCGCCTGACAGGCGAGGCGAGCGCGCGCATCGTCCTCGGACAGCCCGTCGGCCACAGAACGCCGCAGGCGAGCATCCTCAGCGGCTGAGATTGCGAGCACCACGTCGGCCGATTCGCCGAACGCGGGCGCCTCGACCAAGAGCGGGACCTCGAGCACGACCGTCGAAGGCGGTTCCGAGAGAAGCCGAAGGTCCACGAGGCTCGGCAGGACCTCCTTCATCACCGCAGGGTGGACGATCTCGTTGAGGCGCGCGCACGACCCTGGGGACGAAAACGCGGCGCGGGCTAGCGCGGCTCGGTCGATCTTGGAGTCGTCGCCGACGATGTCGACCCCGAATGCTTCGACCACGCGATCGTAGGTCTCGCTACCCGGTCGGAGCAGCCGGTGGGCGATCGCATCAAGGTCGAGCACCACCGCCCCTTTCGAGCGGAAGTAGCCGCAGGCCATCGTCTTACCCGAACCAATGCCACCGGTGACTGCGATAACGAACATGTACGGCCCTCATCCCCTGAGAGTGTGCGGTTACCTGAGCATACTATCCACGCCGACGGCCTGCACGGCCGAAGAGACGCGGGGCCGAGGAGCGCCTCCGCGCTTCTCGGCCCCGACGGTACTCCCGAGTCGGCTCGACTACGCCTTAGCGTCCTCGTCGGTAGCGGGCTCTTCGACTTCGGCTTCCGGGGCCTCTTCGGCTTCGCCGGGCTCTTCGGTGACGGGCTCGACAGCTTCGGCGGGCTCCTCAGCTTCGACGGGCTCTTCGACTTCGGCTTCCGGGGCCTCTTCGACTTCGGCGGGCTCCTCAGCTTCGACGGGCTCTTCGACCTTCGCCTTGGGCTTCCGTCTCGGCTTCGGCTTCGATGGGGCTTCCTCCTCGACGATCTCGGCTTCCACCGCTTCCTCGGCGGCCTCAGCCTCGACAACGTCTGCGATCTCTTCGACCGCGACCTCATCGGCTGCGTCAGCAATGGCGTCAGTGACCTCAGCTACTTCGATCGCCTCCACGGCCTCGGCGAACTCGACCTCTGCCTCGACGACGGCCTCGACAGCAACCTCCGCGTCAGCGTCGGCGGCGAGTCGCGCTTCGATGGCGGCCTCCACCGCTTCCTCGGCCAGAGCCTCAGCCTCTTCGGCCTCGAGCTCGCTCTCAACGGCAACGGCGACGGCGACTTCGGCCACTTCCTCGGCCTCGACAGCCTCGACCATCTCCTCGAGTGCGATGGCTTCCGCGTCCTCGGCAATCTCGTCGGCAAGCTCCGCGACCTCGGTAGCCTCGATGGCTTCCTCGAGCTCCTCGTCCTCGTCGCCCTCTTCCTTGCCGGCAATCTCGATCTCCAGACCGAGCGCCTCGGCGGCTGCGCGCATAGAAAGCGAGATACGACGGCGGTCCAGGTCTACGTCCTGGACCTTGATCATGACCTGCTCGCCGACGGAGGTGACCTGATCCGGCGTCTCGACGTGGCCCTTTGCCATCTCGGAGATGTGCACGAGGCCCTCGACGCCATCGCCAAGCTCGACGAACACGCCGAACGGAACGAGCTTCGTGACCGTGCCCTCGATGATGGAGCCGACCGGGAAGTTCTTGACGAGTTCCTGCCACGGATCGGGCTGGGTCTGCTTGAGACCGAGCGAGATGCGTTCACGGTCGAGGTCCACGTCGAGCACCTGCACCTCGACCGGGTCGCCGACCTTCACGACCTCCGACGGATGGTTGACGTGGCTCCACGACAGCTCGGAGATGTGCACGAGACCGTCGATGCCGCCGAGGTCCACGAACGCACCGAAGTCGACGATGCTGGAGACGGTACCCGGCAGAATCATGCCCTTGCTGAGCTTACCGAGGATCTCGGCACGCTCGTACTTGCGGCCCTCTTCGAGCACCACGCGGCGCGACAACACTACGTTGTTGCGGTTGCGGTCCATTTCGATGACCCGGGCCTCGAGGCGTTCGCCCAGAAACGCGTGAAGGTCCTTCACGCGGCGAAGGTCCACGAGTGAGGCAGGCAGGAAGCCGCGAAGACCGATATCGAGAATGAGACCACCTTTGACGACCTCGATGACCTCGCCCTCGACGATCTCGCCCTGGTTGAACTTGTCTTCAATCTGCGTCCAGGCGCGCTCGTACTCGGCGCGCTTCTTGGAGAGGATGAGGCGCCCGTCCTTGTCCTCCTTCTGGAGAACCAGGGCTTCGACCTGATCGCCGACGGAAACGACCTCAGAGGGGTCGACGTCCTTGCGGATCGATAGCTCCCGGGCAGGGATGACACCTTCGGATTTGTAGCCGATGTCGAGCAGGACTTCGTCGCGCTCGACCCGCACGATGGTTCCGGTTACCAGGTCGCCTTCGTCGAAAGCGGTGATGGTACCGTCGATGAGGGCGTGCATCTCCTCGTCGGTGTACTCGGTCCTCTCGACAACGTCGCTCTCGATGACCTCGCTTGCGTCAACGTCGCTCTCGATGACCTCGCTTGCG